>NZ_JANEYT010000016.1 GCF_024357955.1 Photobacterium pectinilyticum
GGGCTGTGATATCAGCGATCTGCTGCCCTATAGCAAAGGGCCCTTCAATAGCTAGGTGGGTAGAATTACCCGCTTACAAAGAATGGAAGCCCTAGGAGCAGAAAAAAGCCGGAGGGGGTGTTGTAGTTGAGTTTATAGCTATCTGAACAAGCCTTATAGATACACTGGACTGCTTTGACTCGCTAGGAAATGATTTGCCTTTACTTGAAACTACAGATGATGGCCGAAGAGTTTGATGTCGGCATTATTGAGTTTACCGAGGACGATATCGTCCGTGATGAGTTCGTCAAAAAATACATCAAGACGAAAAATCGTCTTGGCATTGCAGCGTAGTTTGCATCTCCAATAAGGGGGCTATCACGCCCCCATTTTTTAAAGACATTTTACGTCCATTTTATATATACCGTTTTCATCCAGAGCTTGCGTTCTTGGAGGCACAAAGATCTCATTGACGATTTCAATATCAGCGCATTCATTATGGTATTTCTTTTTTAATATCCAAAGTCTGTCTTCTTGCTTGGCACTGTCTAAGCCAGTCAAATCATAGAGAACTCTAATGGACGCTTTTATATCGTACCCTTCAACCGCTGCCACACTGTCGGGCAATTCATAACTTTCTATAAACCCAAAGTTAATCCAGCTGTAATAGGAGTCTGCTTTACCGACGCAGCCTGTCATTAATACTACTAAGCCTATTGATAATAAAAATTTTTTCATAATCACCTCCCTGTACTCTTATACAAGCACAGAGAGGGTGGGATTACGAGTATGACCAGCTGGTAAAGTGACCTCGGTTGTAGTCAGCATGAATAAAGCCGTTGGCGAAGCCGAACGCATCAAAACCTTCTTCAATCAGAAGTTTAATCAGCAGCATGCGGTCGCGCCCCCAGCCAACCCTGATGTCAAACGCCGTGCCTTTATGGAGAGTGCCAGAGGGAGGTTTAAGCCTTATCGGAGAGTAGATGTGGGGCTAAGCGACCCTAAGTCTTACCATGGTAAATAGTTACCTTGGTAGTCCATAAATAATCCAGAGTCGGCTACAGTTAGGTTGTCTATAACCTGCTTGATCCCTTTTGCAGCTATGGGTGCAGATATTTTGGCATTGGGTCCGCCCATTTCGGTTTGTACCCAGCCTGGATGAAGGGCAACCGCAATAATACCTTCAGGTAACAGATCGTTGGACAGGCTCTTGACCACAGAGTTGAGTGCAGCCTTGGAGGAGCGGTAGATATAGCCACCGCCACTGGTATTTTCGGCCATGCTGCCAACTTTTGAGGAGAGACAAGCAATGACACCGGGCGAGCCTTGTTTGAGTTGGGGATAAAAAGCCTCGGTAATTTTTAATGGTGAAATCGTATTGATTTCAAACACTCTCCGCCATTCATCGGCATCGGTGTTCCCAAAGCCGTATCCTTTGGGGCCGTAATACCCGGCGTTATTAATAAGGAGATCCAGGTTAGTGGCTTCCAGTGATTGCGCTAGGTGCAAAATCGCTTCATGGTCGGTGACATCCAGCTCTACGATGGTTAGGTGAGGAAATATGTTTTGCCGGCGGGTCAGCTCACTTGCGCTGGCAATATCACGGCAGCAGGCATACACCTGCCAGCCAGCCTCTAGGTAGGCCACGGTGAGTGCCAATCCCACACCACGGTTTGCCCCGGTTATTAAGACGGTCTTACTCATGTTATTGTCCTTAATACACTGCTTTGAGATATAAGATAGCGGAAGTATCGGATCTAAGACAGGCCAGAAAGGTATGCTCCGCTACATTTTAGGTGTTTATATTCATATACGGATGTTTATGACTTATTCACCAAAGTATGTGGGTATCGCTTTCATTGTCTCGATACTTGTCGGTTGTGCAGATACCCGGCATGAAAGGTTATCCGAATTGGGCTTTACCCGGCCATATCTTGATGGCTACCAAGATGGGTGTTATAGCCGCACGAATGAACCGGCGAAGCATTTGGAGGGGTTTCGCCAAGATCCCGAAAGAATGGAGGTCGAGGTTAAATATGCTTATGGCTGGCAGGATGGCTACGAGCAATGCTATGCCGACAATAACGATTACTTATAATGATACCAACCTACATAAATACTTGATCAACTACTTATCCAGATTGGTATTATCCAGATCGGTATGAATTGCTAACAACCGCGAATACCAAAAAGGGCAGCCAATGGCTGCCCTCTTCATTTGTTGATCTGTGATTAGTCAGTTTTGTAAAAGCGTTTCATCTCGTGCATTGCTTGCATCAGTGTGGAGAGTTTAGGCTTAGCTGAATCCAACCGCTTATAGTCTTGATTATACACCAGGTAGTTACCGTATTTATCGATCACGGTGGTGGACTCAGGCTGGATCATCACGATATCTTTCTCATTACCTGCCAAAATCCAGCGACGCTTGGTCGAATTGCTAAACAAGCTGTTCCCACTGCTGTAGGCAGTCGCAGGCGTGGTGGTATTTAGAAGCGACTCCATCAGCGTTGGCGCGATATCGAGGTGGCTGGTTAGCCTATCGCTTACTGATGAGACACTGCCTGGCCAATGGATCACGAGTGGCACTTTTAATTGGTATTGGCTGTAGTTACTGTTGGCACCCCAGCTATTGCTACCGGTTTCGTTGAATTCCGTTCCGTGATTGGCCGTAATGATGACAATGGTGTCATCCATTAGTTGCTGGCTGACCAACTGGTCAAAAATACGGATCAGCTGCTCATCAATAAAGTGGGCTGCGTTACGGTAGCTGTTTTTCAATATCAAATTCGTGTTTTGGCCCGAGACATTATTTGAGCCCAAAGACGGTTCAAATTTTGGTGAGTAATCACCGCCTTCCTCAAAGTTTTGTACTGAGGTTAGCTCTATATAGCTAAACCATGGCGAATTGGTCTTTTCAGACTCAAGCCATGAAGCCCAGTTATCCACCGCTTCTGCATCTTGACTGGTGCCGGTTATTTCCTCCAGCGCAAGGCCGTTGAAGATCGCTTCGGTATAAATTGGATCTTGACTGAGGTTATCGCCGCCGAATAAGCCGAATTGGTATCCGCGTTTTTCAAGTGTGCTGATGAGCAGTGGTTTGGTATTGCTCGAGCGGGCACTGTTGATATAACTGCTTGGCAAACCGTAAAACAGGCCAAAAATACCTGCCGTATTTTCGTTGCTACTGCTGTAGTGGTTCTCGAAATCGATATTTTGGGTGGCAAAAGCCGACAGGTAAGGCATAGTTTCTGCTTCGACCATATCGCTTCGCAGCCCATCAATCACTATGACTAGCAGGTTTTTGCCTGTGCCTGGGTCGTTGAATGCCATTTTTTGCAGGGGATAGCGCAGCTGTTCACTGGTTTCCACCCCTTGGGCATTGAGGCGTTCGGCATATTCTTCACGGTCAAGCAGGCCATGCTTTTCCATGAAGGTTTTCGCTGTCATTGGGTAGGACAGCGGGAAATTAGATCGCTGCGCGGTAATGGGACGGTACAAATTGGCATCCGCCCAGATGTACAGCAAATGACTGCTGATAAAGCAGATCCCAAAGACCGTTGCGATAGGTACCCCAACATGTTTGCGGGTAAGTTTTCTGAGTTTGCGCCACAGCCACTCAGAAAGCACGAGTTGGAGCAGGAATATCACCGGTACGGTAATAAACAGATATTGCCAGCGGGCATTGAGCTCGGTTCGTTCTCCGCTTAGCAGCAGATCCCAGACCAGAGGACTCAAGTGAAGCTCTAGCGTTTCGTAAGCATGGGTGTCGAGCAGCAATGCAGTCAGGCCAGTGGTGGCCACCAACACGGCAAAAAGCCGCATCAAGCGTTGCGATGGGATTAGGAAACTGGCAGGGAAGAGTATCAGGATGTAAAAGCCAAATACTAAAAAGCCAAAATGGCCAACCCAGCTAAGCAGCAGGTAAAATTGGCCAACCAGAGACGCTGGCCACTCGGAATGGGCAATATACCGCGATCCCAACAGCATGGCAGCGATAATATTGAAAAAACTGAACCAGTGTCCCCAGCTGATAAGCTGAGAGACTTTGTCTTTGTAATTGTTACCGCTGGAGACCATAGATGTCAGTGTTTCCCAGTCCTATATAGCTGTGGCACAGCAAACAAGATTAGTCTTCTTTGATTGAAGACTGTAGAGCGTGTGCAAATTTTTCTGCAATTGCTTTCCTTTGCGATGCAGGAACATCGGCATTGATGATGTTAGTCGCAATGTTGCCCACGATCATCAGAGCGAGTTCTGCAGAAGCATCATGCTTCTCTAATACATCGAACATATCATCAATGATTTGTTCAACTTTTTTATTGGTGTATTTTGAAGTAATTGGCATAGGAAGTCTTGTTTAATCTTGTTTAATGTTAAGGAAAGCGACTTATAATAACCTACACTTTAGATTAACTGAAATTTTTCCATTATGAGCCTCACACTTTCCAACGTCATTCTTCATCAATTAGTCAAGAATGAAAACGATGAATTGGAAATTCATCTTAGAAAACAATCCCTTGATAATAACACCGCGACTGAGGAACTGGTATCCGAGCTACATCGAGTATACAGCAGTAAGGGAGCAAAAGGGTTTGGTCACTTCTCTGAAGATAGCGAATTTGGTCATTGGTTGAAACAGTCTCGTCGTGGCGAGTTAGACTTTCTTACATTTTCTAACCAATCAGCCCAGCGACTTCAGGCTGAATTGGTGAAATATCCGTTTGCAGAGTCTGGTACCTTAGTCATTGCGGAATACCAATCTTTAGCTACCGATTACCTCTTTATCGGCCTGCTACCTACCTGCCACAGCATGAAGGTGACTGAGCAGTTGGATATCAGTGCGACTGATTATCTTGATGTGTCGAAAATGGATATCGTAGCCCGCATTGATTTGTCGTCGTGGGAAACTGACGCGGACTCGAACCGTTACCTGACTTACATTAAAGGGCGTGTTGGCCGTAAGATTGCGGACTTCTTCCTCGACTTCCTACAGGCTGAAGTCGGCCTGGATGTTAAAGAGCAAAATCAGGTATTGATGCAGGCGGTGGAAGACTTCTGTGCCGATTCACGCATGGATAAAGAAGAAAAGCAGGAGTACCGCAAGCAGGTTTATGACTACTGTAACGGTCAGTTGCAGTCTGGCGATGAAGTGACGGTCAAAGAACTGGCTGCTGAATTACCTGAATCTGATGACGGCACCGATTTCTACCAATTCACGTCACAGCAAGGCTATGAGCTGGAGGAAAGCTTCCCAGCTGATAGAACGGCGATGCGTAAATTGACCAAATTCGTCGGTTCCGGTGGCGGCGTAACCATCAACTTTGATGGTATGCTACTGGGTGAGCGTATTTTCTATGATGCCGATACCGATACACTGACCTTAAAGGGGACCCCGCCAAACCTGAAAGATCAGTTGCTGCGTCGGCTAAATAGCGATAGCTAAATACCTTGATCGTGCGGGCAGCTTCCTCGCTGCTCGTACTTTTGCTGCATTTTTTATTAATGTTTTAGCCAATTTTTGATTTTGTTTGTACCTCTCTAATTTTTTTGCCTACAGTTTTTGTATAGTTTTCCATACTTTTGTATTTGTTTTATGCCTTGGCTCGGGTGTGGCTTATTGTCATGGGCTGTAATGGACAGGAGTGACCATGAAAAAAACGTTAGGCAAAAGATTGTCTTTTCCCAGTCAGACCCGCAGTTCAACGAAGAGCTTGATTGGTATCGTGTTAATTGTCGCGGCACTACCGAGTTTATATATGGGGACCGCTCAGTCTGGTGTGCTGGGAAACGCATTGATTGTGTTTTCAATTATGGCGCTGGTAGCCGCGTTAGGTATTGGTTACAGTTTTATGCTTGAGCCCAAAGATGAAGACAGCTTTGCTCCGAAAGCCGAAGCTGAACCCAAGTTTGAGAGCCATCCCAGCAGCACTCCTGAGACATTGAGCCTTTCCACCGATGTTGAGTCCTTGGCCATTTTCGATAGTGACTACCTGCTTGATACCATGGATGGCGACCGTGATATGGTTATCATGCTCTTAGAGGTGTTTGTCGATGAGCATTTTGATGATGGACATAAAATCGTAAAGGCACTCCAAGCTGGCGATATAGATCAAGTACAGATGTTATCCCATAGCCTGAAAGGGGTTGCTGCCAGTTTGGGCGTCGAGCAGATCCATGCATTGGCCGAGCAGGTTGAGCGTGGAGCCAAAACGCAGGTTGATAATGAAAAGCTGGAAAATTTGTGTGAGTTACTAAAGTTGGTCTTTACGCCTGCCGCATTGGAAATCCAAGCCTTTCTTGATGAAGGTGCCAAAATCAAAGCGTTACAGCCAAAGAATACAAATACACTTACCCAAGAGGTATCTGTTCAAGATACATGTATCCAAGAAATATCAGCTACAGATGCTTCCAGCCAAGAAATCCCCCTGCAAGGTCAGCCAAATATAGTCTCGGAGCCGGTTCAGGAAAAGGGCCCTGATAAGGGGGCAGAGTCAGACAGTTGGTTAGATGTCAACGCACTGCGTGAAGCAATGGACGGTGACGAAGAGACGGTGTGTATGTTGCTGGAGATCTTCATTGAGGATAATGTAGGTAAGGGGCAGGTGTTGGTTGCGGCAGTGTCAGAGCCGGGACAGCAAGCTCATGCACTGAATATTGTCCATGCATTGAAGGGCGTGGCGGCAAATTTGAGCGCGCAACCGCTGCAAAGTTGCTGCGGTGCGGCAGAGACGAAATTCAAACACAATGAGCCAGTATCCGTCGAAGAGTGCCGAGAAATAGAGCGGGTATTGGACCTGACGATTGCCAAAGCTGAGGCTTATCTTGCTAAAACGGCGATCGGTGCTTAGAACTCGAGCGAAATGCCGAAGAACAGGTTATTGTGCTAGTTAAGTTCGTTTTAGACTGGTGATTGTTTGGTTCGCCAGCCTGAATTGATCGAGATCATATAAATGCAGTCACGGCAGTGGATAATAGCGACACTATGATCGTTCAAACTTCTGGTCCAGCTCGACAGCAGCGTGAGTTGGATACCGCAAAGGCGATGATTCGCCTTTATTGTAAAACGCTGCACCGTGGTGCCATCATGTGCCCTGAATGCGAAGGGTTAATTGAATATGTCGAACACCGCGTACAAAAATGTCGTCTTGGCAATGAAAAGCCTAACTGTAGCCAGTGTAAGAGCAACTGCTATCAACCGGCAAAACGCTTACATTTTAACCATGTGTCGCGTTGGGCTCTGCCTAAATTGGTATGGCGGCGTCCATTTCAAACACTAAAATTCAAGTTTGACTGTTTGCGTCGTGGCGAGCAGGTTGATACGTCTTCATCTTCTTTACAGCAGTAGCTTACGTTAAATAACCTCTTTTGCTCATTATTGACTAAGACGCTGAAAGATAGGATTAAACAAAGGGCTGCATTGGCAGCCCTTACTATTTCAGCTTCATTTCGAACGCAGTTCTACAGGCCTAGGGTTGTAAGCCATGTTGCGATTCGATCATCGGTAAGCTCAGGCTGGCGGTCTTCATCCAGTGCCAGACCGATAAACTTCCCGTCTTTTACGGCTCGTGAATCATTAAACTCATAGCCATCAGTAGGCCATTCGCCGATTAGCTCACCACCGGCTTCTTCAACCATTTCTGCTAGCTCGCCCATGGCATCAAGGAAACTATCAGGGTAATCCACCTGATCGCCAAGGCCAAATAGCGCCACTTTTTTACCGTTTAGATCGGCATCTTCCATTTCCGGTACAAAATAGTCCCAGTCAGGCTGCATTTCACCGTAGTTAGCCGTTGGTGTGCCAAGAATAAGTAGATCATAATCATCAAAAATGTCACTACTGTTACCTGCGATATCCTGAGGGTCTAATGCCAGTTTCGCTGCGATTCTCTCTGCGACTTTTTCAGTGTTGCCGGTATCGCTACCGAAAAAAATACCGATGTTAGCCATTTTTTATGTCTCCTAGCGTTTGGTGCAGGCTGGCTTCAAACGGTAAAATTGTCTGGCCAGCCGCTTTGTGAGCTTTGGGTTTACTAATAATTCTGTATTGGTTACTTGTTCGCGTCTTGCTCTGGTTTCCACTGGGCGAGCTGTTCAAGTAGCTGTTGCTTGTGGCTGACCTGTTGGCGAAGGCGGTTGAGGTTCTGCTCATAGCGTGCCGGATCCCTGCGTTTGATCTGGGTGAAGCGCGCTTCACGGCCGATCAGCTCCTCGATGTCTTTTTTCGCTGGCTTCGAGTCCATCTGCAATGCTGCGCGTCCTTTGGCAATCCGGCGCGGATCAAAGCGGAACAATGGCCATAGACCGGAGTCGACTAACAGTTGTTGATGCTCAACACCTTCAGCCATGTCAAAACCATGGGTAATGCAAGGTGAGTAGGCGATCACCAAGGATGGCCCCGGATAGGCTTCTGCTTCCTGAAGGGCTTTGATGGTTTGGTTCATATTGGCACCCAGCGCGATCTTGGCGATATAGATGTTGCCGTGCATCATCATATTGAGCGCCAAATCTTTGCCCTGGCTGGTTTTGCCTTGGGTTGCAAACTTGGCGACGGCGCCGGTCGGTGTGGCTTTGGATTGCTGGCCACCGGTGTTGGAGTAACCTTGGGTATCCATTACCAGAACGTTGACGTTATCACCCCCAGCAAGCACATGATCCAGGCCGCCATAGCCAATGTCATAAGCCCAACCGTCACCCCCGACAATCCAATTGCTTTTCGCCACCAAGTCGTCGGCACAAATATCTAGCTGGCGCATAGAGTAAGGCAGTGCGGCACGCAGACGGGTAAGGTTGCCACGTTGGCGCACGACAGCTGTTTCGCTGTTATCGAAGGCATCCTCGCGGATTTGTTCAATTAACTCTGCCGGAATAATATCGCGCGCAGTATCAAGCAATGACAGGGCATGGTGGCGTTTGCTGTCTAATGCCAAGCGCATACCCAAGCCGAACTCGGCATTGTCTTCGAACAGCGAGTTAGCCCAAGCAGGGCCTCGACCATCACTGTTAATCGCATAAGGTGTGGTCGGCAGGTTACCGCCATAAATCGATGAACAGCCGGTTGCATTGGCGATCAGTAAGCGGTCACCGAATAGCTGGGTAAGCAATTTGACATAGGATGTCTCGCCGCAACCCGAGCAGGCACCAGAGTATTCGAACAATGGCTGTAGAAGCTGACTGGTACGGGCATCGATACGTTTGATATCAATGCGCTCCACTTCAGGCAGTTGCAGGAAGTACTCATAGTTTGTGTTTTGCTGCTCAATGACTTGTTGCTTGGGTACCATATTGATGGCCTTGCGGGCCGGGTTGTCCTTGTCACTGGCCGGACACGCCGTGGTGCACAGGTTACAACCGGTACAATCCATTGGCGACACCTGCAAGGTATAGGCCTGGCCTTTGAAGTCGCGCTGCTTGTAGTCGGTATGCTTGAAACCGTCAGGCGCATCGCTAAGTTCACCGGGGGCGACTGTCTTAGCTCTGATGGCGGCATGCGGGCACACTAAGGTACAGATATTACATTGGGTACACAGATCTTCTTCCCAGACAGGTACTTCCTGCGCAATGTTGCGTTTTTCCCATTGGGTTGTGGCCGTCGGCCAGCAGCCGTCTACTGGGAAGGCGCTGACAGGCAGTTGATCACCTTTATCAGCCATCATCATCGCGCTGACACGTTTGACTAATTCTGGCGCGTTTTCGCTCACTACTGGCGGACGACGGAAGAGACTGGTGACGTCATCTGGAATAGCGACAACCTGAATATGTTCGACGGCGGCATCAACTGCAGCATGGTTAGCCTCAACAATGGCTGGCCCACGTTTGCTGTAACTTTTCTCAATGGCTGCCTTTAATTGCCCGAGTGCCTCTTCAAGTGGCATTAAGTTGCTAAGGGCAAAAAATCCCGCTTGCATGATGGTGTTGATGCGGTTTTTCAGGCCAAGGTCGCGGGCGAGTTTGACTGCATCGATGACATACAGTTTTAGCTGACGGCCTATGATGACCTGCTGGACTTCACGCGGCAGGTGCTGCCATATGGTATCGGCATCGTGCGGGCTGTTGAGAAGCAGGGTGGCTTTAGGCGCGGCCTTTTCGAACATTTCCAATTTGTTGATGAACTGGAACTGATGGCAGGCAATAAAGTCTGCTTGTTCAATCAGGTAGGGGGCTTCAACTGGCTGGGGATCGATGCGCAGGTGCGAGGTAGTGATGCCACCTGATTTCTTTGAATCATAGACAAAGTACCCCTGGGTGTGAAGAGGGGTATTTTCACCGAGGATCTTGATGGTGTTTTTATTAGCGCTGACCGTACCGTCGGCACCAATACCATAGAACAATGCACGCAAACGGCTTGCGGGCTCTACATCGATAGAGATTGGCAGCGGCAGTGATAAATGGGTGATATCGTCGACGATCCCCACGGTAAATGAATGCTTGAGTTGCTGTTCACGCATGGCATTGAAAATACCCGCGGCATGGGATGGGGTGAATTCTTTGGAAGAAAGCCCATAGCGGCCACCCACAATGGCTGGCATATGTGGGAATTGTTGGTTGGCAACGGCCTGCTGCAAGGCGGCCATGACATCTAAGTACAGCGGTTCACCCACAGCGCCAGGCTCTTTGGTGCGATCAAGTACGGCAATATTTGTGACAGAGGTCGGTAGCACTTCTATCAAATGCGCTAAGGAGAATGGACGGTATAGGTGTACGGTGATCACGCCGACTTTTTGGCCAAGCGCCAGCTGGTGGTCAACGGCTTGTTTTACCGTTGAAGAGGCTGATCCCATCACCACGATAACGCTTTTGGCTTGCGGATGGCCGTAATAGTCAAACGGGCGGTATTCGCGGCCGGTTAGTTCGGCAAACTGGGCCATTTTGCTCGCGACAATATCAGGACACGCTTGATAAAACAGGTTCGATGCTTCACGGGCTTGGAAGAAGGTGTCTGGGTTTTGCGCGGTGCCTCGGATGCTCGGCGCATCAGGGGTTAGCCCGCGTTCGCGGAAGGCATTGACCTGCTCGTTGTCCACCATGGTGTGCAGCGTCGTATCATCAATCAGTTTGATTTTATTGATTTCATGCGAGGTGCGGAAACCATCGAAGAAATGCACGAAAGGCACTCGGCTTTCTAATGTTGCTGCTTGGCTAATGAGTGCAAAGTCATGGGCTTGCTGGACGCTACCTGCTGCCAACATGGCAAAACCTGTTTGGCGTACAGCCATAACATCCGAATGATCACCGAAGATCGACAATGCATGAGTGGCAAGGGTACGGGCGGCAACATGCATGACAAAGGGGGTAAGCTCCCCGGCAATTTTGTACATGTTAGGGATTTTAAGCAACAAGCCCTGAGACGATGTGAAAGTGGTCGACATGGCGCCAGCCATCAAGGCACCGTGAACGGCACCGGCAGCTCCCCCTTCGGATTGCATTTCGATCACTCGGGGAACTTGGCCCCAGATATTTTCTTTTTGCTGGGATTCCCATGTCTCGCAGGCTTCCGACATCGGAGAAGATGGAGTGATAGGATAGATACCGATCACTTCATTGCAGCGGTAAGCAATAGACGCGGCGGCTTCATTGCCGTCCATGGTAACAAACTGCGATTGGCTTTTTTGATGAGTAGACATGACTAGCTCCATCGGGCTAACAGGTACAGGTAATCGACACAGGCAAACAGGTTGCTGCGTTTATAGGTTTTTTTAATAGGGTGGGCCGACCCCTAGTGGGTAGCAGAGGGCCGGCCCGAGGGCATTAGTGCGATTTACACTTCAACCACGTCTAGCTGCGGTTGAGGGTTTAGCATGCGGGCCAAGTCATCTTTGGCATTACCGGTTAGCTGCAGGTTAAATTGCTGCTGGAGGAAGGCAAAGATATCTTCGTTAACAAACTCCGGTGGGTTAGGACCAAGATAAATATTCTGGATACCCAGGTTGAACAGTGCCAATAGGATCAGTACCGCTTTTTGCTCCATCCAAGATAGAACGATATTCACCGGCAGATCGTTAACGGCAACACCCATCGCATCGCTCAGTGCCAGCGCGATCATCACGGCACCATAGCTGTCGTTACACTGACCAAGGTCTAGATAGCGTGGGATCTCTGTACCCGGAACCGTACCAAAATCATGGTCGTTGAAACGGAACTTACCGCATGAAGAGGTCAGGATAATGCAATCGTCAGGGATAGACAGAGCCAACTCACGGAAGTAATCATTTGGTTTTCCTGGCTTATCACAACCTGCCACGACGAAGAACTGCTTGATCTTGCCTTCGTTGACCGCTTCTAGGATCTGCGGTGCCAAACCAAGAATCGTCTTGTAGTTGTGGCCGGTCATCAGGGTGTCTTCACTGTCGAAGCCTTCGATATCCGGCAGGCTCAGTGTCTGCTCGATCAGTGGAGCGAAGTCGTCTTCAAGCTGGCGGCAGTTATCGATGCCGACAATACCGTAGCTGTATAGACGGTCGGCATAATCTGCGCGGCCTGTTGGCGGAACAATACAGTTAGTGGTCACGATAATGGTACCGTTCCACTTTTGGAATAGCTGCTTTTGGTCGAACCAAGCTTTACCAACGTTACCTTTTAGGTGACTGTATTTGCGCAGCTCAGGATAGCCGTGTGCAGGTAGCATCTCTGAGTGGGTATAGATGTTGATACCTTTACCTTCGGTTGCAATAAGCAGTCGCTCAAGCAGTTCAAGGTCGTGGCCGGTAACCAGAATGCCTTTACCTTCAGCTTTGTTTTGTGGCACGCATACAGGGGTAGGGATCCCTAGGCGGCCATGGTGGGCTTCGCCCAGGCGAGACATCATCTCGCTACCGGCACCACCGATTTTCATCAATTGGGCAATGTGCTGCTCAAAGCTGAAGTTAACGTTAGTTAGTGTGAAATATAGGGTTTCGGCAATTACGTCATCAACCGATTTAGTATCTGCACCCAGATCATCGGCGTGGGTACGGTAAGCAGAAAGGCCTTTCAGACCGAAAATCATAATATCTTGAAGGCGAGAAAGGTTTTCGTCTTTACCACAGGTGCCTTGGGTTTTTCCCGTGCTACCGCAGCCGCCAGTTTGGGCCATCGAGCACTGATGACAAAACATTGCTAAGTTCGACATTATTGCATTCCTTAAAGGTGTATTTATATTGCAACTTATGGTGCGAGAATACGAGGAAAGCGAAGCAGCGTCATTGATCGAGATCATTTTCGCCAATAACATTCATATAAAATACTACTTATGTGGGGTGGTTCTGCTATTTGTATCGGATTGTATGGATTGGCTTAGTATTATTGTACGCTGTTTTAAATTTAGTTAGCCTATTAATAGGCAGCGAATTTATATGGAAATGATATGAGTGTATCCCTGAAGGCACAGACACATTTGGCTCAGCGTCACCTTGCAAAAGTGCGGAAAAAATACTTAGCAGCGTACCGGGTGAATGAAAAGGATCGGGATAGAGGATAGGTGATAAATGGGGATTAAAAAGGGCGCATCTGCGCGCCCTTCTTTATGCTGGGTAATCTATCGTTAGATTAGCCTGCGATTTTGGTCAGTACTTTTTTCAGTAGCTGGATACGCGGCTCGATTGTTTCAAGCTCAAGGTATTCATCAGCGCTGTGGAAACCAGCACCGGCAGGGCCAAGGCCATCCAGTGTAGGGATACCCATTACCGCCGTTAGGTTTGCATCGGAACCACCACCGACTTCTTGCCATGTGATGTTGATGCCCACTTCTTGGCCTGCTTCTTCTACCAACGCCATCAAAGACTCTGTTTTCTCTGAAGGAACCATAGATGGTTTGTGTGCTTCGCGGTCAATGGTAATTGCGACACCGTCAACAAATGGCGTTTCAGCCATTGCACGGATCTTAGCGTCGGCATCTGCGTATTCGTCGTTGTCCCAGAAACGCACATCCACCACAGCTTCTGCGTGATCAGGAACGATATTGGCACCGGCACCACCTTTAACCACGCCCACGTTAAGCGTTGTGCCGCTTTCGAAATTGGTTAGATTGTTGATAGCCAAGATCCAGTTTGCCATCTCAGTGATTGCACTGCGGCCATTTTGTGGTTCGTTACCAGCGTGTGCGGCTTTACCAGCAAATGTCAGGCGGTAGCGAGCCATACCCTTACGGGCTTTAACCAAAGAGCCATCAGCACGGGCTGCTTCAGCAACCAGTACATTTTTAGCATTAACGGCAACGCTCTTTAGCCATTCTTCCGAGTGCAGCGAACCAATTTCTTCGTCTGGGTTCATGCATACACAGATAGACAGTTTATCTAGTGTTTCCTGATCCATGTCACGCAGGGTGTAAACAACGTTTAGCAGGCCAGATTTCATGTCAGAGACACCAGGGCCGTAGGCACGCTTTTCATCAAACGTCATTGGGCGAGCAGCTACGGTGCCAACAGGGAAAACGGTGTCCATGTGGCCAATAAGCATTACGTCAATGTGTTCAGCATCTGGCTTATTGCGCACTTCAAGGCCTGTTCCGGCGATGCCACAATCAACACGCTTCACGTTCCAGCCCAGATCAACGTATTTTTGTTCCATCTGGTTGGCAATAACTTCAATGCCTTCTTTGGTTAGCGTACCGCAGTCGACATCGATTAGCGGGCGTAGTTCTTCCAAGTAATCTTGCAGTGAGAAACTCATATTAGCTCCTGAGAGAACCCTGTACGGGTAGGAATAGCGACAGGAAAAAGGGGGCAATGCCCCCTTAAAGGTATTTACACTAGGATGTTCATTACGAACATAGCAACGAATGCATTTAGGACAGAAATTGCAACCATTACTGGGATGTGGCGGCCTTCTGTACCGATAACACCTAGGATACGGCCAAGGTACTGAACCTGAGAACCCATTAGGTAGATAGCTGGAGCCAGGATAGCAATGTGGTTACCGTCAAGGATACCGCTGTCAAACAGGGTGATTACCACACCAACCGCACCACCCATCGACATCCACGCACCGATCAATACCGCGGCGGCTTCACCTGGTAGGCCGAAGATACCCATGATAGGTGAGAACAAAACGCCCATAGCGTCAAGTGCACCAGTAAGAGAAAGCACTTTGATGATCACGAATGCCATCAGTACGTTCGGGATCGTAGAGCTCGTCGAGATAGCCCAGCCTTTCTTCGCGCCTTCTACGAAGATATCAGTAACCATTGGTTTTTTAGTTGCTTGAGACATTATGCGGTCTCCTTCTCAGTAGAAACGTTGTTTTTCTTATCAGTGGCAGCTAGGTATAGACGGAAGATGTTCGCGCCTACAAATTTCATCACGAACATGATCACAACAGCCAGACCAATTGAAGAGGTTACTGCGTTGCTGCCGTCAGCGTAGGTTAGAGTGAACAATACCGCGCCAGAAGAGAAGAAGTTAACAATGGTGGCACCGGCAGAGAACTGGAACATCGCAAACACATCGGTTTCACGCTGGTTGATGTGGCCGCTTTCTTGCAGCTGGCGGGTCATTGATGCGCCAGAGTCAGTGTTCTGAAGAGAAGCGATCAGTGCAAGTCCAGTATCGCCAGGAAGACCGACTAGCGGGCGAAGTAATGGAGTTAGAAGCTTACGTGCTGCGTTTAGGGCGCCGTAGTGCTCAAGAACATTAATCATACCCAATGCGAACATTACGGTAGGAACCAATGTTAGGGCAAATAGGAAACCGTCACGTGCACCGCTACCGCCAGTACCGCGCATAGTGGTTTGTGTTACTTCTACTGCACCGTCAGCAGCTGTAGTGACAGTGTTTGCCATTGTACCGAATGAACCGTTCAGTGTGTTGAAATCAAATACACCGTACCACTCGTTGGTTTGCAGTAAACCGGAAAAGAACACAAAAGCGAACGCTAGGGCAATGTATGCACCTATCGTTACCTTTTGGTTTTTCTCTGCTGGATTGCTCATATGTAACCTCTTAGGAATCAAAAAGGCCGATTGGCCAAAATAAGGAATCTGTAACATTTCTTCACAAAGAAAGCGGCTGTTACAGAGTCCTCAAAAAAGAAACGAGGTCATTGTCCCCGATCTCATGAGGAAATAATTGACGGGGGTCAATATGTGCTACTCAATATTAATCCAATGGTTCTAATGGCTGGTATTTGTGATCGTGATCTACATTAATATCCTATTAACAAAAGATAATATTTCTAACTGATGTTTTTAAGCATGATTAATTGTTTTTTTATTATTAATTAATCATTTCAGTGGTGTGTTTTTAGTGTTTGAACGGTGTTTTTGAGGCTGGGTAGGAATGATAATTCTGCGTGTTGTTGCCGGCTGGTTAGTCTAATCTTGATTAATGTTTGTTTACAACTATATTCTTGACTGGAAATAAAAGGCGCCCTTGAGGCGCCCTTACAATTTGCCACCGAAGAAACTTAAGCTGTTTGTTGTGGACTCTGAGTCGCTTGTGACTGACTCTCTTCTCCAGCTTCGTCTGTGACGACAGTTGGAGGACAGCGATCAACGAACCAACCCATGTACGACGTGACAATAGTGACGATAATGCACACAAAGCTCAGCCACATAAACGGCGCATAGGAGAAGGTTGCGACACCTAGAATACTGGCCATGTAGATACCGTTATCACTCCAAGGGACCATGCCTGATGTCAGGGTACCGCCGAACTCTGCATTTCGAGAGAGGTTCTTACGCTGGTAACCGAGGCGGTCGTAGTTCTTGGCACAAATTTTTGGCGTTAGGATCAGTGATACATACATCGCCGAGCCGAAGACATTGCCTAGGAAAGCTGTAGCAATTGTTGACACCGATAGGCTACCAGCAGAGTTGACACGTTTTTCGAATATTTTTGCGATGGTTTGTAGGACTCCAACTTTATCCAGAAGCCCACCGAAGCCAAGACCAAAGATGATAACAGCCACCGAGCCTAGCATTGATGACATGCCGCCACGGTTAAGGATGGCATCGATGAAGTCGACACCTGAATCAATAGAGAACGGGGCCCAAGCGGTGTTGAATGCAACCAGTGGGTCCATATCTTGAACCATTACTGCCCAGATAATACCCAGTAGCGAACCCAGAGAAATAACCGGGAAAGAAGGAAGCCGTAAAGCCAGTAGGGCAAGAACTATGATCACTGGTACGAATGAGAATGGCGAGATCACGAACTGCTGATCCATTGTAACGATAACAGACTCAACCTGAGACATGTCGACATTGCCCGCATAATGAATGCCAACCCCGGTAAAGAGGATACCGGTAATAATGTAGCTGATAAGAGCAATTGGCAGCATACCTTTTATGTGTTCGACAATCTCTACATTCGACATTGATGAAGCTAGAATTACCGAGTCCGATAGCGGTGACATTTTGTCACCGAAGTAACAGCCGGATAGCACCGCACCCGCTGTCATTGGAGCCGGGATCCCCAGACCCTGGCCAATCCCCATCATTGCAATACCAGCGGTACCTGCAGCACCCCAAGAGGTACCGGTTGCCAGCGCCGTCATAGAACAGATCAGCATAGTGGCAAGTAAGAAGATGGATGGGTGAATGGCTTTAAGTCCGTAATAAATGATAGTTGGAACAATACCACCAGCAATCCAAGTACCGACAAGCGCACCCACTGCGAGCAAAATGAGCACGGCACCCAAGCCGTTAGCGATGCCTTTGGTTGCTGCTGTTTCTAGCGATTTATAATCATGATCAAGCCTAATGCCCAGTGCCATGATCACGAACCAGCCGATGTAAAGCGCTAACTGGATAGGTAAATCGAGTTTCGCAGTAAAAGAGAAAGCCAGCGCAAGAAAAATACCGAGAGCGATAAAGACCTGAGTCAGCGACGGTAGTTTTACAGTCTGTTTGTTCATACTTCTAACCTTGTAAGTTCGAGCCTGTAAATAATGATTATTCCTTTGAACTGTGTATTTTTGCCCCAAGGAATTAATTTTTAATGATTTTGATGACCAAAATGGCCAGTTAAAGAGTGTTGGCATTGATTTGCCGCTACTCTAGCGGATAGATTTCATGCTCACGATAGAAAATGTCTCTAGATGTGATCTGATACAAAATGCAGTCAGTACCCTTTAAAATAGTACGTTTGCATTTTGAATTGTTGTTGAATTAGCGTGCTTAATTTGTTTTCTGTATGTTTTTTGTCTGCTTTTCATGTTGTTTCTATTTGTGATATTTCATTAATAGATAGATGATGTAATCACAATTTAGGTGGTATTCTAGAATTAAGATTTGCTAAATCGAGTCATGGTAGGTTATCAATATGTGGTGAAATGATCAAAACAAGTAATGCGAACTGCTTGTGGATATTCGGTAAAGATTTCATTTTTTAGTCATATTTTTATTGGTTATTTCACGCTTGAAGTGCGTTTTGAGCTATGTTTTTTGCCTTCTAGCCCGAAATTTCACCAAAGTCCATGTGGGGGTTTATCATTCATCACCGTAGGGTGTAATATTATTTGCTGGATTTGTTCACAGTGTGGTGATTTTTTTTACAGGTTTTTTGCAAGTTATGCTTGAGTTTCGGGGCTGAAATTACTATAGATGGAGGCCTGCCTGTCGTTATAACTATTGGGGACTGCTCTTGAAATGGTCTAACCAGAATGCCAATAGTTATACCGATAGAACAATGATCAGGGAGAGTAGTGCAGATGATGAAAGTAGGATTAGTGGGTTGGCGAGGCATGGTGGGCTCTGTCCTGATGCAACGTATGGTTGAAGAAGGTGATTTCAATGTCATCGAGCCAGTTTTTTTCTCTACGTCCCAAATTGGGATCCCAGCCCCGAATTTTGGTAAGGAAGCTGGCGTCCTTCAGGATGCGTTTGATATTGAACGCCTGAAACAGTTGGATGCGATTATCACCTGTCAGGGTGGTAGTTATACCGAGAAAGTATACCCAGCATTACGTCAAGCAGGCTGGAAAGGCTTTTGGATTGATGCGGCATCAACTTTGCGCATGAAACAAGACTCCATTATTGCCCTTGATCCTGTGAACTATGAACAGATGAAACAAGGCCTGCACAAGGGTGTGAATACTTTCGCTGGTGGTAACTGTACCGTGAGCCTGATGCTGATGGCTGTGGGTGGTTTGTATCAAGCGGGTTTGGTTGAGTGGATGACCTCTCAAACCTACCAAGCGGCATCAGGTGCTGGTGCGAAAAACATGCGCGAGCTGATCAGCCAGATGGGCGTGATCAACGATGCGGTTTCTAGTGAATTGGCTGATCCATCTACGTCTATTTTGGATATCGACCGCAAGGTGGCTGAAACCATGCGCTCTGAGAGCTTCCCGGCTCAAGAGTTTGGTGTACCGCTAGCGGGTTCGTTGATCCCTTGGATTGATGTGAAGCGCGATAATGGCCAAAGCAAGGAAGAATGGAAAGCGTCGGTAGAAACCAACAAGATCCTCGGCCTTGATAGCAAGCCTATTCCAATCGACGGTACATGTGTACGTATCGGTGCAATGCGCTGTCATAGCCAGGCACTGACGTTGAAGCTGAAGAAAGCTGTGCCAATGGACGAGGTGGAGGAAATCATCGCTTCACATAACGATTGGGTAAAAGTGATCCCGAATGATCGTGATGTGACAGCCCAAGAGCTGAGTCCAACTAAAGTAACCGGAACCCTATCTGTTCCTGTTGGCCGTCTGCGTAAACTGGCAATGGGCGATGATTACCTTAATGCGTTCACTGTCGGTGACCAGTTGCTGTGGGGTGCTGCTGAGCCGCTACGTCGTACTTTGCGTATCATCTTGGCTGAAAAGCACTAAGTTTCTTGTCAGCCGTGCCATAGTGCTAAAAAAAACGCCTGCTCTATCTGGTTAACAGAAGAGCAGGCGTTTTCATAACGCTTAAAACAACTTGTTGAGCTGAATTAGGTGGATGTTAGCGCGATTAAGCTGCTAGGTTCTTCGCAACGAAGTCCCAGTTAACCAGTGCCCAGAAACCGTTCATGTAGTCTGGACGTAGGTTGCGGTAATCGATGTAGTACGCGTGTTCCCACAGGTCAACAGTTAGAAGAGGAGTTACACCTTCTTCTGTTAGTGGTGTAGCAGCGTTAGACGTGTTAACGATGTCTAGAGAGCCGTCAGCTTTCTTAACAAGCCAAGTCCAAGATGAGCCGAAGTTGTTGATTGCTGAGTCAGTGAACTTTGCTTTGAATGCTTCGAAAGAACCGAAAGCGGTATTGATAGCGTCAGCCACCTCACCTGTTGGTTCACCGCCAGCTTTTGGTGCTAGGCAGTGCCAGTAGAAAGTGTGGTTCCAAATTTGAGCTGCATTGTTGAATACACCACCAGTTGAAGTCTTAACGATTTCTTCTAGGGATTTTTCTTCAAGCTCAGTACCTTCGATAAGACCGTTTAGCTTGACCACGTATGTATTGTGGTGCTTGCCGTGGTGAAATTCCAAAGTTTCCTGAGAGATGTGTGGCTCAAGAGCATTTTTTTCATAAGGTAGAGCTGGTAGTTCGAATGCCATTGCTCGATTCTCCATTTTGGTTAAGGGGCGTTTCCCTTGACATTACTTCCAGTCGGCTAAGGCCAACTTATTATTTGAAACTGACTATTGTCACTGAATTACTATACCGCTAGGTATTGGTCTAAATTGTGACAGTGAAATCATTTTAGCAAGTTTTTTCTTTATTAAAAGATCTGAAGGTTAAAAAGAAGTGAAAAATAATATCCTTATTTTCTTTAGGCGTTTTTTTCCGGCGCGTGACCAAGTAGAATGATGTCTGTGATAGTCAACTTAAAAGCAAAGTCGTAAGAGGAAGCTATGGAAACCATCGACAAAATTAAACAACAGATTTCTGAAAACGCTATTCTGTTGTACATGAAAGGCTCACCAAAACTACCAAGCTGTGGTTTTTCTTCTCAGGCGGCACAGGCGCTGATGGGATGTGGTGAAAAATTTGCTTACGTCGATATCCTGCAAAATCCAGATATCCGCGCTGAGCTTCCAGCCTACGCACAATGGCCAACTTTCCCTCAACTATGGATTGAAGGTGAGCTCGTTGGCGGCTGTGACATCATTATCGAGATGTTCCAGAAAGGTGAACTTCAGCCATTGGTAAAAGAAGCGGCTGAGCGTCGCGACGGCGAAGCATCTGCAGAGTAATCGTTAAAGATAAAATTGGCTTATAGAAGAAGGCTGTGGCCTTGTTCTATTTACCGCTTTTTTGAAACACCCCGGTGGTTTTTGACCTTTGGGGTGTTTTTGTATGAACGTCTCTCGATATGCAATATCTGCCTTGATAGCAACTATTTTTCCTGTGCAAATACTTGATCAACTACTTATCCAGATTGGTATTAATTGCTCGGTGAGAGTACAGAGGGTGGTTTTGAGTTTGAGCAAGCGGACATTACAGTGATTAAATTTGATTAGCCGGTAAACTTGTTCCAATGCCTGTGTATGATTTTTTGTTCGACGAGGATTTCGGACATTGGGCACAAAAAAGCCAGCCGGAAAACCGGCTGGCCTATGTGATTGTTAGGTGTATGACCTAATTTAATTGTGCTATAGCACCATAGAAGCAAGCCAACCAAATGCAATAAGCGGTAGGTTGTAGTGCAGGAATGTTGGGACAACCGAATCCCATACGTGCTCGTGCTGTCCGTCTGCGTTAAGGCCCGCTGTTGGACCTAGTGTGGAGTCAGAAGCTGGTGAGCCTGCATCACCCAATGCTGCGGCTGTACCTACCAGTGCAACGGTTGCCAGCGGTGAAAAGCCGAAGGTCAAACACAGTGGCACGTAGATGGTTGCCAGAATAGGGATAGTCGAGAACGAAGAACCTATACCCATAGTTACCAGAAGGCCAACAACTAGCATCAACAGTGACGCCAACGGCTTGTTGTCACCAATGATATCAGCCAGCGAGTTAACCAGTGTTTCAACCCCGCCCGTGGCTTTCATGACAGAGGCAAAGCCTGCAGCGGCAATCATGATAAAGCCGATCATCGCCATCATATGCACACCCTTGGTGAATACATCGTGGGTTTCTTTCCACTTGATCACACCGCCAAAGGTGAACACCATAAAGCCGACAAGGCCACCGACGATCATCGAGCCGCTGTAAAGTTGGGCACCGAGAGCCGCTACAATTGCACCTACAGCAATGTAAACATGCTGCATGTTGATTGTTTTGTGTTCCGGCTCTGATGCTAGGATTTTCTCTTCAGAGTACTCGCGTGGTTTACGGTAGGTGAAGAAAGTCGCCAACAGCAAGCCGAAAACCATCCCTAATGCAGGCAATAACATGGCAACCGGTACTTGGCCTGCGGTCACGTCTAAGCCATTATCGTGCAAGTTTTTCAACAGGATGTTGTTGAGGAAAATACCCCCGAAGCCAACAGGCAGAACCATATAAGGTGTCACCAAACCAAATGTCAGCACACAGGCAATCAGCCGGCGGTCAATTTTTAGCTTGGCGAAAACGTGAAGTAGGGGGGGGATCACAATTGGGATAAACGCAATGTGAACTGGGATCGCATTCTGAGAAGAAATGGCTAGAAGCACAAGAATGATTAAAACAGAATACTTAACGCCCGTTGCAGCAGCTGCATTGTCATGGCCACTGATACGCTTGATCACTTTTTGCGCTAGGACATCGGTAATGCCAGAGCGAGAAATCGCAACAGCAAAAGTACCTAGCATGGCATAGCTTAATGCCGTAGTGGCACCGCCACCCAAACCGCCTTCGAAAGCTGAAATGGTTTCCGAAAGAGGCATCCCGCCAATCAGGCCACCAATAATGGCACTGAAGGTAAGCGCTACAACAACGTTTACTCGCAATAATGCGAGTAAAAGCATGACGCATACCGATATTACTACTGGGTTCATAAACTTAAGATCCGTCCATTGTGTTATGTCGTGAATTGCTTGAGGTTTGCACGTTATGTGCAATATTTGTTATTTATTTCTGGCTGTTCTGCTCAAAGGAAATTAATTTACAACATGTAGAATAAAAATTCATGTTGTGAGGGAATTTTCTTTTAATGTGCAGCATGTCTAAGCCTTGTCACCTTACCCTGTTTATACTGGTTTCGCTATTTTTGTATGAATATTCGGCAGCAGTACATAAGTATTGCTGTTTCGCCTTACTTTGGTTTTGGTTATCAAACCAGAAGATAACCTAAGTCAACAACATGGAGTTTGTTATGAGTGTTCTAGTTGGCCGCCCGGCCCCTGATTTTACTGCAGCAGCAGTGCTTGGTAACGGTGAAATTGTTGATGCCTTTAACCTACACAGTCATATTGCAGGCAAGCCTGCGGTGCTGTTCTTCTATCCACTTGATTTCACCTTTGTCTGCCCATCGGAGCTGATCGCCTTTGACAAACGTTTAGCTGATTTCCAAGCTAAAGGCGTGGAAGTGATTGGGGTATCCATTGACTCTCAGTTCTCTCACAATGCATGGCGTAATACAGCCGTTGAAGACGGTGGTATTGGTCCTGTCCAGTATCCGCTAATTGCCGATACCAAGCATGAAATCTGTCAGGCTTACGATGTTGAACACCCACAAGCGGGTGTGGCGTTCCGTGGCTCATTCTTGATCGATAAAGAAGGCCTAGTTCGCCATCAGGTCGTTAATGACCTACCACTGGGTCGTAATATCGATGAGATGCTGCGTATGGTTGATGCCCTTCAGTTCCATGAAGAGCATGGTGAAGTATGCCCTGCACAGTGGGAGAAAGGTAAAGAGGGCATGGACGCGTCACCACAGGGTGTGGCTGCGTACCTGTCTGAGCATACTGACGACCTGTAAGATCGAGAGTGTAGATAAAAAGAAGGCTAGCCGAGAGGCTAGCCTTTTGGTTGTCACTTATGCCAATGGCGTTATTTTATCAGCGTGTCATCACCGACCATAACGCCTTGTCCAGCGCTCGCTGAGAAGGTGACGACTTGTAGTTGAGCTTCATTAGTTGCAGCTTGAGCCTCTGAAGGTGATATAGGATTGCCTTCACCGTCTACAAGTTGTGGACCAATAACTGTACTGTGTTGGGCTTTTGAAACATCAGCATTGAAGCGGGCGATGTGTTTAACTTCCCCAGTAATACTCCCTGTTAACGCGGTCAGATCTAGCTGCTTCACGAGTGGCTCTGTACCGCCAATACCAAACATCCCAGTCTTATTTGGTACTACAGTATCGCCCTCTGCCTGCATCACATACACCGGACCGTTTACACTGCTTGCTAGGTTATATGGATCAACGGTATCCAATACCGTTTGAGCCGCATAGGCAAAGGAAGTGAATGTACTGTCAATCTTGGCTTTGGTTGTATCATCTAGGCTGTTATAGAAAGTTGTAAAGCATGCGCCGCCGTCTTCGACACTCCCGCAGGCTGCAATATACGCCGCTTCATCCGCACCCACTAATAGTGAGTGTTTAATCGTTGGGCCGAAGGTTGCAGACTCTAGCAATAGAGATGGGATACCGCCGCCTGGGTTGGCAAATGCCCCTGAGGTGAAGTTAAACATCGCATCCGCAGCAGGTATGCCCATGTTGTCATTACCCAAGCGGTAAGTACCAATACCAGTAATCGCGCCCAGTGAATGACCGAAGAAGCTGACATCCATGACGTTCAAGCTTGGGAAGGTAGGTAGTCCACTCATTGCCATGACGGTTAGTGATGTACGAACACCGAGATCATCAATGATACTCTGGCGAATATTGTCACGGGCAACGTTTAAGTATTCCAGATTCATATAAACGTCAGCGGTTGCTCCGGTTGTTACTGTTCCATCGGCAAGGGCACGTTCACCATGAAGTGGGTGGTCGATAGCAACAATGGCTTTCGGAGCAAGAAAGTTAGCCGCTGCAGCACCGATATGTTGAGCACCAAATAGGTAAGCGGTTTCTTTAACTGAAGTAATACCATGCTGGTAAACAACAGCACCTGGTGTTGCGTTAGGTGGGAGGATCATCAGTACCGGTACTTGGTCGACCGATTGTATTTGCGGTAGTGGACTGTATTGGGTCACTAGACGCTCTTCGTCAAGTTGCGAGCCATCAGCTAGAGTGACTTTAAGGCCAATCAGCTTGATGAACTCGGCACTGTCGCCAGCAAGTAGCTTAGCAATATCAATACCGTTTAACGAAGCCTGAACTGCAGCCTTATCGGCATCAGATCCGTTGGTCATGACGTTGCTGATTTTGGCAAGGCTTGGCACCGCACTCTGCCAAGGGTTTTTCTTCCATGCTTCGTCTTCAGTGTTGCTGTTGAGGAAGTTGGGTAAACTGACTGTACCTGTATAAATCTTAATAGCATTTCCAGTGTAACCTGCAACTAGCGCGTCAATAGTGTCTTGGTCATTTCCGATGAGTGCTTTTAATGTTGTATTGCTATTAAAGAAGCTATTTATATCAGTCACTTCGCTGATATTCATTTGGTACAAGGTGGACAAATCCACATTATTTGGGTTGGCTTCATCTTTCAGAATATCTTCTGCTTTACCGCCCGCTTGTACCGTAGCAATTGTCTGGGCAATGATGGCTTTGGTGGTATCAAGCACATCGCCGACAGAAGCTGTTGTGAACCAGCTTGAGTATATGATTGATTCGGAATCGATATCCTTAGCCTTTGCGATAGTAGCTTCTATTGCATGGGTGACTTTTTGTGCATCAATAAGGTCACTGCTTGGTGGTTTAACTGTTGTTTTCAACACAGCATATGACTCAGACATACCTACCGGTTCGCCTTCGCCATCAACCAAGGCATCGGTAATTGCGAACATGTATTCTGATTTTGGATTCAATGGATTGGTCGGAATAACGGTTAGATTGCCACTCTGGGTCACAACTGTGAAATCTTCACCATTGACCAAGAGATCTTTCACCTGCAGGTCGCCAGAAAGCGGGCTGGTGGTCTCAATCAGGTGGAAAGCGCCTTGTGCGCTCACCATATTTAAATCGCCATCGAACGGCACAACGATTGGCTGCGAGACACTCCAGCCGTCTGTTTTACCCAATGCGGTTAACGGATCGGACAGATCCGTGTTGTAGTTGTCATCACCCACACTACCTTCGGTTGAGAGTGTCCCGTCAGTGCTGTCCATGGCCAAGAACGTTGGCAGGATAGGGGCGGTCAATATATCAAATTTGATTTTGGTATCGGCTTGTAGGCTTTTGACGATGTGATCTTCGTAGCTGACTTTATTCTCGACTTTGGCGTCATTGCCACAGCCTGCCAGTGCCAATGAGGCTGCAATGCTCAGTGCTAAAATACTTTTTTTCATTGTGGTGTTCCCTTAACTGAATTTATGTCTACCTAGCGGTTTAGAAGATGTAATTGATCTGCGCAGAGGTTAGGTACGCATCATTGCTGGCGTGGAATGTCTCGCCGCTCTCTTCGAAGCTATTGCTCTTGCCGTAGAGGTAGGTAAAGCCAAAGTCGAACGTCATCTGGTTACTGTAGTTGTAAGTAAAGCCAGCGGAGTACCAGTAGCGATCGGTATCAGGGATACTTAGAGTTGATTGGCCTGCTTGCTCATCGAATGCAAAGCCGGCACGAAGGATCCAGTCTGGGTTTAGGTTGTAGGTTGCACCAATGGAATAGCGGAAGTTATCGTCAAAGTCTTCTTCTTTAAGTAGGCACAAATTGTCGACACACTGATCGCTGGTGGCACGTAGCTCTTTGAACTTGCTCCACTGTACCCACTGTACGCCGTAGTGAACTGCCCATTGGTTGTTTAGCTGATGGAAGCCGCCAAACTCAGCGATAGCCGGGGTGATCACGTTTAATTTACCTGGGACTGTGTCTCCAGGGTTACCGCCTTCAATGAACTTACCATCTGTATAATCGGTGAAGTCACCATCAAACTTCAGTTCAACTTCCGAGCGGTAGCTAAGGCCGAATCGGTTATCTTTGTTTACTTCATAAAGGAAACCGATGTTCCAACCCCACTCCCAAGTATCTCCTTCTAGCTTTAGGAAATCTGCACTTGGGTTTGATGGCTGAAGGCCGCCGTAGTGGCGAATTAGCTCAGCATCGGCATACACCAAGTTAACACCTGCACCAATACTGAAATTTTCGTTGATACGGTAAGCAATATTAGGATTAAGGTTCAGGGTCAGAAGGTCGGTTGTACCTGCATCGGTGCCATAAGTGAAATCAGATGGGTACTCAGTGGCAAAACCGTAGTTGGAAAACATTGCCAGACCCCAAGCAAACTTGTTGTTAATTGGCTGGATGAAGTAGCCTGCTGGAACGACGGCTGTTGGTGCAACATCTGTGGCCTTTTCACCGCTTGATTGCGCTGTGATATCTACTTGTGGGTCGATGTAAGAGATAGCACCGGAAAACTGCATCCGGTCGAACATTGTCATAGCGGCAGGGTTTCTAGCTATGACCGAGGCATTGTCTGCAATAGCTGCTTCCCCGGAGAAAGCGCGTCCAAGGCCGGCAGCAGAATGTTCGTTAACTTGAAATCCGGCGGAATGAGCGTTGATACTGAGGAACGCAGCGGATACGGCAAGGGCCGTTAGAGTAATTTTTTTCGTCATTATTATACGTGCCTTTTAGAGTTGGTTGCTTCTTGTTCTTCGATCCATGAATGAAAAACGCAAAAAGGTGTTACTGAACCACGGGGTTTCGGAGGGAGTCCTTAGCGACAGGGGAACAGCATATTTGTTCACACGCAGGGACGCATAAACGATAAATAGCCAGAGGTTATCGTTTATGTGGTGATACCACTTGAAACAATATGAAACAGTTTGGGCAGTATAAAACGGGAATTTAGAATTGTTAACCTAGTGTAACGCATTGTTTTTGAAAAACATGTCTAATTGAGCGATGTTTGATTAGCTTTTGTTTAAAACAATGGCATAAAACGATGGGCTTGTTTGAATCGAAGTGTGACCAAGCCCAACTTTAAAGGGCTTGGTCAGAGGTCTTATGAGTATGGGTTGTTTGAATTATTCGGTGTCGGCGCTATCGTCTGTTTGACTTTCTAGCAGTGGCCACCCGCCCAATTTTTTCCATTTGTTAACAATCTCACAAAATAACTCAGCGGTTCTTTCGGTATCGTACAGTGCGGAATGGGCTTCTTTGTTATCAAAATCGATTCCGGCTGTGGCACAAGCTTTGGCCAATACGGTTTGTCCGAACGCCAAACCGCTCAATGCTGCGGTGTCGAATGTTGCAAATGGGTGGAATGGGTTGCGCTTCAACTTCGCGCGTTCTGAAGCTGCCATGACAAAGCTGTGGTCGAAGTTGGCATTATGGGCCACCATGATGGCACGAGAGCAGCCTTGTGCTTTTTGTTCTTTGCGGATCTGTTTGTAAATTTCCTTCAGGGCCGCTTCTTCCGAAACCGCGCCACGTAGTGGGCTGAATGGGTCGCGAATACCATTGAAATCCAAGGCTTCTTTATGGATCACTGCGCCTTCGAACGGGGCGATGTGAAAGTGCAGAGTCGTCGCGGGTTTCAGCCAACCATCTTCATCCATCTGAAGTGTGACGGCACAGATCTCAAGCAGTGCATCCGTTTTGGCATTGAAGCCTGCAGTTTCTACGTCAATGACGACTGGGAAGTAGCCGCGAAAGCGACTTTTCAAAGTATTTAGTTCGTTATCTTGGCTCATAAACCGGCAAATCAATGTAAAATAGTCGGCCATTATGTCAGATTCGATGGATGAGCTAAACCTTTCCCTGCTCTAATGCAACATCATGCAACGGAAAGGTGAGTGACTGGGTATAAAGTTTTTTCGGTATTTTCCGATATAAAATAAAGAGCCGTAAAATATCACGCACGAACAGGCAGCGTGAAGGGCAGGACAGCAGCAATGGGTGGAAAAATGGCTATCTCGAAAATTCAATATTGCACTGTGGCACCACTATTCGCCATGGTGATGGCCAGTGCAGCGAACGCAACACCTGTTTATGTTGCTCAACCGTCACAATCCACGTGGAAAGTAGCGGTAGATACACCGTTGGAATGTCGGATGCTTCATACGATTCCCAATTATGGCGAGGCCCTATTTACGTCCAAAGCCAGTAAAAAAATCAACCTCGATTTCGAATTGAAGATGCGCCGGCCTATGGGGGAGACTCGCAATGTTAATCTTGTCTCGATGCCACCGCGCTGGATGCCGGGAGTTGCGGCAGAGCCGATCACTAACCTAACCTTCTTCAAACAGTTTGACGGCTATGTGGGGGGGCAAACAGCTTGGGTCATATTATCTGAGTTAGAAGCGGGGCGTTACCCTACATTCAGTTATCAGGACTGGCAGCAGCGGAACAAACGTATTGATGTGGCTTTGTCAGCGGTAACCTTCCGTCCTGCGTACAATCAGTTCAGCCAGTGCCTGAATAATTTGTTGCCGTACAGCTTTGAAGATATCGCGTTTACGGTACTTCACTATGATCAGGGTAGCGATCAACTCAACAAAGCGTCGCAGCAGCGCCTAGCCCAGATTTCAGATTTTGTACGCTATAGTGATGATGTTGATTTGGTTTTGGTTGCGGCCTATACCGATGGCCAAGGTGGAAAAACGGCAAATCAATCCTTGTCTGAGCGCCGTGCTGAGCGTTTAGAGGACTATTTTATGGCGATGGGCCTTCCGGAAGACCGAATTCAGGTGGAAGCCTACGGTGAGCGACGCCCTGTTGCAGACAACAGCACGCCAATTGGCCGTAATAAAAACCGCCGGGTTGTCATTTCCCTTGGCCGTACTATTATTTAGCGCCACTTTTAATGCGCTGAATTGCTGGCAAAAATGTGCAGTCTTAAATTTGTATACATCAACTTACTCCCAACAAGCTAGATTTATTGGGGAATAATAACTAAGTAAGGTGGTGGCTATGAAAAACATTCTATGGATTATGCTGTTCGGTGCTGGCTGTGCGTTTGCTCAGAATGACGTGGTAGTAGACAGCAGTGCTGACCAAATTAATAAAGAGTTATCGGCTGAAATAAAATCACAGCGCATAACCAAAGAACAGGCTGAAGAGATGGAGCTTAACCGTGCCGAGAGCTATGAGGTTGTCAGTACAGTCAGCGTAGATAATCTAGAGATGCAAATTGCTGAGAAGCTAAAAGATAGCATCATGCCTTATTACTCCATTGAATTTAACGATCCAACCAGTAATGATGAGTCTTTCGTCGCAACGGTCACTGAATATTTCGGCAAAGTTGAGTAATACCAATCTGGATAAGTCGTTGATCAAATATTTATGTAGGTTGGTATAACACCGATAACGCCTAATGTGCTGTGGTGCTAGCTCAAGAGACAAACTAGATTGGCTTGAAAAACTCACGCCCGCTTAAGCGGGCGTGATAATACTGGCATATTTAGCCGTTAAATTTCTGTTTTGCTACCGTATTCACAAAGATCTTCAATAATGCAGCTACCGCAGCGAGGTTTTCGTGCCACGCAGGTGTAACGTCCATGCAGGATCAGCCAGTGGTGGACATCTACTTTGAACTCTTTCGGAACGACTTTCAGTAGTTTCTCTTCTACCTGATCGACATTTTTCCCCATCGCAAATTTGGTACGGTTTGATACGCGGAAGATATGAGTATCGACAGCGATGGTTGGCCAGCCAAAGGCGGTATTGAGTACCACATTCGCTGTTTTACGGCCAACCCCCGGCAAAGCTTCCAGCGCTTCACGATTTTCGGGTATTTCGCCACCGTGTTTATCAAGCAAGATCCTACAGGTCTTAATGACATTCTCTGCTTTGGAATTAAATAAACCGATGGTTTTGATGTACTCTTTGACACCGTTAACACCAAGATCAAATATGGCTTGTGGGGTATTGGCGACAGGGTAGAGCTTGTCAGTGGCTTTATTGACACTGACATCGGTTGCTTGGGCAGAAAGCAATACTGCAATCAGCAATTCGAAAGGGGAGCTCCAGTTAAGTTCGGTTTCTGGGTGGGGATTCTCCGCACGTAATCGTTCCAGAATTTCGACGCGCTTTTGATTGTTCATACTTACTTCCAGCGATAAAGCCAACATTGTTCTACTGGTGATCCTTCACCAGCAGTTAAAGATTATTTTAATTCGTCGTCGTGACACGGGCGCGCTCAATAACAGGTTTGTTCTGCGCTTTGGCGGCTTTCTGTTCACGCTTGTTATCAATAACATTTTTCAGAGCAATCATAAAGCCTACACCGATGAAAGCACCAGGCGGTAGGATGGCAAGCAAGAAGCTACTGTCAAAGCTGAATACTTCGATACGCAATGAGGCGGCCCAATCGCCGAGTAGGCGGTCTGCACCGTCAAACAGTGTGCCGTTACCCAGAATTTCTCGCATCGCGCCCAATACGACCAAGGCAGCTGTCATACCGAAGCCCATCCATAATCCGTCCAGTAGGGCTGGAATAGGATCATTTTTTGATGCGAAGGCTTCAGCACGGCCGATGATAATACAGTTGGTCACGATCAGTGGGATGAAGATCCCCAGAGATTGATACAAGCCATAGGTAAAGGCGTTCATTAGCAACTGTACGCAGGTTACCAGTGAGGCAATAATCATCACAAAAACTGGAATACGGATTTCCGACGGTACCCATTGTCTAACCAAAGAGACTATCAAGTTTGAACCTACCAGCACTGCAGTCGTTGCCAACCCAAGTCCGAGGGCATTGGTGACCGTGGCTGAAACGGCAAGAAGTGGGCAGAGGCCTAATAACTGGACAATTGCCGGGTTATTGTTCCACAAGCCATTTTTCATCAGTTCTTTATTCATCATTTTCACTCACCCTGGCAGTTCAGTGACTGTTCGAAAAGGCGTTGCTGGTTGGTCTGGTAATACAGCGAGACGTTTTTCACTGCGCCCACGACGGCACGCGGGGTTATGGTCGCCCCGGTAAATTGATCAAACTCACCCCCATCTTTACGTACGGCCCAGCGTGTATCTTTCTCACCGTTTAGACGCTTGCCAGTAAAGCTGTAAATCCAGTCGCTGATACGGGTTTCGATTTTATCACCAAGCCCCGGGGTTTCATTATGGCTTAGGATCCGAACGCCGGTCACGGTACTCTCAAGATTGAGCCCGACGATAAGCCTAATGGCACCACTGTAGCCATCAGGTGCAATTGCCTCGATAGCCATACCAACTTTCTTACCGTCTTTCTCTGCAATATACGCAGGCATTGGGCTGTCGGTACCCAAGTACTGTTCGCTGGTGATCAGGGTACAGCTTTTGTATAGCTCATTATCATGGCTTTCTGCCGGGATAACCTGGTTGAGTACTTTGAGTAGCTCTTGTTGCTGTTGTTGCTCGATTTTCCCAGCAGTGAGCATATTGGTTATCGAGACTAAGCTGGTGGCCAAAATGGCGAAAATAGCCAGGGTGCCACCATTTTTCTTCATTGCATTGATCATGGTTGCTTCCTTAGTGGCCAAACGTACGTGGGCGGGTGTAGTAGTCAATCAGTGGTACGCACATATTGGCAAGCAGGACACTGAATGCTACCCCGTCAGGGAAGCCACCGAAGGTTCGGATCAAAAAGATCAGCACACCAATCAAGGCCCCAAAGATCAAACGGCCTTTGACTGTGGTCGAAGCAGAAACCGGATCGGTTGCGATGAAGAAGGCACCGAGCATGGTTGCCCCAGAAAATAAGTGAAATAGCGGTGAAGCCGTATTATCTGGGCTGATCATAAATGCCAAGGTGCTGATAATAAATAGGGCACCCAGCATCCCTACCGGGATATGCCATTGGATCACGCGCATTTTCAGCATGATTAGGCCACCGAGCAAGAAGCCAAGGTTTACCCACTCCCAACCGATACCACCAATCAGGCCAAAGACGGGACCGGACAGGATCTCTGTTGCAGTGTGACCTGTGGTCAGCGACGTTTTCAGGGTATCGAGCGGTGTCGCCATCGTTACGCCGTCTACTGACATGCGAAGCTGGTGGACACTGAATCCATCTGGAGTGAAGCCTGTTAGGATCGCGTTTGCACTATCAACTAAAGTGACCGGCTCGGCAGCTAATGACTGTGGCGGCAGCCAGGTGGTCATTTGCAATGGGAACGAAATAAGCAGAACAACATAGGCAACCATCGCCGGGTTGAACAGGTTTTGCCCTAACCCGCCATAAAGGTGTTTGGCGATAACAATCGCAAACAAGCAGCCGATCACGCTTATCCACCAAGGGGCTAAAGGCGGAATGGAAAGGCCAATTAAGACGCCAGTCAATAGTGCGCTATTATCTCGTAGATAAGGCATTAACGGGCGTTGGCGTAATTTTAAAATGACCGCTTCGGTTGTGACACACAGCGTCGCAGCTAATACGACTTGGAGCAGTACGCCCCAGCCAAAAAAGTACCATTGGGCTGCAACGCCCAATGTTGTACAAAGGATAACAGTGCGCATCAAGCTACTGGTGCTTCGGCGACTGTGGGCATGGGGAGAGCTTGCAATATTAAAAGCCACAGTTAGTTTTCCTCATTTTTTTCTTGTGCTTCTTTTGCGGCTTTGCGCGCTTTTGCACGTGCAACGGCAGCAGCGACAGCGGCTTTCTTGGGATCGATTTCGGCTTCTGCTGGTTCGGCCGTTTTCGCGTCCTCGACAGATTCGGCTTGCGCCTGTTGGGCAGCCTTACGTGCTTTGGCACGGGCAACGGCAGCAGCGACAGCAGCTTTCTTCGGATCGACCTCGGCTTGTGCTGGTTCAGCGTCCTCAGGTTTCGCCTGTTCGGCAGCCTTACGCGCTTTGGCACGGGCAACGGCAGCAGCGACAGCGGCTTTCTTCGGATCGACCTCGGCTTGTGCTGATTCAGCGTTCTCAGCTTTCGCTTCTTCAGCCGATTCAGCTTGCGCCTGTTGGGCAGCCTTACGCGCTTTGGCACGGGCAACGGCAGCAGCGACAGCGGCTTTCTTCGGATCGACCTCGGCTTGTGCTGGTTCAGCGTCCTCAGGTTTCGCTTCTTCAGCCGATTCAGCTTGTGCCTGTTGGGCAGCCTTGCGCGCTTTGGCACGGGCAACGGCAGCAGCGACAGCGGCTTTCTTCGTATCGACCTCGGCTTGTGCTGGTTCAGCGTTCTCAGGTTTCGCTTCTTCAGCCGATTCGGCTTGCGCCTGTGGGGCAGCCTTACGGGCTTTGGCACGGGCTATTGCGGCGGCTACAGCGGCTTTCTTCGGATCGGCATCAGTGGCTGGAGTATCAGCTTGTTCCGGCTCACTTTCCGTGGCTTGGGCCGCTTTACGGGCTTTGGCGCGGGCAATTGCTGCAGCAACCGCATCTTTTTTGCTGTCGGCAGATTGGTTGGAAGCAGTATCTGACACGTTTTCAGGTGTATCTTCTGATGTTGCTTGTTTAGCCGCCTTGCGTTCGCGGGCTTGGCGTTTACGCTCTTCTCGTAACTTCGCCATGTCACTGTTGTCAGGTACGGCACTGTTAATCTTAGGTGCTACTTTATCTGAATTGGCAGCCTCTGCTTGCTTGGCTTTAGCGCGGGCAATAGCAGCAGCAACGGCAGGCTTTTGAGTTGCATTGTCAGGTGTGGCTGCAGCTTGTTTGGCCTTAACCCGGGCGATAGCGGCTGCAACGGCATCATCACCGCCTTTTGCGGCCATATCTTTGCGTCTGTCTTCAGCTGCTTTCTTGAAGCGGTTTTCGCGGGCGGCTTTATCGCGTTCGAATCGGGCTTGTTTGGCTTCAAAGCGCTGTTTAGCACGTTCGGCATTTGCCGCTTCTTGCTGGTTAGCCCAAATCTCAGCTTTAGCCTTACGGTAGTAGTTAACCAGTGGGATTTCGCTCGGACAAACATAGGCACAGGCACCGCATTCGATACAGTCGAACAGGTTGTACTCTTCACATTTGTCGTAGTCTTTATCTTTGGCATACCATTGCAACTGTTGTGGCAACAGTGATGTCGGACAAGCATCAGCACAGGCGCTACAGCGGATACAGGCCATTTCGTGAGTATGAAGTGGCAGTTCGCGACGTTTAGGTGTCAAGATACAGTTAGTGATCTTGGTGATCGGCACATGGGCATGGGGTAGGGTGAAACCCATCAAAGAGCCACCGATAATTACACGGGGGTATTTTCTATCAGGCTTGTAACCATAGCTGTCGAGCAGGAAGGCGATAGGTGTACCGAGCCGTGCGAATACATTGCCACGCTGTTTGAATGCTTCACCGGTTAGGGTAACGACACGCTCGATCAATGGCTCGCCGTCAATGATAGCACGCTTGACGGCAAAGGCCGTCCCGACGTTTTGCACCACAACACCGACAGCAGATGAACGCGATTGACTCGGTACTTCGCGGCCGGTAAGTATTTTAACCAGTTGCTTGGAGCTACCAGAAGGGTATTTGGTCGGGATCACTCGGATAATAATGTTGTCTTCTGGAGTGACACACTTTTCAAGCGCTTTGATCGCATCCGGTTTGTTATCTTCAATACCGATCAAGGTGAGCTTTGGCTTCACGATATGGCGTAGGATCCGTATCCCTTCGACCACTTCAGCGGCATAGTCCTGCATCAAGCGGTCATCGGCAGTAATGTACGGTTCACACTCGGCTGCATTAATGATCAGAATATCGGCCAGCCCTAAACTACCCTGCAGTTTACGTCCGGTAGGGAAACCTGCACCACCAAGACCAGCTATCCCGCTTAGGCGGATCGCATCGATCAGCTCTGCAGGTTCAAGTGATTCGTAATCGGCAATCTTATGTTGTGATCCCCACAGATCTTCGCCATCGCTCTTGATGACAACACTTAAATCGCTAAGGCCAGAAGGGTGAGCTGTGGTTCTTTGTTCAATCGCCGTCACGGTACCAGATGTCGGGGCATGAATAGGTACACACATACTCATGTCACTTTTGGTCAGTGGCTGGCCTTTTAGTACTTTGTCGCCGACACTGACGAGGATCTCGCCTTTGGTCCCGATGTGCTGCTTGAGCGGTAACACCAGCTCGTCTGGGATGCCAGCTGGTGTAATTGCAGTACGGTTCGATAGTGTTTTATTTTCGGATGGGTGAATACCGCCTGGGAAGTCCCACAGCTGACCCTGCTTAATTTGTTCAATAATAGACAGCATGCTACTTCACCGTACTTTCAGTGTTATCTACTGGAATGTTTATAACTGGGATCTGGTTTAAATCCCACTTCCAGTTTTCTGTCGTTGTTTCTAGCGGCACCATTTCAATACAGTCAGTTGGGCAAGGCGCAACACAAAGGTCACAGCCGGTACATTCATCTTTAATGACGGTATGAAGTGCTTTGGTGCCACCGACAATAGCATCGACCGGGCAAGCCTGAATGCATTTGGTACAGCCAATACACATGTCTTCGTGAATGAAGGCCACTTTCTTGATACTTCTCTCAGCATCATGGGCTGATTCTTGAACTTCAACCCCCATCAAGTCTGCTAGCTTCTCGATGGCTTGCTGGCCACCTGGCGGGCATTTATTAATGGCATCACCGTTGGCGATGGCTTCTGCATAAGGGCGACAGCCTGGATAGCCACACTGGCCGCATTGTGTCTGCGGTAAAATCGCATCAATTTGCTCGACGATAGGATCGGCTTCGACTTTGAACCGGATCGAGGCAAAGCCTAAAACAAGGCCGAAAATAGCTGCCAGGGCTGCAATGGCAATCACAGCAATGATTAATCCACTCATGTTACAGTTTCACCAATCCAGTAAAGCCCATAAAGGCAAGTGACATCAAGCCTGCAGTGATCATGGCAATTGAAGCTCCTTTAAATGGAGCGGGTACATCTGCGGCAGCAATTCGCTCACGCATTGAAGCGAACAGAATCAGTACCAGAGAGAAACCAGCTGCAGCACCAAAACCATACACAACTGATTCAATAAAGTTGTGTCGTTCGTTGATGTTGAGCAGAGCAACACCCAAAACGGCACAGTTTGATGTAATCAGTGGTAGGAAGATGCCAAGGAGGCGGTAAAGGGTTGGACTTGTTTTGTGAACCACCATTTCTGTGAACTGTACGACGACCGCAATCACAAGGATAAAGCTCAGCGTTCTGAGGTATTGGATCCCCAGAGGTACAAGAATATAGGTTTCGACTAAGTAAGCACACACTGAAGCGAGTGTGAGTACAAAAGTCGTGGCCAGGCCCATCCCAATGGCTGTTTCCAGTTTTTTGGAAACCCCCATGAAGGGACAAAGTCCTAAAAATTTAACCAGTACAAAGTTGTTGACCAACACTGTACCTACGAGAAGGAGTAGGTATTCAGTCATACCGCATAATACTATTTGCAAAAGATCTTTATATTATCTTCCTTTGTCGCACCTATAACAACTCCCCAGAAGCAGGGTTTTTCCACTTCGACGACCTTTTCACCATTCATTGCTGCAAAGTTAATGCAAGATTATGTGTTATTAACATTTTGGTGGATGATTTTATAACCTCGCGGCTTGAAGTCGCTGAAGGTGATGCACGTTCATTTTTGGGTGCTTGAATGGTTGGCCAGAATGGGTATGAAATGGCCTTGAGTTCATTGCTGGTTGATTTTTGTGCACTTAATGTTTTGTTCGCAGAAATTTCATGCATTAGTCATTTTGTTGTCTAAAAAGGGCTTGATTTCCACCAGCCCAGTCAGCACAAGGGGTTAGCTTAGTTATCCACGGAAACTGTGGATAAGTGTGTTAATTGATCCTTGGGAACTTGGGGTTGAGTTCATCTTGATGCCGTTGCGGTTAAAATGCGAGCAAGATCGAATATGCAATAAACCACTGTTATAGGGGGAGGGATAGAGGGGAATAATGTGCTGGTATAAAAAGTTAGAGTGATTGCTTTAGTTTAAATGTCGATGCAATTTTGTTGTGAATTGATATAAATCAAATCTTGGATAAGTTGTGGGAAATTTTCACAAATACAGTTTTGAAGACAGAAAAGAAATTCAAACTGACTGAAGGGTTAACAGACGAGGATTGTCGCGTGGGCGGTGATAATACGAGGTTAAACGACTACCGTCAAGAGAAAGCATTGCTTATTTGGACAGATAGAATAACTCAGGTGGTAATGCCCACTGGGGGGAATTAGTGTGTTATGGGGCCAGTTGGCCGCCCTTATCAAACAGTGAGTTTTGATGTACCACTTTACCTTAAGGTCCATAATCAGAGGCGTGGATGATTTCTTTACTTTCAAAGAAGGTTTTAAGACATCGGCGTCAACATTATCGGTATCAATGAGTGGCATAAAGGGTGCAGTTACTAGTTATTGACATGTTCGTTAGCTGCTGCACAATGTTATGTTCACTGATCATATAGCCAGTATGGAATCATGATGGATAAGTCTAGCTCAAAAACCTTTACACTCACCTCCCGCTACTCTCCTTCTGGTGATCAGCCTACGGCTATTAATCAGTTACTTGAAGGATTGGATGCCGGGTTGGCCCATCAGACCCTGTTGGGGGCCACGGGTACAGGTAAAACTTTCACCGTAGCCAATGTTATTGCTGAGACTGGTCGTCCTACAATGATCTTGGCGCCGAACAAGACCTTGGCTGCGCAATTGTATGGTGAGATGAAGGAGTTTTTCCCGGAAAACGCGGTCGAGTATTTTGTTTCTTATTATGATTACTATCAACCTGAAGCATACGTACCAACGACGGATACCTTTATTGAAAAAGATGCGTCGGTGAATGCACATATCGAGCAAATGAGGCTCTCTGCGACGAAGGCGATGATGGAAAGACGCGATGTCATCATCATTGCGTCAGTATCGGCTATCTATGGCCTGGGTGATCCTGACTCCTACCTGAAAATGATGTTGCACGTTCGCCGTGGCGATATGCTCGATCAGCGAGACATATTGCGCCGGCTTGCTGAGTTGCAATATAAGCGCAATGATATGGCGTTTGAACGAGGAACATTTAGGGTGCGAGGGGAGGTGATTGATATCTTCCCTGCGGAATCTGAAAAAGATGCCATTCGCCTTGAGCTGTTTGATGATGAAGTCGAGTGCATTAGTGTTTTCGATCCCCTTACGGGGACGCTGTTAAATCGTGATTTACCGCGCTGTACTATATATCCGAAAACCCATTATGTGACCCCTCGAGAAAAGGTACTTGAAGCCATTGAAGGGATCAAAGTTGAGCTGGAGAGTCGTAAAAAGCAGCTACTAGAAAATAATAAATTGGTTGAAGAGCAACGTATTAGCCAACGAACCCAGTTTGATATTGAAATGATGATGGAGCTGGGTTTTTGCTCAGGGATCGAAAACTATTCCCGTTATCTCAGTGGCCGAGCTGAGGGTGAGCCGCCACCGACCCTATTTGATTACTTGCCATCTGATGGCTTATTGATCATCGACGAATCCCATGTCACGGTTTCGCAAATTGGTGCGATGTACCGTGGAGATCGCTCGCGGAAGGAAAACTTGGTGGAATATGGATTCCGTCTTCCTTCAGCATTGGATAATCGGCCATTGAAATTCGAAGAGTTTGAATCTTTGGCACCCCAGACGTTGTATATTTCAGCGACCCCGGGTAAGTACGAAATCGAAAAGTCCGGAGAAGATATTGCAGAGCAGGTTGTGAGGCCAACAGGCTTGCTGGATCCGGAGATCGAGGTACGTCCGGTAGCAACCCAAGTCGATGATCTTTTGTCAGAGATTAGGATCCGTGAAGCTAAGCAAGAGCGGGTGCTGGTGACAACCTTGACCAAAAGAATGGCGGAAGATCTGACCGAATACCTAAGCGAGCACGGTGTCAGGGTGCGCTATTTGCACTCAGATGTCGATACGGTTGAACGGGTGGAAATTATTCGCGACCTACGGTTGGGCGAATTCGATGTTCTGGTGGGGATCAACTTGTTGCGTGAGGGCTTGGACATGCCGGAAGTGTCGCTGGTAGCGATCCTAGATGCTGATAAGGAAGGCTTCTTGCGATCGGAGCGTTCATTGATCCAGACCATTGGTCGCGCCGCCCGTCACATAGAGGGCAGGGCTATTTTGTACGCCGACCGGATTACCGGTTCGATGGAGCGGGCGATTGGCGAAACAAATCGTCGCCGTGATAAGCAGAGAGCCCATAACGACAAAAATGGCATTGTCCCTAAGGCACTCGAGACGAAAGTGTCTGACATTATGGAACTGGGGGCGCCAGGTAAGGGTAACAGAGCCAATCGCGCCGCCCAACTTCACAAGGTTGCCGAGAAGAAGGGGACGTATTCCACTATGTCGCCTCAGGAGTTGGAAACGGAAATTCTTAAGCTGGAAAAAGAGATGTACGATGCAGCCCAGAACCTGGAGTTTGAAAAAGCAGCTGAGCTGAGGGATAAAATTCACACCTATAGAGAGCAATTTATTGCCAATAGCTAGCTTTCGAGAGAACAGGGGCAGTAAAAAATAGGCAAAAAAAAGCCAACCGATAATGAGTTCGGTTGGCGTCATTGTTTTAGTGAAATAATTCCACAAACAACGTCAGTTGGCTAGGTTGACTCTCAGGAAGAGTCATATTTATTAAAGCAGTATGCGTGCCAACTTTTTATAGTCCTCTTTGATTGCACTTTTTTAAGGGCTTAACAGCAAAATTAGCCGTATATAGTAATTATTTGTGGATGTAATTCGCATTTTGCAAAGCAATATGCGATTCATAATGCTAAAATCTTTGTGTTAGCTATATTTGAGTAATAACAAAAGAAAAAGTCTCATCGTTTTTTTTCTTTTGTTTACAATTAGTAAAGATTGATAGGACTTGGAGGGGCAATGGAAAGCAGATCACATCAACGCTGTATTCTGATGGTTGAAGATACAGCATCAGTTGCAGCGTTATATAAGTCATATCTCAATCCTTTGGGTGTCTCCGTGACTATCGTTGGTACGGGGACTGAGGCACTAGAGTTCGTCAAAGAGGTCACGCCAGATCTTATCCTACTCGACTTGCGCTTGCCCGATATGGCAGGCATGGAAGTACTTGAGGTCGTTAAACAGGATAATCCGAGTATCCCCGTGGTGATTATGACGGCACACGGCTCGATTGATGTCGCGGTCGAGGCCATGCGCTATGGGGCAAAAGACTTTCTCATCAAGCCTTGTGAGGCTGATCGTCTTAGGGTTACCGTCAATAATGCTTTGAAAGACGAAGATAGAAAAGCAAAAGGCGAAACGACTCAGTCTGACTCAAAACAGTCTGGTGCCCAGTACCAAGGCTTTATTGGTAATAGTTTACCTATGCAGGCGGTTTACCGTGTTATTGAATCGGCAGCATCAAGTAAAGCGACGGTGTTTATTACTGGCGAGAGCGGTACCGGTAAGGAAGTGTGTGCTGAGGCGGTTCATGCCGCCAGTCCGAGAAATAATAAACCCTTTGTTGCACTTAACTGTGCAGCTATTCCGAAAGAGCTGATCGAAAGTGAATTGTTCGGCCACGTGAAGGGAGCCTTTACTGGCGCATCGACCGAGCGGCAGGGGGCGGTTGAGCTTGCTAATAAAGGCACGCTATTTCTCGATGAGCTTTGCGAAATGGATTTGGATTTGCAAAGCAAACTGCTCAGGTTTATCCAAACCGGGACGTATCAAAAGGTCGGCTCTTCCAAAACCAGTACGGTCGATGTCCGATTTGTGTGTGCGACCAACCGTAATCCATGGTTGGAAGTCCAGGAAGGGCGTTTCCGTGAAGACCTCTATTATCGTCTGCATGTCATTCCAGTGACTTTGCCGCCATTGCGTGAGCGAGGTGGTGATGTGTTAGAGATAGCCCATGCCTTATTGGCATTGATGTCTGTTGAAGAGGGTAAAGATTTCACTCGCTTTTCACCGGAAGTGAAAGCCCTGTTCGAGCAATACCATTGGCAAGGTAACGTTCGTGAGCTGCAAAACGTTATTCGAAATATTGTTGTGCTAAATTCTGGTCAAGAAGTCTCATTGGAGATGGTACCTCCACCAATTAACCAAGGTGGCGTTAAAATTGCATCACATCAACCTGTTGTTGCTGGAAATCCGGTGGGAGAGTTTCCTTCACAAGAGTCCAGCGTAACACCAATAACAGATAAGTCGCAGGTTGAGCCACTATGGATTGTTGAAAAGCGCGCAATTCAGGCTGCTATTGATGCTTGTGATGGCAATATTCCACGTGCTGCGGGTTTGTTGGAAGTTAGCCCGTCAACAATTTACCGTAAATTACAGACCTGGCAGGAAGCACAAGGTTAGTTGTAGGGAGAGAAATACATGACAACGACAATTAATGCTGAGACCATCAAGCGTATGGAAGATGAGGTCGGGCAGGAAACTCTGACATTACTCCTCAATGTATTTAGCGATGAATTGGAACAGTACCAGCGTCAGCTTTCAGAGCAACCGTCAATAAAACAGGTACGAGAGATCAGCCATGCGATCAAGAGTAGCGCTGCCAGCTTTGGCGCTGATGATCTCGCTGATATGGCACAGGAATGTGAATCCCGTGTCCGACAAGGACAAGATCAATGGATTCTAGACCACCTGCCTGAATTTAGGCAGATGGTAGAAGGTATGGCGATTGAGTATAAGCGCCTAGCCAGCCATGACAATCCTGTGAATTGCTTGTTTTAATTTTTCCCTGTCATGTCGCCATTGGTGGTTGTTTGATGCAAGTGAGGTAATATGCTGGTTGTATTTTTCATCCAGCTCTTCGCATTGTGTGTCAGCAAGCACGGTATCAATCTGTCGCCCTCCCATGGAGCGCTCACACCAAGTGAGCATCTGCGTTAGACTCATCATCCCTGCAGGACCTTTTTCTTTATCCAAGTTGGTCACGAACACAATTCGTGCTTGACTCTTTTTTAGGGCTTGCTCAATTTCCTTGAGCAGCAGTGGCGGCATAACACTGGTTAGAAAGCTGCCGGGGCCAAGAAAAATAATATCAGCTTGCTGTATGGCGATAACGGCTTCCTTGGTCGCTGGTACTGCCGGTTCGATATAAAGCCGCTGCGGCACATTAGCCAATTCGTCAACACTGGTTTCCCCACAGATGATCTCTCCGTTTGTTGTCATTGCAGACAAATCGGCTGGGTGCTCGGTCATCGGTACGATATGGGTTTTGACCTGGAGCATATCACGGATCAAGTTGATGGCTTCAAGTGGACGAACTGAGAGGTTGTCCAGTGCTTTAAGCATTAGGTTACCCAAGTTATGGCCGTTCAACTCGCCATTGCCACGAAAGCGGTATTCGAAAATCATCGACCCGACAGATGGTTCAGTAATGAGCTGATTGACACAGTTCCGGGTGTCTCCCCAAGCTATACCGCCTTGGCAAGCACGGATCCGACCGGTTGAGCCACCGTTGTCGGTTGTCGTTACAATTCCGGTTACATTCTCGCCAAATTCGGAGAGGGCAGAGAGTATACGGCCAAGGCCGTGGCCGCCACCAATGGCGACAATTTTGGCGTCTGTAATATTTTTCACTGTACTGGGATGTATCATCGGCTGAAAAATGTGAGCTAAATAGATACTTCGAAGTGTATCGCGTTAGTTGTAATGAATACAAACTATGTGCCTATGATGGTATATATGTCACGGAATGTGGGCGTAGAGAGGGTGAAGAAACGCCCTCAAGCATGTTGAGGGCCAATAGGTTAGTAGGCAGTTGAAGCGGTAAAAACGGTTAATGTGGTTGTTTCATTATGCTGATCAGGTAATCATAAGTGTCTGAACAACTAGGCGCACTGAGCAGCATTTGCTTTTCACTGGCTGGAACAGGAAGCAGTTCTAGCCAGCGCTGACACAGCCAGCTCAGATTATTAAACTGCTTGTTGTGGTGAAGGTCACCAAGTTCCGGGTGTTTATTGAACATTTGTTTGAGCTTTTCAGCAAGGATTTGCTGATCTTGACGAACTTCGGTTTCAGGCCAAGGCGGAATGAACTGGCAATCACCACAGAAAAAGCCTTCGTCATTTTCTTCCATATGATCTATCGTGAAATTTTCGTGTCCTGCCACAGTAACGATTAAACAACCGTTATTGGGTGAAATATCAAAGTCTTCAACAGTGACACGGGTACCAATTTGAAAGAAATGGTGGCCATGCTCATCTTGGTCAAACATACAAACACCAAAGCTATTACCTTCATGCATTGCGGCTTTGAATGCTGCCATTTGTGGCCCGGGAGCAATACGAAGAGGGATGCGTCCACCGGGTAAGACGTGGCGTTTTTGGAATAGTAGCGGTATGTAAGTTTTCATAGTCTAATCCGGTTGCTGATTGTCTGATGAAATAGACATTGCAAATGGGATACCAAAATTACATACCGCTTAAAATAGGTTTTCAGCGCGTTTGACTCTATTTATCTTTTTAAAATGCAAAAAAATACCAATAAGGCATTTGCATTTTGCGAATTATTTTTGATTCGCAATTATTTTCATCGCGTTATCGCTTGGTAGTAACTCTAAGTGGCTCTGCTCATCAAAGTACCAGCCTTTGATTAATCCTTTCTCCTGCATGTCAATAAAGCCACTGATCACAAGCTTGGCTTGCTCATGGGCATGGGTCGAATCGAGCCCTTCTTCACGTTGTAAGTAGAGGGCAATATCATCGATTGTCGCTGATTCAATAATATTGGACATAATGTCCTCACTTTATAGTCAGAAAATTTACGGGTATTACCTTTAGTAGTATTGTCGTGAAATCGGCTGAAAGGTAGAATGCAGCACGAAAAAAAACGAGAGTTTGCCTGTATGGCTATTCCTCTGATATTTTTATAACTTATACGCTGTTGTGCGCATTTTGGTTTTATCCTGTGCGGTACAATTGCCATGCTCCGAGCTTTTTTCACTAAGTGCCTCATTGTGGGGGATATGTGACTCAAGCCAGTGACTAGTTGTCACCAGGGTCGATAAAGAAATGAATCGGCCTCCCGTACTTGGAAAGGTGTTCCGTGGCGAAACAATTTGAAGATAATCACCATCGCAAGTTCTATTACTTGCGTTTGTCGGTTACAGACGTCTGTAACTTTAAATGTACCTATTGCCTGCCTGATGGCTATCACCCTCAACAGAAGAGAAGGCCATCCTTCCTGACGCTGGATGAGATTCAGCGTGTGACAGGCGCGTTTGCTGAGTGTGGCACGTCAAAAGTACGCATTACTGGCGGTGAGCCAAGCTTGCGCCGTGACTTTACCGATATCATCCGCACGGTTGCCCAACAACCAGGTATACGTAAAGTCGCTACGACGACCAATGGCTACCGTATGGCCAAACATGTTCATGAGTGGCGTGAAGCCGGTCTGACCCATATCAACGTGAGTGTTGATAGCCTTGATCCTAAAATGTTCTACCAGATCACCGGTGAGAACATGTTTAATCAGGTCATGGAAGGCATTGATGCGGCGTTTGATGCTGGCTTTGAACAAGTCAAGGTCAACACCGTATTGTTAAAAGATCTTAATTCCCAGCAGCTGCCGCAGTTCCTTGATTGGATCAAGACTCGGCCAATCCAGCTGCGCTTCATCGAACTGATGCAAACTGGTGAAATGGACGACTTGTTCAATAATCATCATGTCTCCGGTGTCAGTATTCGCAATTACCTGATTGCCAATGGCTGGGTGCTTAAGCTGAAAAGTAATAATGACGGTCCGGCACAAGTATTCTGTCATCCTGATTACAAGGGTGAAATTGGTCTGATCATGCCTTACGAGAAAGATTTCTGTAAGAGCTGTAATCGCCTGCGTGTTTCTGCATTGGGTAAACTGCACCTGTGCCTGTTTGGTGATCATGGTGTGGAGTTGCGCGATCTGCTTCAGCGTGATGAACAACGTGATGAGCTGATCGCCCGTATCCAAGGTGGTTTGGCAGAAAAAGCGGTCAGTCACTTTCTTGATGATGGCAATACTGGCATGACACCAAACCTTGCTTCTATTGGTGGCTGATCGCCACCTTTTCAAATTTTCTTTTTTGGGACAGACGGATGAACCAATTTACGCATATTAATGCTTCAGGTGAAGCAAACATGGTTGACGTGTCAGCAAAAAGTGATTCGGTCCGAGAAGCGCGTGCCGAAGCATTTGTGCATATGGCACCGGAAACTCTTGAGCTGATCGTCTCTGGCCAGCACCACAAAGGTGATGTATTTGCCACCGCTCGTATTGCCGGTATTCAGGCTGCTAAAAAGACATGGGATTTGATCCCGCTGTGTCATCCACTGCTGCTGTCGAAAGTTGAAGTTCAGCTTGAAGCAATTGAAGCAGAAAACATGGTTCGTATTGAGTCTTGTTGTAAACTGGCGGGTAAAACGGGTGTAGAAATGGAAGCGCTGACCGCAGCCTCTGTTGCGGCATTGACCATTTATGACATGTGTAAGGCTGTCCAAAAAGATATGGTGATAGGGCAAGTACGTCTGCTGGAAAAAACGGGCGGCAAATCTGGACATTTCAAGGTGGAATCATGATTAACGTATTATTTTTCGCACAAGTTAAAGAGCTTGTTGGTGTTGATCGTCTGGAAGTCTCCGCTGAATTTGCTACCGCTGAAGCGTTGCGTCAGCATCTGGTCGCAAAAGGTGACAAGTGGCCGTTAGCGTTGGAGCAGGGCAAGCTGTTGGTAGCGATTAACCAGACAATCAGTTCTCTGAATAGCGAAATTAAAGATGGCGATGAAGTGGCCTTTTTCCCACCAGTGACCGGGGGCTAGTCATGATTTCTGTTCAGTTTGACGATTTCTCCGTAGCTGATGAATATGAGCAATTATCCCAAGGGACAGATGCCGGCGCGGTAGTCACGTTTGTCGGTAAAGTGCGTGATTTCAATCAAGGTGATGCTGTCACCGGTCTATCACTGGAGCATTATCCAGGAATGACTGAAAAGTCCTTGGCTGCCATCGTAGAGCAAGCTGGCGAACGTTGGCCGTTGCTGAAGACGCGCGTGATCCACCGTGTTGGTGATCTAGCATTGGGCGATCAGATAGTGTTTGTTGGCGTGACCAGTGCCCACCGTGGTGCGGCATTCGAAGCCTGCGAGTTTATTATGGATTTCCTCAAAACCCGCGCACCGTTCTGGAAGAAAGAGCAAACACCTGACGATTCTCGTTGGGTAGATGCCCGCGAGACTGATACCAGCGCAGCCGATCGCTGGCAACAAAAATAGTTATGTAATACTGGCACCTGTATCATGCAGGTGCCAATATGCTCAAGCCTCAAGCCTCAAGCCTCAAGCCTCAAGCCTCAAGCCTCAAGCCTCAAGCCTCAAGCCTCAAGCCTCAAGCCTCAAGCCTCAAGCCTCAAGCCTCAAGCCTCAAGCCCGCATAATCTTTCTTTATTATTCATCTATTTTTTCACCAAGCTCTGTGCTACTTTGAACTTAAGGGTATAAATAACCATTAAAAGTGAATGGTTATGGTGGCCGATTGGAATCGGTCTAAGGCAATATCAAGCAACAGAGGAGTATGCTTATGATCAGGAGCGATCGACTACTCTATGAACTAGAACCCGATGGTTTTGGCGGCCGCCACTGTGAGTCTTGGGAGGAGTGGCTGCCAAAAGCCAGTCAGGCCCTGCCTAATTTTCCTGAAGATGTGCTAAAACAGTGGCTTTTTAGGCATTGGAAAGGGGTACTTTGTAACTGGGGTTGGTTGGATTTTCAGTCAATGCGATTTGAACTTGAGTCTTGGACCAGTGAGCAAATTCAGTCACAAATTCATACGCCTCACCAAGACGTTGTTGATAAATTATCGCGCCGCATGACCAACCCAATATTTCAGCGCAGTTGGTTGGTGCAGCAGATGCAGGAAACCGGTACTTGGCCACAAGCTCCCATTGTGCTTCGCTATGATCGAGATATACCGATGACAAACGGTAAGTCGCTTAAAGCCCCATACAATTTACTGGAAGGGCACCATCGTATGGCGTATTTAAATAAAATTATTGAGCAAGGTGCATATCACCAAGAACAGCACCAAATTTGGATAATTAGCCTTCCGTTGCACTAGCCGCTTAAACTACCTTTCAATTACGTCCACCTTAAAAAGGGAAATGATAGAGATCATTTCCCTTTTCTGTGAGCTAAGTTTCTTATTGTATTTTTTTGCTGTGGCTCGTGGAAAATGTATCACTTGTTGCGGTTTTGTTTCTTGTTGCGTTCAAAAAGTAACCTGTTGGTTGTTTTTCTTATACCGTTTTCGGTTTTTTTGTAACGTTCTTATTCGGTTTAGTTATTGATAATTATGGTAATTTAGACTCCTGGTTGCTGAATAAATCCTGAACGGCTCATGGTGAAAAGTGAATATTAATGAGGTTATTTAGGTTTTTTGTGGTTATTTATGTTTTTGTTTTATGTTTTTTGTGTGATGCAAAGTGCTGTGATATTTTTTTATGTCAGTTTTTTGCTCTGTTGATGATTTTTTTTGTTGTTGATATGTTTCATTTCGGCTCTGGATGAGCCTAAGCAAAAATATAAAATCATTACAGGTAAGTAATAATGAAAAAAACACTTCTAGCAGTAGCAATCCCAGCAGTACTTTTCGCTCACTCGGCATCCGCCGTGGAAATCCTAAAAACCGATGAAGCTCTTGTCGATTTTTACGGCCAACTTCGTACCCAGCTTGAAAAATCAGAGGATGATGATGTTACTTTGAATGCTGGCTCTTCACGTGCAGGTGTACAGGCACAGTATGCAGTTACAGATTCGGTAGATATTTTCGGTCAGGTTGAGTTCGGTCTTCAAGGGAATGGTGGTGAACTGAACAACCGTTTACATTTCGTCGGTGTAGACACTGATTATGGTAAGATCGCTTTTGGTCGCCAATGGCTAGTTTCGGATGACATCTATGGCGCGGATTATTCATATTTCTTCGGTGGTACTGCTCTACGTTACTCAACCCTTTCAGGCGCTCTCCATGACTCGCTGATCAAATATAACTATGAAGGTGAAAATTTCATTGTTGCAGCTAACTACGGTCTATCGGAAGATGACTCTAATCAAGAGCTAGCTGAGCTTTACGTTGCCTCTAGTTATGGTGGTTTCAACTTCCACGTTGGTGGTGGTGTGAATCGTGATAAAGCATTCAAAGTAGGTACTCAAACTATTGAGATTACACCTGATTACGAAGTTTCTAAGGCTATTACAGCTGATTTAGAAAATACTTATTTTGAAGGTACAGTTGAATACACATTCGGTGCTGCACTTGTCGGTTTCACCTACTACAACGCTGAGCTGAAGAACAAAGCAAATGGTGACACTATAGATGAAGATGGCTACAGCCTTGCAGGCACTTATAGCTGGGCTGAAAATGCAACTGCATACGCTGGTTTCGAGTATGTAGAACAAGAATCAAAAGCATTGAATGTTGATGGTGACGGCAAGCTGTTCTACATCGGTACCGACTACCACTTCAATAGCTGGTCACGAATCTACTTCGAGTACGGCTATGGTGATGGTACTACTTTGGGCTACAACAACAAAAACAGCGACAATCAGATTGAAGCACAATCTGTTGATAGCGAAAGCTTCTACGCAATCGGTGCCCGCGTCTACTGGTAATCCTCTCAACGTTCATTGTCTTATTTATTTTTTGCCCGGCCATGTGCCGGGCCTTTTTGTCTTTGGGAGATGGAAAGAAGGGGAAGTGCCAAGTCTGTAGAATACCAACCTACATAAATATTTGATCAACGACTTATCCAGATTGGTATCAGGAGGAAAATTACTCAAATTGTTTCAGGTGTTGGGTCGCATTTTCTTTTTGCTGCATTGAATTCCATCATCAAGCGGTTGATATCGGCTTGTTGCTGTTTAAGCTTCTGTTGGCGTGATTATGGTTTTGAACATATGTAGTACCTGAGAGGGTTTCTGTGCGTCAGACTTATAAAGCTGGAATAGCTCCTGCAGGCTGAAACCGAGACGCTTGCCACACCAGATCAAAATCAACCGTTTCCGGTTATACCGCGTTAACGAAAAAAGCCCCTCATTAAGGGGCTTGAAGACTTGTCTATCAAGGTTTAGTTGATACGCTATTCTGCTTTTGGCTTGCGCGATGGTGGCACATAGCCGTGGCGAACGCGGGAAGGACTTGGACGCGAAAAACAACCAGCTGGTCTCATACTTTCTGACTCTCAATGATAACGGAACGGGAACGGAATGTAGGTTAAACCAAAGATTTACCCTACAAAACGATAGTAGCGTTAATCAGTGGTGAGATAAATGTGTCAAAGTTGAAAAGTTCAGGTATGTGACAACTTAATCTATTGAGGTTTTTTTATATACGGTTTGGTTATTATATCGGCGGTGCTGTTGTGGAGAGAGGAAGGAAAAAATGCGGATCCTGTGCCATAGTTATGCTGTGCCAGAAGTACATAACCTAACAGCGGCAGCGTATTTCAAAGGCATAAATTACATTATTTATGGGTCAAAATTGCTGTGGTTAACAGCGGAGGGTTCCATGAAGCACAAAAGAATGTCTAATCGTCGAATCAAGCAAATGATGGAAGATATCAACCACGATGGTTTGTTCGATGAAGCTATAAGCAACGATCGCAATTCCACGGTTGAGGGTAAAGAACAATCAATAAATGAAGTCCCCCCAAATATCAACATGGATAGCGAGAATAAATAGTAAGCGCCGAAAGGCGCTTTTTTTATAGCTAGATGTCATGATTTTGCGTAAATGTTGTTGACTTATTGCGTTGGTGTAAATCCTTTAAGACGTTTCTGCTATATATTTATTCATCCCTACAATTAATTATTCAATTATTACTTTTTTTTGGCGTATTTGGCGGATTTTTCTCTATATATTGGGTTTTGTGACACATCCGGCTGCAACAAAACTGTCAACTAGTTGCTTGTACTGGTTATTCGGCCCCCATTAAGAATTATGTCTGTTTTTGTAATCAAAATGTGGCAAATTACTTCAATGCCTGATAATGTTTTGACCAATTCTTCGGTTTGCTTTGTATTGTTTAGGATTAATGATGCAAATATTGTGAGATGGCACCGACTGGAGAACGCAAGGACGTATTTAACGATGTATTGGAGCTAATGCATGTATAAGAATAAAATTACCCAGGCGATTCTTCTGGGTGCTGGTATGGCTGTAGCAGCCACTTCTTTTTCCACACTTGCTGCTGATGTACCTGAAGGGGTAAAGCTTGCTGCCAAGCAAGAATTGGTTCGTGGTAATGGCACTGAAGTTGCTTCCCTTGACCCACATAAAACTGAAGGTGTGCCTGAGTCACACGTCATCCGCGACCTGCTTGAAGGTTTGGTTAACCAAGATGAAAACGGTAACACGGTTCCAGGTGTTGCAGAATCTTGGGAAACAACAGACAACCGCACTTTCACATTTCACCTACGCAAAGATGCTAAATGGTCAAACGGCGACCCTGTGACTGCACACGACTTCGTGTACAGCTTCAAGCGTGCTGTTGATCCAGCGACAGCGTCTCCATACTCATGGTATCTAGAAATGACCACCATGAAGAATGCAGATGAAATTATCGCGGGTAAAGCAGACAAGAACACGCTAGGTGTTTCGGCGACAGATGACAACACTCTGGTTATCGAACTTGAGCAGGCTGTACCGTACTTCGTTAAGATGATGGGTCACACCACCGTTAAGCCAGTAAACCGCAAGGTTGTTGAAAAATTTGGCGATAACTGGACCAAACCAGAAAACTTCGTGGGTAACGGTGCTTACACGCTAGACAATTGGGTTGTCAACGAGCGTATCGTATTAACTCGCAACGAAAACTACTGGGATAACGACAAAACCGTTATCAACAAGGTTACGTTCCTACCAATCGAAAACCAAGTTGCTGAAATGAACCGCTTCCTAGCAGGCGAGATTGATATCACCAACGAACTACCGAACGAGCACTTCCGTCGCCTTGAGAAGCAGCACGCTGATTCAGTGTCTATCTCCGGTAACCTGTGTTCTTACTACTACGGCTTTAATAACCAAAAAGCGCCTTTTGACGACGTACGTGTCCGTAAAGCCCTGTCTTACGCTATTGACCGTGACATCGTGACCAAAGCGCTGCTTGGCCAAGGCCAGAAGTCGGGCTATTTCCTAACACCTGAAATTACAGCTAACTTCAACCCAGTGACGCCTGAGTACGGTCAAATGACTCAGAAAGAGCGTAACGCGAAAGCGAAAGAGCTGCTAGAAGAAGCCGGTTTCGGTCCAGGTAACCCTCTGAATTTCAATCTGCTTTATAACACATCGGAAAACCACAAGAAGATTGCAGTTGCGATTGCTTCTATGTGGAAAAAGAATCTAGATGTTACCGCTAACTTGGAAAACCAGGAGTGGAAGACTTACCTAGATACTCGTCGTCAGGGTGACTTTGACGTAACGCGTGCTGGCTGGTGTGGTGATTACAATGAAGCATCAAGCTTCCTGTCTTTAATGCAGAGCAACAACAGCTCAAATGACCCTCGTTACAACAGCAAGGCATACGATGCGATCATGGCGAAAGCGCTGGACTCTACTTCAGATGCCGAGCGTGAGCAGCTATACATCCAGGCTGAGCAGCTGCTAGCCGAAGATATGCCAATTGCACCTATCTACCAATATGTGAAAGCGCGTCTGGTTAACCCACAAGTGGGTGGCTACCCTGCAAACAACGCAGAAGACAAGCTGTTTTCCAAAGATATGTACATCATTGCTGAATAATAACCAGCAAGAAGCATGATAATAAGCGCTGCTCTCTGGATGAGAGCAGTGCCCTTTCTGGCATTTCAAGCCAGTAGATTTTTACTGTCACAGACTAAAAAGAACGGTGGAGTTTATGATTAAATTCATCGCAAAACGGATTTTTGAAGCAATACCAACCCTGTTGGTACTAATTACAATATCCTTTTTCCTGATGCGCTTTGCACCAGGCAATCCATTTTCCAGCGAGCGTCCACTTCCTCCAGAAGTGATGGCTAACATCGAGGCCAAGTATGGCCTAGATAAACCTGTATTTGAGCAATACACCACGTACCTTGGCAACATCGTGCAAGGTGATTTTGGCCCATCCTTTAAATATAAAGATTTCACCGTGAATGAGCTGGTTTCCAAAGCCTTGCCTGTTTCGGCAAAAATCGGCTTCTTTGCGTTTATCTTTGCATTGGTGATGGGGGTCACCGTCGGCACCATTGCCGCGTTGAAGCAAAACAGTTGGATAGATTACTGCATAATGTCGACGGCCATGGCCGGGGTGGTAATGCCGTCGTTTATTCTCGCCCCGGTACTGATCTATATCTTCTCTATCAATTTAGGCTGGCTACCTGCTGGTGGCTGGAACGACGGTGGCATGAAATACATGCTGTTGCCAATGATGGGCATGTCTTTGTTGTACGTGGCTACTTTTGCCCGTATTACCCGTGGCAGCATGATTGAAACCCTTAACAGTAACTTTATTCGTACCGCACGAGCGAAAGGTTTGGGTTACGGCTACATCATCATCAAGCATGCTCTGAAGCCAGCTTTGCTGCCGGTGGTTTCTTATATGGGGCCAGCTTTCGTCGGTATCATCACCGGCTCGGTTGTTATCGAAACCATCTTCGGCCTGCCGGGGATAGGTAAGTTGTTTGTCAACGCCGCTTTCAACCGTGACTACTCTCTAGTATTGGGTATCACTATTCTGATTGGTTCTTTGACCATTATCTTCAACGCCATTGTCGACATTGTTCTGGCGTACATTGATCCAAAAATCCGTTACTAAGGGGCTCAACCGATGATGCTGACAAAAAAAGAAAATGTAGAAGCGGTTGAAAACTTTTCCGAGCAATTGGAAATTGAAGGCCGTAGTTTGTGGCAAGATGCCCGTATCCGTTTTATGCGAAATAAAGCGGCGATGGTGAGCTTGACGATTCTGTCTTTGATCACCTTGGCGGTTATTTTTGGCCCGATGTTTAGTAACTATGCATTTGATGATACCGACTGGTACGCACTGCATTCCGCGCCAAGCTTCGGTGCCGAAGGCCACTTCTTTGGCACTGACAGTTTAGGTCGTGATCTGTTTACCCGTACGTTGGTCGGGGGGCGGATCTCACTGATGGTGGGGATCATGGGCGCATTGGTTGCGGTCCTGATCGGTACTCTTTACGGGGCAACCTCGGGTTTTATTGGTGGCCGTACCGACCGGGTGATGATGCGTATTCTGGAAATTCTCTACTCGATCCCGTTCATGTTCTTCGTGATCGTACTGGTGACTTTCTTTGGTCGTAACATCATGCTGATCTTTGTGGCGATTGGTGCAATTTCATGGCTCGATATGGCACGTATCGTTCGTGGCCAAACTCTGTCATTGCGCAGTAAAGAGTTCATTGAAGCCGCGCGCGTATCTGGCGTTAGTCAGTGGCGTATCATTACCCGCCATATCGTACCGAATGTACTGGGTATTGTAGCGGTTTACTCAACCTTGCTAGTGCCGTCTATGATCCTGACCGAGTCGTTCCTTAGTTTCCTAGGCTTGGGTGTTCAGGAGCCGATGACCAGTTGGGGTGCTCTGCTGCAAGAAGGCTCCCAGACCATGGAAGTGGCTATCTGGCAATTGATGTTCCCAGCGGCCTTTATGGTAGTGACGCTGTTCTGCTTTAACTATGTGGGTGACGGTTTGCGTGACGCACTGGATCCAAAAGACAGATAACAAGAAGACCTTTGGTCTGCAATAGCTGGAACGGTGGGCAGGCCAAAGGTAGATAGATTATAAGGAAGTACTATGAGCTTATTAGATGTCAAAGATCTACGCGTAGAATTCAAAACTCAAGACGGTATTGTCACCGCGGTTAACGATCTAAACTTTTCGCTCAACCAGGGTGAGACCCTGGGCATTGTTGGTGAATCCGGCTCAGGTAAGAGCCAGACGGTTTTCGCCATCATGGGCCTGTTGGCCAAAAACGGCATTATTGGCGGTAGCGCCAAGTTTGAAGGCCGAGAAATTCTTAACCTGCCGGAAAAAGAACTGAACCGGATCCGTGCCGAACAAATCGCGATGATTTTCCAGGATCCGATGACCTCTCTGAACCCCTACATGAAAGTAAGTGATCAGCTGATGGAAGTACTGATGCTGCACAAAGGCATGGGGAAATCCGAAGCGTTCGAAGAAAGTGTTCGCATGTTGGATGCGGTAAAAATCCCGGAAGCACGTAAGCGTATTACTATGTACCCACACGAGTTCTCTGGCGGTATGCGTCAGCGTGTGATGATTGCAATGGCGTTGCTGTGCAGCCCTAAGTTGCTGATTGCCGATGAGCCGACGACAGCACTGGATGTGACTGTACAGGCACAGATCATGGAGTTGTTAAACGAGCTGAAAACTGATTTCAACACGGCGATCATCATGATCACTCACGATCTTGGTGTGGTAGCCGGTAGTTGTGACAAGGTACTGGTGATGTACGCTGGCCGTACTATGGAATACGGCAAAATCAATGAGATATTCTACAAGCCATCGCATCCGTATACCGAGGGGCTGCTCAGAGCGATCCCACGTTTAGATACCGACGGTGAAGAGCTTCCAACGATTCCGGGTAACCCGCCTAACTTACTGCGCCTGCCTGTCGGCTGTCCTTATCAGGAACGATGCCACCGTGTATCTAGCCGCTGTTCGCAAGAAGCGCCTCAATTGAAGGCATTTACTGAAGGTCGCTTACGCGCGTGTTTTTCTGATGTGGGGACGTGGTAATGGAAGCTCAAAAGAAAGTATTACTCGATATTCATGATCTGAAGGTTCACTTCAGCATTGCTCAGAAATCAGCGTGGCCATGGACAAAGCCATTGAGCCTAAAAGCGGTTGATGGTGTTGATATCCGCCTATATGAAGGTGAAACACTGGGGGTCGTTGGTGAGTCAGGTTGCGGTAAATCGACTTTTGCCCGTGCTGTGATCGGTTTGGTAGAAGCGACAGATGGAAAGGTGGTTTGGCTCGGTCAGGATCTGACTAAGCTTGATCACAAAGCGATGCGTGAAAAGCGTAAAGATATCCAGATGATTTTCCAGGATCCGCTGGCATCATTGAACCCACGTATGACGGTAGGTGAGATCATTGCCGAGCCTTTGAAAGCTTATTTCCCAGAGCTTTCTGCTGAAGATATTAAAGCTCAAGTTAAAGCGATGATGTCCAAAGTGGGTCTTCTGCCGAACGTGATTAATCGTTACCCACATGAATTTTCAGGGGGCCAGTGTCAGCGCATCGGTATTGCCCGTGCTTTGATCCTCAAACCTAAAATGATCATTTGTGATGAGCCTGTTTCAGCGCTAGATGTATCAATTCAGGCGCAGGTGGTGAATTTGCTGAAATCATTGCAGCAAGAAATGGGCCTGAGCCTAATTTTTATCGCTCACGATTTGTCGGTGGTTAAGCACATTTCTGATCGAGTGTTGGTGATGTATCTCGGCAATGCGGTTGAGATGGGTGAATCCGATGCATTATTTAGTGAGCCAAAGCATCCTTATACCAAAGCGCTGATGTCAGCAGTGCCTATTCCTGATCCGGATTTGGAGCGGGCCAAGCACATTGAGTTGCTGGAAGGGGATTTACCTTCGCCGATGAACCCGCCATCAGGCTGCGTATTCCGAACTCGTTGCCCTGTTGCAACTGTGGAGTGTGCCAATAAGAAGCCAACATTGACTGGCGATGAAGTTCACGCGGTTTCTTGTCTAAACGTTCAATAATTCAAGCCTGTGACAGGCTTTGGGCGCGGTGTAAAAGCCGCGCCTTTTTTATGTCTAATCTTGCGTGATAACTCTAAGAAATCAAATTAAAACAAACTGTTAAATCATTGATGTTATTATAAGTAAAATGTAATAATGAGTTATCTCCAATCATTTTTTCCATTGATGGTAATAAAGTTGCTTGGGGATAGTGAAATAGCAGTAGAACAAGGATTGTTGTATGCGGTCATTATCCGTTAAATGGAAAATAGCCCTGATGGCCGGGCTAGGGTTACTGGCAACAGTAACGGTATTAACAGGCCTCTCTTTTTATTTTGCCTCCCAGAACCAGCAGCTCGTCAGCCAGCAGGTGTTTTCTACCCTCAGGACAAAATCACAACTTGTGGTGCAGGCTCAAGCTGAAAAGCAAAGCACCACGGTTCAGCAGTATCTTGATGAAGCCGCATACCGCGCCGAGATGCTGGCGCAAAGTGTACTGTTTCTAAAACTCAATGCTGAAGAAAACTACACTAACAGCTCTGAGTTGCGTGGTTCAATAAGTGAACTTCTTCGTCGAACCGTCAATGAGTTCGATAATATTCATGGCGCATTTGTGGTGTTCAATCCCGATGCACTCGACGATGAAGACCGCAACTATGTGAATGCCGAATACGTTGGTGCCAATGAGCAGGGACGTTTTTCACCGTACTGGGCTAAGTCACCATTAGGCGAAGCCGAGCAATTTATATTCTCTGAACAGCAATTGTTTTCTAGCCAAGCTGTTTGGTCGCAATGCCTCGAGAGCTCCACTGGACTGTGTGTATCCAACCCCCAGTTGGCAATATTTGGCCAGCAAGCGCCAGTGGTGAGTACGATAACTGTTCCATTAGATGTGAATGGTGAAGTTGTTGGTGTGATGGGGATTGATATCCGACTAGCACCGTTACAACCCTTGGTGCAAGCCGTTGATCAAGCTTTGTTTGACGGTATCGGTCATGTCAGCCTGATCAGCCAGGACAATACTATTGTCGCTTGGGATCAGGGCCAAAGTCGAATAGGTTTCAAGGTTAATCAATCCGACGGGTTGCCTGGTGAATTGACACAGTGGTTGCAGAGCAGTAAAGAGCAAATACTTTGGACTGCCGATCAGCAGTGGCTGTATGCCTACACGCCGGTAAGGTTGGGGCAGATTAGCTGGGGGATAGTTATCCAGTTACCTGTTGAACGGGTGCTGGCCGAAGCTATCCTATTGGACTCGGATATTTCACAGCAGCGTGAGCAGTCGACATGGGTACAGCTGGTGACTAGTTTGGTGGTTGCTATTGCTGGTTTACTGTTAGTGGTATTTGGGGCTTCTCGTTTGGTCGCGCCCATTCGCCATGTCGCTGAGCGACTTGAAGATATAGCGACTGGGGAAGGGGATCTGACTCAGCGTCTACATGTCGAACAGAATGACGAGGTTGGCCAGCTTGCACTGTGGTTCAACCGCTTCCTGGATAAACTTCAGGCGACAATCGGCGATGTTGTTGTTGCCGTTAATGATGTTGGTACCACGTCAAAAGAAGCGGCACAGGTGGCTAACCACACTCGAGATGGTAGCCAAGCTCAGTTCCGTGAAGTGGATATGGTGGCAACAGCCTCAGAGGAAATGGCCCAGACCGCTGAACAGGTGGTGGGGTATACCGAAACGGCAGTGGTTGCGGCTGGGCAGGCTGAAAGCGCAGTACGCGATGGCCATCAGGTGATCAAGCAATCTGCCACCTCGATGGATAACTTGGTGGTTAGAATGGAAAATGCCGTCCCTGTAGCCAAGGAACTGGAAACTAACAGCGAAGACATTAACCAGATCCTCCAGGTTATAGAGGGGATATCTGAACAGACCAATTTACTGGCATTGAACGCGGCGATTGAAGCTGCCCGTGCCGGAGAACAAGGTCGTGGTTTTGCGGTTGTCGCCGATGAAGTGCGACAGTTAGCCAGTCGTACCCATGATTCGGTCGGACAGATCCGCACTGTTATTGAAATACTGCAGCAGGGAACGCGCGATGTGGTTGCAGCGATTGAAGAAGGTAATCAACTGGCTGGGGAGACATCCTCTCAAGTGGGGCAAGCCGTTGTGAGTCTGGGGCAGATCACCGAGGCGGTGATCTCTATCCAGTCGATGAACGAACAGATCATGCACGCTGCTCAAGAACAACAGTCGGTTTCTGCCGAGGTTAATCGCAACGTCTCGAATATACGCGGCTTAAGTGAAAGTATTCTTGATGAGGCTGAAAAGTCGGCAGGGATAGGCGAACGGTTGGCTGAGCTGTCCCAGCACCAACAAGCTCTAGCTAGTCAGTTTAAGGTCTAATACCAACCTACATAAATACTTGCTCAACGACTTAGCCAGATTGGTATAATTAAGCACTTGATGTCAGCCGTGCGCGCTTAGACAAATAAAAACACCGGATAATCACCCGGTGTTTTTATTTCAAAAGGTTAGATCTTACTCATTTGGGTACCAGTAACCATGATTAACCAGCTGTGTCAGCAAGGCGACAAAAGCGGGGTGATCAATGAGCTTGCCCAGCACGTCTTGGCTGATATCTTCAGCATCACACAGATAGCTAGCGGCAGTGCCACATTCTTCTGGTAGTTCGTAGGTTTCACCGTTGATATACAGCTGGTGGGGCTTTTCTGGATAGTAGAAGGCACGAAGACCTCCCAGCCGCTTGAGGGTTTCACCATTTTCGAGGAACTGGTAGATCTCGGCCTGTTGCCATGGTGGCTCGGCGGCAATCACATCTAATTCGTGTCGGCTTTGGCTCAAGTGTTCACCCATCCACTTTTTCATCATGTCTGGGTGATCCAGCAGGCTACGCATCATGGCTTCCATATCGGCAAACTCGCTGGACAAAATAGCCCCGGGTGTCTTGCGAGCTGGTAGTTCTGGGTTGTGGTAGTGGACATCACCCACCTCGTTAGCAATCACAAAGTCAGCAAAGCTGCTGAGCAATTCCTGTTTCTTCGGCGAGCGGAAGCCAATAGAGAAGCTCATCGAGGTATCGATAGCGTAGCCGTCATGCGGGAACCCGGGTGGAATGTAAAGAATATCACCCGGCTCAAGGATATCGTCAATGATAGGATCGAAGCTTTTGATCTGGCGAAGTGCCGGATGACCAAATTCCTCTTCATAATCGTCTTTTTTCGGGCCGACCCGCCAGTGGCGTTTCCCCGATCCTTGAACGATAAAGACATCATATTGGTCGATGTGAGCGCCAACACCGCCACCTGAAGTTGAGTAACTGATCATCAAGTCATCGAACAGCCAATTGGGCATTTGACGAAATGGTGTGATTAGACGAGCGGCACCTTCGTGCCAATGGTTAGCCGCTTGGACGATGAATGACCAGTTATCTTCCGGTACGTTATCGAAGGAAAGAGGGCCGTGTTTTACATCCCACTTGTCGCCATGCTTGGCGACATAGCGGGAGTCTACTTCTTCTTCCATAGCAAGGCCTGCCAGCTCATCTGGGCTGATAGGGTCGATAAAATCTTTGAAGCCACCTTTGATGATGGTTGGTTTCTTTTGCCAGAACTCTGCAAGAAACTCTTCGAAAGAGAAGGTGAGTTGATACATATGGTTGCTTTTATAGGCTGACTATTGTGTTGGGATTATACTCATAATTATGTCTTGGCTTCGGCTTATTTGCGAGCCGGAACTGATACCGGTGACCCTTGTTACTGAATGGACCGTCTTAAAGCTGCTCTCGCGATCTCACCCAAAAACAGAAAAAATGTGCTCGCGTAAAACGGAGAGAGTCATTACCATGTACGGCGGACTCATTGATAATAGTAGTAATTTATGTCTCTTCCTCCTTGCCCTATGTGCAATTCTGAATACGTCTACCCCGATCAAAATCACCTTATTTGTCCCGAGTGTTCACACGAATGGAACCCGTCGGAAGCTTCTAGTGAAGAGGACACATTGACCGTAAAAGATGCCAACGGCACGTTGCTGGAAGAAGGGGATAAAGTCACGCTAGCCAAAGATCTCAAAGTCAAAGGCAGCTCGATGGTGATGAAGATTGGTACTAAGGCCGTTATTCGTCGGATCGTCGAAGGCAAGGATCACCAACTGGATTGCAAGGTCGACGGTGCTGGCGAAATGATGGTAACGGCGAAGTTCGTGAAAAAAGCTTGAATAGATAACTAATACCAGCCTACATAAATACTTGATCAACTACTTATCCAGATTGGTATAACAAAAAGGCCAGCAAATGCTGGCCTTGTATTAAGCGGTAAATAACGTTGCGATTAAAGCTGGTCAGTTAGTTTAACTGCGTCACCGATGTAGTTCGCTGGCGTCATTTCTTTCAGGCGTGCTTTCTCGTGCTCTGGTAGTTCCAGACCGTCGATGAAGCTGCGCATGCCTTCGCCGTCAACACGCTTGCCGCGAGTTAGCTCTTTTAGCTTCTCGTAAGGTTTTTCGATACCGTAGCGACGCATTACTGTTTGTACAGGCTCAGCCAGTACTTCCCAGTTTCGGTCTAGTTCAGCTTCTAGTGCAGCTTGGTTAACTTCTAGTTTGCTGATACCTTTTAGCGTTGATGTGTATGCAATGATTGCATAACCACAACCTACACCCAAGTTACGTAGAACAGTCGAGTCAGTCAGGTCACGCTGCCAGCGAGAAACAGGTAGTTTCTGTGCTAGGTGGCTGAAGATAGCGTTCGCTAGGCCAAGGTTACCTTCTGAGTTTTCGAAGTCGATTGGGTTAACTTTATGCGGCATTGTAGAAGAGCCGATCTCGCCCGCAATAGTCTTCTGCTTGAAGTGGCCTAGTGCGATGTAGCCCCAAACGTCACGATCGAAGTCCAGTAGGATAGTGTTGAAGCGAGCGATAGCATCGAATAGTTCTGCGATGTAATCGTGCGGCTCAATCTGAGTTGTGTACGGGTTCCACGTTACGCCAAGAGATTCAGTGATGAACTCTTCGCTGAACTGGTGCCAGTCAACTTCAGGGTAAGCAGAGATGTGGGCGTTGTAGTTACCTACAGCACCGTTGATTTTCGCTAGAATTTCAACGTTAGCAATCTGCTTGTATTGGCGTTCCATACGGTATGCAACGTTAGCCATTTCTTTACCCATTGTTGATGGAGAAGCTGGCTGGCCGTGGGTACGAGAAAGAAGTGGTACTTCACGGTATTCGTTGGCAAGGCCTTTGATCGCATCGATAACGTTGCGAATTTCAGGCAGGATAACTTGCTCGCGCGCTTCGTGTAGCATAAGGGCGTGAGACGTGTTGTTGATATCTTCAGAGGTACATGCAAAGTGAATGAATTCATTCACTGCGTGTAGCTCTGGTACTTCAGCGACTTTTTCTTTCAGGAAGTATTCAACAGCTTTTACATCGTGGTTAGTTGTGCGCTCAATGGTCTTGATACGCATAGCGTCTTCTTCGCTGAACTCAGCAGCAACGCGATCTAGGAACGCATTGGCTTCAGCACTAAACGCAGGTACTTCCACGATAGCATCAGTAGCGGCAAGTTTCTGTAACCAGCGGATCTCAACGATTGTGCGGTACTTTAGCAGACCATATTCACTGAAAATGCTGCGAAGTGAAATCGTTTTACTTCCGTAACGGCCATCTACTGGGGAAACAGCAGTCAATGCTGACAGTTCCATGTTGCTCTCTCCTGAATCAATTAAGATTTAAACAAGTGTAACTTCCGCCCTTGCTAAGACATAGCAAGGGGATGAAAAAGTGCCAGCAACGCTGGCACTAAATATTTATTAGCAGCGGGCGAGTAGGATTTTTGCCTGCTCGACCATCTGTTTGCGTCCGAAGATCAAATGGCGGCGTTTGCCGCCTACTTGGCGCCATAGTACCGCGGAGCGAATCGCGGCGAGGAGTAGGGCACGCACCTTGTGCTGCACACTCTGTTGCTGAAGCTGGGCGGGTGTGCCTGTTACTTGGATTCGAGGGCCTAGCGGGCTAATGATATCCAAGTAAATGCTTGCCAAATTACTGATCATTTGGTCTTCCAGCAATTCGAAATGATCCGTCTGGCGTTGAGCCGTACTGATACGATCACCCAGTTGCGCCATGCTGTCTCGGCGGCTGTCCAGCTTACGCTCCAGCGCCATAACACTGACTAAGTAGCGAGTCATTTCATTACCCGAAGGCGTGTTATCAATCTCGGCTGCCAACGCTTCTAGACCGACTTTCAAATTGGCTTCGTTGCCAAAGATCTCAATGGTGTTCGACGGGTTGGTTGCCATGATACTTCTTAGGCTGGCTTCCAGTACGTCATGGTCACAATGGCCGTCTCGGGCAATTTTTTGAACCAGTTTTACTGCCTGGCAAATACCGGCAAAAGCAATGGTACGGTCATATACAGTGTGTGCCACGTGCCTCAACTCCCTTAGATACGCTTCTCAATAATACCGCCGCCTAGACAGATTTCACCGCTATAGAATACGGCAGACTGTCCTGGCGTTACCGCAATTTGCGGCTCGTCGAAGATGACCTTGATAGTTTCATCATCAACGGGGATGACAGTACAAGGGATATCTTGCTGACGGTAGCGTGTTTTAACCGTGCACTTGAACGGTTCGCGAATAGGCTGGCGGTCAACCCAATGTAGCTGAGCGGCAACCAAGCCGTCTGACTTCAAGCGAGGGTGATCTTTACCTTGCCCAACAATCAGAACGTTACGTTCTACATCTTTGTCGACAACGAACCATGGCTCTTCATTACCACCGCCACCTTTTTGGCCGCCGATCAATAGACCTTTACGCTGGCCTAGGGTGTGGTACATCAGACCCTGGTGTTCGCCAATCACTTTGCCTTCGTCGGCTGTTTCAATATTACCTGGCTGTGCAGGTAGGTATTTGCTCAAAAAGTCCGTGAACTTACGTTCACCAATAAAACAGATACCTGTTGAATCTTTTTTCTTTGCGGTGATCAGATCCTGCTCTTCTGCAATGCGGCGAACTTCTGGTTTTTCCAGTTCACCGACAGGGAATAGGCTGCGGCTAATTTGCTCGTGGCTCAAGGTGTACAGGAAGTAGCTCTGATCTTTGTTATTGTCGACACCGCGTAGCATTTTTGGCAGTTCACCTTCAGCGGTTGGGAAGCTGCGACGAGTATAGTGACCCATAGCAATGTAATCGGCTTCCAGCACTTCGTCAGCGAAGTCCAAAAATGCTTTGAATTTAATTTCTTTGTTACAAAGAATGTCTGGGTTTGGTGTACGGCCTGCTTTGTACTCTGCTAGGAAGTACTCGAAGACATTGTCCCAGTACTCGGCCGCAAAGTTGATGGTGTGCAGGTGGATACCCAGTTTGTCACATACAGCTTGTGCGTCAGCGAGATCTTCGGCTGCAGAGCAGTACTCATCGTTGTCGTCTTCTTCCCAGTTTTTCATAAACAGGCCTTCAACTTGGTAACCCTGTTGAAGAAGAAGGTACGCGGATACCGAGGAATCTACACCGCCGGACATGCCGACAATGACTTTTTTCTGGCTGTTATCTGACATTTTACTCTTCAGTCGTTAATAAAAGTTAAGGTCGCGATTCTAACAGAAAGCTACAGGCCGAAACAGACCGAGAGCGGAATCACACTTTAATAATTTTATCGACTTCATTTCTTTATTTGCGCAAACGTTTGCTTGTGGTGGCAATGATAGATGAGGGCGAGACAAAAGTGTAGTGTTTTTAATGTTAAATTCGTAAAAATGCAGCGTCAAAATGTGAAGTGTTTACCAGCAGCGAGATACTGCCAGTAAACCGGATCAAGAGGTGCTTATTTGGACTTCTTTCCACTCGCCCGGGGCGAGGTCGTTGACTGTCCAATCTGCCATCTGATAACGAATAAGGCGCAGGGTCGGATAGCCCAGATGGGCGGTCATTCTACGTACTTGCCGATTACGACCTTCTTTGAGGGTAATCGCTAACCAAGTGGTCGGTATGTTTTTGCGTTCGCGGATTGGCGGAACACGCTCCCAAACCTCGGGACTGTCGATGACTTCGACGCCAGCCGGTAGAGTCGGGCCATCTTTTAAGGTAACACCCCGGCGCAGCTGTTCGAGTTCTTCCTCGCTAGGGGCTCCTTCAACCTGAACCCAGTAGGTTTTTGGTTGCTTGGATTTAGGTTGGGTCAACTGCGCTTGCAACACGCCGTCGTTAGTCAGCACTAACAACCCTTCACTGTCTTTATCCAGTCTACCTGCGGGATAGACGTCTTTGACCGGAACAAAATCCGACAGAGTTTTATCTCCAGGCTCACCGGTAAACTGGGTGAGAACGTTAAAAGGTTTGTTAAATAAAATGATCTTTGTGGGACCGCGTGGACGTCTTGGTTTATTGCGCATTCTTGATGCTCTGCGCTCATTATTGGTACGCTTGGGTTGACGTGAAGAGGTATTTGGCTTCATAAATAGCGAGTTGTACAAGGGAAAAGAAAATTGACATGCCTATTATACTCGAAAAATTCCATGAGTGGCGTATTGATAAAAATTCGAGTATGATTTGCGCGCATCTTACAAAAAGATAACAAATGGACGCTAGGAGATTTAAATGGATAGTAAAGTAGTTGTACCAGCTGAAGGTCAGAAAATCACTCTGGATTCTGAAGGTAAACTGGTCGTTCCTAACAACCCTGTCATTCCTTACATTGAAGGTGACGGTATTGGGGTTGATGTAAGCCCTGCTATGATTAAAGTCGTTGATGCCGCTATCGATAAAGCGTACGGCGGTGACCGCAAGATTGCCTGGATGGAAATCTACACCGGTGAAAAATCAACGCAAGTATACGGTGAAGATGCTTGGTTACCGCAAGAAACCCTTGATTATATCCGCGACTACAAAGTTGCAATCAAAGGCCCGTTGACAACCCCTGTTGGTGGCGGTATCCGTTCACTTAACGTTGCGCTTCGTCAAGAGCTAGACCTGTACATCTGTGCTCGTCCAGTGCGCTATTTCGAGGGTGTACCAAGCCCACTCAAGCAGCCTGAACTGACAGACATGGTTATTTACCGTGAAAACTCAGAAGATATCTACGCAGGTGTTGAGTTCCAGGCGGGTACTGCAGAAGCTGATAAAGTCATCAAGTTCTTGCAAGATGAAATGGGCGCCACGAAAATCCGTTTCCCACAGCAATGTGGTGTCGGTATTAAGCCTGTATCTGAAGAAGGTACTAAGCGACTTGTTCGTGCTGCCATCCAGTACACTATCGACAACGACCGTGACTCGCTAACGTTGGTCCACAAAGGTAACATCATGAAGTTCACCGAAGGTGCCTTCAAAGATTGGGGTTACGAAGTGGCAGCGAAGGAATACGGTGCTGAGCTGCTAGACGGTGGCCCATGGATGACACTGAAAAACCCGAATACGGGTAAAGAAATCATCATTAAAGACAGCATTGCTGATGCATTCCTACAGCAAATCCTGCTACGCCCTGCAGAGTATGATGTGATTGCGACAATGAACCTGAACGGTGACTATGTGTCTGATGCACTAGCTGCACAGGTTGGTGGTATTGGTATTGCACCAGGTGCAAACATCGGTGATGGTGTGGCGCTGTTTGAAGCAACACACGGTACGGCACCTAAGTATGCAGGCCAAGACAAAGTGAACCCTGGCTCATTGATCCTATCGGCTGAGATGATGCTTCGCCACTTAGGCTGGACTGAAGCGGCAGATTTGATCATCAGCTCGATGGAAGCGGCAATCAGCAACAAGACTGTGACTTATGATTTTGAGCGCCAAATGGAAGGTGCAACACTGCGTAAGTGTTCCGAGTTTGCTGATGATATGATTGAGCAGATGTAATTCTGTGTCATTAATGCGATAAAGTAAGAAAAAGCTCAGCCAAGTGCTGGGCTTTTTTGTGCCTGTTTAATGCTAGAAAGTGAGACGACAAGAACACTTTGTAGTGGTTATGTTAAAATGGCCTGTTGGTTTTTAATGGTGGATTATGCATAAATTATGCAGTTTGATTTGAGGGGGAAGAGGGATATTTGCAAGGCTAATATCGCGTTTTACAGTGAAAAGGCAGAAGGTAATAAAAGACGAGCAGCTGCTCGCCTTCAGAAAGAATCGTAAAGATGAAAGTGACTATTTAACAGCTTCACCTTCAAAAGGAACGATTTCCTTGGCATGGAACCCTTTTGGACCAGTTTCAACTGTATAGTTGACCTGCTGGCCTGCTTTTAGTGTACGGTAACCATCCATCTGAATAGTTGAATAATGGGCGAAAATATCGCCTTCGCCTGTCTCAGGGCAGATAAAACCAAATCCCTTAGCGTTATTAAACCATTTAACTGTACCTGTTGCCATGCTTACTTCCTTCTGTGCATTCAAGTTCCATTTTGCATTAGTCTGCTAACTCCTTTTTATCACGACTTGCATACTAATGCTAATTTGATGCAGTTGATATCTACTACAAGTTACACTTTAGTAAAAGAAAGTGGGCAGTCAAGCTAGTTGCATAACATTTTGTTAAAATATGATGCTACATTAAGTTTTTGGCGTTTTACTGTATTTTCTTGCTTTTCTGGTGCGGATCTTATGCAACTTGTAGCTTTGTGGCTGTATCTCCCAGTTTGACTCAAAACGACGGCTATTAGCTCGGATTGTCGGCTTAGTCATAGTCATCTCTGATTTGCTGGAATACAATGTGTGCATTAGTCTGAATATAGAGGTAGGGAAAAGTTAGTCGAGTAAACCATGAAAACACTATTGAGTAGTAACTCATTGTTTCTTGGTAGACTATTCCTACTGTATTGGTAAGTTAAGTTTATGAGTAAGTTATACGAGTGGATAATTCCTGACTCTGATGTATTGGAGGAAGAGGAAGTCCAGGCCAAACCACCATCGATGTATAAAGTAATTTTAAATAATGATGATTACACACCGATGGATTTTGTGATAGAAGTGTTACAGAAGTTCTTCTCCATGGATCTGGAGAAATCAACACAGTTGATGCTAACTGTACATTACGAGGGGAAAGCGGTGTGTGGAACCTTCACCGCCGAGGTTGCCGAAACGAAGGTGGCCCAGGTGATGATGTATGCGAGGGAGCATGAACATCCGCTACTGTGTACGAAGGAAAAGGCTTAGTCTTTTTCCGGCACGCCATCATCGAGTGGTATTTAGGGGAGGTGCCTTATGCTAAACAAAGAACTTGAAGCGAGCTTGAATGCTGCTTTTGCGCGAGCTAGAGAGAAACGTCATGAGTTTATGACGGTTGAACATCTGCTGTTGGCATTATTGGAAAATCCAGCAGCCCAAGAGGCCTTGCTGGCCTGCCGAGCTAATTTGGATACGCTGCGCAAAGAGCTTGATTCGTTTATTGAACAAACGACGCCATTGATCCCAGTGGATGATGAAAGCAGGGAAACTCAGCCTACACTCAGCTTCCAGCGTGTATTACAGCGCGCAGTATTTCACGTTCAATCTTCTGGTCGCAGCGAAGTGACTGGTGCAAACGTACTGGTCGCTATTTTCAGCGAGCAGGAATCACATGCGGCTTACTTGCTCAAGAAGAGTGATATTAGCCGTCTGGATGTCGTTAATTTTATTTCACATGGCACTGTTAAAGACAGTGACAACGACGATATCAATGGTCCAGAAGTCGGGGGTGAAGAAACTCGCGCAGAGCAGGGCTCTGAAGATAAACTCGAGAATTTTGCCACTAACCTTAACCAACTTGCCCGTGCTGGTGGGGTTGACCCACTAATTGGCCGTGATACTGAGCTTGAGCGAACGGTACAGGTGTTGTGCCGCCGCCGTAAGAATAATCCATTATTGGTCGGTGAAGCCGGTGTAGGTAAGACCGCGATTGCTGAAGGTCTGGCATGGCGTATTGTTGAAGGCCAAGTACCTGATGTCATCAAAGATTGTGTGATTTATTCTCTGGATATCGGTTCACTATTGGCCGGTACCAAGTACCGTGGTGATTTCGAGAAGCGTTTCAAAGCAATCCTGAAGCAGCTTGAGAAGGAAGATCAGGCTATTCTGTTCATTGATGAGATCCACACCATTATTGGTGCGGGTGCGGCATCCGGTGGCCAGGTCGATGCGGCTAACTTGATTAAGCCTTTGTTGAGCAACGGTAAGTTGCGTTGCATGGGTTCAACGACGTATCAGGAATACAGTAACATTTTCGAGAAAGAGCGTGCCTTGTCACGTCGCTTCCAGAAAATTGATATTATCGAGCCATCGCTCGACGATACTACCAAGATCTTGATGGGCTTGAAGCCGAAGTATGAAGCACACCATGAAGTGCGTTTCACCAACAAAGCTATCCGTGCGGCTGTCGAGTTGTCGGCTAAGTATATCAATGAGCGTCACCTGCCAGATAAAGCTATTGACGTGATCGATGAAGCGGGTGCCCGCTGCCGTTTGGCACCGGCCAGCCGTCGTAAGAAAACCGTTAATGTCAGCGATATCGAGGCGATGATTGCCAAGATGGCACGTATCCCTGAAAAGTCGGTTTCTTCCAGTGATCGTGATGTGCTGCAGAAGTTGGATAACAAGCTCAAGATGCTGGTGTTCGGTCAGGATCCGGCGATCGATGTCCTTACCGAGGCCATTAAGCTAAGCCGTGCAGGGCTGGGTGCCGAGAATAAACCTGTGGGTTCATTCCTGTTTGCCGGTCCAACGGGCGTAGGTAAGACAGAGGTGACGGTACAGCTAGCTCGTACGCTGGGTATTGAACTGCTTCGCTTTGATATGTCCGAGTACATGGAGCGTCATACGGTGAGCCGTTTGATTGGTGCGCCTCCGGGCTATGTGGGCTACGATCAGGGCGGTTTGTTAACTGATGCCGTGATCAAAAATCCACATTCGGTTGTACTTCTGGATGAGATCGAGAAAGCCCACCCGGATGTCTTTAACTTGCTACTCCAGGTGATGGATAACGGTACGCTAACGGATAATAACGGTCGCAAGGCGGATTTCCGCAATGTGATTTTGGTGATGACTACCAATGCCGGTGTTACCGAGACGGTCCGCAAGTCAATTGGTTTGATCCAGCAGGATCACAGCCTTGATGCTATGGGCGAAATCAAACGCGTCTTCACACCTGAATTCCGTAACCGCCTAGATGGCATTATTTGGTTTAACCACCTTGAGAAAGATGTGATTTCTCTGGTGGTCGATAAATTCATTGTCGAACTGCAGGCCCAGTTGGATGCCCGCGGTGTATCGATGGAAGTGTCCTCGAAAGCCCGTGAGTGGTTGGCCAATAAAGGGTATGACAAGGCAATGGGCGCGCGCCCAATGGCCCGCGTGATTCAGGATAACCTGAAGAAGCCAATGGCAAACGAGTTGTTATTTGGTAGCTTGGTCAATGGTGGTTCGGTGCGCGTCAATATCGTTAACGATGAATTGGACTTCCAGTTCAGTAGCGATCTCGAACCTGCCCACTAAATCACAGCATATTTTGCTCTGATATAAAATAACCGCCTGCTGGCGGTTATTTTTTTATTTGACCTCAGGAAGAGTTGGTCTTAGGTACTATTTTCCACTCGCGTACAAATGCAACAAATCCGTTGCAATGGTCGCTGCGGCCAATGCCGTCATATCAGCATGATCGTAGGCAGGTGCAACTTCAACGACGTCCATACCGACCAGATTTATACCCTGCAAACTGCGGATGATTTTCAGTGCCTTATCTGATGTCAGCCCGCCACAGACTGGGGTACCCGTGCCTGGGGCAAAGGCAGGATCTAAGCAGTCGATATCGAAGGTGAGGTAAACCGGCATGTCACCCACGGTCAGTTTGATTTTTTCGACAATCTGCTCGACCGACCAGTCGTTGGCCGTGCCGGCATCCAATACACTGAAACCAAGTTTGTTGTTGTAATCGGTACGGATCCCAATCTGAACAGAGTGCTCTGGGTCAATCAAGCCTTCGTTTGGTGCATGGTAGAACATGGTACCATGGTCAAATTGGCTGCCCATATCATAGGTATCGGTATGGGCATCAAAATGGATCAGGGCCATCTTGCCGAATTTCTTGCCGTGGGCGCGCAATAGCGGCAAGGTGACAAAATGATCGCCGCCGAATGTCAGTAGCGTTTTGCCTGCTTCAAGCAGTGACGTCGCATGGTGCTCAAGGCGCTCGCACATCTGGGCTGCATCTCCGCAGTCAAACACCAAATCGCCACAATCAGCAATACTGAGTTTGTTTTTTAGCTCGAATGTCCATGGCCAGCGTTTTCCTTCCCAGGCAAGATGAGTGGATACTTGGCGAATGGCACTAGGTCCCATGCGACTGCCTGAGCGCCCTGTGGTCGCCATATCGAACGGGACACCAGTAATGATGACATCGGCATCGGTCGCGAGTGGGTTGAATTCTAGCGGCTGGCGCAGAAAGCCGAAAGCATTCGCCGTTAGCGAATAATCAGGATGAGTGGCAAGCGTGGCCATAGTTGGCTCCTAGAGTCGGTAAACGGCCACCCGTGGGCTGGTGGCCAGTTATGTTTATAATCTGCTGGTTAACGTATTAACGCTGGCTTTGGACATCTTCCAGGTAGGTGTAGCCGTTTAGCCCTTCTTCAAGTTCGGCCAAAATAGTGCGATGCTCGCTTTCAGGCAGATGTTGTTTGACCATCTGCTCGTATTGTGCCAAGAAGTTGGCAGAGTCGAGATGGACACTGCGTAGGACATCTTTAACGCTGTCGCCATGATCAATTCGCTCAATCTCATAACCGCCTTCTTGTTGGGCGCGGACTATCGCCGTATCGGTATCACCAAACAGGTTATGCAAATCTCCCAAAATCTCCTGATAAGCGCCGACGAGGAAGAACCCCATACGATATGGCGATTCATCGCTCCAAGCTGGCACCGCCAACGTTTTTTCGATCCCCTGTCCTTCGACGTATTGCTCAATAGCACCGTCGGAGTCGCAGGTGATGTCCAAGATCACCGCGCGGCGTTCAGGCTCCTTGTCGAGATTGCTCAGCGGCAGGATAGGGAAAATTTGGTCAATCCCCCATGCATCAGGCAATGACTGGAACAGCGAAAAGTTGACAAAAAATTTGTCAGCAAGGCGCTCATGCAGTTCATCCAGCAGCGGGCGGTGGGCCCGGTTTTTTGCTGACAGCATTTTTTCCAGCTCGTAGCATAGCCGCAGGCTAATTTGCTCCGCCCAAGCTCGCTCGGTAAAGCTGAGTATGCCTAGGGCAAACTGAGTATGTACTTCCGCCAAATCGCTCTGGTTGTCATGGTAAATCTCAATCAGAGAGCGGGCATCGGTAAGAGTCATTAGCTCCCGCCAAGAGTGCCACATATTGTGTAGGATCTGCGGTGCTGCAGCCTCTGGCGGATTGACCTGCTCTTGTTTATACCTTTCTACCCCGATGACGTCAGTGATCAGTACCGCATGGTGAGCGGTTAGATTACGGCCGGACTCCGAGATAATTCTCGGCATAGGGATACTGTACTCTTTACAGATATCGCCCAGGGTGTAGACAATATTGTTAGCATACTCGCGTAGGCTGTAGTTCATCGAACAGCTGCTCTGGCTGCGGGTACCTTCATAGTCGATAGCCAGACCACCGCCCACATCGACAGTGGTGATCCCTGCACCGAGTTTTTTCAGCTCGGCATAGACGCGTCCCGCTTCACCTACAGCACTTCGCACATCACGAATGTTGGCGATTTGTGAGCCGAGGTGGAAGTGCAACAGCTGCAAACAATCGAGCATATCGTTATCACGTAACTGATTGACTACCGATAGTACTTGTGAGGCTGACAGCCCGAACTTGGATTTCTCACCGCCACTGGCTTGCCACTTACCTTTGCCCTGAGAAGCAAGGCGAGCACGCAGACCGAGGCGTGGCCTGACACCAAGCTCAATCGCTTCTTGCATCACGGTTTTAAGCTCGGACAGCTTTTCCAGCACGATATAAACGTCATGGCCGAGTTTTTCGCCGATAAGCGCTAAGCGGATATACTCTCTGTCTTTGTAACCGTTGCAAACAATCACTGAGCTGGCTTGTTGGGCCATGGCAAGTACTGCCATTAGCTCTGGCTTACTACCGGCTTCCAAACCTAGCTGACGCTGCTGCTTGGCATATTGGCTAGCCAGGATCTCACTGACAACGGCTTCTTGCTGGTTAACCTTGATTGGGTAGACCGCCAAATACTCGCCTTGGTATTGGTAGTGGTCGATCGCCTGGTTGAATACCGTACAAAGGGTATCGACCCGGTGGTGGAGAATATCGGGAAATCGCACCAGCACCGGCAAAGACGCGCCCTTGGCAATTAACTGATCAGCCAACAGGGAAAGGGCTATCGTATTGAATGGGTTTTGGCTATCGGGTCTGACAACCACCTCACCCTGAGGGTTGATGTCAAAGTAGCCTTGTCCCCAGTAAGGGATGTTGTAAACGTCACGCGCATTTTGGATAGGCCAATCACTCATTAATTTGTCCTCGAACAGTGATTGGGCACAGACAGTTTTTTGATAGCTGTGGCAAGGCCCAGCCTCAGGACTGTATGCACCAGGTTAGTTAAAACTCATCAGGCAGATGTGCGAAGTGCAGGAAATGCTATGGGCCTCAGCAACATCATCGGTGAACTAAGTTGGTCTAAACGCAGCTAGATAGCGTCTTTTGCGTTCGCCTTTGTGACATACGCTTTTTACGACGGCCAAGGTGTGGCGGTGTGTTAAGCGGTCGGTCTTTGGGGTGAATGGTGGCTGCGATGTCACAAACGTCCACTAGGCTTAGTTGCACCAGTGCATCATGCATTGCGATAGGTTTCATTGTCATTCCTAAACGGCCGTGCTGCTGACAGATTTCACGGTATGACAGAGTAAGGTGAGGGCGGTTCCCTCGCATACACCTCGTTCGCTTATGGCCTTTGGGTGCAGGGGGATTAGACAACTGAATGCGGAACGAGGCAAATAAAATAATTTTGCGGCATCGATGAGGATTATTTATCGAATCTGTATGGTAATACCAATCTGGATAAGTCGTTGATCAAATATTTATGTAGGTTGGTATAAACCTTGTTTTCAAATTTACTGCTAGCGAGTGGACGGAAGCTGGTTTGCGAGAGCCTAGAAAAATAAAACCCGGCAATAGGCCGGGTTTTATTTGTATTCTGTAATCTTATTTTAAGATTAACGGGCGCGGAAGACGATGCGGCCTTTGGTTAGGTCGTATGGAGTCAATTCCACAGTTACCTTGTCACCAGTAAGAATACGGATGTAGTTTTTACGCATTTTGCCAGAAATGTGAGCGGTAACAACGTGACCGTTCTCAAGCTCTACGCGGAACATGGTGTTAGGTAGTGTATCAAGTACAGTACCTTGCATTTCAATTACGTCTTCTTTTGCCATTGAATCCTCTTAGGCTACCAGCCATTCATCTGATCGGGCTGGATAATGCCTTGAAACTGTTTGAGTGTAAAGTTTAGGCCGCAATTTTACATCTGCGGGTGTACTTTGTCAGCTACTCTAACGCATTAATACGTATTTTATCGTATTTAGCTCAGGTAGCGGTGAAAAATGCAGCTTAGTTTTCATCAAAATGTTGCCATCCCTCAGCAGTCAGCTTTTCGTATGGCTTGAAACGAGTTTTATAGTTCATGGCTTTGCACTGATCGATCTGGTACCCGGGGTAAAGCCAGCGACGACCAGAGCGTTGGCAATACTGGATTTGATACAGGACACAAAGCGTGCCAAGCGACCACGTGCTATCAGGGTCAAAAAAGCTGTACACAGCGCTCATGGCATCGTCGAACACATCGGTGACCGCAATGGCTATCAGCTTTTCTTCCTCATAAACATGGAGGAATAAGGTATCCATCCAGGGGGCAGTACAAAATTCAAAAAATTGCGCTTTATTGGGTGGGTACATACTGCCATCGGCATGACGCTCGGTAATATAGCGTTCGTACAGCGGGTACCAGCCTGGATCCAGCTCAGTCTTGAATTCCCATTGTAGTTTAGTCATTTGGTTGAGTTGACGTTTTTGGCTTTTCGATGGGCGAAAAGCGGCACAATCTACTCGCAGCGGTACGCAGGCGCTACACAGTTGGCACATTGGCTTATAGACAGCACTGCCGCTGCGGCGGTAGCCTGAGGCCAGCAAAAGGGCATAGCCTGGCGGTGACAGCCAGTGTTGATCCATCACCACGCCTAGTTGCTCATCTTGGCCGGGAAGGTAGCTGCACTGCGATTCCGGCGTCAAACCAATGCGTAGAGGGAGCTTGTTAATACTGGTCATGACGGTGAGTAGATTAACTCCTGACGTTGGTAACAGGTTTCATTGAGTATGGCATCTCTTTGCTGGTGGAGAAAATGGGTGAACAGGTTTCGCTCCATTTCGGCGGCTCCCAGCGAGGCAAGGTGGTCATTCATTATTTGGCAATCAATCAGTTGGCCACCATGGGCATTGAAGTGTTCGCAAAACAGCCATAGCGCGATTTTGGACGCATTGTCGGCCAGGGAAAACATGGATTCGCCGCAGAACATGCCGCCGATACTGATACCATATAGCCCACCAACAAGTTGACCTTGCTGCCACACTTCTACGGAGTGACAATACCCAAGATCGTGCAGATGCTGATAAGCTTGGATCATTTCGGCGGTGATCCAAGTTTCCTCTGCTTTGCGGGTGCTGGCACAGAGTTCGATAATATCGTGACAGGCGTGGTTCAATGTGACTTGGTAGCCAGATTTTCGGTAGTATTTCCGTAAGCTCTTACTCGGCTGGAATTGATCTGGCAGGAATACGGCCCTAGGAGCCGGACTCCACCATAGTAAGGGCTCACCTTCGGAAAACCATGGGAAAATCCCTTGGCGGTAAGCGCTGACAAGGCGTTCAGGACGCAGATCACCGCCAAAGGCAAGCAGACCATTGGGGTCTGCCAGTGCCGTTTCTGGGGCGGGAAAATCAGTATTGACCGGATCAAGCTCCGGAAGATAAATTGCCATAATTACACTAAATGTAGCTGATATATCTCTAAGTACTTTATCGTTACTTGGGGATAGAGCTGATGGTTGCCGGGAAAGAGGATTATATGATGAGAAAATGGTTAGTGTTATTGTTAATTTTACCTTTGGCACTTTCTGCGGCGCCGTACAACAGAAATCAGGCGAGAACGGTTAACAAAGTGGTCTTTGGTGATGTCGACAGCGTTCGCTATATAACTCACCAAGATGTGATTGAATCTCAGCGTAATGGTTGGGAAACCCTGCTGGGAGGGGTTATTGGCGGCTTGATCGGCAATCAGTTTGGAGACGGGACGGGGCGAGAAGTTGCGACTGCGGTTGGTGTTGTGGCGGGGGCGGGTATTGCTCATCAGCGCCAGACAACTCAGCAGGTAGTCCAGTACCGGTTCGTTGAGTTACTGATTAAAGCAGATGACGGAACCTTGATTGATGTTATTCAAGATGTCGATAGCACTATGCTATTCCAGCCAAAGGATAAAGTGAGGATCCTCTACTTCGCTAACGGGGTGAGGGTTGATAAAACCTATCCGTAAGTGTGGATATCATTGATAAAGGTATAGAAAAAAGCGTGATGGCGAACACCGTCACGCTTTATGTATTCAGGCTGTAGATTACTCTACGCTTAGGATTCGCATGTTGTTGGTGCTGCCTACCGTGTCCATGACATCACCCTGAGTGACGATGACCAAGTCACCAGTAGAAAGAAAACCCTTTTCTTTCAGGGTTTCAATAGCGTGCTTCGCGGCGTCCAGGCCAGCATCGCTATCGCGGTTGAAGTAAACTGGCGTAACTCCGCGAAATAACGCAGCACGATTTAGGGTGCTCTCGTTGCGTGACATGGCAAAGATAGGTTTGCCAGACGAAATACGAGACATCATCAGTGGCGTACGGCCAGACTCGGTCATCGCGATCATCGCTTTTACGCCTTCCATGTGGTTTGCTGCATACATGGTAGACATTGCAATGGTTTCTTCAGGTGACTCGAAAGTACGCGCCAAGCGGTGGTTAGACACGTTGATGCTCGGCTCTTTTTCTGCACCCAGACAAACATTAGCCATCGCAGTAACCGTTTCTACTGGGAAGCTACCTGCAGCTGTTTCAGCAGAAAGCATTACAGCGTCAGTACCATCAAGCACAGCATTTGCCACGTCCATGACTTCTGCACGTGTCGGCATAGGGCTGGTGATCATGGTTTCCATCATCTGGGTTGCCGTGATCACGGTACGGTTTAGGCTACGAGCACGACGGATAAGCTTTTTCTGAACGCCGACTAGCTCTGGATCACCGATTTCAACACCTAGGTCACCACGGGCAACCATAACGGCATCTGAAGCCATAATGATATCGTCCATGGCTTCTGTCGTTGCTACCGCCTCAGCTCGCTCGACTTTAGAGACTAGCTTAGCCTCTAACCCTGCATCCATTGCCAGACGACGAGCATATTTCATGTCTTCGCCGTTACGTGGGAAAGAAACAGCAAGGTAATCCACGCCCATTTGAGCAGCGGTAATGATGTCGGCTTTGTCTTTGTCTGTTAGTGCTTCAGCAGAAAGGCCACCGCCTTTCTTGTTGATACCTTTGTTGTTTGACAGTGGGCCAGCAACAGTGACTTCGGTGTGAACCTTGTTGCCATTAACAGCCGTGACTTTGAGTTGAACACGACCATCGTCCAGCAGTAGGACATCACCAGTCTCAACGTCTTTTGGTAGTTCTTTGTAGTCAAGACCGACAGCATGTTGATCACCTTCACCTTTTGCTAGATCGCTGTCTAGGGTGAATTTGTCGCCGATCGCTAGTTGAATCTTGCCATCTTTGAAAGTCGATACACGGATTTTCGGGCCTTGGAGGTCACCTAGGATTGCAACATGCTTGCCTAGTTTAGCGGCGATTTCACGTACAGCCTTGGTGCGCTGGATGTGATCCTCTGGGCTGCCGTGAGAGAAATTCATTCGTACAACATTTGCACCAGCAGCAATAATCTTTTCTAGATTGTTGTCGCGATCGGTTGCAGGACCCAAAGTAGTAACGATTTTAGTACGTCTTAGCCTTTCAGACATCGGAAACTCCATCTGTATCATTGTTTGCCAATGAAACGATTGCTTGTAGAAATCTGCTTCACTGAATTGTGTGAAATATTACTACACATAGAGGGAGAAAGACGCTGCTCTTTATCAACAAACTGTAAGGAAAAAACATATTGTAGGACAAGTTTTGCGTATTTCTTCATCATGGTGTAGAAATATTGCAGGGTTTTAATGTGCAACGCCGCTTATAGTAGCGGTGGGCCGGTTGGATTAAGTGTAGTTGACGGAAGTCGGCTGAGAGCGGCTATTCGAAAGGGCAAATACTAAAAAGGCGCAGCCAAAGCCGCGCCTGTACGCTTAAGTGATTTTATTATGCCGCCTGTAAATGGCTTAAAATCACAAGCAGGTTAGATAGTCCCTTCTTTGGTGAAGCGAGAGTCCTTTAGTGACTCTTTAACCCGCTTTAGATTTTCGCGAAAACCTGCACCTCGGCGTAAGGTAAAGCCAGTTGCAAGCACGTCGATTACGGTCATCTGCACCACACGGCTCGCCATTGGCATGTAGACATCAGTATCTTCTGGTACGTCTAAGCAGATAGAGATGGAACACTCGCGATCCAATGGTGAATCTTTTGCTGTAATGCCGATCACCGTGGCGCCGTTCTCGCGTGCCATACGAGCAACGTCGACTAAGCTTTTGGTACGTCCTGTGTGGGAAATCATCACCACCACATCACCGTCGCTACAATTAATCACGCTCATGCGCTGCATCACAATGTCATCAAAGCATACAACCGGAATATTGAAGCGGAAGAACTTATTTTGAGCATCGTGAGCGACAGATGCCGATGCACCAAGGCCAAAGAAGGAGATTTTTTTTGCTTGGGTCAACAGATCAACAGAACGATTGACCTGCATTGGGTCAAGACTATTTTTCGCTACATCAAGGCATGCCATGGTCGATTCGAAGATTTTCGACGTGTACGCATCCGGCCCGTCATCTTCTTCGACGTTGCGGTTCACATAAGGCGTACCGTTGGCTAGGCTCTGGGCAAGGTGCAGTTTAAAATCTGGAAAGCCCTTAGTATCTAAGCGACGACAGAAGCGGTTTACTGTAGGCTCACTGACGTCCGCCATTTTAGCCAGTGTTGCGATGCTTGAGTGAATGGCTGTCTGTGGCGATGCAAGGATTACTTCAGCGACTTTACGCTCTGATTTACTGAAGTTATCAAGATTCTTTTGAATTTTCTCTAGAGTATTCATGGCGGTTACCGCTCGTTACTGAATTTCGTTATTGGCTTTCTTATCGCATAAAGTGCTTAAAGCCATTTTGATGAAACTATACTACTTTTCATGGATCTGCTCCTAGTAAATCCATGAATATCGCTTTCTCTTTTTATTATAGTTTGACAGGGATCGAATTTTTTCTTTCAAAACTGAAATTTTTTTTAGCCAAAATTACGACTTTTAGGGCTGATATCTGCTTTTTATGTAGCTAATTTTCAATCTTCAGGAATTAATTTACAGGATGAAATAAATCAAGGTGAAAGAATAAGCAGTAAAATGAAACCGGCTTTCAGAGTTATGTGATCGGTGAGGTCTATGAAACACAGAAAAATAAACAAGATAAGCATTTGTGGTTGTGGTTGGCTGGGTTTGCCATTGGCGAAGCACTTTGTGTCGTCAGGGGTAGAAACATGGGGTAGCAAGCAAGATCCTGAGAAGGCAAAAACCTTGGCCGAAAGTGGTATTCGAGGTGTAGCTCTATCTCTCCCCCAATCGCTGAATGAGCCTGCCATTCTTTCGCCGCAAATAAAGCAGTTCTTTAATACCGATTTGTTAGTCATAAATGTTCCGCCCGGTCGTAACGAGGGAGCAGCTGATGATCTGATAGCTAAAATTAAGCAACTTTCGGAGACAGCCAGAGCGCTTGGTTGCCAGAAGGTGTTGTTCATTAGTACAACTGCGGTTTACGGTGCTTGCGAGGGAGTGGTTGAGGAGGTGACTGAGCCATGCCCTAATACGCTGTCAGGGAAAGCCCACCTTGAGATAGAGCAGTATTTGTTGGCGGAGTGGGGGCGTGAAGTGGTGGTGTTACGTTTGGCTGGGCTTATCGGGCCAAATAGGCACCCTGTTCGTTTTTTATCGGGGCGTCAAGGTATAGAAAATGGACAGGACCGGGTAAACCTCATCCACCTGGATGATTGTATTGCGGCGATATCCCAATTGGTTCATCAATGGTCGCCACATCAGGTGCTGCATCTTGCCTCATCACAACATCCGACCCGAGAAGAGTACTACAGCAAAATGGCGCAGTTAGCGGGTTTGCCTTTGCCGGTGTTTACAGCCTCTCTTGACCGCAATAGTAAAGTGATTAATGCGGAGAAAACGTGTCAATGGCTATCTATTGAACTTGCCCATGACAGTCTACTTTCAGCCCCTCCTGAGCTATGAGGCTTCTTATACCAACCTACATAAATATTTTTTCAGTGCAAATACTTGATCAACTACTTATCCAGGTTGGTATTATTTGTTCACAGGAAATTTAGCGATCAGCAAGGCAAAAAACCAACACCTGATGTTGTTTGATCGATTTACAGGTTGTATGAGTTGGGTGGATTGTTGCTTTGCACAAAAAAAAACCACTGAAAGTCAGTGGGCAAAAACCTATACACAATTAGGAGTTAAGCAGCAGTGGCATCATAATTAAAGAAGGGAAGGATAAACCTGTATGAACCGCATCTTTAATCTGAATCATGTAAAGTAAGACTGGTTGAAAATCGAATAGTTCAAAAAAAATTAAATTTTCTTCAGATAAAAAAATGCCCACTGAAGTTCAGTGGGCGAAAGCTCTATATACAATTAGGAGTTTAGCAGCAGTGGCATCTTAAATTAAAACCGCAAATTCTTATGATTAACTGAGAAAAGCGCCTTTAATATGAATGTCACTATATATGACTGAACTAAATTCAATTGGTTCCCACAAGTTAAAAAAAAATTGGTAATGACGATAAAATCAGCAAATTGTCTACGGGCAGGGACTAATGATGAATTGTCTGCATATTTAGGTAAAAAAAAGCCCACTGAAAGTCAGTGGGCGAAAATCCATATACACAATTAGGAGTTTAGCAGCAGTGGCATTTTAAATTAAAACCGCGTAATTAAAGAGTTAATGGTTAACTAAGAAACGCGCTTTTAATATGAATGACACTATATATGACTAGCCGAAATTCAATTGGTTCAAAAAATTTAAAAATTTTTGCAATGGTGAAAAAATGGGCTGTGGGCTGTGGGCTGTGGGCTGTGGGCTGTGGGCTGTGGGCTGTGGGCTGTGGGCTGTGGTGATATGTTATTGGCGCGGTATGAGCATGAGCGCCCGGGTAACGCGGGTAAGCTGTCGATAAAAAAAAGCCCACTGAAAGTCAGTGGGCAAAAGCTCTATATACAATTAGGAGTTTAGCAGCAGTGGCATTAGTAGATTAAAGAGTAAATGCAATTTGCGGCCAGCAATGTTGATAAGTCTTTAATCTAAATGTCACTATATAGGACTGGCGGTTTTCATTTTGGTTCATAAAAAACAGAAAAAAGGAGTCATTTTTTTATAACTGTTTGATTTTAAATCGAGAGGGATAAGCAAAAACAAAAAGAATATGACCAAATAAAGAAAACCCATCTCCATGGGGGGGGATGGGTTTCGAAGAATGTCTTCTAAGAAAAAGCAGTGGCATTAATTAGGACCCGTGAATGTGCACTTTGTTCCAAAAATTTTCCACTTTCTCAGATTTTTTTTATTTGCTTAGATCTCAACCCTTTTGCATGAGACACAGGTAAGACACTATTAGCCCAGTACCTTGCTGGTGCGCTATAACGCAAAAGATTGATCACCTTCACGACTTGCACATTAAACATCGAAAATATCAACGTGTTACAACATGGTGTATATTTGCGACTTGTTAAAAATGTTTCTTAGATGTAAAGTTTAAACGAGTGTTTAATACAGGTGAATGAATATGGCAGGAAAGGGAGAAACCAAGGCACGTATCTTAGATGCCGCCGAGCTACTCTTTGCCGAACATGGCTTCAAAGACACGTCACTGCGAACTATCACCAGCAAAGCTGGGGTTAATCTGGCGTCTGTCAATTATCACTATGGCGATAAGAAAACCTTGGTCAGGGCGGTACTGGGCCGTTACCTCGATGCCTTCATGCCTCGCTTGCAGTCAGAACTGGAAGCGCTGCTGACTCGCGATGATTTCTCAATGGAAGATGTTTTCCGTTGTATCAAAGAACCGTTGTTAGTTCTCAATGATCACCGCACCAACGGGGCCACTGTGTTTATGTCATTGATCGGCAGGGGATATACTGATGTTCAAGGCCATTTGCGTTGGTTCATCATGACCCGGTACGAGCAAATTCTAACTTTATTTACTACCGCAGTGTGCAGAGCTAACCCTTCTTTGGATCCCGAAACCTTATTCTGGCGTCTGCATTTTACTCTCGGGGCATCCGTTTTCACCATGGCATCGTCAACGGCGTTGTGCGAGATCGCCGAGAATGACTTTTCCCGTAAGGTTAAACCTGAAGATTTGATTGAGCGTTTGGTGCCTTACTTGGCGGCAGGCGTTGCAGCTCCTATAGAACAATCGCTTTCGCTGATTGGCGAACAGCAAACAGGAACACGATAACAGTATGTAATACCAATAACGATAAAAGTGACAAAAGGACCTGAAACATGAGTACGTTAACCAAGCTAAGAAAACGCTATCTCAGTGATCCCGCATTCAAGATGTTTAAAAAAGTGTTGCCACCACTTTCCGATACTGAACGAGAGGCCATGGAGGCTGGCAGCGTTTGGTGGGATGGTGAGTTGTTTGGCGGGAATCCAAACTGGAATACCTTGCTGACTTACCCGCAGCCGATATTGAGTGCTGAGGAGCAGGCGTTCATCGACAATAAGCTAGAGCCATTGTTGGATATGTTGAACGACTATCAGATTGTCCAGGAAGATAAAGATCTGCCACCTGAAGTGTGGGAGTATCTGCGCAAAGAAAAATTCTTCTCGCTGATTATTGGTAAGGAATACGGTGGCTTGGATTTTTCAGCTCATGCTAACTCGACCATTGTAACCCGCATTGCAACCAAGAGCTTGAGTGCGGCCGTTTCGGTGATGGTTCCTAACTCATTGGGCCCAGGTGAGCTGCTGACCCACTATGGTACCCAAGAGCAGAAAGATTACTGGCTGCCACGCTTGGCGCACGGCGAAGATGTGCCGTGTTTCGCACTTACCGGACCGGAAGCGGGCTCTGATGCTGGTGGTATTCCCGATCAGGGGGTGGTGTGTTACGACGAGTACCAAGGCGAGCAAGTCTTGGGTATCCGTGTTAGTTGGAATAAGCGCTATATTACGCTTGCACCTGTTGCCACCGTACTTGGCTTAGCCTTTAAATTACAAGATCCTGACGGACTTATTGGCGAGAAGAAAGAGCTAGGTATTACCTGTGCCCTGATCCCGTCTGATCACCCGGGTGTCGAAATCGGTGAGCGCCATGATCCACTAAACCTTGCCTTTATGAATGGCCCAACCCGAGGCAGTGATGTCTTTATTCCTATGGATTGGGTTATTGGTGGTCAGGATTATGTCGGCCGAGGTTGGCGTATGCTGGTGGAATGCCTGTCGGCTGGCCGAGGAATATCATTGCCAGCACTTGGTACCGCGGTCGGACACCTGACGGCGAGAACGACAGGTGCCTACGCTTATGTCCGTAAGCAGTTCGGCATGTCGATTGGTAACTTTGAAGGTGTCGCGCAGGCGATGGGGCGCATTGGTGGCTTTACCTATATGTTAGAGGCGTCCAGAACCCTGACAACGACGTCGCTGGATATGGGGGAAACGCCGGGAATCGTCACTGCGATAGCGAAGTACCATATGACGGAGATGGCCCGTACCATCCTTAATGATTCGATGGATGTGCACGCTGGCCGCGCAATTCAACTTGGGCCAATGAACTATATTGGCCACCACTATTTTGGTATGCCGGTTGCTATCACTGTCGAAGGGGCCAACATCTTGACCCGCAACCTGATGATCTTTGGTCAGGGGGCGACCCGATGTCATCCATATGTACTTAGTGAAATGGAAGCGGCGGCTAACCCTGACAGCAGGGAAGGGGCCAAGGATTTCGATAAACTGTTGTCCAGCCACATTGGTTTTGCTGTTGGTAATGTGAGTAAATCACTGCTTAATGCCTTTAGTGGTTCACGTTTCAACAACTCGCCGGTCAGTGGTGAAACCGCTAAGTACTATAAACAGCTATCTAGAATGAGCCGGGCATTGGCAGTCGCGGCTGACTTTGCCATGCTGAGCTTGGGCGGTGAGTTGAAGCGACGCGAAATGGTATCTGCACGTTTGGGGGATATATTGAGCCACTTGTATCTGGCCTCTGCAGTGCTTAAGCGTTATGAAGATGAAGGTCGTCAGCAGCAGGATTTACCTTTTGTACACTATGGCTTGCAGCATTGTCTGCACCAATGTGGCGTGGCCTTTGATGAGGTGTTGGCGAATTTCCCGCGTAAAGGGGTTGGCCGCCTACTGCGTACTTTACTGTTCCCGCTAGGTATTCATTATGCCGCTCCGAAGGATGAGCTTGCAGTGAAGATCGCCGAGCTGTTGATGCGTCCAGGTAAGCAGCGTGACCGTCTGACTCACCTTTGTTATGTCGGTAAACACGAAGATGATCCGGTTGGACTGATGGAGCGGGCATTTATTGCCATGTACGGGGTGAAAGATCTTGAGCGTAAAATTGCTAAGGCGGTTAAAGCCGGTGAGATCCCACGCAAGGTTTCATTAACAGAGAAGTTACAAATTGCCCTCGATGCGGGGATCGTCACAGAAGCAGAAGTAGAAAAAATGCAAAATGCCGATCAGCTAAGACAGAAAGCGATTCAGGTGGATCACTTCTCTGCCGCACACTTTAAAAAAGGCGGCTTACAACCGGGGAAAGCAGCCTAAGGCTCAGGCCTTGTGAACAATAAACCTGGTGTCTCCCATGTGCCACGCAATCGCGTGGCACTTTTTTTATTATTTTTTGTGACTTTCCGCGCGTAACACCTCCAACCACTGTCGAATTTAGCGTTTTCGCTCATAAATTTAATGCGATTTTGTCATTTACCTTTTATCCTACTGTCAATTGTGTAAGGGAAGTTGAAAATGATCATCAAACCTAGAATTCGTGGATTTATTTGTACAACGACTCACCCAGTGGGTTGTGAGGAAAACGTCAAAGAGCAGATTGCATACACTAAGGCGCAGGGCCCAATTGCCGATGCCCCTAAGCGTGTGCTAGTTGTAGGTTCATCAAGCGGCTACGGTTTGTCTTCACGTATTGCGGCTGCATTCGGTGGCGGTGCTGCAACAATTGGTGTGTTCTTCGAAAAACCGGGAACTGAAAAGAAACCGGGTACAGCAGGCTGGTACAACTCTGCCGCATTCGATAAGTTTGCTAAAGAAGAAGGTCTGTACTCCAAGAGCTTGAATGGTGATGCTTTCTCTCACGAAGCAAAACAGAAAGTGATTGATCTGATTAAAGAAGATCTGGGTCAGATTGATATGGTTGTTTATTCACTGGCTTCTCCTGTGCGTAAAATGCCTGATTCAGGTGAAGTGGTTCGCTCTACCCTGAAGCCGATGGGTGAAACCTATACGGCGACAGCTGTTGATACAAATAAAGACGTATTGATTGAAGCAAGCATTGAGCCTGCGACAGAGCAGGAGATTGAAGATACTGTTACTGTGATGGGCGGCCAGGACTGGGAGCTATGGATCAATGCACTGTCTGACGCTGGTGTCTTGGCTGATGGCTGCAAAACGGTGGCCTATAGCTACATCGGTACAGAGATCACTTGGCCTATTTACTGGCACGGTGCTCTGGGCAAGGCGAAAATGGACCTTGACCGTGCGGCTTCTGAGCTTAACGATAAGCTATCAGCGAAGGGGGGGGCTGCTAATGTTGCCGTGCTTAAGAGCGTCGTGACTCAGGCGAGCTCTGCAATCCCGGTCATGCCTCTATACATCGCTATGGTCTTTAAAAAGATGCGTGAAGAAGGTGTTCATGAAGGTTGTATGGAGCAGATCCACCGTATGTTCACCCAGCGCTTATTCAAGGCTGACGGTAGCGCTGCCGAAGTTGACAGTGAAAACCGTTTACGCCTAGATGACTGGGAACTACGTGAAGATATTCAAAAGCACTGTCGTGACCTATGGCCTACCGTAACCAATGAGAACCTATTTGATGTTGCTGACTACCAGCAATACAAAGATGAGTTCTTGAAGCTATTTGGTTTTGGCATCGAAACGGTTGATTACAGTGCTGACGTAAGCCCTATTGCAGAGTTTGATGTTAAAGACATTTAATTTCGCTCAGAAAGCCTAAATAAAAAACCGCCGAAAGGCTAACTCCTATCAATTAAGATGTTTGGAGTGAACCACATAGCGGGTTTTACTGATACGAACGGTCCTTGATTTGGGCCGTTTTTTCGTTCAGGCAATATATAATACCAACCTACATACATATTTGATCAGTCTTGCAGGTTAAAATCACTGTTCTCTGCGTTAGATATTTTGTAATTAGAGCCACTAGTTACTGCAATATCTGCCTTGATAACAACGATTTTTCCAGTGCAAATACTTGATCAACGACTTATCCAGATTGGTATAACGTTTCGCTCGTTCTCGCATTGCCCTTAACTTCTTGGGTGTTGAGCCGTGCGATGCGATTACACACCACATTAACTCATCTTGGATATCCCTAAAGCCATCATAAAACTGATCAATGGCTTAGCTGATCGGTGTTACCTTATAGGGCGTCTGTATATGGGAAGGTGTTATCTGATTTTAGTTCTTACTTCGGGACAAAGAGCAAAGACTACACTTGCTGGCGTGGAGCTGTGGTCGATGATTAAAAATGGGCAGCTCGATAACCCTGAGAACTTCAAACTCCAATAAAAAATATATGACATTGCTTCCATATGGGTCGGATATCTCGGATTCATTTAGTTTTACGGTCTACTTTAGATTCGGTTATTACGCTAAATAGCTGTTCCTAATAGTAGATCTCTCAGGGAAGGGAACTCAGTCCAAATTGTGCGATCTGATCAGTTACCAC
>NZ_JANEYT010000170.1 GCF_024357955.1 Photobacterium pectinilyticum
TGAGGCTATCCATAGCGATGTGACTGTCTGAAAGAGTAACCTCAATTAGATCATATTTTTACTTAGATTGGTATTAGCCATGTCAATTTAGTTACAGACAAAATGGCAAACTATGAGCGATTTTTGAATAATGATTTAAAGCCATTCGTTGCTCGTAAAAATAGCATTGGTGTTACGCTTCAAGAGTCAGAAATACTCGCTGCCAACTTTAGAGTGATAGGTAATGAGTTGATTCAATCATCTGACGATTTGACCGAGGCCATTGACCAATATGTTGCAGAAGAAATTTCAGCTGTCGAAGTAGAATATCGGCAAATGATGCAAGGTGTTATGCTCATTATGGCTGTAATGGTAGTGAGTGGCCTGGTGATTGCGTGGATAGTATCTGGCCGTATGGTTAAGCCTATTATGGCTGTTCGAGAGACCTTGAAACAGTTATCCCAAGGCAACTTAACTGGACGGGTTCAGGTTTCAGGTTCCAATGAAATTTCTGAACTGAGCAGTGACCTAAATAACACTCTGGATAAGATGCAAGATACCATTTTCCATCTGAATCGCATCAGTGAAGAAGTTGCAGCGGCATCCACGGAATTGGCTGAGGTGATGAATAGTGCTCAAGCCAATGCCCAGCAAGAGCTGGCCGAAATTGAACAGGTTGCCTCTGCAGTCAACGAGCTCTCAAGCACTGCTGATAATGTAAGCGGTAATGCACAAGATGCCGACACCTGTGCGAAGCAGAGCCAGAAGATGGTGAATGAAGGTCGTAATGTTTTCACCCAAAGTGAGCTGTCTAATCGGGAGACATCAGGAAAAATGTCTGAAGCTGCTGATGTGGTGATGCATCTTCGAGAACAATCTGCTCAGGTCAGCAAGGTGATTGACGTGATCCAGGCTATCTCCGAGCAGACCAACTTGCTGGCATTGAATGCAGCGATTGAGGCGGCACGTGCTGGTGAATCTGGTCGTGGCTTTGCTGTTGTGGCTGATGAAGTTCGTATGCTGGCTGCACGCACGCAAAAGTCTACTCAAGAAATTCAGGCGATCATTGAAGACCTTCAGCGCCAGTCAGCCACAGCCAATGATGATATGCAGCAGTCGTTGCTGATGTTGAAAGAGTCAGAAGAACTAACCGGTTTAGCCAATGAAGTGTTTGAAGGCGTCACTGATGCTATTACATCTATCGGCGATATGAATACTGAAGTAGCGACCGCGGCAGAGCAACAGTCGATGGTGACACAAGACATCAATAAAAACGTAGTGAATATGTCTGAGCTCGTTAATCAAAACGTAGTCGGTATCAGTCAAAGTGCCAGTGCAAGTGAAGAGCTATCACAATTGGCAGAGCAACAACGTAAGCAGTTGTTGTTTTTCCGGTATTAATTCGCCCGGTCTAACACTGAAAATATAAGGAAGCTTCGGCTTCCTTTTTATTGTTCTAAGCGTTATGCAGTCGCGCCGTTTGGTGGAGATTTGAATATACTAACCACTGCTTTTACAGTGTAATAACCACATAGCACAGTAAAGGTGATGGCGCTTAGGGATTCACCGTAATGAACCGATGCGCCAATAAAGTCGAATACATCACCGCCGAAGTTTTTCACATGCTCCCAAGCCCACTGGTACACAAAATATAACTTGGTGAGGGTAATAAATACTAAGTAAGCTTTACCATAGGGTGCAGGGTGAGATCACGAACGTTTTCTGACCAAATTCTGTAAGTTTGACCGGCAGATCGATTTATGATCTTATACTCCC
>NZ_JANEYT010000171.1 GCF_024357955.1 Photobacterium pectinilyticum
AGCCAATTTGAACTGGATAGGCTGCTTGCTGGCTTCACTATTATTGGCCATAAACCCGTTGAAATACGCGATTTTACAATGAGTTAATTACAATAAAAGTCCGATGTGTCAGGTGGTTAGGTAGCCGTTTTGATATAATGGACACCATGAAAACGACGCCTGAAATCAACCCTGACAGCCAAGATGTTGCCGCGCTCCAAGCGATGGTTAGGCAGCTTATGGCCGAGCAGCAGGTCAAAGAAGAGCAATGGAAGCAAGAGCGCCAAACGCTTCTTGAACAGTTCAAACTGGCCATTGACCGCCAGTTCGCAAAACGTGCCGAAGCACTCAAGCCTTATGACGAGGCGCAAGGTGACCTGTTCAATGAAGCAGAGCATGAAGCTCACTCTGCTGAACAGGAAAAGGTTGCCACGACGACTTCTACTAACAAGCCACGCGGGAAACGCAAGCCACTTTCCAAAGAACTGCCGCGCGAGCGCATTGTTCTGGACTTGGATGAAGAAGAAAAGCACTGTGCGTGCTGCCAGCACCCTCTTCATAAAATAGGTGAAGACTGTAGTGAAAAGCTGGAGTTCACCCCGGCAGTACTGAAGGTTCTGGAGTATGTTCGTCCCAAGTACAGTTGCCGCCGGTGCGAGAAAGAGGCAGAAAGCGTCACTATCAGTCAAAAGCCTGTACCTGCTAGCCTTATTCCCAAGAGCTTTGCTACTGAAAGCCTTCTAGCCAATATTATTCTTGGTAAATACCAGTATGCACTGCCTCTTTACCGGCAGGAAACGCTGTTCAAGCAATCCGGTATCGAGTTATCCCGGACGACGATGGCACGCTGGGTCATGCAGGCCAGCAAACACTTCATACCACTCTACCAGGCACTTCACGAACACTTACTTGGTCAGGTTGTTATCCATGCGGATGAGACACCGTTAAATGTCCTTAAGGAAAATAAACAATGCTATATGTGGGTTTACTGCTCCGGCGCTGACTCACCTTCCGCCACACTGGAGGGGACGAAAAACATTGTCTTGTTCGACTATCAGAACAGTCGTGCGAGGGCTTGCCCCGCAGCTTTCCTTGGGAAGTACGGTGGCTATCTTCAAACTGATGGCTACCAAGCCTATGATGGTCTCACTCAGGTCAAGCACCTCGGTTGCCTGGCACATGCCCGGCGTAAGTTCATGGATGCCAAAAGGCTGCAGGGTAAAGGCAAAACAGGGAAAGCCGATGTGGCCTTGGCGAAAATCCAAAAGCTCTATGCGTTGGAAACCCGGTTGAAAGGGTTATCCGCAGAAGAGCGGCTGGCCGAACGACAGAAACTGGCGAGGCCAATGCTGGATGACTTGTACCAGTGGCTGACATCACAGATGGTGGTGGCGTCCAGTCAGCTGGGTAAAGCTATCAAATATACAGTGGGTCAATGGCCCAAGCTCCAGCGGTATGTGGAGGATGGCCACTTATCAATCGACAACAACCGGGCTGAGCGCGCAATCAAACCGCTGGTCATCGGCCGGAAAAACTGGCTCTTCGCCGACACCCCAAAAGGTGCTGATGCCAGTGCTATGCTTTACAGCATCATCGAGACCGCTAAAGCTAATGGGCTTATTATGTATGACTATCTGGTTAAGTGCATGGAAGAGCTAGCCCAGCCTGAGCCGGATATCGACTCTCTACTTCCTTGGAACTTCTCTCATTAATAATCGCCCCGTGGAATCATGGGGCGGATAC
>NZ_JANEYT010000172.1 GCF_024357955.1 Photobacterium pectinilyticum
TCATTGTGTCACCTGTTAGCTTCTGAGGTGATGATATCACCTCTAATCAGGTGGCCAAATTCACCGTACCACTACAACTGCCCCCCCGCGACAAAAGAATATAGCAACGTTATCCAGAACAGATAAGGCCCAACATTTGAGTCTTCTCTCGACCAATTTTTAAATTACTTGGCTACACCCGCATTCTAAGCCAGCCAAAGATTGGTAATTTCTTGCATCTTTATATACTTTTACATCGGTTTAGTGCCTCGAGATAGTAGTAATCACCATAATTTAAAGATGCATTGAGGTCGCGGTTAGCTGGATAATGACCTGTTGCTTGCTTTAATAGGAAATGTCCATTCTCATCCTCTGATGCAAAGTAGGTGGGTGTCGATAGGTTACGCAAAATAGTTAATGCATTATCGCGGTAGTATGTTGCTTGTTCATTCTCGACATATTGGGCTAGTTCGAGCAATGCACTCGCTAATAGCGCTGCTGCTGATGAGTCTCGGTAGTTAACAATGTCAGAGTAAGCTGGGGCGTCATAGTCAAAATAAGGAATTAAATCTTCCGGCATGTTTTCATTAGTTAACATGAACTCTACGATGCCTTTTGCTTGATTTAGAAAAGATTCATCTTGAGTATACCGATAGGTCATAGTGTAACCATAAGCAGCCCAGGCTTGGCCTCTAGACCATGAGGAGTTATCAGTAATCCCTTGAACGGTTTGCTTTTCAATTGGTAGGCCCGTATTTCGGCTGTAGTTAACTAAATGATAAGAGCTATAGTCATCACGGAAATGATGTTTCATTGTCACTTTGGCATGACTGACCGCGGCATCATAGTAGTGCGTATCTTTCGACAAGAGAGAGGCTTTAAACAAGAGCTCCAAGTTCATCATATTATCGATAATAACAGGGAATTCCCATGTGCCAAAACTCCATGAATAGGTAACTCCAACCTTGGGGTTATAACGTTCCATTAGCGTTTGGGCGGCACTGATCATCACAGCAGCAGAGTCTGGGCTATTGGTGAATCTCATACGATTACCAAATGAGCTATCAATAATAAACCCAATATCGTGTGTCTTACGGTTAAACTGTGTTTTTTCAAGGGCATCAGTCCATCGGTTGGCTTCTTCAAGCCAGATGGGGTCTTTCGAGTGTTCATAGAGGTACCAGTAGCTACCTGCAACAAAGCCACTGGTCCATCCCAAAGGTGTAGTATAATTTGTCTTACCGTTGCTAAATGAGGTCGGAATTTTGGTTGGATTCTTATACTCTTGTCTAAATTTATCATATTGAATAAGTGACTGATCAAGCGCTAAGTTACAAAACGCAACATCATCTTCTGGCCACTCATTCACTTCTTTTGCGTGTAATGATGTTGTGACAAAAAGTAGTGAAGCACATGAGAGAATATACCCACGGAGTTTGGATTTAGAATGAATCATTAAAATACTCAATGTGAAGATGATCTTGATAACGTTATGTTAATAGCTACTTATAAGCCTTGCTTAACACTACCTGATACCACCGATCCTCAGCTAATTTAAGTAAACGTTGAGGCATCGGTGCTATTTGAATACCTGAATAAATGAGCTGTTCCAACATCTTTTCCATGTTAAACCGCCGATTAAACTTAAAACAGAACTCT
>NZ_JANEYT010000173.1 GCF_024357955.1 Photobacterium pectinilyticum
GACATGATGGCACCTCTAAATGTTCGTCGACATTGTAAATTTTAGCGTAGGTGTGGGGCGTACCATCTAATTAACGAGTTACGCATACGTCCCTAAGCCGCCCCCATTACACTTTGAGTGTGAGTGCACGCTACTTGATTGGCATCACAACCGAATTTTCATCTAACAGCTCTTGTTGGAGGTCAAACACCCTGAAACGGAGCCTGGCATTTTCAGCCTCTAATAGCTTTCGGGCCTCAATTGCATTATCTCGTTGAACCCTGTACTTATCCTTCAACTCATTGGCTTTTTTTAACTGCTGTTTTAGCCCATCAAGCTCAGACAAAGGGACATCTAGCTCAATATCTAAACCTGTTGTCATCGCCTTATCACGGTTGAGGTTGTATTCGTCAATCACAGGTTTGGCGTAGGCCACGAACTCTTTGAACTTATGAACATAGCTATTGCCAAGCTGGGCTTCATTATTAATTCGGTTTAACGTGAGTTTACCCGTTGCCTTAACATGAAGCGGCTTGCCATCTAATAGGCGTTGAAACGCATTGACCAATAACCCTTCGGCCTTACAAGTCGCCTTGTACTCTACTCTCATGACCATACCGCCTTAATATCATCATTGAAGCTATCAAATGGGATGCTGTGTTTGACCAATGTTGGCTCAATAGACTGAATCTTCTTTTTTCTAGCATCCAAAATCAATTCATTGGCATAATCACCCATGTCATTGATTGCCCTGAATGAAGCAATGAGATTGTCCCGCTCCCTCGACAGCCTTTTTGCTGCCTTATCAGTGACAACCTTATGCTCACAGGGGGCTTCAACAATATCCATCAGGGAGCAAAGGCGCTCACAGTTACGGTTGGTGCAGTACCCCCCTGTAGGAAGCAACACAATGGATTTGTCACCAGACCTTACCAAAGCGAGCAACTCACTTCGGGACATCACTATTTCTTCACCCTGTGCTAGCCGCTCTGCTTTATTCTTTGCTAACAGCTCTGGTCGTTCCTTGGCTATGCGCTCACCTTCTGCACCGCTTAAGGTATCGGATACGTTGTAAATCTCATCCCATGCGTCAACCGCTGAACTTTCAATGGCTTCATCAAAATCACTCATTAACTGAGCATCCATCAACAGTTGGTTGGTACGCGCCAGCTCAGAATAATTCGCGTACCAGTTAGACATATTAATATTTCGGTGCTTAAGCTGGTATTTGACTGTAAGCGCATTGCCCAGTCGGTTCTTCACCATAAAGACCACAAAACTCCTTCGTAAGTCATGTGGACTAAGCTTTGGTAAACCGCCTCCGACCTTTAAGCTCCCTGCGCGGTCTGGATTTAGCAGGTCGAATTCCTCAACGTCTTCGGCGGTTGCAGTAATGTTGAACTCATTCATATTCAATGCATCACCAGCACCGTCAATACTGTATTTTAGAGACTTTTTATTTATGATTACTTCACTGTCATAAGGGAGCTCAGAAGAAATAAAGGCACTTTCAAGGTCTTGCAACATTGCATTGTATTTGTCCTTGGTTAACTGACCATTTTGATAACCGTCATCTAAATAGCTGTTCCTAATAGTAGATCTCTCAGGGAAGGGAACTCAGTCCAAATTGTGCGATCTGATCAGTTACCA
>NZ_JANEYT010000174.1 GCF_024357955.1 Photobacterium pectinilyticum
TGGACAACGTATCACCATTTCCAGGAGGCGGTCATGGAGTTATCAAAATGTAGCACTATTAGGATCAGCTATTTAGACCTAGCGGATTGGAAGTTTGACTTTACAGTTAATGGTCAAAACCAAGTATATAGTTGGCCAGAGATGGAAGAGACACTCAGTCAACGATATTTAATGCCTGATGCAGCTTTAACTATTAATGACTTTAATAGCCTTAACATTGATAGTGAATTTAAAAATGAAATTACTTTGAACTCAATAATGACTAAATAGGTGTAGTTATGAGGAGGGAATGGAGTTATTTATATGGTGCCTTAGCGCTGATAATATTTCTATTATATAGCAGCTTCTTAAGTGCATCTTCATCCTCATGCGACGATATGGCATTTGAAATGCCATTACCTTTACTCTATCACCATCGTGAACTTGGTGATGTCATAGCGATAACCGATGGTCACCAAGTCTGTTCCATACACAAAAATAACTTATTATATTTTATATCCCCGCTTCTTAATGATGACGCGCTTAGATGGACTCATTCCTATCAACGACAATTCATATCTTTAGAGGAACTCAAACAGCAAGGTATTATCGTTGAATTTATGTCTTCGGCATTTTCACTTTCGGTTCGTATTGACGATGGTAAGGATCGTGTGCAAAACATAAATAGTGATGCAGGTTTTTTCGGGCTGCCACCAACCCCCAGTGAATCGTTTTCTGCTATTTCAAGTTTCAGCGTAGAGTATGATTATAGTGATGTTTCTGACTCATCAGACAACGCGGTATTGCAGTGGTTAGGCGGGTTTAACTGGGGGGGACACCAGGGTGTGAATTTGATGACAAATGCATCCTTTGGTTATTTATTTGATGACAATAGTGAGAGCAACGAATGGCAGAGCCTAAGAGGCCCTGTGGTTCTGTACCATGATCGCTATCAGCAACCTGCCAGGTATTCACTTGGCGATGTCTCAAGTCTATCATCTGGCCATTTACCCAGCTATGAATTAGGCGGTTTTTCTATTTATCGGAGTTTCTCCGAACTTCAACCGGAAAGAAACATTCAAAATTCTGGAAGCCAATTTTTTCAGCTTAATGAAAGTGCGGAAGTAGAGTTTTTTGTTAATAGTATATACGTAACTCGACTCAGGCTTGAACCCGGTCGCTATAACATTGATAACTTACCATTATCATCAGGTAGTAATGATGTAAGACTTGAAGTTAATTATTTATCCGGCCGAGAAGAAACGCTTTTCTTTTCTCGTTATTACAATGCAACCTTGCTCAAGGCTGGTTTGAGTGACTTTGGTTTTTCCGTCGGATCCATATCGGAATATGATGACCGGGATATCACTTATTCTGATGATTATGTGGTGTCTGGTTTTTATGAGCCCGAATTCAACTTCGAAGTGCGACACCCTCTAATATCAAGCAGCCATAGCCATCGTTTTAAAGACAACAGATGGCTGCTTGAACCCTAAACACTTTTTCGGTCGGTTATTTATCCTTGATTGGGCAAGTTCGATATCTTCATCAGTGACCGTTCTCAAGTCCGTACCTTTTTTCACATATTGCCG
>NZ_JANEYT010000175.1 GCF_024357955.1 Photobacterium pectinilyticum
ACCATTTTGATATAATCGTGGCTATGAAAATGACGACTGAAATCAATCCTGATAGCCAAGATGTCGCCGCGCTTCAAGCAATGGTTAAAGCGCTGATGGCTGAAAAAGCTTCGCTGCTCGAACAGTTCAAACTGGCCATCGACCGCCAGTTCGCCAAACGTGCCGAGGCGCTCAAGCCCTACGACAGCGCTCAGGGTGACCTGTTCAATGAAGTGGAAAATGAAGCCTACTCCGCGGAGCAGGAAGTCGTCGTCACCACTACTACTAAAAAGCCCCGCGGGAAACGCAAGCCACTTCCCAAAGAGCTGCCGCGCGAGCGCATTGTCCTGGACTTGGATGAAGAAGAGAAACGCTGCGGGTGCTGCCAGCACCCGCTACACAAAATCGGTGAGGACTGTAGTGAAAAGCTGGAGTTCACCCCAGCAGTACTGAGGGTACTGGAGTATGTCCGTCCCAAGTACAGCTGCCGCCAGTGCGAGAAAGAGGCTGAAAGCGTCACTATCAGCCAAAAACCTGCACCAGCAAGCCTTATCCCCAAGAGCTTCGCTACTGAAAGCCTGCTTGCCAACATCATCCTTGGCAAATACCAGTATGCACTGCCTCTTTACCGGCAGGAAACCCTGTTCAAACAATCCGGTATCGAGCTATCCCGGACGACGATGGCACGCTGGGTCATGCAGGCCAGCAAACACTTCACACCACTTTACCAAGCATTACACAAACACTTGCTTGGACAGGTTGTTATCCAGGCGGATGAGACACCACTGAATGTCCTCAAGGAAGATAAACAATGCTATATGTGGGTCTACTGTTCAGGAGCTGACTCACCTTCCGCCACACTGGAGGGGATGAAAAACATCGTCTTGTTCGACTACCGGAACAGTCGTGCGAGAGCCTGTCCAACAGCTTTCCTTGGAAAGTACGGTGGCTATCTTCAAACTGATGGCTACCAGGCCTATGATGGGCTAACGCAGGTTAAACGCCTCGGTTGCCTGGCTCACGCCCGCCGTAAGTTCATGGATGCCAAGAAGCTACAGGGTAAAGGCAAGACAGGCAAAGCCGATGTGGCCTTGGCAAAAATCCAAAAACTCTATGCGTTAGAAGCGCGGCTTAAGGGGGTGGGTGCACAACAAAGACAGGCTGAGCGGCAGAAGTTAGCAAAACCTATGTTGGCCGATCTTCACCAGTGGCTGATATCCCAAAAGGTTGTCCCATCGAGCCAGTTGGGCAAGGCTATCAAATACACGATGGGCCAATGGCCTAAGCTTGAGAGGTATATCGAAGACGGCCACCTATCTATCGATAACAACCGGGCTGAGCGTGCAATCAAGCCGCTGGTTATCGGCCGGAAAAACTGGCTCTTCGCCGATACACCGAAAGGTGCCGAAGCCAGCGCCATGCTCTACAGCATCATCGAGACCGCTAAAGCTAACGGACTTATCCTGTACGATTATCTGGTGAAGTGTATGGAAGAGTTAGCCCAACCAGACCCTGATCTCGACGCTTTACTGCCCTGGAACTTCGCTCATTAATACTCGCCCCGTGGGATCATGGGGCGCATAC
>NZ_JANEYT010000176.1 GCF_024357955.1 Photobacterium pectinilyticum
GTACCTGAGCCCCAAAATGTAAATTCGATGGCCTCACTCTCAAATAAGCATTGTTGATCCTGCCGTAGGCGGGTCAGTGTTCCGCCGAGTGGGCTCAGTCGCAAGCTCCTTCGGCAACTCACCGTCCCTCTCGACCATAACTAAGAGAGAAAAAGATTAAGTCATTCGTTGATATAAAAACAGCCCTAAAAAGGGCTGTTATCTGATAAGGCTGCTTGTTTTGGTGTCACGTTAAAGAAGTCCGGCTTTCTTTCTACGGAAGTAAGTTCTTCGACTGATACCAAGTTCTTCCCATGGTTTAGTTTGGTTTTCGCTTTGGGCATCTGCCGGACGACCGCCACCTTTAGACACCGTACCACCAATAGAACCGGCTTTGGCTTTGTTCTCTTTTGAACCCTTAGCCCCTTTCTTCGCCTGACTCCTGCGGAATCCTTGCGGCGTAAAGTGTTTATACGTCCAATTCGCAATGGATTTTGAGATAGATTTCACCTCGGACACCGGCAGAGGTTGATTAAATTGGCCGTTCAGCGCTTCAACACGCTCATACACAGCACTGTTCCATGCCCGCTTATAGTTTGGTGCCCAATACTCACGAATAGCCTTATAGGCCCATTTACGGACGGTCTCGAACAGCTCACAGTTACGGCCTAAGCCTGTCGCTTCGATACCCCGTAACGGGTGACCACGCAGATCAAGGTAATCCGCCAACTCATCCAGCGTGTACTCGTATTCTGTCCAGAATGCATTCTGCCAATGCGGATGCATTGGGTTTTTCGTCAATAGCCCAGCAAACCCGCGATCCGCTTTCAAGCGCTCAATCATGGCGGACTGAATCGCGGCGGCGTATTTAATTGGCTCGATATTGGCAATATCTGACGTGCAGAACGGGATTTTCAAACGATAGGCGATATGGCCGTGGCCGTTTCTGGGGCTCTTGCTAGTCCAGCAAGGGGCTGGAAGATTCGCGTCATACCAGGCCAACACAGCCCCGTTACGATCAATATCGAAAACGAGGTAAGTCACCATGCTAGGCTGGTTTAATTGCAGGTATTTTCGCTTAACCGCCGTCTTCTTAGGGCGTATGTAGGTGACACCGAGTTCATCGGTGCAATACGGCTTATGCGGCAATGACTCGAAAATATCGAGAAGAATGGCGTTTGAGTGTTCAGTTTTCACACATAACTGCGCTTATGGCGGTCATGTGCGGATTGTGTTTGACGATCCATGTGTTAAAATTACCTCAAGCATTATTGCTGGCCCTGAATTCTCATTATCTACCGCCAAGTTGATTAGATGAGATTCGGGGTTTTGTTTTTTCTGGGGTTTATCTTACCCCTCAGATACTAACTTCGCAATTTAACTACGATTTTCTTGATAGCCATCACATCACACCCTCGACTCGCCCCAGATACACAAAAGGCCACCAAAAGGTAGCCTCTCTCAAAGTTCGGTTAACGGGCGTTATGTTAAGTGAGTTGCGAACGGACGTTTCCCGCCTATGATTTTTTATCAATGGTTATATTTACCATTATTTA
>NZ_JANEYT010000177.1 GCF_024357955.1 Photobacterium pectinilyticum
CGGCCACAAAGGTTTTCCCAAAGGGAGTGATACAGGCTTACCGTGTTCCGTATGTTGCGCAATGTCAGGTTAGATAATTGGACTCCCCAAACCTACGCCCTACAATAGTAGAGCTTAAAATAATTTGGAGATTCAAATGAACAAGACGATTGTTGGCGTTGATTTAGCCAAAAAAGTGATCCAAGTTTGTATTTATACAAACAGAAAAGTGCACTCAAATACAGAGATGACACCGAAGGAGTTTACTTGTTGGTTAGTCAACTCAATGCCTGCCACAATCGTGTATGAAGCTTGTGGTACTTCAAATTATTGGAAGCAACTCGCCTCTTCTCATGGGCATGATGCTCGTTTAATCTCATCGAGATTAGTTGCTGTGGTTAGACAAAATCAAAAAACTGACAAAAACGATGCCTTGGCAATAGTACAAGCATCACTGTTACCTGATGTGAACTTTATTCAAGGTAAAACAGCCGAACAGCAGCAACTACAATCGATTGTCCGCTTACGAGAACTAAGCATAAGACAAAAAACAGCGTCTAAAAACCAATTGATTGCTTTGTTATCTGAATTAAATATTCAAGTTTCCAACAGAAATGGGGGGTTGAGAGCAACAATTGATGAAACCCTAGAAGATGCAGATAATGGCTTTTCACCTTCGTTTCGTCAGGCAATATCTACGGCTTGGGATCAATACTCATCGCTGGTTGAAGCGATTGATACTTACGACGACTGCCTAGAAAAGTCTTTGAGTTATCAACCTGAATGTAAAAAGCTACTTAAAATTGAGGGAGTCGGTACCCTTAACGCTGTTAACCTATATATCGCGCTGGGGTGTGCTGACATTGGAGCTTTTAGTAAAGGGAAAGCAGCAGCCGCCTGTATAGGGCTCACACCAATACAGCATTCAAGTGGAGGACGAGCTAAAATCGGCTCGATAGGAAGAGGTTTTAAAAATACTCTGTTTCGAAGCCAATTGATCACTGGTGCGATGTCGATCGTAAGCAAGGTTGCCAATCGTCCACCGAAAACCAAAAAAGAAGAGTGGCTAAAAAACTTAATTGAACGTAGAGGTAAGAAGTGTGCTGCGGTAGCGTTGGCAAATAAAAATGTCAGAACAGCATTTGCTATTTTAACTCAAGGTACGGAATATAAAGCTGAACCTTTAGTCTCTTAGTAAATTGTCTTAACAGTAAAATGCATAAATTGGATGAAAATCAGTTAGTCAAAGCAGCGGGCATCTGAGAGTCTTGAACTCGTAGGTTAGATTTGCTACTAACTCGCGTAAATATCGTAGAGCCTGAGTTAGCTACTCTTGTTGAGCTCGTACATAAGTGCGCATTTATTTCTGATTTACTGGGGATTACTGTTGACAATGGGGAGTCCACATAAGTGATACCAGCACTGACGGTAACGATGTTGTCTAATTCAAGGCTAACGGCAATTCGTAGTCTGTTAAGCACAT
>NZ_JANEYT010000178.1 GCF_024357955.1 Photobacterium pectinilyticum
GGCTCCCCCTGCAAGACTTGAACTTGCGACATACGGATTAACAGTCCGCCGTTCTACCAACTGAACTAAGGGGGAATAATATGGTGCCTCGAGGCGGAATCGAACCACCGACACGAGGATTTTCAATCCTCTGCTCTACCGACTGAGCTATCGAGGCAACGGGGCGCATTAAAAAGGTTTTCGGCCTTTTCGTCAATGGTTTTTTGAGAAAAATATGCCGATTTCACCTTTTTTGCCCTGTTTGCTCGGTTTTTGAACTTTTTCTTGGCAAGAAATGGCTTATAGCGCTGTTAATCGCTATCTAGAAGAGTTCGGTTTTCACGGTCAAGGGCTCGAGAAAGTGCCGGTCGGCGACTCACAAACTGCCTATATTTCTCGAGTTTCAGCGGTAGTTTTTGATCAAACTTGATTGCCCAGTTGAGGGTATGAGCCAGTAAAATGTCTGCGACGGTTGGAAAATGTCCCAGCAAGTATTCATCACCTTGTATACGGCTCTCAGCCACTTTCAGGGCTTTTTTAAATTCCCACGCTGCGACAGCAAGCATTTCCGGCAAGCGGATGGATTCTGGGAGAGCAAAACGGTGTTTGCCCATGCTCCAGAGCGGTTGTTCCAGCTCGGTGATGATATAGCTGATCCATTCGTGATGGCTGGCTGACTCGGCAGTACCGGGCTCAGGCAGCCAGTGGTGACCATATTTTTCTGCTAGGTATAGGCAAATGGCTGAAGATTCGCAAATAGTGAGCCCGTCATCGCATAAGCAAGGGACTTTCCCCTGGGGGTTAAGAGCGAGGAACTGGGGAGAACGATGATCATTCTTGGCAAAATTAATTAGGCGGTACTGCCAGTCAAGGCTGAGTTCTTCAAGTAACCAAGAGACACGGAGCGAGCGGGTACGCGGATAGCCATAAAGGGTGATCATTTATTTCTTCCTTGGTTTTTTTATTTTGTTGTTATTAAAGTTAGCAAAAAAAAGACGGCCTGCAGATACGGGCCGTCAAAGTAATGAAGCTATCGTGTGGTTTGCTCTTCTTTAGAGACGTTGGCAAGGGCTCCCGCTGGCGAAATAGCAGCAAAGGTGAGGTGTAGCCCGAAAAACACGCCAAGGTAATGTGTAGATAAAAAGGTGGGGAGTAGAAACGAAAAAAAGCCAAGTCTTTCGACTTGGCTTTTTAATGTGGCTCCCCCTGCGGGACTCGAACCTGCGACATACGGATTAACAGTCCGCCGTTCTACCAACTGAACTAAGGGGGAATTATCTCTTTTTACATTATGTTGCTATTACTAGCACCATAACTAAATATGCTGCCTCGAGGACGGAATCGACCGCGCCCGGCTAGGGACCGACACATTATCGCAACGCGATAACCTTTGGAGCCTAATTGTAAGCATCATACTTTTAAATATGGTGCCTC
>NZ_JANEYT010000179.1 GCF_024357955.1 Photobacterium pectinilyticum
TACATGGATGTGACTGAAGAAATTAACGAAAACAGGATGTTAAGTCTTCAGCAACAGTTAAAAGGAACATAGCGAATTGAATAGCGGTTTGCTGTAGCATGTCAAGCCAGCCTTTGTGGAGCGACATCGACGCGCAGGGGATTTGAGGCATGATGGTTGGGTTGGCAGTGTGAGTTAATGAATATCATATTGATCTCATAAGTGAATGCATCGACCGAGTGAGGGAAATGTGACCGCCTTTAAGAACTGTTTCGTATCAATTAAGCCGCTATTCAGTCAGGAAGGGTGCCTCAGCTGATGCCAACTATGCTGCAATGCCAACTCCAGCGGAGTATGCTTGATCACGGGCTGTTGCCAATGCGAAGAGCGCACAGGTAATCTCCCGCCTTGCTGCCACAGGGAGCGCATATTGATAAAACCACGGAACAGCGGCGAGAACAATGCAATCGCTTCGAGTAAGGTCCAATGTAGCGGAGTGACCGTCACCGGCTTTCCAGTACTGAGCGCCAGGCCGCGGGCAATATCTTTGATACTGGCTTGATGGCCAGGGTAGTAATCGATAGCCAGAGGACAGGTGAACATGGGCTCGGTAGTGATTTGTTGGGCAATGTTCTCTGCTAAATCTGGGAGATAAGTCCAGTAGTGGCTTACCTCATAGGCACTGGGAGACTGCAGAATGAGCTTATGATTGGTTTCTTTGACTAAGATCCCGAGGTAGCTCCGGTCGAGGGAAAAGTTCAGGTTATGCCCGTAGCAAAGAACCTTAATATTAGCACCTGCGGACGCAGCCTTTTCTAGCTGGATGCGTATTTTTTTGGTAAGGCATAATCAACCGGCTTCTTTTTTTGCCAGAAAATGAGGCTATTAAGCCAAGAATGGCAAGTATCGTACACATTGGTGGTGATAACTAAGTTGCTTTGATACCGGATCACCCGTTTCAATATCTCATCGAGAGAAAAAATCACCCGCCTGTCCAAAATAGGATCAGGCAGGTGCAGGAAAACGGTGTCGGTATCAGCCACCAAGTCATCGAGCAATTCTCCATCTTGCTTGGTGAGTTCAGCCAGTGTCAGGTTAGCAGACAGTGAGAAAGGTTGGCTGGGGTCGGCAATTGTTGCAGTGATCTGCCAATGATATTGTGCAAGTGATTGACAAAGCAGTGCCCCCATTTCATGTTCAGCACCTAACACTAAGGCTCTTCTCATGTTTTTCTCCAACCTTGCGATTCATTTCAAAATCATCCTCCTTAGTTAAAAGCTTTTTCTCGATATAGTGAATACATAAAAAGTAAGCGGGTGTTTCTCCCCATATTCCGGTAATCATCAATGCCTGGTACTGATAAAGCTCCTTCATTAATGGAGCTT
>NZ_JANEYT010000017.1 GCF_024357955.1 Photobacterium pectinilyticum
CGTTGTCATTATGGATGGTGCGGGATGGCATACTGAAGATATTGCGGATAAATTTGAGAACATTAGCCTCATTAAACTTCCACCCTATTCGCCAGAGTTAAATCCAATCGAACAAGTGTGGAGTTGGTTAAGGCAACACTGTCTAGCCAATCAAAGCTTCACAGATTACGGTGACATTGTTGATGGAACCTGTTTTTGACGAGTCCCCAAAGGGTATCAAAAATGTGTTCAAGAGAGTGGATCAACCTGACCAGTTAATTTTCCAGTTTGGTATTACTGCAATATCTGCCTTGAAACAACGATTTTTCCAGCGCAAATACTTGATCAACTACTTATCCAGTTTGGTATTACTCAAAAGTAAATTTTGAATCGCCAGATAAACAAAAAGCGCCGCCCGAGGGCAGCGCTTTTGCAAAGATTGAAACAATCTTACTTCTTGATGCGAAGAACTGGAGTTTCACCCACAGTTGTTGCGCCAGAAAGCTTGTTCAGCTCTTTGATTTCGTCCATGTTAGAGATAACAACTGGAGTAAGAGTTGATTTCGCTTTCTCTTCTAGAAGTGCTAGATCGAATTCGATAACAGTGTCACCAACTTTAACTGTCTGGCCTTCCTCTGCGATGCGAGTGAAGCCTTCACCTTTAAGCTCAACAGTGTCGATACCGAAGTGAACGAATAGCTCGATGCCGTCGTCAGACTCGATAGAGAAAGCGTGGTTTGTTTCGAAGATCTTGCCGATAGTACCGTTTACTGGTGCAACCATTTTGTTGCCAGCAGGTTTAATAGCGATACCGTCACCAACGATTTTCTCTGCGAAAACAACATCTGGCACATCTTCGATGTTTACGATTTCACCAGAAAGTGGTGCGATGATTTCGATAGCACCAGTTTCAGCGTTGTCATCAGAAACCAGCTTCTTCAATTTGTCAAACAGACCCATATCGTTGCTCCTAAGCGTTTTTATTCTATCTGCAGCTATATTAGCAGATGGTCTTTTCTGCGATGAATTTTTCTACGTGAGCTTCAATTTCAGCAGCAGTCGGCATAGCAAGCGCTTGCTCAGCCATTGCTTTAACATCAGCGAAATTAGCGTTGCGGATAATCTTTTTAATACGTGGAATCGAAATTCCGCTCATGCTGAATTCGTCCAAACCCATACCTAGAAGCAGTAGGGTTGCACGCTCATCACCCGCTAGCTCGCCACACATACCTGTCCATTTGCCTTCTTTGTGAGAAGCGTCGATAACTTGCTTGATCACAGTTAGGACTGCAGGTGATAGTGGGTTGTAAAGGTGAGAAATCAGCTCATTACCACGGTCAACAGCAAGAGTATACTGGGTTAAGTCATTAGTACCAATACTAAAGAACTCAACTTCTTTTGCCAGGTGGTGAGCGATTGCTGCAGCAGCAGGTGTTTCAACCATTACACCGATTTCGATGTTTTCGTCGAATGGCAAGCCTTCAGTGCGAAGTTCTGCTTTGTATTCTTCAATCGCTGCTTTTAGTTCGCGGATTTCTTCAACAGAGATAATCATCGGGAACATGATGCGGATCTTGCCGTGCGCAGATGCACGTAGGATACCACGAAGCTGGTCACGTAGGATTTCGCGACGGTCAAGACTGATTCGAACCGCACGCCAGCCTAGGAATGGGTTCATTTCTTGTGGCAGATCCATGTACGGTAGATCTTTGTCACCACCGATATCCATAGTACGGATGATCACTGGCTCGCCATGCATTGCTTCGGCAACGTCTTTGTATGCTGCGTATTGCTCTTCCTCGGTAGGAAGTGCATCGCGGTCCATGAACAGGAACTCGGTACGGTACAGGCCAACACCTTCACCACCGTTACGATTAATACCGTCACAGTCTTTTACTGTACCGATGTTACCGCAGACTTCCACTTGCTTGCCGTCAAGAGTGATAGCTGGCAAATCTTTCAGTTTTGCTAGCTCTTCTTTCTCGGCAATGTTTGCATCACGGATCGCTTTGAATTGGGTTACTTCAGCGTCAGATGGGTTGATAACAACCTTGTTGTTGATTGCATCAAGAATCAGCATATCGCCGTTCTTAACCTGAGCTGTAATGTCGTTTGTACCTACGATAGCAGGTAGCTCTAGAGAACGGGCCATGATAGAGGTGTGCGAAGTACGACCACCGATATCAGTGATGAAGCCAAGTACGTAATCTAGGTTGATTTGCGCAGTTTCAGAAGGTGTCAGGTCGTTTGCAACCAGGATAACTTCTTCATTGATTGCGCTTAGGTTGACGATGCTGATACCCAGTGCGTTTTTCACAAAACGGTTACCGATATCGCGGATGTCGGTAGCACGTTCTTTTAGGTATTCATCATCCAATGACTCAAGCGTTGCTGCTTGCTCTTCGATAATGCTGTAGATAGCAAGATCAGCAGAGGCATTGTTTTCTTTAATGAAGGCTATGATTTCTTCTTCTAGCTCTTCATCTTCCAGCAACATGATGTGGCCTTCAAAGATGGCTTCCTTCTCTTCACCGAAGGTCACACGTGCTTTTTCTTTGATAACTTCTAGTTGCTCAGAAGATTTTTTTCGAGCGTCGAAAAAACGTTGAATTTCGCTCTCAACTTGGTCCGCAGTGATTGGCGTTTTGTTTAGAACAATCGCTTCTTCCTGCAAAAGTAGTGCTTTACCAAAAGCAATACCAGGAGACGCCAGGATACCTGAAATCATAGCCTTACCTTAAAATATACTTGAAACTAGGGGAAGTAATAAACAGACTGCGTATTAGTGCAGTTCGTCCATTAGAGCAACTAGGTGGTCAACAGCTTGTTGAGCCTGAGCACCTTCAGCAGCGATAGTTACTACTGTGCCTTTAACTAGACCTAGAGTCTGAAGCTTGAATAGGCTCTTAGCGCTTGCACTTTTGCCGTTTGAAGTCACTGTGATGTCAGCGTCGAAAGATTTTGCTTCTTTAACGAACTGAGCAGCTGGACGAGTGTGTAGACCGTTTTCTGCAGTGATCTCAACTTGCTTCTGATACATTTTTCACCCCGATATAGATATTATTTATTTAATATTAACGTAACTGAAAGTAAGCTTAACCTGTTTACGCTAAGCTCGCTAACTGGGATTATAAACTACCCAACAGTTCGGTGTTTGAGATTAATCCAAGTCAATTTTTAGTGACTTTTCTCGCTTTTCTAACTTCGGCCAGTTTGTTTTTTGACCTTTTATTTTGAAGCTGGAAATAAACACAACGGATTTATATTAAAGCTACGACCAAAATGCAACAAAAAGCCCCCCCGTAGGGAGGCTTTTTAGGCGAATTTGGAGTGGTAACACCTAAAAGTGTGATCACTGTTGGGTTTCTTTGTCGGTGAAGATACCGGCAAACAATGCAGTTGAAAGGTAACGTTCACCTGAACTTGGTAGCACAACAACGATGTTTTTGCCGGCAAATTCCGTACGTTCGGCGATGCGATTTGCTGCTACCACTGCCGCGCCAGAAGATATACCAGCCAAGATGCCTTCTTCTTCCATTAGGCGGCGTGCCATATCAATCGCATCTTCTGAGCTCACAAGCTCAACTTCGTCAATCAAATCAAGTTCAAGGTTGCCAGGAATGAAGCCTGCACCAATACCTTGGATTTTGTGCGGAGCCGGTTTGATCTCATCACCATTAAGCGCCTGGGTGATAACCGGTGACTCGGATGGTTCGACAGCAACCGTCGTAATCGCCTTGCCTTTCTGCTGTTTGATATAGCGGCTAACACCGGTCAGTGTACCGCCGGTACCGACACCTGAAACGAACACATCAACGTCGCCTTCGGTCGCATCCCAAATTTCAGGACCGGTTGTTTTTTCGTGGATTTCAGGGTTGGCTGGGTTATTGAACTGCTGAAGCAACAGGTATTTATCAGGGTTGGAAGCGACAATTTCCTCTGCCTTCTCGATAGCACCTTTCATGCCTTTTGGTGCTTCGGTCAGAACAAGGTTTGCACCTAGCGCCTTTAGCAGCTTACGGCGCTCAAGGCTCATGCTCTCTGGCATGGTTAGCGTTAGCTTATAGCCTCGGGCTGAAGCAACAAACGCAAGAGCAATACCTGTGTTACCACTTGTTGGTTCAACAAGCTCAACACCTTCTTTTAAAATACCTTTCTTCTCGGCGTCCCAAATCATATTGGCACCGATACGACATTTAACGCTGAAGCTAGGGTTACGGGCTTCAACTTTAGCCAATACGTTTCCTTTACTGACTCGGTTAAGGCGAACGAGCGGAGTGTTACCAATTGTCAGGGAGTTATCTTCGTAGATCTTGCTCATTGTTGTCGTTCCTTCGTAACGCGTTTAAAAACATAAGACACGTTAAGCATAACCTTTAAACGACGTTTGCAAAGTAATTTGTAGTTATATCTTATTGTTATATGGGACTACTAGGAATGACAAACTGGTTTCTAGAGAAGGAGAGGAAAGTGGGATCCTAGGAACTCTATATCGAGGAACTAGGACCCAACGCTTTTCTTAATAGTGACGGTGCAGCTCGCGGTAGTGGTCGACCCACATGGCGGTTGCGCCACACACCGCAACCGGCATTACAAACAAGTTGACGATAGGGGTCATGGTGCACACCATGACTAAACTACCAAAGCTCAATGATGTACCGCGTTTGGTTTTCAATGCGTCGCGCATGGTCGTGAAAGGGACCTTGTGGTTGTCAAACGGGTAATCGGCGTACTGGATACTCATCATCCAGGCACTGAACAAGAACCACAGTATCGGGCCAACAGTCTGGCCTACGGCGGGGATCCACAGCAAAATGAACAGCCCGAGTGCTTTGGGCAGGTAATATTTCAGCTTGATCCATTCACGGTGCATGATCCGCGGAAAATCTTTCATTACCTCGGTGATACCAGTATCGGGTGCCTTCTGGCCTGTCAGCTTGGCTTCGAGGTGTTCGGCGAGGAGTCCATTGAAGGGCGCGGCGATCCAGTTGGCTATTGTACTGAACAGATAGGAGAAGGTGACCAAGGTCGCAATGGCAAGCAGTGGCCAAAGTAGGTAGGACAGCCAATCGAGCCAGCTTGGCAGCTGGTTCATCCAACCGTCTATCCATGTTCCTAACTGGCTTAGCACTAAACCAAATGCCGTACCGAACAGAACGATATTAATCAGTAGAGGGAAAAGCACGAAGCGTCGTGTGCCTGGTTGGGTTGCCAGCGAAATTCCACGAAAGAAATAACCGGCACCACTCAACGGGGCTGAAAGTTGGGGGTGGGGCTGCCGGGACGATTGCATATTGGCTCCTTGGCAAATAATCAGAATACAGACATAAATGATCAGTGTTGGCAGTGATAGTAACGGTGATTAATAGTTATAAGCAAATTAACGCCGCATAGCGTCGGCTGGATATTGGCAAAAACGGTCAAAGCTTGTTCATTTTTGTGCTCGGTAGCACTATCTTGCACGAATAACGACATTCGTCTTCTCATTCTGATTTGAGTTTTGATACATTAGAGTAAAGTTAAGTCCATAATGAATGTTGTAAACGACTTCACTGAAGGACTGTCGTTGGTTTTTTAATTTGCACTTTATTGTCATAATGTCATGTCAGTTTGTGATAAAAAGTGCCAAGCTAAGTCGTTGAGGTTACACACTGGCTTGCCAGTGGATGTAATCCAGATATTGATTTGCCCGGTTATGGGTTACAAGTAAATTCAGAGTATTCATATGCAGGAATTGCGTCTGGTTCTTATTATTGTCGGTGCGCTCGCTATTGCAGGATTGTTGCTTCACGGATTGTGGAGTAGTCGGAAGGAAAAGCCTGCAAAATTTGGTGAGAAGCCACTGGGTAAGTTGAACAAGGCTTCCCGAGATTCGGAAGGTTTTGATAAGGATGGTGTAGGCAGCGTTAGGGTCTTAGGCTCTGAAAATGCGTCTGCTGAAGCGCCTCGTCAGGAAAGGAAAGAGCCAGAATTGCACTTTGGTGCGAAGCTGGATGCTGACCCGCTATTGGACGGACAAGTCGTTGCGACTCCAGCACCTGCGCCTGTACAAAGTGAAACGACGTCTGTTTCTGAAGCTAAAAACATGCCAGCCGAAGAGCCTGTGGTAGAAAAAGTGGTTGTGCCTGCGTCTTTGGATAATTCGGTGCCAGCCGAACCACAGTCTCATGCTCAAACTGAGCCGCAAGCCTTGAAGCAAGAGCTGATCGCGCCACAGCCTCCTATCCAGCAGCAGCCTAACAAGAAGGCCGCTGAAAAGGTCGAACCTGTTTTAAATGTTGAAAGTGCTGAGCAAGTTACTTTTGATGAAACTGCATCCATTGAGTCAATCGAAAGTAATCAGCAAGTTGTTCAACACACAGTTAGTTTAACTGAGCAAGAGCAGAATGTTTCTTCTGCAGAGGTTGAGGTTGCAGCCCCTGAATTGAGACAGCCTGCCGATACAGTTGAAATGGCAGCGCCTGAGCCTGTCGTTGAACCGACTTTAGAAGAAGCCTCGAAGCCAGTCGAAGAGCCAAAACAACCAGCGGAGGCCGAAGTACTTCCTCCTGACTATCTGGTGCTGAATATCCATGCTCGAAATGGTGAGTTATTCCGCGGTAGCCGACTTTTTAACGCTTTTGAGCAAAACCACCTGATTTTTGGTGAGAACTCAGTCTATCATCGCCATGTTGATGCGGCTGGTACAGGGCCTGCGATCTTTAGCGTTACTAACATGGTCCATCCGGCGCATTTCCCTGAAGGCGGTAGTGATAGTTTTGAAACGCCGGGAGTTGCATTTTATTTGATGCTTCCTTGTGCGGTTGGTCGGGCAGATCAGAGCTTTAACATTATGTTGCAAACCGTTCAGCGTATTGCGGATAGCCTTGGTGGTGATGTGCTTGATCATGAGCGTAACCTGATCACCCCCCATAGGATCAGTGGCTATAGAGATAAAGCCCAGCGCTATACTGTTAACTGATCCGCTATAACCACATTGAGTGGAACGAATACAAATTGGCCCTTTATACGTTTTGGTATAAGGGGCCTTGTTTTTTTATATCCTTTTCCGAGCTAGCCCTAGAGGGTAAAGCGACTTGGTATTAGAACAGGTACATATATGAGTCACGACATTCAGCAGCAACTTGACGAGTTGCGTGAACTTCTCGCCTATCACGGTCACCGCTATTACGTAGAAGACAACCCGGAAATTCCTGATGTTGAATACGACCGTATGATGCAGCAGTTGCTGGCACTTGAGGCTGAATCTCCGGAGCTTGTAACTGTGGATTCCCCAAGTCAGCGAGTCGGTGGCAAGCCGCTTGACGGCTTTACCCAGATCACCCATGAAATTCCGATGCTGTCGTTGGACAATGCGTTCAATGATGATGACCTTCATGCCTTTGAAAAGCGAATGTTGGATCGCTTGTTGTCGGAATCCTCGCTGACTTACTGCTGTGAGCCGAAACTAGACGGCTTGGCAGTAAGTTTGATGTATGAAAATGGCGTATTGACCCAGGCTGCCACCCGAGGTGATGGCGCTACGGGGGAAAATATTACTGAGAATGTGCGTACTATCCGCTCGATACCGTTGAAACTTCGCGGTGAAGGTTGGCCGGCTCGTCTTGAAGTACGTGGCGAAGTCTTCATGCCGAAAAAAGGTTTTGAAGCGCTGAATGAAAAAGCGTTGAAGAAAGGCGAAAAGGCTTTTGCCAATCCTCGTAATGCAGCGGCAGGTAGTTTGCGTCAGCTTGACTCAAAGATCACCGCGACTCGCCCTTTGAGTTTTTATGCCTACTCCGTGGGTGTCGTTGAAGGTTTGGAGTTGGCACCAAGTCAGTATGAACGCTTGGTCCAGCTTAAAGGATGGGGTCTGCCGATGTGCCCGGAAATTCGCCAGTTGGCCAGTATGGATGAGGTGATCACTTACCATCAGATGATCGGCGATAAGCGTGAAGCCCTGCCGTATGAAATCGACGGTGTGGTGATCAAGATTGATGATGTTGCGCTTCAGCAGAAGCTAGGTTTTGTCGCTCGTGCTCCTCGCTGGGCCATTGCCTATAAATTCCCAGCTCAGGAAGAACTCACAATATTGAATAACGTCGAGTTCCAGGTGGGTCGAACCGGTGCAATTACCCCGGTGGCAAAATTAGAGCCCGTCTTTGTTGGTGGTGTGACTGTCAGTAATGCAACGCTACACAATGCCGATGAAATCGCCCGTCTTGGCGTAATGGTCGGTGATACGGTAGTGATCCGCCGGGCCGGTGATGTGATCCCACAGATTGCCTCTGTTATTGAATCCCGTCGTCCAGCCGATGCAAAGCCGATTGTTTTTCCTGAATCTTGCCCGGTGTGTGATTCAAAAGTTGAGCGAGTGGAAGGTGAAGCGGTTGCTCGTTGTTCTGGCGGTCTATTCTGCCAGGCACAACGAAAAGAAGCCTTGAAGCATTTTGTATCTCGTAAAGCATTGGATGTGGATGGCTGTGGCGTAAAAATCATTGAACAACTGGTTGATCGCGAAATGGTGGCAACGCCTGCTGATCTGTTCAAGCTATCAGCGGGTGTCGTCACTGTGTTAGAAAGGATGGGGCCGAAGTCTGCACAGAAGCTAGTGGATTCACTGGCTGCCTCTAAGCTAACCACACTTGCACGTTTCTTATATTCGTTAGGTATTCGAGAAGTGGGCGAGGCAACAGCGGCTAACTTGGCTGCTCACTTTGAAACCTTGCCAGCGATTGAAGCCGCAAGCAAAGAGCAGCTAATTGAAGTCTCAGATGTCGGTGAGATAGTTGCTGCCCATGTTTATAACTTCTTCCGTGAGGCGCATAACCTGGCTGTGATTGAGGATCTTATTGCGGTAGGAATCCATTGGCCGGCGATTGAAAAGCGCGATGATGATGTTGAATTACCCCTAGAAGGGAAAATCGTTGTTTTGACCGGCAGCTTGTCGCAGTTAACGCGTTCAGATGCGAAGGCTGCACTGCAAAACCTGGGTGCCAAGGTAACCGGAAGTGTTTCTAAAAAGACGGACCTACTGGTTGCTGGTGAAGCTGCAGGGTCAAAATTGACCAAAGCTCAAGAGCTTGGCATCGAAATCTGGGATGAACAGCAGCTTGTAGACTTCATGGCTCGTTAAAAACGTTAAAATATAATTTATTGACGGAATTAACGTTAAGCAGCTCTAAGGCTATGTCCTTAGAGCTGTTTTTTTATGGTTATAGTATTTTTTTGTAGTTATTTTTCGTCTCGAAATCAGAGGGGCTTTTCAGCTGTTATGGGACTGTCAGAAAGGATGTAATCAATTACAAAGGAATGTGTCAAAAACATCCCCAAACAATAAACAACAAGAGGTAATGCAATTAAGTGTTTGTTTTTATTGATTTACTAGTTGTTGCTTGCTTTTGAATGAGCTGGGTTGATCCGGATCACTAATCGCCCCAAAGTTTGCACTGAGTCATATTTTTTAAACAATAAATTAAGTTCTGTTTGATGTTTTTTGCTGTGAAAGTAGTCTTAGGGGGGAAGTTAGACAGCAGTTCAGCTTAAAACGAAAAAATATGAATTGGTCGGGAAACTACCCGGCTAACATATCGGGAGAGTTACTTGTTGCCCACGGCGGCCAACCTTTTGGGCACAAGTAAACACAGCTAGTATTTTTAGGAGTTTATTCCATGGATAAGATGTTCAAACGTTCTCTATTGGGTGCGGCTATTGCAATGACCGCAGTAGCAGGCAATGCGAATGCAGCAATCGAACTTGCTGGTGAGAGCGTAGTGCTATACGGTCAGGCAGCAGGTAGTTTGCAATTATGGCAAGCTGATGCAAAAGGTGCAGAAGACAACACTGTTGTTGAAATCGAATCTCGTCTAGGCCTACGTGGTAAAGTTGCCTATGACAACTTTGGTCCTGCTTTCATCTACCAGATTGAAACAGGTAACGCTTGGAACCGTGAAGGTAACGGTGATGGACAAGGTTCGTTTGGTGGTCGTGATACATACCTAGGTCTAGAGTTTGATAACTTCGGTCAAATTAAAATCGGTCGTCAGCTAGTCGCTGCTTACGATTACGTCGATTGGCCTCACTCAAACCCAGGTCTTGGTAACGTGTTCGATTGGCACAATGCTATGGACGTTGGCTTCCAAGACCGTGCTAACGACGTTGTCCGCTACGACTCAGCTAACTGGGGCGGCTTCAAGATGCAAGCGACCCTAAGTGGCATGACAGAGACAAACGATGCACTAGTATCAAGTATCGCTGCAGGCTACACCACAGACATGTTCAATATCCATGCGGGTTACTACAACCAAGCATCGTACACGGACAGTGATGGCGAAAAAGCTGGCGATGTGTCTTATGCAATCCTTGGTGGTACTTTGTGGGTCGGTGACTTCCAATTCACCGCGGCGTATAAGCCAATGTGGGATGATAAGACTGACAATCAGCAAGACGCCTACTCTGCAACTGCACAGTACATCATGAACGATAAGTGGGTATACAAGCTGGGTTATGCTGCTACAACGGATGCCGATAATGCTATAGACCTTGAAGATGGTCGTGGCCTCACAAAAGACACTGCATCTCAAGCAATCACAGGTCGCCTAGGTTACTTACTACCAAGCACTTACCTGTTCTTGGATGTTCGTAACTACGACATGTTTGGTAATAGCGATGAGCATGACGGTACACGTATTCTATTAGGTGCTGAATACTACTTCTAAGTCATCTTAGACATGGTATAAACACAACTGCGAGCATCGGAATCAGGTGCTCGCTTTTTTCTTCTAGGGGTAGATATGATAAACACACTGAAAACCTTTATTGCCACTACTGCTTTACTATCTGCTGGAATAGCCAACGCGGCAGTAGAGGTAACATTTGATAAAGACTTGGAATTGCTGGTGGCCAATGGGGAGTCGATGGGACTTCTTGCCAAAAGCCCTGAATCAATAACGTTGGATAATGGCGCTAATCAATTAGTGGTCCGAGTATCGAAGCTTGTGTCATATAGCGGTGAATATAAAAAGCTCATTTCAGAACCCGTCGTGCTGACGTTTGATGTTGAAGACACTGAATTATCAGTCGGCCCAACCAGGCATATTGTCCGTGACCATCAAATCAATGGCTTTGATAAAAATCCTGTGATGAAAATTGATGAAGGAAGCCAATCTTTTGACTCTTTTCATCAAGGTATTCTACTTCGCACGTCAGGTATGATGCGCGATTATGTCAAAGAGCTTGACGATTATAACCTTGCTCAAGGCTTTGTTGCTAAAGATGTAAGACCACAGTTACTTCTAACCAGCGCATCAGGGCCAGCTGTTGCGACTAAGCCACAACAAATCCAGCCTGAAGTTTCATTAGCGGTAAATGATAACGCTTTGATCCTTCTGCAGGCCGATTATCTTCGCCTGACGGCTGAACAGAAACAAACCTTCCTGCATTGGGCACAGTCTCAGTAACTGCAGAAAAATTCTACGGGAGTGGGGGTATGATTACCACTCCCTATTCAAAGTGCTATTTAACTTTGCCATTCTTCTGAATCTTGCAAATCATCAGTGGCATATACTCAACTTTACCATCGGGCAGGATACAGTCGATCCAAGGGCCAGCAGCTGAAGAGGCTTTTGCACCACCAGAGCTTGAGTTAGCCATTGCATTACCTGATAAAAATAAGAATGTTGCCATTGCTATAGCAATTACACTTTTCATAATAACCTCAACTTTATTAGATGAATTAGAGTAAGCCTTCCATTGCTTAAATTCAGATAATTAACTCCGTTGCTTATCTCTCCAATTCAGTTTATGTATAGGATAAGTGAAAGGTCAAAAAAATTTCGAAAATTAACCTAAATTTATACAAATAAATAAGTCTGGCGATTTATTTTTGTTTTGTCCTTATAGATCAATCTCTTATGTCTTTGGTTTGTTATCGGTCAAACCTATTAAAATAGATATTCTTATTTTTAAGATGTGATTTTTTTTGTCGTTTAAATTTTATTTATTCGTTTATTTAGCTTGACGAGTATTTTTATTAAGTAAATTAACAAGGAAAAATAATAGTTAATTCATACTCTTTCGGTTGTTAAATAAAGTTTATGAAAACTGCATGTTATTTTGTATTTGGTTTTTCCTTTAAAACACCAGAGATCCGTTTTTGTCATTAGCGATAGCAGAACCTTAAGGTTTATTAGATCTTGTAACCTTTTCTTTACTGTTTTGCCTGCGGGCATGTGGCTCGACACGCTTATGTATGGTCAGGGTTGATAGAATCGCCCCTCCAGGTGAGCTTGCAGCCTATTGAACTACGCTGAAGAGATAAGATTGTAGATTTGCTTAACAATGATAGAATATCAGCCATATTTTTTCGCAGTGGTACGCTTTCGGTACTGCTGCTCCTTCATAAACTAGGTAATGTTCAATGACGGTTAAAACTCGCTTTGCACCGAGCCCAACAGGCTTTTTGCACGTTGGTGGTGCTCGTACGGCTCTTTATTCTTGGTTGTTTGCTAAACATATGGGTGGCGAATTTGTTCTTCGTATCGAAGATACTGACCTAGAGCGCTCTACACAGGAAGCGATCGACGCCATTCTTGAAGGTATGGAGTGGCTGGGTCTGAATTGGGATGAGGGGCCTTACTACCAGACCAAACGTTTTGATCGTTACAACCAGCTTATTGATCAGTTGATGGCTGAAGACAAGGCGTATAAGTGTTACTGCCCGAAAGAGTTACTAGACGAACTTCGTGAAGAGCAGATGGCGGCAGGTGTAAAACCTCGCTACGATGCAAATCATCCAAAAATTGTCGCGGCAAATGCTGCAGCAACGGAAGACTCGCCATTTGTTATCCGTTTCCGTAACCCGAAAGAGGGAACGGTAGTATTTGATGACCACGTTCGTGGCCGTATTGAAATTGCTAACAGCGAACTGGATGATCTTATCATTCGCCGTACCGATGGCAGCCCAACCTACAACTTCTGTGTGGTTGTTGATGACTGGGATATGGGTATTACTCAAGTTGTACGTGGTGAAGATCACATCAACAACACGCCTCGTCAGATCAACATCTATGAAGCGCTTGGTGCACCGGTACCAGAGTTTGCTCACTGTGCAATGATCCTGGGTGATGACGGTGCCAAGCTTTCTAAGCGCCATGGTGCGGTAAGCGTGATGCAATACCGTGATGAAGGTTACTTGCCTCAGGCCCTTCTGAACTACTTGGTTCGCCTGGGTTGGTCTCACGGTGATCAGGAAATCTTCTCGCTGGAAGAGATGATCAAGCTATTTAGCCTCGATTCAATCAGTAAGTCTGCCTCTGCATTCAATACCGACAAACTGTTGTGGTTGAATAACCACTACATCAAGACGGCTGAACCAGAGTACGTTGCAGAGTATCTGCAGTGGCATTTGGATCAAAAAGAAATTGCTATTACAGACGGCCCAGCAATCACTGACGTGATTAAGTTGGTGGGTGAGCGTTGTAATACGCTGATTGAATTAGCTGAGCAGTCACGTTACTTCTACCAGGACTTCAGCGAGTTTGAAGCTGGTGCTGCGAAGAAGCACCTACGCCCAGTTGCTAAAGGTGCGCTTGAACTGGCGCTGGCAAAAGTTCAAGCACTTGAAGAGTGGACGACTGAAAACCTTCACAATGTGATTAAAGAAACCTGTGAAGAGTTGGAACTTGGTATGGGTAAAGTGGGTATGCCATTACGCGTATCGGTTACCGGTCAAGGCCAGTCACCATCTGTTGATGCCGTTATGCAGTTGATTGGTAAAGAGCGCGTTGCGGCTCGTATCAAGATGGCACTGGCATTTATCGCAGAGCGTGAAGCAAACAGCTAAGCTTATTTTTCTGTCACAAAGATTAAACGGAAGGGTTATGGCCTTTCCGTTTTTCTTTGTGCCGAATGGGTTAGTTATGGCTATAAGAAATTTGGTGTGACAAAAATCACGAAACCATGATTGAAGTGACAAACTCCCAAATGCATCTATTGACATGATTTAACTAAGTTTTTATTATCAATTCCACAATTTGGGGCTATAGCTCAGCTGGGAGAGCGCTTCGCTGGCAGCGAAGAGGTCTGCGGTTCGATCCCGCATAGCTCCACCAAATTTTAAAACCTCGCTTAGGCGAGGTTTTTTCGTTTTAAGACTTCTTTGTTACTCCGCTTTATACCAACCTGGATAAGTAATTGATCTATGTATTACGCAGGAAAAATGGTTGTTATCAAGGCAGAGATTGCAGTAACTAGTGGCTCTAATTACAAAATCTCTAACATAGATAGCAGCGATTTTAACCAGTAAAACTGATCAAATACTTATTTAGGTTGGTATTATACCAATCTGGATTAGTAGTTGATCTTGGATTTGCACTGGAAAGAGTATGAGTTGGGTAACCTATACATCAGTATTGATTTTACGATGTAAACAACAAGCTAGAATGAAAAAGGCCCAGCTACGTGATGGTAGCTGGGCCTTAGAATATGGCGCTCCCTGCAGGAGTCGAACCTGCGGCCTTCCCCTTAGGAGGGGGACGCTCTATCCAGCTGAGCTAAGGGAGCAACAAGCATTGCTTGATTCCACCATTATACAAAAAAATACCAATAAATTAAGTGATTACTACTAATCATCAATCTGTTTGGTTAGCAAATCACCAGGTTGGATGCTGTTGGCAAGCTCAGCTTGCTCAACGCTTAGCTCTGCTGACTTCTCGTAAACCCGATCTACCACCAGAGTGATATCAGTTTGGACCATACGGTTTCTTGGGATCCCGTTCTGATCAATAAACCCAGCGCTGTGCCATAGAGCGAGTTGATCACCTTGCTTGACGCCATGCTTGCGGCCTTGGTTGATATGAACGGTATTACCATGGTTACGCACGACTTCAGGCAAGTTGGTGCGGCAGGCTAGATTGCTTTCAAGATCCAGCATCATGTTCTGACTGACTCGCTGTACAGCTTGGCCGTAAGCCGATTGCCAGAAACGTGCACTACCGGTATCGACTTGGCTGGTGCGTGAAAACGGCCAGTTGGCGACTTCACGGTATTGGTTCTGCATGAGTATCTCGCCAGTCTTGCCATCAAGTAGCTGAAGCTCGGCAGCAAATTGCCGATTGATTGTATCGCTACGCAAAAGATTCTGATCCAAAGTGGATGTAAGATCAGTGATTTGGCCACTGATAATGTATTGGGCGTCATTATCTTCTGCAAGCATGACCATTTGGCTTGGGTAGCCTGGGTTGATTTGAACGCGGGTAGTGCCTGAGACCACAAAACTTTGTGAGCGGGTTTCTAGTTGCCGCTTCAATACAGAGGTAAAGTTGTCTCCGAGTTGGTAGATCCCGCCAAGTGAGGCATGCTGCGGTGAGCGGATATCAAACTCGCCCAGTAGCAAGCCTTTTTTATATTGTACCTTGTGGCAAGTTCTTGCCGAGGGGAATACCTCGACTTGTGCCGTTAGGTAAAGGTTGCCGCTTTTCTTATTCGTTTTAGTTACCGTAATTTGACGCAGCTCACTACCACTGAACTGGTAATGTTCACGGCTGTTTTTGAGGTAGGGCTTAACGCGATTGAAGGAGGAAAGATCGGCACCGGCATAGCGGATCACCTGTAACACGGCATCTTCCAGTGCGCTCTGTCGGGCTTGATCCTCGCTTTGCAGGACAACGGCTGAGCCGGTAACTTCATACCATGCGGCATTGACTGGCAGGGTAATGACTAACCAGAGACAGCTTAGGGTGAGGAGGATCTTTTTTCTCATGTCTTCCACTTTAGGTATAATAATTGCTTATCTACTGTAAGTTGAATGCGTACAAGTAGAAGCGAGAGTGCCACTATCGGTAACGAGATTGAATGGCGGCTTTCATAGTATTCAAAGGGTAATGCAAAGAGCATTCCCGAATTTTTGACTTTAACAATAAAGTTTTTGTTTGAGCCTACGATAACAAGCTATGGGTCTGAAGTCTCTTTTCAATTGGAGCTGTAAATTATGAAAAAGTGGGCAATTGTGTTGATGGCAATGTTGGTAACATCATGCGCCTATTCTCCCATTTACAACGGTAAAGAACCTTATACAGGTAACCGGCACAGTTTGGATGAGATGCCGCGGCATACCATGGACTTCTTTATTGAGGGGATGGCGACCAAACTGATTGAGTCCAACCAATATTTAACTGCTCGCACACCGTTGGCCGTGACATCGTTTGTTGATCTCCAAGACATGGATGAGACCAACTGGCTAGGCAATACTGTCTCAGAAGGTCTGATTTATCAGATGCAGCAGCGTGGTTATACCGTGGTGGACTATAAGGTCACGGGTGGGATCAAAGTAACCCCTGATGGCGATTTTGCACTCAGCCGCGATTGGCAGCAATTACCCTCTGAACAACCAGTCGATTACGTGCTGGCTGGGACTATGTTACGCCAATCGGCAGGTGTGCTGGTAAATGCCCGTATTATCGGTATTCGCTCTCGGGTGGTGATTGCCTCGGCACAGGGCTTCTTGCCGGCAGACCGAATTGGCCGTGATCTTGATAGCTTGAACAGAATGCGAATGGATAATGGCTGGATCATCCGCGATGAAACGCTGTCCCACGACAGAAATACCATTGTTATTAAACCTTAGGAGTAGAAATGCGTTATTGGTATCTGTTGGTTTTATCTTTTCTTGTCGGGTGTCAGCCTTTGGTTGAAACACGCAACACAGATATTATTACAGCAATTGGCTATGCATCGATCAGCGAGCAATCTGGTAAGAACATAGAAGAGAAACGGATGCGTGCAATGCGGGCATCAAAACTCGACGCCTACCGCGAGCTGACTGAGCAGGTGTACGGGATCCGTATTTCTGCCCGTTCCGAGATGGATGACCAACAGTTGAATTTTGAAAGCAATGATAGCTCGGTCGATGGAAGTATCCGTGGAGCTGAGGTGATCCGAAGTTATCCGCTGGGCGACAATTATGTGACCGAAATGCAGCTGGATATCAACAGGATGGAGCGATTAAAGGGAAGTGCAGAAATTTATGCTGTTCCCCAAAGCCAAGAGATCATGTTCTAAGCGTGTTCTGCAGACATGATGTATTGGGTTTAGGCTTTGAGATCGGTGCCTAGAGTGCGGGTATTCTGGGTGGCCCCTTCGCTGTTGTAGGTCATTTGGTGCTTGCCGCGGCTTTGTTGCAGCAAGTTGTTGAGCTTGTGGAAGCTGAGCTGGGCACGCATTAGGGCTTCACCATTGACCTCGTTAGTCGACTGGCAATCATTGGTTTGGGCCTTCAATGACTTAACCGTAGTCGCCAAGTCTCCACCTTCCATAAGCCTTGCTTTGTCTGGGTGAACAGAAAGCTGATGATCGACCAGTTTGATATTGTTGATTAGCGCCATTTTTTTCTCGGCACACTCAAGGATCTGCTCGGACTGGCGTTCGACAATTGCTTTTTGCTCCTGTTCAAGCAGGGTAGCCAAAGAGGTAAGGTTCTTCTGTTGCTGTTCAAGAAGTTGCTCTATAGAAGTAGACATACACTCTCATCCGTTCCTTAAAGGCCTTTTAAATCGTCTTCTAGCTTAATCATATTAGCCGCTAATTTATCGGCATCAATAACGTAGGAGCCATTAGCAATGGCTTCTTTGATCGCGTTCACTTTCTCATTATCAAAGGATTCTTGAGTCGCAAGCTGCTGGTGGATCTGGCCCACAGATTGGCCTTGGCTACTCAGGGAGACAGAATCCGAATCGGTAGCGCTGGTTTTGGCTTCAGCCGTCGGTTTGCCTTTGCCCGTTTCGGCATGGCTAACATTGCCGCCACTGGTCATTGGCTGGTTAGTACGTATGTTGTTGATAGTAGGCATTAGAAACTCCTTGAACGTGCAGTTTGGCTCTATAGCTACTGTATTATCGACAACGATAGCAAAACCTTTAGGGATTGTACGTAAAATTTCGGTAATTAATACTTCACCTTTTCGCTATTTAATACCTGACGGTGACTTCACCGACAGCACTCACCACACCGGTTATCACTTTTTTCGAGCGGTTGTTCTGTACGCGGATCTGCTCACCCAGCGAACCATCTGAAAGTGCCTTTCCTTCTGTGATAATGGATAGCCCATCATTTCCGGCTTTAATTAGCACCGTATCATTTCGACATACCAAGCAGATGTCGCTGGCCAATATGATTTCCCCTAGCCGGACAGGGCGCTTTACTTTAGAACCAATGAGTTGCTCGGGAGCCGAGAACGAGGCACCTCGCTGCCGTCTTAGTTCAATCTCTTCGACATTGATATCAGCAGCGGTAATGACGCTGCCTCTTGGTAGCGGCGCTTTAGCGACGACCCGGTTGAGGACTTGCTGGACACGGACCGGAACGTAGATCTGCCAATTTAACGGCTCGCAGCGCACCAGTACCGACACCGTACCGCTGAGTGAGTTGGAGTTGGGAATATCGGTTACCAGAGGCTCGGGGCACTCAGGCAGGCGAAGGCGGTTATCGAGGCTAGGGGGGGTGATGGTATAGCGACCGTTGGCTTGCTCGGTTAGGTGAGCGACATGGTCTTGTGCGGCTTGGCTGATCGCTTCGGGTGCCATGGTGGCGGCCTCCTGGCTGGCCAAAACCGGACGAATACCGCTAAAGAAAAAGAGCTGAAGGCCGATAAAACAAATTATATGAATGTTAAGCCACTTGCTAAGCACGTAATTATCTCTTTAATGTCGCTAGTCACAATGGGATACTGCGTCACACCGTAGGTGTTTCAGAAAAGCAGTTTTAATTGGCTATGATATGTGATTTAACCACCTGTTTCTCTAGTAAACACGTATCAAATTATAAAAACAAACAACAAGGAGACGTCTAAATATGTCGGGGATATTGGATTCGGTGAATCAACGTACCCAACTGGTTGGTCAAAACAGGCTAGAGTTGCTCACTTTCAGGCTTAATCGACGTCAACGTTACGGGATCAACGTATTTAAAGTTAAGGAAGTGCTTCAGTGCCCGAAACTCACGGTGATGCCCAACCTGCATCCGTTGGTGAAAGGGATTGCCCATATCCGTGGGCAAACTATTTCCGTTATTGATATGAGCCTGGCAACCGGTGGCCGTCCTATTGACGATCTTGATAACTGCTTTGTGATTATCTCGGAATTCAACCGTTCGATTCAGGGCTTCCTGGTTTCCTCGGTTGAACGCATTATCAATATGAACTGGGAATCAATCCTTCCTCCGCCGAAGGGCGCGGGTAAGGCCAATTACCTGACGGCAGTGACGGAAATCGATAATGAGCTGGTCGAGATCCTCGATGTCGAGAAGATCCTTGATGAAATTTCCCCGGTTAATACCAATATTACCGCAACGGTGCTGGAAGAGTTGATTGAAGATCTGCCTGATATCAGAAGGATACTGGTTGCTGATGACTCCAGTGTGGCGCGCAAGCAGGTACAGCGAGCTATTGAGGCGATCGGTTGCGAGTGTGTTCTGGTCAAAGATGGTAAAGAGGCCATTATTAAGCTGCGCGAAATGGCTCAGGAAGGGGATATCTACAAGCAGTTGTCATTGGTGATTTCGGATATAGAGATGCCGGAAATGGATGGCTATACCTTAACTGCAGAAATCCGTAATGATCCTCGACTTAAGGATCTACATGTTATTCTTCATACCTCATTGAGTGGGGTCTTTAACCAAGCCATGGTTGAGCGTGTTGGGGCTAACGCCTTTATTCCTAAATTTAATCCTGACGAACTCGGTGCTGCGGTGAAAGCGGCAATGCCAAAATAAAAAGCATACTCGAGCACAGAATAACCATACTAGAGCAGTAGATGACAGTTATAACAATAAACGATCAGGAATACCGTGAATTTTGCCGATTCCTCGAAGCCCAGTGTGGCATTGTCCTGGGCGACAGTAAGCAGTATTTGGTAAGAAGCCGGCTCAGTCCTTTAGTCAGTCAATTTTCATTATCTTCATTATCTGAACTGTTGCAGGTGGTTAATACTGGGCGTAATCGGGAGCTGCGGGTGGCGGCAGTTGATGCCATGACAACCAATGAAACGCTGTGGTTTCGTGATATATACCCTTATACAGTGCTGTCCGACCGTATTTTGCCAGAACTGGCGGCGAATAAGCGGCCGATCAAAATTTGGTCGTCTGCCAGCTCATCGGGGCAGGAACCATACTCTATAGCGATGACGGTTCTGGAGACCCAGAATCGCAGGCCGGGGATGTTGGCGAACCCAGTACAAATCACCGCGACCGATATCTCCCAGACCATGCTGGAGACCTGCCGTTCCGGGGCTTACGATAACTTGGCTCTTAGCCGCGGGTTATCAATGGAGCGCCGGCGGATGTTTTTCGAAGACAATGGCGATGGTCGGCTGAAGGTCAATGACAAGGTCAAGCGGATGGTGAACTTCCGTCCTCAGAATCTCAAGGACAGCTATGCGTTGCTCGGCAAGTTTGACGTGATTTTCTGCCGCAATGTCTTGATCTACTTCTCGCCTGAGATGAAAGCGAAAGTACTCAACCAAATGGCTGCCAGCCTCAACCCGGGCGGTTATCTGCTGCTGGGGGCGTCGGAGTCGCTAACAGGCTTGACCGATAAGTTTGAGATGATCCGTTGTAACCCGGGTATCATTTATAAGCTTAAGTAGTCTTTGGCTAGAGGCTAGAGGAAAAGCAAAGAGTAGAAGCAAGAGCTTGACATGGTCAGGCTCTTGCAAAAAATTTGGATCGCCCATCGCCCATCGCCCATCGCCCATCGCCCATCGCCCAACCTCCTAATTTCCCTTGCCTTACATTCTTGGCACACCCTTTGCTTTCTATCTGGTAACGAATTTTGGAGGCAGACATGTCCATTTCTTTTGATAAAGCATTAGGCGTTCACCAGCATACCGTTGGCGTACGTGCCAAACGTGCAGAAACGCTGGCGAGCAACCTTGCCAATGCCAATACGCCGGGGTACAAGGCGAAAGATATCGACTTTCAGCGGGCTCTCAATGCGGCAACCTCGGAGGCAAAAGTTGGCCTCAGCCGCACTGACGGTCGGCATATCTCTGCCTCCACTCAGGTCATGGGTGAGCAAAAGTACCGCGTACCTACCCAGCCGGACACCGGTGACGGCAATACCGTTGACTCCCAGTTGGAGCAGAACCTGTTTATGCAGAACTCCATTGAGTATCAGGCATCGCTGGATTTTCTTGGATCAAAATTCAAAAACCTGAGCAAGGCACTGACGGGGAATTAATGAATGAGCTTATTTAATATTTTCAATGTATCGGGTTCGGCGATGAGTGCAGAATCGGTACGTCTTAATACCACTTCCAGTAACCTTGCCAATGCCAACAGCGTCAGCAGCTCGGCAGAAGAAACCTATAAAGCAAGGCATCCGGTATTTGCCGCTGAGCTTCAAGGTGCCAGCTACAAGCGCAGTGATAGTGTGCCGGTTCAGGTTAAAGGGATTGTCGAGAGCGAGAAGCCGTTGAGTGCAGAGTACAACCCAGATCACCCGTTGGCCAATGCCGAAGGTTATATCTATAAGCCGAATGTCAATGTGATGGAAGAAATGGCCAACATGATCTCGGCATCTCGTTCATACCAGAACAATGTGCAAGTGGCTGATGCCAGCAAGCAGATGCTGATGAAAACACTGCAGATGGGTAAGTAGGCTAGGGAGTGATGACAATGAGCAGTATTAATGGTGCAGGTTCCAATAACCTCTCTTACCTTGACCAGTTAAAGTCGATGCAGGAAAAGAAGGTTCAGGAAGACCAGAAAGTCACTGGGCAAAATCAGTTACAACAAGAAGACTTCCTGTCTTTGTTAACCAAACAACTAGCCCAACAGGACCCATTTGAACCCGTAGGCAATGATCAGATGATTGCCCAGATGGCATCGTTTGCCACCGTTGACGGCATCGGCCAGATGAACGAGCAGTTCGGTCTGCTAAATACCGCCATGACGTCTAACCAGGCACTGCAGGCATCGACCTTGGTTGGTCAGGATGTACTGGTGCCGAGTGCGACCGGGATGAAAGCTGAAGAGGGCGGGTTAAGTGGCCGTGTGCGCCTGACCAATTCGCTTGACCAAGCCATGATGCGGGTTGAAACCCCACAGGGTGAACTGGTTAAAACCATTAATCTTGGTGCCAAAGCGGCCGGAGACCACGATATCGAGTGGGACGGCAAGAACGATCAAGGCAAGGTGATGCCGGAAGGACAATACACAATTCGGGTATCGGGTCTGGTCGGTGGCGAAACACAGAACTATGACGTATTTACTCATGCCAACGTTAACAGCGTGGTGATGGGGCAGGGAGATGGTCAGGTTCTATTGAACTTAGCCGGTCTCGACAAGCAATTTAACTTGGCTGATGTACTTCAGGTCGGAAAAGCACAAGCGAAAGGATAATCAACTATGAGCATGAATATTGCCTTGAGTGGCCTGGGTGCAGCTCAGAAAGATCTCAACACTACCAGTAATAATATCGCCAACGCCAACACCTATGGCTTCAAGGAATCAAGGGCTGAGTTCTCTGATGTGTATTCGAACTCGATTTTCTCTAACTCGAAGACCACGACCGGTGGCGGTGTTCAGACTGCGACGGTTTCTCAGCAGTTTCATGAAGGCTCCAGTATTTACACTAACAACCCACTGGATTTACGGGTATCGGGCACCGGTTTTTTTGCCGTAGCTCCGAATAAAGCTGAGCCAGCGAACAATAACCTGACTCGCAACGGTGCTTTTCACCTCAATAACAACAACGAGATTGTTAACGCAGAAAACAACTACTTGTTGGGTTACGAGGTAAACCAAGATACTAACTCTGTGGCATCGTATGAGCCGAAGCCGATGACCATTGATGATACTTTTGGTCAACCAAGTATGTCGAATAACGTGAATATTTCGATGAACTTACCAAGTGGTGAGGAAAAGCCCGCTGTTGCACCATTCGATTTCAACAATTCTGACACTTACAATAAGTCAACCTCTTCAACAATTTACGACTCATTGGGTAACCCGCTGAAAATGACAGCTTATTATTCGAAGAGAAACGATAATGTATGGGATGTCTTTTATACCGTTAGTGATAGTGGTGGTGAAAAAGAACTGAATATTGACTCAGGGGTCGATAATGGCACTGGCCACTTAGGCCACCGTTTACGTTTTGATGAAGGTGGGCAGTTAACATCGGGGAACTCGCATACATCAACGTCTTTTCAGGCTGCGGGGCTACAACTTGGTGGTGCAGATGGTACCCAAACGTTGACGTTTAATTATGACGATCCTACTCAATACGCGGCACCATTTGAAATTCGTAAGCTGGAGGATGAGGACGGTGCTACCACCGGTTATCTGTCCAATGTCGATATAGACTCTGACGGTAATATTCAGGCGTCTTACTCGAACGGTAAAGATAAGGTGATTGGTCGTGTTGCTATGGCCCGTGTTGCTAACGAGCAAGGTTTGGCCCAGCTAGGTGGTACTATGTGGAATGCTACCCAAGACTCTGGTGCTACTGTCTGGGGCGATGCCTCACAGGGCTCGTTTGGTTCAATCAAAAACGGTACCTTGGAGCAATCCAATATCGATATGACCCAGGAGCTGGTGGACTTGATCTCTGCCCAGCGTAATTTCCAGGCCAGCTCACGTGCCCTGGATGTGAACAACCAGCTACAGCAGAACATTTTGCAGATCCGCTAATCTTTTTCTGTAATAACCTCCTGCTGAAATAGCGCCGAGCCCATAACACTGGCTGTTATGGGCTTTGGTCAATTTATTGACACCTAAACCATCAAATTGGAAGTCATGATTAATTGACTAAGCATGACCGCCAATGAAGCGGCAACGTTTTTCCCCTTCATGTTTGTCACTCTCCATTTTTTGCTTTTATTCTTATGTAAATCAATGTCCTACCTGTTACCGGTTTTGATGGTATGCTTTTTGCATTAATACTGCCTATCGATAGAGGGGATTGATAGATGGATCGCGCATTATTTCTAGCCATGAGTGGCGCCAAGCAAGACATGTACGGCATGCAGGTTGCGGCCAACAATTTGGCGAACGTGAATACCACCGGCTTTCGTGCTGATTTGCAGCAGGCGAGAAGTATGCAAGCGTATGGCGAAGGGTTGCCAAGTCGAGTATTTGCTATGACGGAACGTCCAGGCAACAACTTTGAGCAGGGAGCGGTAAAAATGACCGGTCGTGCAATGGACGTGGCCGTTGAAGGCAACGGTTGGCTGGCGGTTCAAGATGTGTCGGGACAAGAAGCTTACACCCGTGCTGGCCATTTGAAGATTGATGAGATGGGTATGCTGCAAAACAGCAACGGCCAGCTTATTTTAGGTGACGCCGATGCACCGATTTTTGTCCCACTCCCTATCAACAAAATTGAAATCCAAAAAGACGGCACGGTCAGCATTTTGCCGCAGGGGGCACCACCGGAAGCCATGGTCGCTATCAATCGGATCAAATTGGTTAACCCCAACAACAGTGACTTGTACAAGGACGTCGATGGTTTGTTCAAGCCAACGACCCCGAACCCTCAGGGCTTGGAAGCCGATGCAAGCGTAACCTTGCTCAGTGGCGCTTTGGAAGGCAGTAATGTGAATGCTGTGGGTGAAATGGTCAGCATGATTGATCTTCAGCGCCACTTTGAAATGCAAGTCAAATTGATGAAAACCGCAGAAGACATGGATAAATCGTCTTCATCTTTAATGCGAATCGGATAATAGCGAGGAGTTAACGAATGCATCCAGCTCTATGGGTTAGTAAGACTGGTCTTGATGCCCAGCAAACCAATATTTCAACGGTTTCCAATAACCTAGCTAACGCCTCGACAATAGGTTTTAAGAAAAGCCGCCCAGTTTTTGAAGATCTTTTTTACCAGAATATTAACCAGCCTGGCGGTCAGGCAACGCAAGATACTACCTTGCCATCAGGCTTGATGCTGGGTGCCGGCTCAAAAGTGGTCGCCACTCAGAAGGTCTTTACTCAAGGTAATACCCAAACCACCGACAATGCGCTCGATATGATGGTCGAGGGCGATGGCTTCTTCCAGGTTATGTTGCCAGACGGCAACATCGGCTATACCCGTAACGGCCAATTTACCGTGAGTAACGAAGGCCAGATTGTGACCTCTGGCGCGGGTTATGTTCTGGAGCCTGAAATTGTGGTGCCAGACAATGCGGTTGCCATTACAGTCGGCACCGACGGTGAAGTCTCTGCCCGTATTCGAGATCAGCAGGAAAATCAGGTGCTGGGCCAGATCAACCTGACCAACTTCATTAATCCAGGCGGTATGGAGCCGATTGGTCAGAACCTTTACCTACCGACAGGGGCAAGTGGCGACCCGCAAGAGGGGATCCCCGGGCTTGATGGTTTCGGCAGTGTTCGCCAGTCGATGCTGGAAACATCCAATGTGAATGTTACCGAAGAACTGGTCAATATGATCGAGGCACAACGGGTTTACGAGATGAACTCCAAGGTGATTTCTACCGTGGATCAGATGCTGAGCTACGTTAACCAGCAGCTATAACAGGGAGTAAGGTATGGGCAAATATTGGCTGGTTTTACTGGTTGCAATGCTATCGGGTTGTGCGCAGAACTTTGATACTGGCTCTGATCTTGATAGTGCGGTCAGTGAGGTTGATGCGGTTGAAGGCACGACTGAGCAAAGTGATGGCATTATTGGTTTGGTCAGGCAGCGGGAAGACGCGGTACAGGGCGATCCTAACTGGTCTTCTGTTCGTCCGCCTGAGAAGCCGGAGCACTATGCCACTTCTACCGGTTCACTATTTAATACCACCAGCGCCATGGGGCTTTACAACGATTCACGTCCGACTGGGCTCGGTGATATTGTCACCGTATTGCTTGAGGAGAAGACTCAGGCAAGAAAGAGTGCCAGTTCAGATTTGGGCAAATCGACAGATATGAGCATGGAACCGATCATGCTTGGTGGACGTCCGGTGAATATTGGTAACTATGATTTGTCCTATGCCCTTACCAACGATAATTCATTCTCAGGCAGCCTTTCCTCGGATCAAAGCAACAGCTTTTCCGGTTCTATTTCGGTTGAGGTGATTGAAGTGTTACCTAATGGTAACTTGCTGGTACGAGGAGAAAAGTGGCTGACACTGAACAGCGGTGACGAATATATCCGGGTGAGTGGTACTATTCGCCCAGATGATATCGATTCGGACAACGCTATTCCCTCAACCCGTATCTCCAATGCGCGGATTCAGTACTCGGCGACGGGCGATCGTCAGGATACCCAGGACCCAAGCTGGTTTGGCCGATTCTTCAATGCAGCGATGTAAGACATGAAAAAGTTAATCCCAACCCTGTTATTTAGTCTAATACTGACACTTGTCTTGCCTGTGGTTGCACCGCAAGCTCATGCTGCCCGCATTAAAGATGTCGCTGGCGTTGCCGGAGTCAGGGATAACCAATTAGTTGGTTATGGCTTGGTAGTCGGTCTGCCAGGAACCGGTGAGTCATCTTCAGCGTATTATACCGAGCAGAGCTTCCGTGCCATGCTGAATAACTTTGGGATTAATATCCCCGAAGGTGAGCGGTTCCGCACCCGAAATGTCGCGGCGGTGGCCGTCCATGCCACGTTGCCACCTTTTTCCAAGCAAGGTCAACAAATTGACATCACCGTCTCGTCGGTCGGCTCAGCCAAGAGTTTGCGCGGCGGTACGCTCCTGCAAACTTTCCTGAAAGGCTTAGACGGCAATATTTATGCGGTCGCGCAAGGTAGCCTTGTAGTCGGCGGTTTTACTGCTGACGGTGCTGACGGATCGCGAATTGTCAGCAATACCCCAACCGTGGGGACGATCCCTTCTGGCGCGATTGTCGAACAAGAAGTGCCAAACCCGTTTGGCCGTGGTGACTTTCTGACGTTTAACCTCTTCGAGCCGGACTTCTCCACCGCGCAGAACATGGTAGATGCGATTAATAATTTCCTTGGTCCTGATGTGGCTTCGGCCATGGATGCGGCGTCGGTGCGGGTGCGTGCCCCGCGTGATGTTAGCCAGCGTGTGGCTTTCCTTTCAACCATTGAAAATGTGGAATTTGAAACCGCGGATTCAGGGGCGCAAATTATCGTAAATTCGCGCACTGGAACCATTGTTATCGGCCAGCATGTTCGGTTGAAACCAGCCGCCATTACCCATGGCGGGATGACCGTATCCATCAAAGAAAACCTGTCGGCTAGCCAGCCGAATGCCTTTGCTGGTGGGCAAACCGTGGTGGTACCCGATAGCGAAATCACCGTTACCGAAGAAGATTCGCGGATGTTCTTGTTTGAACCGGGTGTGAGTCTTGATGATTTGGTTCGTGCCGTGAATCAGGTAGGGGCTGCGCCGTCAGATCTGATGGCAATTTTACAAGCATTGAAACAAGCTGGTGCCATTGAAGGCCAGCTGATCATCATTTAAAGGGAGAGCAAGGTGAAAAGTCCGACCGACACCAGTTTTGTTCTTGATATATCAAGCCTTGATCGCTTGCGAGCCGGGGTGAAAACTGGCAAAGAAGGTGAGAAGGCGAGTCTGCAGGCCGCTGCCGAGCAGTTTGAAGCCATCTTCACCCAGATGATGTTCAAATCGATGCGAGAAGCAAACTCCGCTTTTGAGTCGGACTTGATGAGTAGCCGCAACGCAAAATTCTTTGAACAGATGCATGATGAGCAGATGGCCAGTGAGTTGAGCCGCAGCAATTCACTGGGTCTTGCTGATATGATTGTTCAGCAGCTTGGTGCCCACCAAGATGAGAGCGCGGTGAAGCAAAGTGATGGTACGCTAAATAAAGAACAGCCGTTTGTTGAGCTAGACAAAGGCGGCAAGACCCTGCCCTTTGAGCGGCAAGATAATCGTACCGAGATGAATAACCAAAGCATTTCACCTGAAATCCATAAAAATACCTTATCTGAATCATCCATGAGCGAAGAAGAGATTACTCAGATAGCCAATAAAGCGATTGCCCAGCGTAATATGGCGAATAGTGCTCCTGCTCCTGTCTCTGCTATGCAAGCAGAAGGAGCACCAATGCCAGAAAGCTTTGATTCTCCGCAAGCCTTTGTTTCACATATGGCCCCCTATGCTCGTCGGACCGCTAATGTGTTGGGGGTCGATCCTGCGGTATTGATAGCCCAAGCCGCTCTTGAAACAGGGTGGGGCAAGAAAGTGATCAGTAATGCCGCTGGTAACAGCAATAACCTGTTTAACATTAAGGCTGATCCAAGCTGGAAAGGGGATAAAATGGCGACGCAAACCTTGGAGTATCATCAAGGTATTGCCGTGCAAGAACGTGCAGCATTTCGTTCTTATGACTCTTTCGATGAAAGCTTTAATGATTATGCGCAGTTCTTAAAGCGGAACCCAAGGTATTCGGTTGCGCTAGAAAATACGCAAGATCCGAAAGCGTTTATTAATGAGATCCACAAAGCCGGTTATGCGACCGATCCGAGCTACAGCGATAAAGTGATGCGGGTATTTGATCAGGTCAGTGACTTGATGGATAAAGAGCAGCAATAAAAGATAAAATTTAAACAAACACATCTACAATTGATGAAATGATATTCAGTGTGTCCTCACTTTCAGACAGGGCAGATTTAATTTCATTCGTCTGTACTTTTTCTTGGTTGCCCTCCCGAATATTATCTAACACCACAGGTGCAATAATCTCTTTGATAGCATAGCCGAGTAATGTTGCAAGGCCAATGTTCATAATCACCACCAATGGTTTTTTACTGATTAGATAAAGTAATTATATAGACAAGTTATACTGATTATCTAGTGTAAATTAGTGTAAATCGAAATAAATTGTAAATGTTAGGTCGGGTTAACGGTGGTGTTGTGTTGTTAACTTGTATCTTTGTCGGTGATTTAGCCATGATTCCCCGTTGATTATTGATGGGGCAACAATTATTTTATCTTTTATAATAAATTCAATGGTTTATTTTTTGTTGGTGAGGGTCGTATATGGCTATGTATCACGTTTGTCAAAATAATGGCTATTTTTTGTCAGTTGATATTCACAAAGAATAATATCAACAGTTGACTTTTTAATTTATTATTCAGTCCTCTAATTTAGTTAATGATTTTAATCTTAAATTAAATATAAGGTATGGGGTACTGAAAAGAGTTTAGGCTGTTTCTTAGTACCAATAACCTCAAAATATGTCTCTTTAGTTGGCGTCAAAAATACCGCTGGAAGCTAATATATTACGGCTATTTTCAATCTAGCCAATGCTGCTTGATTAACTTCCTGTAATTTCGCTATTCAATTCATTGACTTTAAGTGCGTTGGCCTGTTTTTTGCATCAGTCTATTTTCTTGTTAGGGTGATTGGTGTGATTGCCGCTGGAGTTGGCTGGAGGTAAAGGTATGGCGCTAGATTTATTAAATATAGGCATGAGTGGGCTGAGAACGTCTCAGAAGCAGCTTAATGTCACCAGCCATAATATCAGTAACGTCAACACGCCGGGATACAGTCGCCAGAGCGCTGAGCAAAAAGCAGATGACGCTCACTGGATTGGCGGAAGTCAATATGGCACTGGTGCTTATATTGATAACGTCCGCCGTGCCTATGATCAGTTTGCCGCAAGGGAGCTGACCCAGTCGACCACTCAGCTGAATCATGCCAATGAAAGTCATGCCCAACTTGCGGTGATGGACGAATTCATCTCCAACAATGCCAGCAAAACCATTACTAGTATGAACGATTACTATGATTCGGTAAAAAGCTTGGCGGATCACCCCAATGACTTGGGTTCAAGAAAAGCGATACTGGAAAATGCCTCGCTTGTCAGTCAAACCGTCAACAGTACCTACGATACGCTTTCTAGTATGCAGCGTGATGTGAATGATCAATTAGTGGCAACGGTTGACCGAGTGAATTCCCTAGGGCAAGAAATTGCCACCTTGAACAAGCGGATCCAGGAAAACCCTGCCGGCGAAAAAAATGACTTGTTCGATAAACAGCAAAGCTTAATCAATGAATTGGCCCAGTACACGAAAGTGACGGCTCTAAAGGGTAAGGATAACCTTGCCAATACCGTTATTATCGGTGATGGCCAAACCTTGGTTTCGGGAACCGAATCGTCTCGCCTAACAGTGATCCCCGGTGAGCCAGATCCACTGCAGACCCGAATCGCGGTGGATGATGGCCACAATGCAACCCCTCTTAATGCTGAAAATATGGGTGGCATTTTAGGTGCGATGATTGGCTTTCGCACTGACGTAGTGGAACGGAGCATCGATGAAGTGGGCCGTATGGCAATAGGGTTTGCAGGACAGGTTAATACCATTCAGCGTCAAGGCTTGGATTTAAACGGAGATACAGGTAAAGAACTGTATGCCGATGTTAATGACCCTAGAGCCATGGCTCAGCGAGTACTTAAGCCTCTAGGTAGCGCAGCAGATTTGGCCGTAGGGATTGAGGATGTGTCAAAGCTTCAACTTGGCGACTATAAATTGCAGGCGACCGATAACGGTGGCAGCTACCGATATCAGGTGTTTAATAGCCAGGGAGAAGAAGTATTCAGCGAAAACATTGATGCGGTTGACCCGCAGGTTATTCGGGTCGATGGGATGAAGATTGATGTCAGCCAGCCTCCTGCTGATGATGAAGTCATCACCCTGAGGCCTGTTAGGCTTGGTGGTGCGCAAATGGCGATGAGTGCAACGGAGCCAGCAGATATTGCTGCCCAGCGTATCGTTTCTCCCGCGGCGGAAAATATGGGGAACGGCCAGCTTGAGGCACTCGATACAGCACAAGTGTTCGGGCAATATGACGTGGTGATTAATGAAAATGGTAACCGCTTATCTGTCTACGATAATGAGGGTAAAAAAATAGATTTGGTTGAGGTTGATGTAAACGGTAACCCTACAACAACCAAGAATATTAAATACCCGATACATGACAATGTCATTCGGTTTGCTGACACCTCAATGGTGCCAGACCCTAATGGTTTTGAAACCTTGACGTTGACAGGGCAGGCACAGGGTAACGATCGTTTTACTGTCCACCTGAATGCAGATAAAGCCGAAGGTGACAATAGCAACCTGATGACCATGCAGCACTTGCAGACGAACAAATCGATGAATAATGGTCGCTCTAGTGTCATTGACTTGTTTCAGAACCTCACAACCGACGTGGGTATCCAGAAGATGAACGCTGAAAAATTCGGCCAAATCAGCCAGCTTGATTTTGACGCGGCAACAGAACGAGTGTCGAGTGTCTCTGGGGTAAACTTGGACGAGGAAGCGGCCAACTTAATGAAGTTCCAGCAGGCTTATATGGCCTCATCGCGGATTATGAGCGTGGCCCGTGAAACCTTCGATACGCTGATGCGTGCGGTGTAAAGCGAGGAGCAATTATGATTAATCGTGTATCGACATTCTCTCAGTACCAAAATTTGACCTCTAACCTGATGCGCAAGCAAGGGGCAGTGAATAACACCAATGAGCAACTGGCTACCGGTAAGCGGATCAAGACCGCCGGAGATGATCCGATTGCTTCTGTTTCGACCCAAAACTACAAGCAACAATTGGTGCAAATAGAACAGTTTCAAAAGTCGATCACATTGGCCAATAACCGTTTAGGGACGCTCGAAACTTCACTGAAAAATGTCGAATCCCATATCGATAGCTCTAAGCAAAAAGTGATTGGGATGATAAACGGTGCTATGGGGGGGGATGATAAGACCGCCTTTAAAAATGAGTTAGAAAGCTTGTATGAAGGGCTGCTGAACCTCGCTAACACCCAGGATGAAGGTGGGAACTATGTGTTTTCCGGTCACCAAGTACGCTCTCAGCCCTTTGTCGAAGATGACAGCGGTAAAGTGATATATAAGGGCGATAGTGGCCACCGTGAAGCACGTATTGATACCTCGGTACATGTAGATACCAGCCAGCCTGGCGATCTGGTTTTTATGGGCATTGATAACCCATTTGGCGACTATCGACCAGATTATGCAGGGCTTCAAGCTGAATCAGGGTTGTCATTACTTTCTGCTACCAACCAGGATCTCAATGACCCAACCACATACAGCGTGACGTTTGTCGATGATGGTCAGGGTGGCTTGAACTACGAGCTATACGGGAATAACCAGCTACTTGATACTCAAGGCTACGATCCTGCCAAGGGGGTTCAGTACACAGACCCGAATCCAGAAAGCCAAATCCATCTTGATTTTCAGTTTAAGGGGGATATCAAAGCTGATGATAGTATTACCTTGGATAAGGCTCCGACGATTGACTTGTTCCAGACAATGAATGATGCCATTAATTATTCAGAGTATGACACTGAATCCCCTGAAGCACGAGCTAGCCTGCAGCGCTCAATAGAAGAGCTTAACGGAGCGTATGTCCATATGAACCAACGCCGTTCGGAAGTCGGCACAGGCCTAAAAACGCTGGAAACTTATGAAGCACAACATAAAGATTTCGAGTTGAGCCTTAACAAAGCCAAGGGCAGCCTTGAGGATTTGGACTATAGCAAAGCTATTATTGAGTTGAACGAAGACATGCTGGCTCTTCAGGCCTCCCAAGCGGCATTCAATCAAACCAAGCAGCTTAGCCTGTTCAACTATATGTAATCAGAAACCATGTTTATAAAGCGGCAGTGTCTTGCCGCTTTATAAACATCTTTTTGTTAAAATGATTAAAGCGGCAAAAAAATCCTTGCTAGTTCGAAATGGTGGTTGATATTTTCTCGCCCATCGCCCATCGCCCATCGCCCATCGCCCATCGCCCATCGCCCATCGCCAGCAAAAACTTTTTTTAAAAAAATCCTAAAGGTATTTTTATCCGTGCCGTTAACAGAAGTACTTAAACAAAAATAGATATTTACCCCCTGCTAAGGCTGGGTTGTAACTCAACAAGGAGCGAAATATGTCTGTTACCGTAAATACTAACGTTTCAGCGATGACGGCCCAGCGTCACTTAGGTTCAGCAACGAATAACGTAAGCAGCAGTATGGAGCGTTTGTCTTCTGGTTTGCGTATCAACAGTGCTGCTGACGATGCAGCGGGTCTGCAAATTTCTAACCGTCTAACCAGCCAGACCAACGGTTTGAATGTGGCGATGCGTAACGCCAACGACGGTATCTCAATTGCCCAAACTGCTGAGGGTGCGATGCAGGAATCGACGAACATTATGCAGCGTATGCGTGATTTGTCACTTCAATCTGCTAACGGCTCAAACTCTTCGGATGACCGTGCGGCACTGCAGAAAGAGGTGTCTGCACTTCAGGATGAATTGGATCGTATTTCAGATACAACAACTTTTGGTGGCCAGAACCTGCTTGATGGTTCATACGGTACCCAAGAGTTTCAGGTTGGCTCAAATGCCAACGAAACTATCTCTGTGACACTGAGTGATATCTCATCTGCGGCACTAGGCGCCTCAATTGCTGAAGGTACCACTGAAGGTACTATTTTTGGTGGTGATGCTGGTGCTGTTGGCACTGCCGGTGTAATCACTACTGCAGAGACCTTAACGATTAATGCTGGTGGTCAAGACACGGATGTTGAGATTGCAGTAGATTCAAAGGCGACAGAAGCAGCGAAGGCAATCAATAATGCCAAGTCTGGTGTTACTGCAGATACCCTTGTCGAAGCTGAAATCGATAATGTCACAGACTTTGCTGGTACCATTGAAATAGGATCTACATCAGTAGAGATTCTATCCTCAGATAATGAACAGGCGATTGCTGATAAACTTAGCAATGCTGGTATTGACGCTGTAAATAATTCAGGCACGATTTCGCTATCGGCATCAGGCGTTGACGGTATTGAAATTACTCAGACATCTGGTTCTTTGGAATTGGCTAATGCGCCAGGTGGTACTGCAGGTACTGCATATACTATCGATGATACAAATTCTGATGGCTTCGCTTCTGCTGCTCTAACATTCTCATCGAATACTGATTTTAGTGTCTCTGGTGGTACTGAGGCTACTGGTGATGTAACCGCCACAGCTGAATTTAATCGTGTCAGTGAGGTTGATATCTCAGATGCTGCTGGTGCACAGAGTGCAATCGATGTATTGGACGGTGCTATTGCTCAAATTGATGAACAGCGTGCAGACCTCGGTGCGGTTCAGAACCGTTTCAACCACACGCTGAACAACCTAGCAAACATCAACGAAAACGTGAATGCGTCTAATAGCCGCATTAAAGATGTTGACTTTGCAACAGAAACCACTGACTTGACCAAGAACCAGATCCTACAGCAGGCATCGACATCAATTCTTGCTCAGGCGAAAATGAATCCTCAGGCGGCACTAAGTTTACTGTAATTTATCGGCCTACTGTAATTCAGTAAAGGTGGCATGGCCGAACAGGGCTGTGCCACAGCTTCATTATAGATATTGAACAAAGGGAGATGTGATTATCATGGACAAGATTTCAGATAACATCGCGGCTTCTTCTCTTCCTTCACTAAAGCCCACCACTGCAGCTAAGCAACTTTCAAATGAGTTGCAACTAGCAACAATCAAAACAGAGCTTTCGTCTAGTTATGATGTTCTGCATACAGAAAAAAGCGAACCTGTAAAAAAATCTGCAAAAGAGTCTTGTTCTGAACTTCGAGAAATTCAGCAAGAGCAGATTGACGCTCTCGCTAAACGGATTAACCGAGAATTGAAGTTTGAGTATGATGAAGAGCATGGTGAGCAGATCGTCTACATCTACGACAAGACTAGCGGCGATTTAATTCGTCAGATCCCGTCACAGGAATTAATGGAACTTAATTCTAATTTGGCTCAATATCCGGTCAATTCAATTAATAAAAAAGTTTAATCTTGGCTTGAAAATTGCTTTGTTTTATATGTTTGTTTCAGATGGCAACTTTGGTTGTTTGAACTTTTAGGAATATTGAATGGCTGGTTTATCGGTAGGCGGGTTAGGTTCAGGCCTGGATGTTACGGGCATGACACAGCAGTTGGTGGCTGCTGAGCGTATGCCCAAAGAACTCCGGATCACTGATGAAAAATCAAAAGTTGATGCCAGCCTCAGTGCCTATGGTCTGGTAAAGTCATCAGCGAGTACTATGCAGGACATGTTTGAAGAATTTGCTGATGACGAGGCCTTCTCGAGTAAATCAGCATCGACATCAGATTCAAGCTACCTCAGTGTTTCTGCTGAAAGCCATGCTCAAAATGGTAACTATTCTATCGAGGTCAAGCAACTAGCTCAAAGCCATAAGATTGCGAGTTCAGAGAGCTTTAATGCTGATCCAGGTTACAGTATGGGCAGTGGTCCTCTTGTGATCGGTATCGGTGGCAAAGAGATGACGGTTGATATTCGTGTCAGCAGCAGTGATCTTAAAAGTGTGGTTGAGGAAATTAATAGTCACCCTGAAAATCCTGGTATTTCGGCCACCATCATTACCGATAATGATGGGGCAAAAATTGTTTTTGCCAGCAGCAAAACCGGAGAAGACAATCGTATTAGTATTGATGCAAGCGGGGCAGCCGGCGATTTAAACCGACTATCGTATACCTATGACCCTGATTTACCTGAGCCTGGTGAGCCTGGTTACCCAAACCCACCACCGGATATGATGCAAATGCAAGCGTCTCAAGATGCTGAAATTGTCATCGATGGTTTTTCAACCATAACCAGTGAAACCAATAAATTTGAAGATGCTATTGATGGGGTAACACTGGATGCAAGCAAATTGACAGGGACATATGGGACCGGAGATGATACTGATGATATCGAAGTTAAAAGTGTCAATATTGAAATTAGTTTTGATACCGCGAAACCCAAAAACGCAATTGAAAGTTTTGTAGAGGCCTATAACAGTTTACATGAAATGGTTGCCTCCCAATCAACCTATGATGTCGAGACCGAAACTGGGGGACCACTGGTTGGTGACAGTGTTTCTAGATCATTGCTGAGCCAACTACGAAATTTACTTAATGAACCTGTGACTGTCAGTGGCCAAGATTACTTATTGGCAGATCTTGGATTGACAACAACGCGTGAAGGTAAGCTTGAAATTGATAATGATTTACTCGATAGCGCTATTGAGGAGAATTTCACAGCCTTTGGGCTTTTTTTTGATGGTGATAATGGTTTTTTATCCAAAGTCGATGGTTTGCTTGAAAGTTTTGTCGGTAGTGACGGTACCATTACCAGTCGTGAGGATAGTTTAAAAGAACAACAAAACAGACTTGATGATGATCTAGCGACGCTTGATGAGCGGATGAAAGCCTACGAAGAGCGCATGTATAAACAGCTGTCGGCCATGGATGCCGCCATCTATAAAATGAACAATGAACTCAGCACCATGATGAGTATGCTGGTTTTCTAAGGGTAACAATATGCAAGAGTTAGCAAATTTAGAACGACATACCAAAGCCTTGCTAGAGCTTGAGGAATATCCGGAAGACTTTTCAGAGCAACTGGAAAAGCTTGTTTCCGAGCGCCATGAGCGCGTCAAAATGATCTTGGCAGACCAAGAGCGGTTAAGCCGGGAAACCTTTGAGGACGTCCAGCAGCGTACTCGCGATTTGAAAGTACTACTAGAACAAAATAAAGCCCGTATCAGGCAGAAACTCCTGACCGCCAAGCAAGGCAAAAAATCAGTCTCTGTCTATAAAATGTATCAAAAATAAATAGGAAATAGCTATGCGTGGTTCGCTTCAGGCATATAAACAAGTCTCCGTTAACTCTCAGTTGGCCAGCGCATCGCCACACCGTGTAGTACTAATGTTACTATCAGGTGCGATTGAGCGTTTGGTTCAAGCCAAAGCGGCGATGGAGCAGGGGAATACGTCAGTGAAAGGTGAGCGAGTGTCTAAGGCACTGGCGATTATCGGCACATTGCGTGACAGCTTGTCGATGGAAGATGGCGGCGATATCGCAACCAACCTTGATAGCTTGTACGACTTCATGATGCGCCATGTGATTGAGGGCAACTCTAACAACCAGCCGGAAAAGTTCACCGAAGTGGTCGATTTACTACGTGAAATTAAGTCGGCGTGGGAGCAAATCCCTGCTGAATTTCACCACTTAGCAGAAGAATCATAACAGCCTGCCAATGCGGTTGTGGGGTTTTTCTCGATTCTCTCCAGTATAAAATCTACTCGATAGCTATCTCAGCTTATTTTTCACTGGGATAGCTTCACAGCTTTTGCTCACCGTTGGTTGCCTTATTCTGTACTTTAATTACAATGGTCGGATAAGATTTGAAGTGGTTTCTCGTCGCATTAGGCAGTGTTTTTCATAGTTTTGAATATGAAAGTCGATAATGTTAGTACGAAATAACTCTTAAGTAGGCAGGCAAACTCTTTTCTATGCAAGTTCATACCCTCGTTATTGATGATGACCAACAGCATCGCCATGATTTAAGCGTGATCCTTTCCTTTATTGGTGAGCAGTATGAGGCATATTCGTCTCTAGAGGTTAACAGTACGCACGGTGAAAAAGAGTGGGGGGCATGTTTACTTGGCAAGGTCAGTTCCAGTCAGTCATTGAGCACGCTGCTTAATTTTTTGCGCACCCATAACCACATTCCAGTGATCTCCATGAGCGATCATGAAAGTGAGCTGGCATCTTTACCCAATTATATCGGCAACCTCGACAAGCCATTGCACTATGGCCAATTGATGGATGCCTTCCGCCATTGCAAAGAGTTTTTGGGCAAGCAAACTTTCCAATTACCCTCTCTGGGCCGCAAGAATACTTTGTTCCGTAGTATGGTTGGGCGCAGCGAAGCCATTAGCCAGATCCGCCATTTGATGGAGCAAGTCGCTTCAACAGATGCCAGCGTATTGATTTTCGGCGAGTCAGGCACGGGTAAAGAGGTTGTCGCGCGTAATATCCATTACCACTCGACGCGAGGCAAAGGGCCATTTGTGCCGGTTAACTGTGGAGCTATCCCCCCCGATCTGCTGGAGAGCGAACTTTTCGGTCATGAAAAAGGGGCTTTTACCGGTGCAGTTTCTACGCGTAAGGGCCGCTTTGAGCTGGCCGAAGGTGGTACCTTGTTCCTGGATGAAATTGGCGACATGCCAATGTCCATGCAGGTGAAGCTGCTGCGTGTATTGCAGGAGCGCTGCTTTGAGCGTGTGGGTGGTAGTGAAACGATTAAAGCGGATGTGCGTATTGTTGCGGCAACGCATCGTGATCTCGAATCAATGATTGCCGGTGAAAAATTCCGTGAAGATCTGTATTACCGCTTGAACGTCTTCCCGATTGAGATGCCGGCCCTTCGCGAGCGAATGGAAGATATTCCTTTACTGCTGCAAGAGCTATTGGCTCGGATGGAAGCCCAAGGTGCTAAGCCTATCCACTTTACTCCTCGCGCTGTCACCTCTTTGATGGAGCATGATTGGCCAGGCAATATTCGTGAGTTGGCTAACTTGGTTGAGCGTTTGATCATTCTTTATCCGGGCGAAATGGTAGACATCAGTCACTTGCCGATGAAGTATCGCTACAGCCAGTTCCCAGAGTTCCAGCCGGAAGAAAACTTCCTGTCGGTAGACGATCATGAAAGGCTGGCATTGGCTGATATGTTTAGCAGCCATAGTTCGGAGCTGGATGATGCTCAGGGTCACAGTGATTTACCGCCGGAAGGGGTGAACTTGAAGGAAATGCTGGCAGAGCTAGAAATTGACATGATCAGCCAAGCTCTGGAAGCGCAGGGCGGGGTTGTTGCCCGGGCAGCTGATATGCTGGGAATGCGCCGCACCACCTTGGTTGAAAAAATGCGCAAATATGGTTTAAGTCGCTAGTCAAAATACCATCATTCCTAAGGCGCCAAATTATTGGCGTCTTTTTTATCTTCCCCTATAGATAACGTGCTGATAATAAAGATATAATTATGGCACTATTCATGCATGCTTCTTGTTCTTGGCATTTTATAATGGCATTTTTTGACAGCGTAGTGCTGGATGTTCCACGCCGAGCTCGTAGCTCATTTCTTTCTTTACGCGTCGCGATGTGCCCATTTTCGTTTTATTAGGTTTTCCATGGATGATAATCAGCCAGCCCTGAGTACCCCGCTTACTTCAAGTTCCGCTTTGGGGACATTGTCACAGCAAGTTAGCCGCTATCAGCAGGTGCTGGAAGTGATGCCATCTGGGGTGATTTTTTTGGATCCGGGCGGTATTGTCCACGAGGCCAACCCCGAAGCGATTCGTTTGCTTGGCGAGCCGCTACTGGACCAGCGCTGGGTCGATGTTATCCATCGGGCTTTCTCTCCACGTGACGATGACGGCCATGAGATCTCACTGAAAAACGGCCGTAGGGTGAAACTGGCTATCTCGGCATCGAACAGCGGCCAGCTGATTTTCATCACCGACATGACAGAAACTCGCCTGTTGCAGTCAAGGGTCAGTGAAATGCAGCGTCTGTCATCACTTGGCAAAATGGTGGCGTCATTAGCACACCAAGTAAGGACGCCGTTATCCAGTGCGATGTTATATGCCTCTAATTTGGCCGCACCGAATTTGACGGCGCCAATGCGAGAGCGTTTTCAGGGCAAGCTTGTCGATCGCTTGCATGACTTGGAAAAGCAAGTAAATGACATGTTGTTGTTTGCCAAAGGTGGCGACAACAAAGTGGTGGAGTGCTTTAGCCTTGAAACCCTGCTCAATGAACTGGATAGCATGGTCGAAGCACAGGTGCTGGGTAACCACGTTGATTTCAGTATTGATTGTGACGACGAATCTTTGCAGCTATTGGGCAATGCCAATGCATTGGCGAGTGCGGTCAGCAACTTGATCACCAATGCCATCCAAATGGCGGGCAAGCAGTGCCGGGTCGCGGTAAAGGTTATCGAGCAAAGTGGTTGGATCCACTTGGCGGTATTGGATAACGGACCGGGCATCGCCCCTGAGATGCAACAGAAAATCTTGGAGCCTTTTTACACCACGCGCCAACAGGGAACCGGACTTGGATTGGCGGTAGTGCAAATGGTCGCCAGTGCCCACAAGGGACGGTTGACCGTAGAATCTGAGCCCGGAAAAGGGGCTTGTTTTACCTTATCATTGCCGCAAGCTGGTGCCGCTCAAGAAGAGCACAATGAACAACAATTGGATCCGACAGGAGTAACACTATGAACCCAAACCGTGTTTTGGTTGTCGAGGATGACGAGGGGTTACGCGAAGCCTTGGTTGATACACTGGCATTGGCCGGTTACCACTCGCTGGAGGCTGATAGCGCCGAACAGGCCCTTTTGACGCTCAAAGCCAATACGGTCGATATCGTCGTGTCGGATGTTCAAATGGCCGGAATGGATGGCCTGGGTTTGCTACGCAGTATCAAGCAGCACTGGCCCAAATTGCCGGTTTTGCTGATGACTGCATATGCCAATATCGAAGATGCCGTCTCGGCGATGAAAGACGGCGCGATTGACTATATGGCCAAGCCATTTGCCCCTGAAGTGTTGCTCAATATGGTCAGTCGCTATGCGCCGGTGAAAAGTGAAAACGGCCATACCGTTGCCGCTGACGAAAAGTCATTGAAACTACTGGCATTGGCTGAGAAAGTCGCCAAGACGGATGCGAGTGTGATGGTGCTGGGCCCCAGTGGTTCGGGAAAAGAAGTGATGTCACGCTATATCCATCAGCACTCGAACCGCAGTGACGGTCCTTTTGTGGCGATTAATTGCGCCGCCATTCCAGACAATATGCTTGAAGCGACCCTGTTTGGTTATGAAAAAGGGGCGTTTACCGGTGCCATTCAAGCGTGTCCAGGCAAGTTCGAGCAAGCTCAGGGCGGGACAATTCTGCTTGATGAAATCAGCGAAATGGACTTGAACTTGCAGGCCAAACTGTTAAGGGTATTGCAGGAGCGTGAGGTTGAACGCCTGGGTGGCCGTAAGAGTATCAAGTTGGATGTCCGCGTTCTGGCAACCAGCAACCGTGATTTGAAAGAGTATGTTGCGCAAGGTCATTTCCGTGAGGACTTGTATTACCGTCTCAATGTGTTTCCGCTGTTGTGGCCGGCACTGTCCGAACGGCCGGGTGATATTGAGCCGTTGGCGAAATATCTGATGGCGCGCCACTGTAGTAAGCAGGGGCAGCCGATCCCTGATTTTTCACCCACGGCAATGGGTAAGCTCAAGCAGTACTCCTGGCCGGGCAATGTTCGGGAGCTCGACAATGTGATTCAACGGGCGTTGATCTTGCGTCATGGTCAATCGGTGGTGGAATCTGATATTTTGCTCGAAGGGCTGGACTGGCTGCAGGCCGATGGCTTACAGACGTTGATTGAACCCATGGCGGGCACGCACTTTGGTGATGAAGCAACCGGTGTGTCACATGCGGTGCCGAATGTGGCAACGGAGCAACAGGCTGCTGAATCAGCAAAAATGGCAACACCAGCGGATGGGTTAGGAAATGAGCTGCGGGAACAAGAGTTTTCGATTATTCTAGACACCATTCGTGCCTGCGATGGACGGCGCAAGGATGTTGCGGAAAAATTAGGGATCAGTCCAAGAACGCTGCGCTATAAATTGGCAAAAATGCGTGATGCTGGAATAGATATCCCAGTTTGAATACCGTAATGATGGACGAATTCCTTCATACTTAACGTGATAATATTTATAAAATTATTCGGCGACAACATTTTGACGGGTAGGAGAGAGTAATGAAAGTAAATGGACTTCAGGCCGAAATGCAGGCCATGCAACTGGAAGCAACCAACGCATCCCGCCCGGCAACCGGTCAACAGGTCAGCGCTGATTTCGGGGCCATGCTGGGCGATGCCATCAAAGGCGTCAACCAAGTGCAGTCACAATCCAATGATTTAGCAACACGTTTCGACCAAGGCGACCGCAGTGTTTCCCTGTCTGATGTCATGATTGCGCGTAACAAATCCAGCGTTGCCTTCGAAGCGACGGTACAGGTACGTAATAAAATGGTCGAAGCGTACAAAGAACTCATGAATATGCCGGTCTAATTTAGGAATATAGTGCGTGTCGGAACCATCAACTAACAACGAGCTCGCGGTAGCTGGCAATTCACCATCGACAGCGATGATGGCGGACAGCGATTCAATGCTTCAGAGCCCAGATGCTGAAGAAAGGGGCGCCTCACGTGTTGATAACATGCTGGGGAACCTAGATGTGCTGCGCCAGGTCGTTCTGGTTCTGTCGGTCGCTATTTGTGTCGCTTTGATCGTCCTTGTCGTTTCCTGGATAAAAGAGCCGGAAATGCGGCCGATGGGAACCTATGAAACGGCAGAGCTGATCCCGATCCTTGATCACTTCGATCAGAAAAAAATCAACTATACCCTTGATGGCAACACCATCCGCGTCCCTGCGGACGATTTTTCCGCGATTAAGTTGGAATTGACCCGGGCGGGCTTGAACCAAGCAACGGCCATGGGCGATGACATCCTGTTGCAGGACATGGGTTTTGGTGTGTCACAACGCCTTGAGCAAGAGCGTTTGAAGCTCAGCCGAGAGCGCCAACTGGCGCGGGCAATTGAACAAATTCGTCAGGTTCGTCAGGCTCAGGTGTTGCTTGCGATGCCAAAGCAAAGTGTATTTGTTCGTCATAACCAGGAAGCGTCAGCCACGGTATTTCTGACCTTGTCTACTGGTGGCAGCTTAGGTCAGCAGGAAGTTGATTCGATTGTCGATATGGTTGCCACGGCTGTACCTGGACTCAAACCGACCCGTGTGACGGTTACCGATCAGCACGGCCGACTGCTCAGTTCAGGCACGGCCGATCCGCAGGCAACGGCTCGCCGCAAAGAATATGAACTGGAGCGCAAGCAAGAGCAGGCGCTGCGCGAGAAAATTGATGCGATTTTGATCCCGGTATTGGGGCTTGGCAACTATACCGCCCAGGTTGATGTGTCGATGGACTTCAGCGCGGTGGAAGAAACCCGCAAGCAATATGATCCGGCGTCTCAGTCAACCCGCAGTGAATATACATTAGAAGACATCAACAACGGCAACATAGTCGCGGGTATTCCTGGCGCCTTGAGTAACCAACCACCGGTCGACAGTGCGATTCCGCAGGAAGTGGCTGAACTACAGTCGGGCGGCCGTACCGGGAATAACTCTGTTCACCGAGAAGCGACCCGAAACTATGAGTTGGATACTACAATCAGGCACCGCCGGGCACAAACCGGTACGGTTGACCGCCAGACAGTGTCCGTTGCGATCGATTACAAACAGGTACTAAACCCAGAAACCGGAGAGCTAACCCGAGTTGCACTGAGTGAGGCGGAACTGGCAAAAATATCCCGCTTGCTCAAAGGTGGCGTCGGTTTCTCTGAAATGCGTGGTGACATGCTGGAAGTGATTTCAGTGCCGTTTGCCGTACCTGAAGAGCAAATGGTGGCGGACCTGCCGATTTGGGACCATCCGAATTTCAACACCTGGGTTCGTTGGCTTGCCGCCGCTCTGGTGATTATTGTGATCATGGTCGTGATGGTACGCCCAGCGATGCGCAAGCTACTGTATCCAAATCAATCGGCTGACGGTACACCATTGGATGAAAATGGTTTGCCTATGCCGCCTGGTCGTCATGAGTCTGTTGACCTGATTGGCAGTGAACTTGATGGCGTCGAATCGCTTGAATTAAGCAGTAGCAATCTGGATCTACCAAACCTGCATAAAGATGAAGATTTGCTAAAAGCGGTACGTGCCCTTGTGGCAAACGAACCGGATCTGGCAGCGCAGGTTGTTAAAAGTTGGGTAACTGAAGATGGCTAATGAAATCGCAACCACAGACAATAAGAAATTTGATATCACCACCCTGACCGGGGCGGATAAAGCTGCAATTTTGCTGCTGAGTCTCAATGAGCAGGATGCTGCCAGTATTATCCGTCATCTTGAGCCCAAACAAGTGCAACGGGTCGGTGGTATGATGGCGCAAATGGCAGATCTAAACCAAGAAAAAGTGTCTGCTGTTCATCGCCATTTCCTGGAGGATATCCAGAAATACACCAGTATCGGTATGGGCAGCGAAGACTTTGTCCGGAATACCCTGATCGCAGCACTGGGTGAAGATAAGGCAAATAACCTTGTCGATCAGATCTTGATGGGCAGTGGTTCGCGAGGTCTTGATTCCCTTAAGTGGATGGATCCAAGGCAGGTGGCCAGCATTATCCTTAACGAACACCCACAGATCCAAACCATTGTTCTGTCGTACCTCGAGCCTGAGCAGTCAGCGGAGATTCTGGCGCAGTTCCCAGAACGGGTGCGTTTGGATTTGATGATGCGAATTGCCAACCTTGAAGAAGTTCAGCCGGCGGCACTGCATGAGCTGAACGATATCATGGAGAAACAGTTTGCCGGTCAGGCCGGTGCACAGGCGGCGAAAATTGGCGGCCTGAAGGCAGCAGCCGAGATCATGAACTACCTCGACAACAATGTTGAAGGCGTACTCATGGATCAAATTCGTGACAATGACGAAGATATGGCGACCCAGATTGAAGATCTGATGTTTGTTTTCGATAACCTTGCTGAAGTGGATGACCGCGGTATTCAGACACTGATGCGCGATGTACCGCAAGACCTATTGCAGAAAGCCCTTAAGGGGGCTGATGATATGTTGCGCGAGAAAATCATGCGTAACATGTCCAAGCGTGCTGCTGAAATGCTGCAAGATGATCTTGAGGCAATGGGACCAATTCGTGTGGCCGATGTTGAGTCTGCCCAAAAAGAGATTCTATCGATTGCCCGTCGCTTGTCAGATGCTGGCGAGCTTATGTTGACCGGGAGCGGTGCAGATGAATTCTTGTAATAACCCACAGAGCCTACGCCGTTTAAAGGCTGCTTATGTCTAGTGACCGTTCGATGGAGCGCCGCCGCGGTTTCCTTCGTGTACCTGAACATCAGGCGCAAGAGCTTGAACGCTGGGCCTACCCGGATTACTCCTCTGAACATGAAGGCATCTCTGAAAATGCGTTTAATTACGAACCCGAGTGGCAGGTAGAGCCGCTTGACGAAGAGCCTGAAGTGCCGCCGCTAACTGCGGCTGATTTGGATGACATCCGCCACTCAGCCTATGAAGAAGGCATTAGTGAGGGCCGTTCTGCGGGTCATGCTGAAGGCTTTGAACAAGGCATGCAGCAAGGGCTAGAGCAAGGGCAGCAGCAGGGTTTAGAGCAAGGCCTGGCTCAAGGTTTAGAGCAGGGCTTAGCGCAAGGTAAAGCGCAAATAGACGAGCAGGTTGGTTATCTAACCCAGCTGGTAGAAAAATTAGCAACGCCGTTGAAACAAGTGGATGACGCGGTTGAGCAGCAGCTGGTTCAGCTTGTTACCAGCTTGGCCCGAGAGTTGGTGCAGGTCGAACTGAAAACCAACCCTCAGGTGATGTTGCAAACCCTGCGCGAAGGGATTGCTGCACTGCCGATGGCCGCGCAGAAAACCACGATTCAACTTCACCCCGATGATCTGGATATTATCAAGCAGGCATACGGTACTGAGAACTTGACAGAGCGGCAGTGGACGCTTCAGGCCGAGCCGGCAATGAGCCGAGGGGATTTGTTTGTTGAATCAGGCAATTCGCTCATCGACTATAAGATGGAAACCCGTTTGCGCCATTCGCTTGAGCAATTTGTTGGCCTCAATAGCCAGCCTCAGCCTACCGCTTGTAAAGAAACAGGCAAAGAGCCCGGGGAAGCCTAATGGCCAACCTGGCTGAACGTTTATCCCGCTACCAAACTGCCAATACGACATGTCGGCCGGTGGCCTCTGGCCGTTTGGTACGCGTCGTTGGCCTGACCCTGGAAGCGGTCGGGTGCCGGGCTCCTGTTGGTAGCCAGTGTAAGGTAGAAACCCTCTCTGGCGAGATGGAAGCAGAGGTGGTCGGTTTCTCCGGCGAAACCCTATTTTTGATGCCCAGTGAACAGCTGACCGGCATTATGCCCGGCGCAAGAGTCACGCCAATCACCGAAGCCGGGGGGATCCCGGTGGGTATGGAACTGCTTGGCAGGGTCATCGATGGTGTCGGTAATCCACTTGATGGTTTGGGTGATATCTATACCGGCCAGCGGGCGGCATTTAATGCCGAACCGATAAACCCGCTGGCCAGAAAACCTATTAAAGAACCGCTGGATGTCGGTTTGAAGGCTGTTAACGGTCTGCTGACTGTCGGCAAGGGGCAGCGTATCGGCCTATTTGCCGGTTCAGGTGTCGGTAAGTCTGTGACCTTGGGGATGATGACCCGGGGCACCACGGCACAAGTTGTGGTCGTTGGCCTTATCGGCGAGCGAGGCCGAGAAGTTAAAGAGTTTATTGATGAGATCCTTGGCACTGAAGGGCGACAGCGAGCGGTCGTCGTGGCAGCTCCTGCCGATGCTTCACCACTGATGCGACTGAAAGGCTGCCAAACGGCCTTGACGATCGCGGAATATTTCCGTGACCAAGGGTTGGATGTTTTGTTGCTGATGGACTCACTGACCCGGTTTGCCCAAGCTCAGCGGGAAATTGCCCTCTCTGTTGGCGAGCCGCCAGCCACCAAGGGTTATCCGCCTTCGGTATTTGCCAAATTGCCAGCACTGGTTGAGCGGGCAGGTAATGGTGGTGAGCATCAGGGCTCTATTACCGCTTTTTTCACCGTGCTGACCGAAGGGGATGATCTGCAAGATCCGATCGCCGATGCGTCTAGGGCCATTTTGGATGGCCACATCGTATTATCACGAGAACTTGCTGATGCAGGCCATTATCCAGCGATCGATGTCGAGCGCTCGGTGAGCCGTGTGATGCCAGCGATTGTGAGCGAAGAGCATCTGATGATGTCCAAGGCGGTACGGCAAGTGCTGTCGATTTGCCGCAAGAATCAGGATTTGGTGTCAATTGGAGCCTATAAGCCCGGTACCGATCAGGCTATCGATCAGTCATTTGCCCTGAAACCGCGGTTGGATGGGTATATGCAGCAATCAATGAAAGAGTCAGTACCCTACGAGATGTGTGTCAACATGTTGCGTTCTGTCCTTAGCGGGCAATAAATAACGTGCCGATGACTATTTTTGAAGAAAGTGATGGGTCAGGAGAAAGTGATGGCAGCGGATAGTGCACTAGAGCTGATTTTAACCCAGAGTGCAGATGCTGAACATAAAGCATCACTGGCACTGAACCAAGCCCGTATTGAGCGCGAAAATTACTTGCAGCAGCTGCAACAGATAGAACAATATCGCTTGGATTACTGCCGCCAATTATCAGAGCGGGGCCAGCAGGGGTTAACTGCCAGCGCGTATAATCATTTGCAAAAATTCTTGAATCAGCTTGATGAAACCTTGGTCAAGCAGAGAAGTGCTGGCGCTCATTTTGACCAGCAGGTAGAGCAATGCAGTCGGCATTGGCAAGAAATGCGTAAACAACGGCGCTCCATTGAGTGGTTAATTGACAAAAAACAGACAGAGCGGCAGCGCTTGCTGGATAAGCAAGAGCAGAAAATGATGGATGAGTTTGCCACCATGCAATATGCCCGTCGCCTGATGGGCCACTAGCGGATGGCGTGTTTGTCAGTTGCCCATATTATGGGTGCTAGTCTCCAAGACTCTTTTGTTGGCGTATTTTTTGCATTAATACGGGTATAGGCCACTGTCAAAGCGCGATCTTCATTATGTTTTTATCTCACTTATTCAAAACGGATACCGTTCCGGCCGCACCGACGGGCGCATCCAAGTCCTCTGCGGCAACAGAGAGCCTGCCGGGCGAATTGGACGCGGCACCGGAAAAAGGCTTTAGCCAAACCCTGCAAGGGGCGATGGGTAAAGAGGCGACAGCGGAACCGGTTTCGCTGGACGCCGAGGCGAAAACCACAGGTGAAGATGGCAACGTTGCTAGCACGCAAAAGCCACCTGTGGGCGCGAGTGAAGCCACTGATGATGTAGCACAGCATATTGATAAAAATGAACTAATTCAGGATGGCAGTCTGGAGGCTGAAGGCCTAGATGAGTCGGATGGCAAAAAGGCAGGGCGCTTATTAGACAATCAAGCAGGCAGTCCAGCCGACGATGAGCAACCCGCTGACGATTCAGCTGCAAGTGCTGCTGGTCACATTGCGGCTTCATCTCTAGCCAAGCCTGACAACGCCAAGTCATCAATGAGCGAAGGCGAAGAGCTGCTTCAGCGCTTAACAGCATCACGCAGTCAACTCTCGGGTACCTCTGCGGGGACAAATGCACAGGCCGCAAACGGCGAGGTAGCCGGAGCGGGAACAGATGGCAAGTTGTTGCCGCCTGGTGCCGAAGCATTATCCGAAGAGGCTGTAGCTGAACAAAACGACTTGGTTGGAAAAGATGGCTTGGTTGGAAAATACGGTAAGGACGCGGTTAATAAAGCTGCTGTGAGTATCGATGGGCTCGTGGCACAAGAGAAAGATGGCGCGGCACAGGCCGATGGCAAGCAGGTAAAAGGTGAGCACTCGGGCAAGTTTGCTTTATCGGGGATGGCATTGACCAATGGTGAGTCTGCCGAGCTTAAGGCCGTCCAGGGTAAATCACCATTTCAATCAGCGCCAAACAGCGAATTAGCGGCCTTGATGGGCCAGTCATTGTCATCCGGTTCGTTGAAGGATTCGCTGGAAGCGAAGGGCAATGCAAGTGCATTGGCTGCTACTTCACTGGATGACGGCTTAAGCAGTCAGGGTGAGGTACATGGTTCTCATGCCGTGCATCGAAGCGCGGCGGCAGGCATATTGACGTCCGAGGGCGAAAAGCCGGGAACGGCCCAACCCCCTTTGCTGCTGAGCAAAGAGCAAGCCGGGGAGCAGTTGGCGGACAAGGTTCAGGTGATGATGTCAAAGAACCTCAAGCATGTTGATATTCGCCTTGACCCGCCAGAGCTTGGTAAATTGCAGATCAAGCTATCAATGAACAACGATCAGGCGTCGGTGCAAATTACCGTGGCCAATCAGCAATCGCGGGACTTGGTCGAACAAGCTATGCCCCGCTTACGTGAACTGCTGCAACAGCAAGGGCTGCAGTTAGCACAAAGCACGGTTCAGCAGGATAGTAGTCGCCAGTTTGCTGGCGGTTCGCAGCAGCAAGCCAATGGTCAGCCGGGCTCTTCCCCCCAGCATGGTAGTCAGGGAAGTGGTCAAGCGGATCCTCATGGTTTGGCACAGGGTACCGCTGCACACTCTCATTCTGCTGATTTGTGGATGACGGCACCAAAAGACGGTGTTGATTATTATGCCTAAGTGTTCAGTCTGTTAAACTGGCCGAGTACGGTAATGAACAAAGACAAAGGACGAATTAAAGATGGCAGGTGAAGCGCCACCAGGCGGAAAGAAAAAGCTCATTATTATTGCCGTGCTGGCGGTTGTTCTGCTCGCTGGAGTCGGTGCTGGAGCATGGTTTTTCTTCAGTGACTCATCGCCGGAGCCTGACACCGCACAGCCTGGCTCGGCGAGCCCATCAGCACCGGCAGTGCTGGAATCCGCCTACTATGTCATTTTGCCCCAACCTTTCATTTTTAATGTTAGTGGTGATGCGCGTGACAGGCTGGTGCAGGTAAAAGTTCAGCTAATGGTCAGGGGGGATAGCAATGACGCTGCCGTCCGTCAGCATATACCGCTGATAGAAAGTACGTTGTTGCAGACATTTGGTGCAGCAACTGTTGAGCAATTGAGAACGCCGACAGGACGATTGGAGCTGCGTAGCCAGTCGTTGGCGGCTGTTCAAGAGGCTCTGCTTAAGGTATCCGGTCGACAAGCGGTTGAACGGGTGCTGTTTACTGGTTTTGTAATGCAATAGGTTTTATGTGAGTGACTTATTAACTCAGGACGAAATTGATGCCCTCTTACACGGTGTCGACGATGTCGATGATGACGATGGCCTGAGTGAAACTGGCATCATCGCTTTTGATTTTTCATCACAAGACAGGATAGTCCGTGGGCGGATGCCCACACTGGAGCTGATTAACGAGCGTTTTGCCCGCCATATGCGGATCAGCTTGTTTAATATGTTACGAAAAACAGCCGAAGTTTCTATCAACGGGGTACAGATGCTCAAGTTTGGCGAGTATCAGAATACCCTGTATGTCCCGACCAGTTTGAATATGGTGCGCTTTCGCCCGCTCAAGGGCACAGCACTGATCACCATGGAAGCCCGGCTGGTCTTCATTTTGGTGGAGAACTTCTTCGGTGGCGATGGCCGGTTTCACGCCAAGATTGAAGGGCGTGAATTTACGCCAACAGAGCGTCGTATTGTTCAGATGCTGCTGAAGCTGGTGTTTGAGGATTACCGCGAGGCATGGTCACCGGTGATGGGGGTGGAATTTGAATACCTTGACTCCGAAGTGAACCCGACGATGGCCAACATCGTCAGCCCGACTGAGGTTATTGTTGTCAGCTCGTTCCATATCGAGGTGGACGGTGGCGGTGGTGACTTCCATGTCGTGATGCCTTACTCCATGGTTGAACCGATCCGCGAATTGCTCGATGCCGGTGTCCAGAGTGACAAGATGGATACCGATGTTCGTTGGAGCAAGGCATTGCGTGATGAAATCATGGATGTGCCGGTGAATATGCGGGCCAAGTTACTCGATGTTGACCTGACCCTGCGTGATTTGATGGAACTTCAGCCGGGGGATGTGATCCCGATTGATGTGCCGGAAGCTGCTACGGTCTTTGTCGAAGACTTGCCAACCTACCGCGCAAAAATGGGGAAATCGGGCGAGAATATCGCACTGAAGATCACCGAAAAATTAAAGCGTCCGGATATGGTGAAAAGCGACTTGGCTTTCCTCGATCGCGATGAACTAGGCTCGGCACTGTTGAATCTTCACAGTGACGATACAGACAATTAAGGACGAGATCCGAATAGGTACAAACATGTCTAATAATGATCAACAAATTGCCGACGATTGGGCGGCGGCTTTAGCTGAGCAGGCGACTGACGAAGGGGCGCAGCCTGCGCCGCTGGAAGAGCTGACCGATGAATCCCCTCCAATTGGTGAAGATGAACGGCGCAAGCTCGATACAATCTTGGATATCCCAGTGACTATCTCGATGGAAGTTGGCCGGACGCAAATCAGTATTCGAAACTTGCTGCAACTTAACCAAGGCTCAGTTGTAGAGCTTGATCGTGTCGCCGGTGAATCACTGGATGTGATGGTTAACGGTACCCTGATCGCCCACGGCGAAGTCGTGGTGGTCAATGACAAATTCGGTATCCGTCTGACAGATGTGATCAGTCAGACCGAACGGATCAAGAAGCTGCGTTAATGATGGCACCTGAATTGAATTTGGCGACCACGCTCGCCTCCTTGTTGTTGGTTTTGGCGGTTATCGTTCTGTTGGCTTGGCTGATCAAAAGGATGAAGCTACCCGGCTTGCAGGGTGGCGATAGCGCCATTCGTATCTTGCGTCAACTGCCGGTTGGCCAGCGCGAACGCATCGTTCTGCTGCAGGTCGGCGAAGAGCAGATGCTGGTCGGGGTGACCCAACATAATATTTCACTGCTCGGAAAACTCGATAACCCGATTGTTGCGGAGCAAGGTCAGGATGGCGGGGAGTTTGCCAGCCAGCTGGGAAAGCTGTTGAGAAAAAATGATAAGAACTAATTTCATTGCCGCCTTATTGGCGGCTTTTTCGCTTCTGCTGGTGTTTCCTGCTGCGGCAGAAACGGCGGCGGGGTTGGTTGATGGCGTCGCTGCTCAACCGGGCGCGACATTGAGCGAGATGCAAAACGAAGCGGGCTCAACCGCGATGGCACTGACCCAAAGCGGGGGAAGTGGTATACCGGCCTTTTCGGTGACAGTAAACCCGGATGGCAGTGAAGATTATTCGATAACCCTGCAAATCTTGGCGTTGATGACTGCCTTGGGGTTCTTGCCGGCCATCGTGATCCTGATGACCTCTTTTACCCGGATTGTGGTGGTCATCTCAATATTACGTCAGGCGATGGGCTTGCAGCAGACGCCGTCGAACCAGGTGATTATCGGTATTGCCATGTTCATGACCTTTTTCGTGATGTCACCGGTGCTCGACAAGATCAATACCGAAGCTGTTCAGCCTTATATGAACGAACAGGTGAGTGCTTCCCAAGCGCTGGAAGCGGCCCAAGATCCGCTGCGCCAGTTCATGCTCAAACAGACGCGGGTTAAAGATTTAGAAACCTTTGTCGAGATGTCGGGCTCGGACGCTACCGATCCGCAGGAAGTACCGATGACGGTACTGATCCCGGCCTTTGTGACCTCGGAGTTGAAAACGGCGTTCCAGATAGGCTTTATGCTGTTTCTGCCCTTTTTGATCATTGATTTGGTGGTGGCATCGGTGTTGATGGCCATGGGTATGATGATGCTTTCGCCGATGATCGTTTCTTTGCCGTTTAAGCTAATGCTGTTTGTGTTGGTGGATGGCTGGAACTTGATCCTATCAACCTTGGCTGGGAGTTTTGGGACGTGACACCGGAGTTTTTTGTCGAAATCTTCCAAGATGCACTCTACATGGTACTGATCATGGTCTGTTCCATTGTGGTGCCGGGCTTGTTGATTGGTTTGGTGGTTGCTGTCTTCCAGGCGGCAACCTCGATAAACGAACAGACCCTGAGCTTCTTGCCAAGGTTGATCGTGACCTTGCTGGCTCTGATGTTCTTCGGCCACATGATGACCCAGATGCTGATGGATTATTTCCACCAGATGATTGATTACATCCCGCAACTGCTGCACTAATGATGAATTATCCTGCACCCTTGCTATTGGAGTGGCTGGCAACGATTTTCTGGCCGCTGACCCGGATCTCATCGATGATGATGGTGATGACGTTTTTTGGTGCTCGCTATGTCGCACCTAAAATTCGTCTCTATGTTTCATTGCTGTTTACCTTTGCGCTGTTACCGGTCTTGCCGGTTGCCCCGGTTGATATTCCCTTGATGTCGTTGCAGGGGTTCATCACCACTGGCCAGCAGGTGATCATCGGTGTGGCGATGGGGATGGTGACGACGTTTGTCACCCAGACTTTCATTCTGCTGGGACAGATCCTCGGTATGCAGTCGAGCTTGGGGTTTGCCTCTATGGTCGACCCGTCCAACGGGCAGAATACCCCGGTGCTGGGCCAGTTTTATATGTTTCTGGTGGTGATGATTTTTCTGGCCACCGATGGCCATTTAGTGATGCTCAAACTGGTGGCGATGAGCTTCCATACGCTGCCTGTGGGTGAGTCGATGCTTGATGCTGGTGATTACTACCAGATGGCGCAATGGTTTGGTCATATGTTCAAGTTTGCTCTGAGTATGGCAATTGCCGGTGTGGTGGCCTTGCTGGTGGTCAATATGTCGTTTGGTGTCATGACCCGGGCAGCGCCTCAGCTGAATATTTTTGCCCTTGGCTTTTCATTTGCCCTTTTGCTGGGTTTTGTGATCAGCTGGTTCTTGATTGCAGGTATTCTGCCGCACTACGAAGCGATATGGCAGGTCGGTGTCGAGCAAGTGTGTAGTTTAATTCGGTTGGATTGTTAATGGCTGATTCTGACGGACAAGAAAGAACCGAAGAGGCCACGCCCCGAAGGCGGGATCAGGCCCGCGAAAAAGGACAGGTTCCCCGGTCGAGGGAACTGGCATCGATTGCTGTACTGGTGGCTGGCGCCGTCGGTATGATGTGGTTTGGAGAAGCGCTTGGCCGGGGGATCGGCGAGGTCATGACCAGACTGTTTAGCCTAACCCGAGAGGAAATATTCGATCTGTCACAGCTGTTTGGCTTGATTGTGTCGGCTCTTGGTAACCTGCTGCTTCCATTATTGACCTTCTTGCTGTTTGTTTATGTCGCCGCGTTTATTGGCGCCACGGGCTTAGGTGGGATCCGCTTTTCGTCCCAAGCGGCAGCCCCGAAGTTGTCCAAGTTGAATCCGCTAAGTGGCTTCAAACGAATGATGGGCAAGCAGAGTTTGGTTGAGCTGATCAAGTCGATCCTCAAAGTTCTGTTGGTGGTTGGGGTGGCTTTCTTCCTACTCAAGGCTCACCTGACCGATTTCTACCAACTCAGCCGCGAGGTGTATCCGAAAAATATCGCTCACGCGCTGGATATTTTACTCAATTTCATTTTTTTGATCAGTTGCTCCTTATTGGTGGTGGTGGCCATCGATATCCCGTTCCAGATCTGGCAGCACAATGAACAGCTCAAGATGACCAAACAGGAAGTGAAGGACGAATTCAAGGACTCGGAAGGTAAGCCGGAAGTGAAGGGCCGTATCCGTATGCTCCAGCGTGAAATGGCACAGCGGAGAATGATGGCCGATGTCCCGCAGGCCGATGTTGTCATTACCAACCCGGAGCACTTTTCTGTCGCACTGCGCTATGACTCTAAGATAGACTCGGCACCGGTGGTCATTGCGAAAGGAACCGATTTCTTGGCATTGAAAATCCGTGAAATTGCCAACGAACACGAGATCGAAATAGTCCCTGCGCCGCCATTGGCCAGGGCCCTGTATCACACGACCGAACTCGAGCAGCAGATCCCCGACGGGTTGTTTGCCGCCGTGGCACAGGTGCTGGCGTATATATACCAGCTTAAGCAATACCAGAAAGGGCGTGGGCGTAAACCCGCCTTGTCCAAGGAAGCCTCGGATATCCCTAACGAATTCCGTTATTAATTATTTATCCTGGTTAGTATTTACTATCAACTGCACATTTCTGCTAAAAAAGTCAAGAAAATGACACTTTTTAAGGCATGATAATTGCTTGTTAGCTAGCGTCGGTTGCTTTTTGTTTACCGGTGAAAACGGTACAATAACCAATACCAAATTCTTATAACTACCCCTCACAGATCCCACTAGATACAGTGTCGTCACATTGACTGCCGGTATATTGAAGGTGTCTTGGTTTAGCGGGAACAGAACCATTACAGACATTGCATGAAGCTATCTTTACCTTTTACCGATAAGTTCAATCCAGCTCGTTTACAGTCGATGCCTGCGATAGGTGCGCCTGTCTTGGTACTGGCAACTCTGGCAATGATTATATTGCCAATGCCGCCATTACTGCTGGATATGGCCTTTTCCTTCAATATCGCACTTGCCCTCGTGGTACTGCTGGTGACGATTTATACTCGTCGTCCCCTTGATTTTGCTGCCTTTCCGACAGTATTGCTGATAGCGACTTTGCTCCGCTTGGCATTGAACGTTGCTTCCACCCGAGTCGTATTGCTTTATGGCCATGACGGGCCAGATGCTGCGGGCCAGGTTATCGATGCCTTCGGCTCGGTGGTGATCGGTGGTAACTACGCGGTTGGTTTGGTGGTTTTCCTGATCTTGATGATTATCAACTTCATGGTGGTAACCAAAGGTGCCGGCCGTATTTCCGAGGTAAGTGCCCGCTTCACCCTTGATGCCTTGCCGGGTAAGCAGATGGCAATTGATGCGGACTTGAATGCCGGTTTGATTGACCAGGATCAGGCCCGCACCCGTCGCTCTGAGGTCACCAAAGAAGCGGACTTCTACGGTTCGATGGATGGTGCCTCTAAGTTTGTGAAAGGGGATGCCATTGCCGGTATCCTTATCCTGTGTATCAATATTGTCGGCGGGCTGGTCATTGGTATGAGCCAGCACGGTCTTGGTTTTGGTCAGGCGATTGAAATCTACAGCTTGCTGACCATCGGTGACGGCCTTGTGGCCCAAATTCCTTCGTTGCTGTTGTCCATTGGTGCCGCCATGATGGTAACGCGTCAAAATACTGACGAAGACATGGGCCAGCAGATGATTTTCCAGATGTTCAACAACCCGCAGGCGTTGATCATCACCGGTGGGATCCTGTTTGTGATGGGTATCGTGCCGGGTATGCCGCATATCCCATTCTTGTTACTGGCTGCGCTTATTGGCGGGGTCGCTTATTGGCGCATCAAATCACAGCGCGAAGCAGCTGAAATCAACGAGCAGGAAGCCTCGAGCGATGTGGTCGCACCGCAACTGCCAAAAGAGTTGTCTTGGGATGACGTCAAACCGATTGATGTCATCGGCCTCGAAGTGGGCTACCGCCTTATTCCTATGGTCGACAAAGACCAAGGCGGCGAGTTGCTGGAGCGAGTCAAAGGTGTAAGGAAGAAACTGTCGCAGGACTTTGGTTTCTTGATCCCGGCCGTTCATATCCGCGATAACCTCGAGCTACCGCCCAATACCTACCGTATTAGCTTGATGGGTGTTGCCTGTGGTGAGGCCAATATCCATCCTAACCGCGAATTGGCAATAAACCCGGGCCAAGTGTTTGGTAGTGTCGACGGCGAGCGCACCGTCGATCCGGCTTTTGGTCTTGAAGCCGTATGGATCAATGACTCCCAACGCGAACATGCCCAGGCCCTTGGCTACACCGTGGTCGATTCTTCGACGGTTCTGGCAACCCATCTTAGCCAGATCTTAACTAACCGTGCAGCTCAGCTGATTGGCTACGAAGAAGTCCAGAACCTGCTCGACTTGTTGGCCAAGTCTGCGCCGCGTTTGGTGGAAGGTTTGGTGCCGGATCTGCTTAGCTTGGGTGTCATTGTTAAAGTGCTGCAGAACCTGCTTAATGAGGAAATCCCGATTAGGGATGTTCGGACAATTGTGCAGACGTTGGCGGAATATTCCACCAAGAGTCAAGATCCTGACATTCTTACGGCGGCTGTTCGTGTCAATTTGAAACGACTTATTTGCCAGGAAATCAATGGTATAGAGCCTGAATTGCCTGTTATTACTCTTGTTCCAGAGTTGGAGCAAATCTTGCATCAAACGATGCAGTCTTCCGGCGGTGAGTCGACCGGTATTGAGCCTGGCCTGGCTGAGCGCCTGCAGCGCTCACTGGTCGATGCGACCCAGCAGCAAGAGCTGAAAGGTGAACCTGCCGTGTTGCTGACATCGGGGGTACTGAGGCTGACACTCGCGAAATTTGTAAAAAACACCATTCCTTCATTACGCGTGTTGTCTTATCAGGAAGTACCTGATGAGAAACAGATCCGTATTGTCAATGCAGTAGGGAATTCATAATGGCGGTAACGGCGATGACGATGACGGAGATGGTCTTAGGACTGTCATCACCTCACGGCCTGAAATTACGGGAAGGTCACATTGAAAATTAAACGTTTTTTTGCCAAGGATATGCGTGCTGCGCTCACCCAAGTTAAGGAAGAGTTGGGTGCGGATGCGGTCATCATGTCGAATAAAAAGGTTACCGGTGGGGTGGAAATTGTTGCAGCGCTGGACAGTGAGGATCCTCGTGGCCAACTGTCATCAGCTGCCAGCAAAACCCGCGAAGAGCTCGCCGAACGGCTTGATAGTGCTAAGCGGCAGCTGGCGGATGATAAGGTTCAGCTGCAATCGCCATCAAGCCGGTTTGCCAAAGTGCTAAACAATTTTACCGGCCAGTCTGGTGATGCTGAGCAAGGCAGTGGTCAAGGCAATGAAGCCGACTCGTTGTCCGCGCTGTTGCAGCGCCAGTCCAAGCATTATGGTGACGAGCCGCGTTATGGCCGCCACGATGAGCCCCAGCAATCTGCCAGTCCGTCATATGGTGAACGCCGCTATGCTGCTGGCGGTGGCAGGGCACAAGAGTCACAGCGTCGCCAGCCGGAGTCTTATTTCAATGATCCTGCTGCTCGTCAGACACCAAGCCGGCATTCAAGCCATCAGGCAGGCCGTCAACAAGCGGGTCACCAACAAAGTCGCCACCAGCTCGATATCGGTGATTATCGTCGTCCGGCTGTTCCTCAGGCGGAACCTCTGCATGCCTCGCGCTCTGCAGGCCCGGCAGAGAGTCAATTAGAGTCACACCGCTCAGAGTCACGATTTGGTGCACCGAAACCGCCGAAAAATCGTTTAGATCCAAGTCGCTACGATCCCAAAGCGCGCAACCACAGTACCGGCGAAATCGATGCGATGCGCAATGAAATGGCCTCTATCCGTCGTCTGCTCGAACATCAAGTTTCTGGCCTAATGTGGCAGGAAATGGAACGTCGTGAGCCGATGCGGGCAATGATGATCAAGCGGTTGGAAAAAATGGGGCTGTCGCAAGAGCTTGCTGATCAGCTAGCGTGCTATATCCCTGAAGATGTGCCGGCTAACGATGCATGGCCAGCACTGCTGAATCTGCTTTCTGACCAGATTATTACCACCAAAGACAGTATTTTGGAAAGTGGTGGCGTGGTCGCGCTGCTTGGGCCAACAGGTGTGGGGAAAACCACCACGATTGCCAAGTTGGCTGCACGGGCAGCGATGGAGTTTGGCCCTGACCAAATTGCCATGGTGACGACTGATACGTTCCGTATCGGCGCCCATGAACAGCTGGCCACTTATGGACGAATTATGGGCTGTCCGGTCAGAGTGGCTAAAGATGCTGAGGAATTGGCCGATATATTACATCAGTTACGTCATCGTCGCCTGGTTCTGCTTGATACCGCAGGGATGGGACAACGTGATATTCGGCTATCGGAGCAACTTGATACCCTGATGCAAAACAGTGGGTCGCAGATCCGCAGCTACTTGGTGCTGCCTTCAACAGCACAGCGCCGGGTGTTGCATGAAACCATTGAACACTTCCGCCGTATTCCACTATCGGGCTGCGTACTGACCAAGCTGGACGAATCACTGAGCTTGGGTGAGGTGATCAGCGTATCGATACAGCACGCACTACCCATTGCTTATCTTGCTGATGGGCAACGGGTACCGGAAGACATTAAGGTCGCCACGGGGAACTATCTGGTTGCTCGGGCAAATGAATTACTTGAACAAGAGTTAAGCCAGCAAACCCACTTCTGGAGTAGCGAAAGCGCTGAGAACCAGGGGGCAGACTTTTATGACTGAGAACGCCATGTACGATCAAGCTAGCGGTTTACGCCGTATGACCCAGCTAACCTCAACCAAAGTGATTACCGTGACTGGCGGTAAGGGGGGCGTGGGGAAAACCAATGTGACCCTGAACATGGCGATTTCAATGGCTCGCCAGGGCAAACGGGTCATGGTACTCGATGCCGACCTCGGATTGGCGAATGTCGATGTCATGCTTGGCTTACGTACCGGCCGTAACTTATCACATGTGCTGGCAGGGGCGTGCGAGCTTAAAGATATCATTGTCGAAGGCCCATACGGGGTGAAAATTGTCCCGGCCGCTTCCGGCACCCAGAATATGGCTGAACTGACTGCCGCCCAGCACATGGGGTTGATCCGGGCGTTCAGTACCCTTGAAGACGATATTGATGTGTTGCTGGTCGATACCGCAGCAGGCATTTCAGACATGGTACTCAGCTTTTCCCGCGCCGCTCAAGATGTGGTGGTCGTGGTCTGTGATGAGCCAACGTCGATCACCGATGCCTACGCCATGATTAAGATCCTCAGCCGTGAATATGATGTTCAGCGCTTTAAAATAGTGGCTAACATGGTGCGCAGTTACCGAGAGGGTCGCGATCTGTTTATCAAGCTGACTCGGGTGGCTGAGCGTTTTTTGGATGCCAACCTCGAGCTGGTGGCATGTATTCCACTTGATGATCGGGTTCGCCAGTCGGTGAAACGCCAGAAACTGGTGGTGGAAGCTTTCCCGCGCAGCCCGGCAGCATTGGCTCTGGGGGCTTTGGCCAACAAAGCGACTATGTGGCCGGTCCCGCAAAGCCCTGGTGGTCATCTGGAATTCTTCGTTGAAAGGTTGTTGGTCAATACCCGACACCCTCGGGAGGTGCCAGTCAGTGAATAAGGCATTAACCTATGGGCGTTACCAGCCGAGCCCGCAGGCTTTTATCGAACGTTACTCGTCATTGGTTAAGCGTATTGCCCATCACCTTATGGGCCGCTTGCCGCCAAGCGTGATGTTGGAAGATCTCATTCAGGCGGGTATGATTGGCCTGCTTGAAGCTCAGAAAAACTACGACCCGACCAAGGGGGCGAGTTTCGAAACCTTTGCCGGCATCCGCATTCGCGGGGCCATGCTGGATGATATCCGCCGCGGGGATTGGGTTCCTCGCTCTGTATACAAAAACAACCGACGTATTGCTGAAGCCATTTCGGCCCTTGAAGGTACTCTCGGCCGGGATCCCAATGATCAGGAAATTGCGGCATATCTCGAAATGACGCTAGAACAGTACCACCAAGCCTTAAATGATGTTAATTGTGGTCGTTTAGTGGGTATGGATGATCTAGGGGTTGCTGAAGACACCGTCGCAAATGAAGAATCGGTTGAAGAAAATCTTCCCTTTCAGGGGGTTGTAGATGATAATTTTCGTCAATCTTTGGCCGGAGCGATCAAAACCCTGCCTGAAAGAGAAGCATTAGTTTTGTCCCTGTACTACGACGAGGAGCTAAACCTCAAAGAGATAGGGGCGGTTATCGGGGTGAGTGAATCCCGAGTTTGCCAGATTCACAGTCAGGCGATGCAACGTTTGCGGTCCAAGTTGACTGCGTGGACTTCGTAATAAACACACTATAAAACACTGATAATTCAGTGGGGGCAACTTTGAATAAAAACATGAAAATCCTCATTGTTGATGATTTCTCAACAATGCGCCGAATCGTAAAGAATTTGCTGCGTGATCTGGGCTTCAACAATACCCAGGAGGCGGATGATGGATTGACTGCGCTACCGATGCTGAAAAAGGGCGGTTTTGACTTTGTCGTGACGGACTGGAACATGCCGGGCATGCAGGGTATTGATCTACTCAAGCATATCCGTGCCGATGCCGAACTCAAGCACCTGCCTGTGTTGATGATCACCGCGGAAGCCAAGCGTGAGCAGATCATTGAAGCTGCCCAAGCCGGTGTTAATGGCTATATCGTCAAGCCATTTACTGCCGCAACGCTAAAAGAGAAGCTTGATAAAATCTTCGAGCGTATGCAGTAAAGCACTTTTCGGGCATCAAAGGACAATAATAACAATGATTACACTCGAACAGGCGAAACAGCTTGTCAGTCTGCTTGAATCCAGCGATCAGGATGGCGCAAATACACTATTTACCCGTTTGGTGTCAGATAGTCGTGATCCCGTCTATGAAGAAGTGGGCAAGTTGACACGCCAACTTCATGATTCGTTGGCTAATTTCCGCCTTGATCCCCGTGTTACCGATTTAGCAAAAACGGAAATCCCTGATGCACGCGACCGGTTGTCTTATGTGATAGACAAAACCGAGTCCGCCGCCAACAAAACCATGGACGCTGTCGATAGCATCCAACCAGTGGCAGATCAGCTCGGGGATACCTTACAACAGGTTTATCCAAGATGGCAGCGCTTGATGGGTGGACAGATTGCCCTTAATGAATTTAAGTCGCTCTGCCACGATATCAGCGGGTTGCTCACTCAGGTCGAGAGTGATAGCACGATACTGCGTACCCAGTTGACTGAAATTCTCATGGCTCAGGACTTCCAGGATCTGACCGGCCAAATCATTCGCAAGGTGATCGAGCTGGTTCATGAAGTTGAAGATCAATTGGTTGAAATTCTCAAAGCGTTTGGCATGGAACAAGAAGACCGAACCGACGCGCTGCGTGAAGAGCGGCTCCTTGTTCCTGAAGGGCCTATCGTCAACAGCGACAGTCGCGAGAATGTCATGTCCTCTCAGGATGACGTTGACGATCTGCTGTCGAGCCTAGGATTTTAAGGGAACAATATGAGCTTTGATTTAGACGAAGATATCCTACAGGACTTTTTGATTGAAGCCGGGGAGATCCTCGAGCTGCTTTCGGAGCAGTTGGTTGAGTTAGAACGCAGTCCGGATGACTCGGAGCTACTCAATGCGATTTTCCGTGGCTTTCACACCGTAAAAGGTGGCGCAGGGTTCCTTTCCCTGACCGAGCTGGTAGACGCTTGCCATGGTGCCGAAAATATCTTTGATTTACTAAGAACGGGCAAGCGTAGCGTCACATCTGAGCTGATGGATGTGATCCTCGAAGCGTTGGATACCATTAACGTGATGTTTGCCCAGGTTCAGGAACGCGAGCCCGTCGAGCCGGCTGAGCCATCGCTGCTCGAAGCCCTGCACCGGTTCAGTCTACCGCCCTCAGAGCAAGAGTTGGCCATGGCCAGTGGCGGCCAGATGAGCGGCCCGGAGGCAATCGTTGACGTTGCTATCGAGTCAGCTATGGCTGCATCAAGTATGGCACCGGTAGCCGCTGTACCTGTCGATGAGCCCGCTGTCGCATCATCAGGTGATGTCGCCATTGCCGGTGATTCTGTTGATGATATTACCCAGGATGAATTCGATCGCTTGCTTGACGAGCTACACGGAAAAGGGCGAGGCCCTTCTGATGTGGTAACCGTTCAAGAGGCGGCACCGGCTTCCCTTTCCCCTGTTGTAGACACTGATATCGTCAACCAAATTCAGTCTGAAAGTGGCGATATCACCGATGATGAATTTGAGCGTTTGCTCGATGAGTTGCACGGTGCCGGTAACGCGCCCGGAAGCAATAACTTCAGCTCGCCAGTGACGAATGAGCCTGTCAACCAAGTTCCAGTGTATCAAGCCCCTGTTAGTCAAGAGTCTGTTAGTCAAGCGTCTGTCAGTCCAGTGCCGGCGAGTTCAGCTCAAGGCATGAGCGGCAATGACGACTTGATGACCGATGATGAGTTTGAACGTCTGCTGGATGAACTTCATGGCGTGGGCAAAGGGCCTTCCGAGGATGAGCTCGACATGGCCACCAAGTCGGTTGCCGACATGCTGGGTGATGGCATTACTCAAGGGCAACCTCACGTTTCGGCTCCCGCTCAGCCTCAAACACAGCCTGTGGCTGAGCGACGCGCTAAGCCTGCAGCTGGCAAAGAGAAGGCTAAAGCTGGCGATGCAACGGTGCGGGTTGATACCTCAACGCTCGATACCATTATGAATATGGTCGGTGAGCTAGTCTTGGTGCGTAACCGTTTGGTTAGCCTTGGCCTGAATACGAATGACGAAGAGATGTCCAAAGCGGTTGCCAACCTGGATGTGGTCACTGCAGATCTGCAGGGTGCGGTAATGAAAACCCGGATGCAGCCAATCAAGAAAGTCTTCGGCCGTTTTCCTCGGGTGGTGCGTGACTTGGCGCGCAATCTCAATAAAGATATTGTGCTGGAAATGCGCGGCGAAGAGACCGATTTGGATAAAAATCTGGTTGAGGCGCTTGCCGATCCGTTGGTTCACTTGGTACGCAACTCGGTTGACCATGGTATTGAAATGCCAGCTATCCGTGAGAAAGCGGGTAAACCAAGGGTAGGGACGGTATTGCTGTCTGCTTCCCAAGAAGGCGACCATATCTTGCTGACCATTGAGGATGATGGCGGCGGTATGGATCCGGATAAGCTGCGTGGTATCGCTGTTGAGCGTGGTGTAATGGATGCCGATACGGCATCGCGCCTGACCGATAGCGAGTGTTATAACCTGATTTTTGCCCCTGGCTTCTCGACCAAAAAAGAGATCTCCGATATCTCTGGCCGCGGTGTCGGTATGGATGTGGTGAAAACCGGGATCACCCAGCTGAACGGTTCAATATCGATTGACTCAGCCCTGGGTAAAGGCACGCGGATTGATATCAAGGTTCCTCTGACGTTGGCGATACTGCCAACGCTGATGGTGGGTGTGGCTGAACAACCCTTTGCCCTTCCGCTGGCAAGCGTTAATGAGATCTTCCACCTTGATTTGCGCAAAACCAATACGGTCGATGGTCAGTTGACCATTATTGTGCGCGACAAGGCTATCCCACTCTTCTACTTACAAGACTGGTTATCGGGCGCCGGTGTACAGCAGCGCGAGCGTGACCATGGCCATGTGGTGATTGTCCAGAACGGTCACCAGAGAATTGGCTTTGTGGTTGATACCTTAATTGGCCAGGAAGAAGTGGTGATCAAGCCGTTAGATGAGTTGTTGCAAGGGACGCCGGGAATGGCGGGTGCGACGATTACCAGCGATGGTCATATTGCCTTGATCCTAGATGTCCCTAATCTGCTTAAGCACTACGCTAGCCGTTAATCAAACAATAATAAGGCCAAATGGCTTCCCTATTCATGGGAAGCCATTGCCGTTAAACAAACTCATAGAAAGCCTGTTCAAAGGCGCAAAGTTTGTCATCTACAGGATAAAATTAACATGGCAGTAAAAGTATTGGTGGTGGATGATTCAAGCTTTTTCCGCCGGCGCGTGAGTGAAATTCTCAATGCTGATCCAAGGTTGGAAGTGGTCGGCAATGCAATCAACGGCAAGGAAGCGGTTGAGATGGCGGCACGTATTCAACCTGATGTGATCACCATGGATATTGAAATGCCGGTGATGGACGGGATCACCGCTGTGCGTGAAATCATGCAAGCCAATCCGACGCCGATTTTGATGTTCTCCTCGCTGACTCACGAAGGGGCGAAAGCGACGCTTGACGCCCTTGATGCTGGGGCGCTGGATTTTCTACCGAAGAAGTTTGAAGATATCGCCCGTAACCGGGATGAAGCGATTAGCCAGCTGCAAAAGCGGGTGACAGAACTCGCCCGCAAGCGAGTCTTCATGCGCCGTCCGGTACGTTCTGCAATGTCAGCAACAGCAGCAGGGCGTGAATCTTCTCTAGACTCCTCTCGTGAGTCAACCCGTGCGCCTGCCTCTGCCTTATCGGCGCGTAATACGTTGGCTGGCAGAAGCGTGCCGTCGAAGGAAAGTGTCAAGCCAGTGGCTCAGTTATCCGCCTTGCGTCAGCCTGTTGCTCGTCCTGCTGTGGCCAAGCCAGCGGCTCGTTTCAAGGCTTCCGGCAAAAAGTATCAGTTGATGGCTATTGGTACCTCGACCGGTGGCCCGGTAGCACTACAGAAAATCCTCACCGCATTGCCAGCAAACTTCCCGTTGCCGATTGTACTTATCCAGCATATGCCTGCGACTTTCACCGCCGCCTTTGCTGCTAGGCTCGATAACCTATGCAAAATTGGTGTTAAGGAAGCGCAAGATGGCGATGTCCTTAAACCGGGTATGGCTTATCTTGCGCCGGGGGGGATGCAGATGATGCTGGACGGCCGTCCGGGCTCGGCACGACTGCGTATTATTGATGGCGGTGATCGAATGAATTACAAGCCGTGTGTCGATGTGACATTCGGCTCTGCCGCCAAGATCTATCATGACAAAGTCTTGTCTATGGTATTGACCGGCATGGGTGCCGATGGCCGAGAAGGTGCACGAATGCTTAAAAGCAGCGGTGCAACGATTTGGGCGCAGGATGAAGACAGTTGTGTCGTGTACGGTATGCCTCAGGCGGTAGCCAAGGCGGGGATCTCGTCAGAAGATCTACCGCTGGAGCGTATTGCCGAGCGTATTACGGTAGAGCTTGGGCTCGCGTAGGGAGTGTACCTTGATAGTCTGGAGTATTGCTAACCAGAAAGGGGGCGTGGGCAAAACCACGACCACTGTCGCTCTGGCGGGATTGCTGAGCGAGCGTAACAAGCGGGTTTTGCTGGTGGATACCGATCCACATTCATCGCTGACCACATACCTGAACTTTGACGCCGATGGTGTACCTGCCAGTTTGTTTGATTTGTTCCAATTAACCGAGATCAAGCGTGATACAGTCAAACCGGTGATCCTGCGCACCCAGTTCAACAACATCGATATTATCCCTGCCCATATGTCGCTGGCGACCCTGGACAGGGTGATGGGTAATCGCGGTGGTATGGGGCTGGTGCTTAGAAAAGCGCTGCAGTGTTTGGCTGACGACTATGATTACGTATTGATTGACTGCCCGCCTATTCTCGGGGTCATGATGGTCAATGCGCTGGCAGCCAGTGATCGTATCTTGATCCCGGTGCAGACCGAGTTTCTTGCAATGAAAGGTCTCGAGCGGATGATGCGCACCTTGGATATCATGCAAAAATCACGTCGCTCGCCGTTTAAGGTCACGATTGTACCCACCATGTATGACAAACGGACGAGGGCATCGCTGCAGACTCTGCAGGAGTTGAAACTGCGCTTCCCTGAGCAAGTCTGGGCATCGGCCGTTCCGATCGATACTAAGTTCCGAGATGCGAGTATCAAACATATGCCACCGTCACTTTACTCACGCAGTAGCCGTGGGGTTTTTGCGTATAAAACGCTATTGAATTATTTGGGGCGCCTGCAACAGGATGACCGATAACAGCCGCTTATCCAGCACTCAGGCGCTGGAAGATTATTTTGTTGATTTACTGCTAGAGCCAGAGCCAGAAGCAGCCTTTGAACCTGCGCTGCAGCAAGCTGACATCGATACTGCCGAGGACCGCCTCGAAAAAGATTGCGAGCCCTGTACCGATGCGGTTTCACAATCCGGCGGTGAGGTAACCGCTGAAGAGGCTCCCAGGCCAGGTTGTCAGCTATCTCAAGATGCTGGGGTACTGAGCCCTGAGCCGCAGCAGACGCTAATACCGGTAGCCAAGCCATTCGACTTTGCCAGCTTGGACGATAATACGGAGCAACCCGAGCGCAGTATGCCATCGCCAGTGCTGGATAACGTTCAGCGTTTGTTGAATCAGGTCAGCCGGAATAACCCGTTTACCGAAAACGACGATGTAAAAAGCGATGTAAAAGGCGATGTAGTCGAAGATGCGGTTGCACAAGCTGGCGCTGAACATCGTTATATCGACGACGAGCTAGCCGATGAATGGCAACAGGTTATGGCGCACGAACAGGCGCATGAACAGCCTCTTGTTTCGCCTCAAGCACTTGTTGATAAGGCGGTTGAAGAGACTTTAGTTGAGACGCAGGCCGGAGAAGATCTGCCGCCTGATTTGTGGACACAGCAAGTACAGAAGGGCAATGACTTTCAGGCGCTGTTCTTTGAAGTCAACGGGGTGACATTTGCAGTACCGCTGACCGAGCTGGGTGGGATCCATCAACTTGGCGATATGAACAGCCTGCTTGGTCGTCCAGTATGGTATTTAGGGCTGATGAGCAGCCGCGATCACCAGCTTAATGTGGTTGATACTGCGTGCTGGGCAATGCCCGATAAACTTGAGGGCGAAGAGTATCGCGAACAGTATAAGTATGTGGTGGTCTTGGGCGAGAGTTCGTGGGGGCTGGCCTGCAATGCCTTGCTTGGTACCGAAACCTTATCCCAACACAGTGTTCGCTGGCGCGAGAAAGCCGGTAAGCGGCCTTGGTTAGCGGGCATGGTAAAAGAAAAAATGTGTGCGCTAATTCATGTTAGTGAGCTAATTTCGATGCTCAAAGCAGGATTAGATGTTAATACCAAACTTAGGCAATCATGTTAGGCTCCTGTTCATCGCAGGCGCTAACGCGTTGAATGCAGAAAAATAGATCAAAGAGGAAACAGCATGTCACAGGTGAGTGTCGCTGAAATACAAAAAGAAGACAGCAACGATCAAGTCCTGCAGTGGGTGACCTTCCAACTGGAAGATGAAACCTACGGTATTAACGTGATGCAGGTGCGTGAAGTGCTGCGTTATTCTGAAATTGCGCCAGTACCGGGTGCGCCTGATTACGTTCTGGGTATTATTAACCTGCGCGGAAATGTTGTGACGGTTATCGACACTCGTTCTCGTTTTGGCTTGATGCCAGGTGAGATCTCAGACAATACCCGCATTGTGATCATCGAAGCTGAAAAGCAGGTGATTGGTATTCTGGTTGATAGCGTAGCGGAGGTGGTTTACCTACGCAGCTCTGAAATTGACAGCACGCCAAGCGTTGGCACGGAAGAGAGCGCCAAGTTCATTCAGGGTGTGAGTAACCGTGATGGCCAGTTGCTGATCTTGGTCGATCTCAATAAGCTATTATCAGATGACGAATGGGACGAGATGGCGTACCTATAATGCTTGAAGTGTTGTTGCAATGGTTACCGCTGGCCTTGTCGTTGTTGGCTATTGTGGTCGCATGGCTGATGGTAAGGCGTGAGCGTCTTGCCCGTCAGGCCCTTGAGGCCAAGTTTGCAGCGACGGAGCTGGTATTGAAAAATGCCCGCCAGCAGCAGGAAAGTTTGGTTAAGCAATTTAACGAACTGCGTGCAGGCACCATGGGAATGAGTCAGAAGCTGGGCGATATGGCACGGCATCTGGAAGAGTTGTCTGATCGCCAAGGCGAATTGGCAATGCAGGATCCCGATAGTCGGTTGTACAGCCGCGCCAGTAAAATGGTCGAACTGGGTGCAGACGTCAACGAGCTGATGAATGAGTGCGACCTGCCAAAAGCAGAAGCAGAGCTACTGCTACGGCTTCAGCAAATGCACCATTCACGGCGGTAGGCAGCAAAGCTAATTCTTTTAAACCTAAGCGACTCCCTTGACTTACAAGTAAGTCAAGGGAGTCTTACATCACCATCACCATCACCATCACCATCACCATCACCATCACCATCACCATCACCATCACCATCACCATCACCATCACCATCACCCCGCGTTTAACTTGTAAGCACTCTTTTCACTGTATTCACAACTGTTAATATCAATAAAATTCGCGCCGAGAATGGAATTGATGTCGTTTTGTCTTAAAAATAGTGACTTGTGATGAAAGTGTGCGGTTAGCTACAGCTTTTGCTATTTTTAAAACTTCTTGTGGCACTTTTTTATTACCTGCTTGTCCACTCTGGCAGTGAGTGGCAGTTGGAATATATGTGCTTGGGTTAAGCTCAGTATGGAAGTCACAATTACAGCCTCTGCTCTCTAACAACAGGGTGGGACGCTGTGATATTATGCGAGTCAAATTGTGGCACCTAGGATGCATCATTTTTATGTTGTCTGTTGAAGAGTTAAGTTGTACCCGGGACGAAAGGGTATTGTTTGAAGACCTGTGTTTCACGGTCTCGTCGGGTGAGCTGGTTCAGATAGAAGGTCATAATGGTGCCGGTAAAACGACGTTGTTGCGGATCTTAGCAGGGCTTGGACATGCAGATGACGGGCGGGTTTGCTGGCTAGATGAGGACATCGAGTCGGCACGAGAAGATTACCATCAGGAACTGCTGTTCTTGGGTCACCAGACCGGCGTGAAGCGGGAGTTGACCGCGTTTGAGAACTTGGCCTACTTCCAGTCGATGCACCTGTGTAACGAGCAATCGGATCTAACGGGCACGCCTCAGGTGTCTGGTGAAGACTCCTTGTGGCAGGCATTAGCCCAAGTTGGTTTGGCCGGGCGTGAAGATGTACCTGCCGGGCAACTATCGGCAGGCCAGCAACGCAGGGTTGCACTTGCAAGGTTATGGCTGAGTAATCACAAATTGTGGATATTGGATGAGCCGTTGACCGCGATTGACAAGCAAGGGGTGAAGGTACTGGAAGGTCTGTTCCTTGCCCATGCCAAACGAGGTGGAATTGTCGTATTGACTACCCACCAAGATATGTTCACGGACAGTGATCAGCTACGAAAAATTAAGTTGGGGCGGTAACAGAAGATGAATGCGATATACCATGTTATACGTCGTGAGCTTCTGATCGCCTTTCGTCGTCAGGCCGAGATATTTAACCCGCTGTGGTTTTTCATTATTGTTATCACTCTTTTTCCACTCGGTGTCGGGCCTGAGCCAAATCTATTAGCACGAATTGCACCGGGGATTGTGTGGGTTGCTGCGCTATTGGCTGCTTTGTTGTCGATGGAGCGCTTGTTCCGTGATGATTTTGTTGATGGTTCACTCGAACAGATGTTGTTGATGCCAACACCGCTGTCGATTTTGGCCTTTGCTAAAATGCTGGCGCACTGGATGCTTACCGGGTTACCCCTGATTTTGATCAGCCCGTTGTTGGCAATATTATTGTCACTTGAGTGGGAAACGTGGAAGGCGGTGGTCTTGACCCTACTTATAGGGACACCGACGTTAAGCTTTCTGGGGGCGATTGGGGTCGCTCTTACTGTAGGGTTGCGCAAAGGAGGTGTTTTATTGAGTTTGCTCATATTGCCGCTCTATATTCCAGTGCTTATATTCGCGACCTCTGCGATTGATGCTGCCAGTTTAGGCGTGCCATATAACGGTCAGCTAGCACTGATGGGAGCGATGCTGGTGGCGTCGGCGACACTTTCTCCCTTCGCTGTCGCAGCTTCACTACGCATAAGTGTGCAATAACTGATTACAATTAACTAAGATTCGTCCTGTCTCACGAGAATGGATCTCATGAGACAATTTGAGCAAGAACAAGGAAGCCGACGATAGCCAGTTTATTAACCCTTAAGGAGTATTTAGGTTGGCGCTGCATTCTGGATGATGGGAGTTATAAAGCCTTTTAGACCAGACGCTTATACCAAGGTAGACGAGGTATATATTCGTCAAAACGATAAGTAACACCTTAGGCAGAGCCTGGACTGGATTTTGAGCCAAGTGTTGTTTTGATACGTAATTATTATTAAATTGAGTAGAGCAGAATTATGTGGAAGTGGTTACATCCCTACGCGAAAGCTGAGAACTGCTACCGTTTGTGCGGTACCTTACTGCCTTGGTTTTCAATCATCGCTTTGTTATCCCTTCTGATTGGTACGGTTTGGGGACTGATGTTCGCCCCGACGGATTATCAGCAGGGTGACAGTTTCCGTATTATCTACCTGCATGTTCCTTCGGCTATTTGGTCGATGGGCGCTTACATGTCGATGGCGATAGCGGCCTTTATCGGCTTGGTGTGGCAGATCCGCCTATCGAACATGGCAGCCCTTGCCATGGCGCCGATTGGAGCGGTGTTTACTGCGATTGCCCTGTTGACAGGTGCGGTCTGGGGTAAACCGATGTGGGGCGCATGGTGGGTATGGGATGCCCGTTTGACTTCAGAATTAATTCTGCTGTTCCTCTACTTGGGGGTTATCGCCCTTTACAATGCCTTCGATGATGAGAAAACAGCGGGTAAAGCGGCCGGTATTCTGGCGATTGTCGGTGTGATTAACCTTCCCATTATTCATTTCTCGGTAGAGTGGTGGAATACCCTTCACCAAGGCGCCACGATCACCAAGTTTGCTAAACCATCAATTGCGACCACCATGTTGTGGCCGCTGTTGCTCAATATTATTGGTTTTGCTTGTTTCTTTGGTGCGTTGACCATGGTGCGTCTGCGTAACGAAATTATTGCCCGTGAAAGCCACCGCCCTTGGGTGCGTGCCCTGATGAAGTGAGGCCATTATGCATTTTGACTCTTTTAGTGACTTCTTGGCGATGGGCGGATATGCCCCCTATGTGTGGAGCGCCTACGGGATCTCTTTCGGCGCCTTGCTGTGGTTGATGATTTCAAGCCTGAATACTAAACGCCGCCTAGCGGCCGAAATCAAGAATAAGATTGCGCGTGAAAAGCGCATTAAAGAAGCTGAAAAACTGGAGAACACATTATGAACCCGAGACGTAAAAAGCGCCTGACCTTGGTGTTGGCGTTGGTAGTTGGCCTCGGTGCAACCGTTGGTTTGCTGCTGTATGCACTAAACCAGAATATGGATCTATTCTATACCCCGACTGAGCTTGTCCATGGCAAGAAAGACGGGAGTAAACCAGAAGTCGGTCAGCGCTTGCGCATTGGCGGTATGGTGGTTGAAGGTTCAGTCGTTCGTGACCCTCAGTCTTTGCAGGTAACCTTTGATGTCGCTGATGTCGGCCCGGCAGTAACGATTCAATATGACGGTATTTTGCCGGATCTATTCCGTGAAGGGCAGGGTATTGTCGCTCAGGGCGAATTGATCAATGCGACGACCATTCATGCTCATGAAGTATTGGCGAAGCACGATGAAGAGTATTTGCCACCAGAGGTAGCAGAAGCGATGGAGAAAACACACGCACCGCTTGAATATACCGACGAACAATTGCAGGGTAGTGCTCAATAATGATTGCAGAAATAGGCAACTTTAGCCTGATTGTTGCACTGGGATTGTCTATCCTAGTCAGCATTTATCCCCTATACGGCGCGTCCGTGGGGAACCAGGCACTCATGCGAATGGCCCGGCCGTTAACATATGGTATTTTCGGCATGATCCTGGTGTCGTTTGTCATCCTTAGCTGGTCATTTTATATCAATGACTTTACCGTGGTTTATGTTGCCAGTAACTCAAACTCCATGCTGCCTTGGTATTACCGCTTATCGGCGGTATGGGGTGGTCATGAAGGGTCGTTGCTGCTTTGGGTATTAATCCAAGCTGGCTGGGCCGTTGCGGTTGCTGTATTCAGTCGTGGTATGCCGCTGGAATCACTGGCGCGCGTACTGTCTGTGATGGGGATGATTGCGATTGGCTTCTTGCTGTTTATTATCGCAACGTCTAACCCATTCCTGCGCACGCTGCCTTTCTTCCCTGTTGATGGCCGTGATTTGAATCCGCTTTTGCAAGATCCGGGTCTGATCATTCACCCGCCATTGCTTTACATGGGTTATGTTGGTTTCTCGGTCGCGTTTGCCTTTGCGATTGCCTCATTGATGACAGGCCGTCTTGATACCGCTTGGGCGCGTTGGTCTCGCCCTTGGACAATCTCTGCATGGTCATTCCTGACTTTGGGTATCGCACTAGGCTCATGGTGGGCTTACTATGAGCTTGGCTGGGGTGGCTGGTGGTTCTGGGATCCGGTTGAAAATGCGTCCTTCATGCCATGGCTTGCCGGTACAGCGCTTATGCACTCACTGGCGGTGACAGAAAAACGCGGTACGTTCAAAGCATGGACGGTACTGCTAGCTATCTCTGCATTCTCTTTGAGCTTATTGGGTACTTTCCTTGTTCGCTCTGGCGTACTGGTATCGGTACACGCGTTTGCATCCGATCCGGCACGAGGCATGTTCATCCTTGGCTTCTTAGTTGTGGTCATCGGCGGTTCATTACTGCTTTACGCCCTTCGTGGCGGGCAGATCCGCTCTCGTGGTAACTACAGCCTGTTCTCTCGCGAGAATCTATTGCTGGCGAACAACTTGTTGTTGGTCGCAGCGCTGCTTGTGGTACTGATTGGTACCTTGCTTCCTCTGGTCCACAAACAAATTGGTTTGGGCTCAGTATCGATTGGTGTGCCGTTCTTCAATACTTTGTTTACCTGGCTGATGATCCCGTTTGCTTTTATTCTGGGTATCGGTCCTTTGGTTCGCTGGAAGCGCGATCAGCTTTCTAGCATCAGTAAGCAGATGACCATTTCTGCCATTGTCACTATTCCATTTGCTTTCCTATCGGTATGGCTGTTCACCGACGTACTTGAGCCAATGGCGGTTCTTGGTATGGCGATGGCTGTGTGGATCATTGTTATGCACGGCTTCGAGCTGTATGAGCGTGCGACCCACCGCCACACATTGTGGACTGGCCTGGGTAAACTTGGCCGTAGTCACTGGGCGATGGTACTCGGCCATATGGGTATGGCGGTTACCGTCATTGGTATTGCCTTGGTGTCGAATTACGATATCGAACGTGACGTACGAATGGCACCCGGTGAGACCGTACAGGTTCAAGGGTATGACTTCCACTTTGCTGGCTTGCGTGATGCCGACGGTCCTAACTACGACGGTTACATTGCAGACTTCAACATTACCCGCAACGGTAAGCGTGTAACGACCTTACATGCCGAAAAGCGTTTCTATTCTGTTGCTGGCTCAATGATGACGGAAGCGGCGATCGACAGCGGTGTGACTCGCGATCTGTATGTGGCGATGGGCGAGAAGTTAACCGATGGTGCGTGGGCAGTCCGTATTTACTTCAAGCCGTTTGTTAACTGGATCTGGTTTGGTGCGGCCTTGATGGCACTGGGCGGGGCATTTGCTATTAGTGACAAGCGCTATCGCTTCCGCAAGAAGGCAGAGAAAGAACAAGCGTCAGCAGCGAAGCAGGAGGCGAAGGCAAACTGATGAACAAGAAGTTACTTTTTATTCCACTGATCCTTTTCCTTGGGTTGGTTGTGATGTTCATGATCCAGCTGACCCGCAATGCAGACGGTGACGATCCAACCAAATTGGAATCGGTACTGGTCGGCAAGCCTGTTCCTCAATTCAAGCTGGAAGACTTGGTTGAAGCTGGCAGGCTCTACGAGCAGGACATCTTCATCGGCGAGCCATTGCTTCTAAATGTATGGGCGACCTGGTGTCCGACATGTTACGCCGAGCACACTTACCTTAACCAGCTAGCAAGCGAAGGGGTGAAGATCATTGGCCTCAACTATAAAGATGAGCGCCTAAAAGCCGTTCGTTGGTTGAATGAGCTGGGTAACCCTTACCTGCACAGCCTGTTTGATGGCAATGGCATGTTGGGGATGGATCTGGGCGTTTACGGCGCACCGGAAACCTTCCTGATTGATGCCAGCGGTATTATTCGCTATCGCCATGTCGGTGATGTCAACGACCGTAATTGGAACGAGACATTGAAACCGATGTACGAAGCCTTGATAGAGGAGGCGCAGGGATAATGACTATTTCTCGTCGAATGGCTCAGTTTTTTACTGGTCCTGTTTTGGCACTGGCGATGGTGCTTGGTGGAACGATGTTGCTCACAACGTCAGTGCCGGTCCTGGCATTGACTGATGTGTACGATTTCGATTCTGCCCAGCAGGAGAAGGATTTTCAGGAGCTTGCGGCAACCTTGCGTTGCCCTAAATGCCAGAACAACAACATTGCTGACTCGAATGCTGCGCTGGCGCAAGACATGCGTCAGAAAACCTACGAATTGCTTCAAGAAGGTAAAAGCAAGCAGGATGTGGTGGACTACATGATTGCCCGTTACGGCAACTTTGTCACCTACAACCCACCGGTGATGGCATCAACCCTGATCCTGTGGTTAGGTCCTTTGCTCTTTATCGTTATTGGCTTTTCCATTTTGGTGATGCGCTCGCGCAAAAGTACTGAAAAAGTGACTGACACCGAGCTAGAAGCCGATGAACAAGATCGCTTGAAAGCCCTGATGACGGAAATCGGCACTGATGCAGGTGACGTTTCCAAGCAGACTAACCAAGACGGTAAGGTGAAATAATGACGATGTTTTGGGTAATTTCCGCCCTCTTGGTACTGGTCGCGATGGTTATTTTTGTCGTGCCAATGTATACCGGCAAAGAGCAAGATGAAGTCGCCAGCCGTGATGAACTGAACAAAGCTTTCTTCAAAGATCGTATGGACGAACTGAAAGAAGAAAGCAGCGAAGGCTTGGTTGAAAACAAAGACGAACTCGTGGTTGAACTACAGCAGTCGCTACTGGATGATGTACCAGCTAATGCCGAGCAGACGAAAACCCAGGTCAGCACCACCATGTTGATCCCTGGGCTTATTCTGCTTGTTGGTGTGAGCTTTGGTATGTACATGAAGGTCGGTAGTCTGGATAAAGTCCAAGCATGGAACGAGACCGTAACCCGCTTGCCAGATCTCTCTCAGCGCTTGATGGATGAGTCAAATCCGCTCAGCGACCAAGAGATGGATGATTTGACGCTGGCATTACGTACCCGTCTTCATGACAATCCTGATGATGCGACAGGCTGGTTGTTGCTGGGCCGCATTGGCATGGCTAACCGTGATGCCGAGACCGCTCAGGATGCGATGAACCGTGCCTACCGCCTGGAACCAAGCAACCCGGAAGTGATGCTGAGCTTCGGCCAGACACTGATGATGATTGGTGATCCGGCACAGAGTGAGCGTGCTCGTCTGTTGCTTCGCAGTGTGCTGCGTGTTGACCACACCAACATCCGAGCACTGTCGCTATTGGCTTTCGACTCGTTTGAAAGCGGTGATTTTAAGCAGGCGATTAACTACTGGAGCATGATGCAGCAGATCATCGGAACCGATGACCCGCGTGCAGAAATGCTTGACCGTAGTATTGCTCGTGCTCAGTCCCAGCTCGATCGTGGCAAGAACACCGCAACCTCAGTGTCGGTAACGGTAGAGCTTGACCCATCCGTTGAACTGCCAGAGCAAGGCTTGGTCTTTGTTTCTGTTCATTCGGCTGATGGTGCGCCAATGCCAGTGGCAGCACGACGTGTACCGATTTCTGCGTTTCCGTTCACCCTGACTTTGGATGACAATGACAGCATGATCCCTGAGCGTCCAATGACCTCGCTGCAGGATATGATCATCAAAGCCCGTATCGATACCGATGGTAATGTGATGACCCGTAATGGTGATTGGTATGGTCAGAGTGACGTCATTTCTTTAGGTGGCTCGACAAACGTAGTGATAAATACAAAATACTAACAAAATCTGCGACTTGAGGTGGTAGATATATAAAAGGCCAGATACTATTAGTATCTGGCCTTTTATTTTTGAACTCAAAAGGATTTAGGAGATATCAGACATTCCATCTATGTAACGGGTAACGCTGATCAGGTTTTATCTCGATTGGTCTAAAACTAAATAGATGCAGATAGTGGTTGGTATTGAGTTAAAATATTAATTTACGGCAAGCATAAAATCGCTAGATGTTTACGGTTTCTGGTATTACCATTTAGCGCGGGTTCAGTCTGACATACCATGGAAAGAGCATTGAAAAAACACCTATTTACCCTTGCTATTTTATTGACCCTGACAGCGTGTGCTCAGTCTCCGGATGAACAGTACCCTGAAGACCTGACATCTAGCGGCCAGGCATCTAGTGACCTGACGGCTAGTGAAATGTCTCCTGTCGAAGCGACGTCAGACGAGCAAGCTTCATCGGCACCAAGCAACATTGAATCACCGGCCAGCGAGAATGCCATGGCTGATGACTCGGCGATGGACGAATTCGGTGACTACGATGCTAATTACGACGAGGACTTAGCCGCTGTACTTGAAGAAGTCGAGCAAGGTGAAGGTGAGTATGCGGTTCCGGGTGTGTACGATCCCTTTGAAGGCTTCAACCGGGCAATGTGGGATCTGAACTACGATTACCTAGATCCGTATTTGGTCCGCCCAGTGTCTTTGGCCTACGTTGATTACACCCCCTCTTTCATCCGTACTGGCATCAAAAATTTTCTGGCCAACCTTGATGAGCCTGCCAGCATGGTCAATAGCGCATTAATGCTAAACGGCGAAGAGACTGTCCGCCACTTCAACCGTTTTTGGATTAACTCTACCTTTGGTGTTTTTGGCCTGATTGATATCGCGTCGGCTGCTGACATCCGTAAACCGGTTGATAAGCAGTTTGGCGATACCATGGGTAAATACGGCGTTGCCAACGGCCCATACTTCATGTTCCCGGTTTACGGTCCTTTAACACTGCGCGAAGGTGCCGGTGATGTTGTCGATGGTCTATACCTACCACTAAGCGCATTGAGCTTCTGGCAGAGCTTAGGTAAATGGGCATTCGAAGGCATGGAAGACCGAGCGGCCTTGGTTAAGCAAGAAGCGATCTTGAAAGACTCGCCTGATTCGTACATCTTCACCCGCGATGCCTACATCCAGAACAAAAACTTCCGCGCCACCGGCGGCAATGACGAGATGCTAGAGCTGGAAGATGAAGCGTACCTGGATGATTTTCTTGATGAGATAGATGGGTTATAATCACCTGTTTACTTTTAAAGACAAAGTGATAATTGCTTGGTCTTCAATTAAGTTGCTGATTTATGAAGAAAATGTTGCTGGCGATCAATGTGGGGTGGTACTTTGATCTTCATTGGATGGAACGTGTTGAGTCTGAAATGACTCAAGGGTTTACTGTTGAAATCTGTACCTCAAAGCATACCGGACGTTTTTCAGGTACATGCCATGAAGTTGAGATTAAAAGATCATCTATTGGGCTGGTGAATAACATCAAAACTTTGTTGCAAGATGTTAGGATTGTATGTAAAACAAAACCGGATTTACTGCACACTATAACAATTAAGCCGAATATCATGTTTGGATTAATTGCGTTATTTTTAAACAAACCAATTGTATTGACACTTCCAGGCCTAGGTTATGTATTCTCAAGTAAATCTGTAAAAAATACAATTTTAGCAAATGTCATCTTAAAACTATATAAACTTATATCTTTAAATAAAAAAGCGATTTTTGTCTTTGAAAATAAAGCAGATCAAATTCTATTCAAGAAAAATAATGTTTGTAGTGAACACAATAGCGCAGTAGTTCCGGGCTCTGGTGTAGATATAAATAAATACAAGCCGAAAAAAAGCACACAAAGTCAAGATCAAAGGTTATATCTTCTTTTTGCAGCAAGGCTTCTGAAAAATAAAGGCCTATTACAGCTTGTTGAAGCGGTTGAAACGTTAAACCGAGGTTCTTTTGATATCTCGCTGTCAGTTGCCGGACTGATTGATGATGATGCCAATGACCGTATTGAACCGAGTTACCTTGAACAGTTGCATCAGGAAGGTAAGATAAATTGGCTTGGTCAAGTATCGAATATGGAAGATATTCTTCCGGAACATGATGTTGTAGTATTACCAACCAGTTATGGTGAAGGTATACCAAGAGTTTTGATTGAAGCAAATGCTTGTGGTAAGCCGGTTATTACCACCAATGTATCTGGCTGCAATGAGTTTGTTATTGATGGGGTTAATGGAATAGTTATCCAGGATAACTCTGTTGATAGTATTGTTTCTGGAATTAAGAGGTTGGTTGATGCGAACAAAAGAACAGAAATGGGGCAGAATGGGCGAAAAAGAGTTATAAATTATTATTCTTTTCAATGTGTTATTAATGCGTACAAAGAAATATACCAAAGAGTTAAACTATAAACATGATAAATTATAAATTGAAGGCAGCTCAATGCATCAAATAAGTAATTTAAGGCTTGCTGAGCTGATAATTCAAAGGGCAAAACTTAACCTTAAATCAGAAGCATCTGTAAACTATTTGAGTTATGCGTGGTGGATTATTGAACCACTTCTTCATATGGTTGTCTATTTTTTAGTCTTTGCTGTGTTGTTGAAAAGAGGTGGGGAAGGTTATGTTGGCTTCTTGCTGTCTGGACTTGTACCATGGCTATGGTTTTCTAGATCTGTGACTCATGCCCAAAATAGTATTTTAAATGGTCGACAGTTAATGAACCAACTGTATATACCCAAGATTTTCTTTCCATTGACTCATGTCCTTCAAGATACAGCTAAGCAAGTTATTGTCTTTTCAATACTTTTTGTTTTTCTTGTATTCTATGGGTTAGAAGTTAGTACTACTTGGTTGTATATCATCCCAATCTTTTTGCTTCAATCAATGCTGATTGTCGGCTGTTCTTTGCATGCGGCATTGATCGTGCCATTTATTCGTGACTTTTCACTAATTATTCCCACGGCTTTACAGTTCCTTATGTTTTGTTCTGGTATTTTCTTTAATTACAAAGATATACCAGAAGATCTTCAAGGGTTCTTCTTTATCAATCCAATGGCTGTTATCTTGCGTTCATATCGTGACGTGTTAATTGATGGCACTTTGCCCAATTTTACCTTGAGCTTGTATGTGTTTATCTTGTCCTTGTTGTTGTGTGTCACAGCGGGATACTTTTATAAAAAATACGACTTGTTACTTCCAAGGGTAGTTCTTGAATGAATAAGATTGTTGAACTTAAGAATGTCGGTGTTTCGTACAATGAAAGAAAATCACTATTCAAAAGTACGAAATATCACGCACTAAAAGATATTACTTTTGACATTTTCAAAGGTGAAACTCTGGGCATTATTGGCAGAAATGGTGCGGGTAAATCGACCTTACTACGATTACTTGCGGGTATTATTGAGCCAGATAAAGGGGTGGTAAAATATCATACAAATAGTGTTTCATTAATGGCACTACAAGCGGGTTTTGATAGTAACCTTTCTGGCCGACAGAACGCAGTAATTAGCGGCATGTTGCTGGGATACAGAAAATCTGATGTTGTTTCGCAATTAGAAGATATTAAAAACTTTTCAGAATTAGGCGAATTTTTTGAAAAACCTATAAAAACATATTCATCGGGTATGAAAGCCAAACTAGGCTTCTCCATTGCTATGTTTACTTCTCCAGACATTTTACTTATTGATGAAGTGTTAGGTGTTGGCGATGTTAGGTTCAGACAAAAAGCCGAAATGGCCATTGCTGAAAAAGTAGCCTCTGATATTACTGTTGTTATTGTTTCCCATTCTGAGCATCAGGTTTCATCTCTGGCAGAGCGCATTGTATGGATTGAAAATGGTGTGGTTCGAAAAGTTGGTACGGCGAAGGAAGTATACCCAGAATTTAACCTGAATGTGGTTTTTTCGTCAAATAATGATAAAATCACAAAACTTTGGAAAAAAGAAGATTGCATTCTTATTTTTGAAAAAGTTAGAAGAGCAGAAGAACATTTTTATTTTAACTGTGTGGTTATTGATAAGAATAACAAAAAAATAACTAAAGTTTTATGTGAAAATGAATTCGAAAAAATTGAATTGCCTGGTCCAACGGATTCACCAGCTTTCCATAAAAAATTTCCAGAGCATAAATATTCACACAAATCAAGATTTCATGATGGCCAGATTAAGTGTAAGGGAATGAATGAGCTGTTTGCCATTATTGATGGTGAAAAGGTAAAGGTTTTGGAAATTGAATTTAAGCAAAATTGATTTGAGCAGACACATGACAAACAATCTTAAAAGTAAGGTAACAGTAATCATCCCTGTTAAAAATGAACAGGATAAGTTGCTAGAGTGCATTAAATCGATTTCTAAGCATAATACGGTGTCTGTTAATTTTATCGTCGTTGATGATAACTCAACGGATGATACGGTAAAGAATGCTCAGGCCCTTTTTGACTCTGGTATTGATGGTAATATTTATGTCAATGATGGTAGCGAGGGCCACGGTGCTGGTGCTTCTCGTAATTTAGGTTTACAGCATATCAAAAGCGAACCTGAGTACGTGTTGTTTTTTGATGCTGACGACACTATGCCTGAAGGTGCATTGGATAAGGTCGTGGAAGCTGCTGATATCAATGAGTGTGATGTCGCTATTGCTAAGTACGATTATATAACTCATAACAATAAGTTAGCATCTATGGGTATGACAGGACAGGATAGGAATATCTGGCAAGGTATTATGACCAATAAGGATACTATTTCGTTTGATATCAAACGTCATGGTTATTTCCTTGAAACAGTTAACTACCCTTGGAATAAACTGCTTCGCTATACATTTATCAAAAAGATTGGCTTGTACTTTTCTACCACCCCCGTAAACAATGATGTATTTGCTCATTGGCAATGCTTGATGTACAGCGAAAAAATCACCTTGGTGAATACATCGATCTGTTACCATTTTGTGGTGCGTGGTAATGACCAAATAACCAATGTTGCAGATACTCGCCGTTTAGTTGTCTTCCAAGTTCTGAATGAGGTTGAAGCACTCATTCTTTCAGAGCAACATCTTACCGATAGTTACTATCATTATTTTTTACGTTTTAAGATAAAACTACTTAAATGGGTTGAAGGTTTTATTAACCCCGATATTATGGCTGAATTTAACCAATTACTGACTGAGTCGTATGTCAATTTTAATTTTGAACGACTAATTGCAGTTAGTGAACATATGCCTGGCATTGCTGCTGATGCAGCGTTTTTTAAACTAGGGAAAAAACTATGAAGCTGTCGATCATTGTAACGACATATAACATTGAGAACTATATTGCTAAGTGCTTAGAAAGTATTTGTGCACAAACAATTGAAGATATCGAAATTATCGTCGTTGATGATGCATCTAATGATAACACAGTTTCAATAATTAAAGAGTTTGAAGTCAAAGACTCACGTATTAAATCTATTGTTTTTGAGAAAAATACAATTGGTGGGGTATCAAGTGCGGCTAATGCTGGTTTAGATATTGCGCAAGGTGAGTATATCGGATTTGCTGACGGCGATGATTGGTATGAGACGGATATGTTCGAAAGACTCTACAACAAAGCGAAAGCTGCTGATGCAGAGGTTGCTTTTTGTAACTATCTGGAGTTTGACGAGCAAAACAATGTGAACAAAACGCCTTCTGATCACCGCAAGTGGAAAGACATTGTTTCTTTTGATCATGACAAAGTATCTGATGAGAAGTTTAAAAAGCTTTTCTTACGCTTTAACCCTGTACCATGGCGTAAAGTTTACAAACGAGATTTCATTGAGAAAAATAATGTTCGCTTCCCAGTTGGCGATTATTTTTTCGAGGATAATCCGTTCCATTGGGAAACCACGGTTAAAGCAAAAGTATTTGCTTTTGACAGTTACGTTGGCTGTTATCATCGTATTAACCGTCCGGGTCAAACTATGGGGACCGCAGATGCCCGCTTGATCGCAATGTATGATCACCATAGTACAATCATTTCAATGCTGAATGCTTCTGACACATTTGAACAATACAAAAATCAATGTATTGGTTGGCTGATCGGAAACACTAGCTGGATTTCCGAGAAAATTACCCCAGAGTGTCATGAAGCATTATTTAATGCTCTTTCTGCTGAGTTGAATAAATATCAGCCAGAGTTTATTCAGGCTATTTCTGGGACGCCTGTGGTTGGTATCCGTGGTACTGATCTTATTAAATCAGTGCAAGAGAAAAATTTTGAACAGTTTTGTAAAGTAGCAAAAAGAGACGTTAATAGTAAACTTCCAGCAAAACAGCATGATAACATCATTATGCACCTTGCTAGCCAAGCTTATAATGTTTACAAGCAAGAAGGCTTAAAGGCAGCATTGGCTAAAGTTAAACTGTTTGTTTCTTATAAATTGAATCTAAAAAAAAGAAATTCAGTTCATGTTACGAATCGTCAGCTGCTTAAAGAGATTAAAGACATGAACTCGACAGTTAATAAGTTACATTCAGAAGTAAGAGTACTGAAAGCGGCAATGGCACTTTTGCAACATGAAAAAAAACAGAGTGATAGAGGCTAATATGTATTTATGTGTAGGAGCAGGTTTTTCTTGTGCTGTTATAGCAAGAAAGTTGGCAGAGGCCGGAAAGAAAGTAACCGTAATTGATTCTCGCTCACACATTGCGGGCAATTGCTTCACCGAGCGTGATGCTGAAACTGATGTGATGGTACATACTTATGGCCCGCATATTTTCCATACCGATGATAAAGAAGTATGGGATTACGTAAATAGCTGGGCGTCGTTTAAACCATATATCAACCGCGTGAAAACGACAAGTCAGGGAAAAGTGTTCTCCCTACCTATTAACCTTCATACAATCAACCAGTATTTTGATAAGACGCTTTCTCCTAGTGAAGCAAAAGAGTTTATTAATTCGATTGCAGACAAGAGCATTGGTGAGCCAGTGACGTTTGAAGAGCAGGCCATGAAGTTTGTTGGTAAGGACCTTTACGAGGCTTTCTTTAAAGGTTATACCCAGAAGCAGTGGGGGCTTAATCCGTCGGAGCTACCAGCTAGTATTTTGAAGCGTTTGCCTGTACGTTTTAATTATGATGATAATTATTTTAACCACCAGTATCAGGGGATGCCAGAGGACGGTTATACCAAGATCGTAGAAAATATTCTCGATCATGAAAATATCGAAGTCAAGCTTGAATTGCCTTATGAAAAAGAGATGCTTGAGGCATATGAGCATGTGTTTTACTCTGGCCCACTGGACTCATATTTCGACTTCAAGCATGGCCATTTAAGCTACCGCACCTTGGATTTCAAACAAGAAATCCACGATGGTGATTATCAAGGTACAGCCGTGATGAATTATGGTGATGTAGAAGTACCTTATACTCGAATTACTGAGCATAAGTATTTCTCTCCATGGGAAAGCCATGACAAAACGGTTATTTATAGAGAGTACAGTCGACTTTGTGAAGCTGATGATATCCCTTACTACCCGATTCGTATTGTCGGTGGAAAAGATATGTTGGATAAATATGTTGCTGAAGCGAAGCTGACTAAGAAAGTGAGCTTTATTGGTCGTCTTGGAACATACCGTTACCTAGATATGGATGTGACTATTCGGGAAGCACTTGATGCAGCCGAAATAACATTATCTAAGATTAATAATAACGAGCCAGTGCCGGCACTGTTTGTTAACCCCTAATCATTTTGGGAGCTTCGGCTCCCTTTGTTCGGTTTAGTATGAAAGCGACAGCAATTATTGTTACTCATAATAGAGTAGAAAAGCTAAAAAATACCATCTCAGCAACTGTTACTGCAGGATTTAATTATGTTGTTATTGTAAATTGTGACTCTAATGATGGAACATATGAATACCTATCTACTATTAGTGATAGACACTTTCATATTATTAATTGTGATAATATTGGCGGTGCAGGTGGATTTGCTAAGGGTACAAAATACATTCTTGACAATATTGATACGGATTGGGTCGTATTCTTTGATGATGATGCATATCCAAGTGAATACTTTCTTGAACAGTTATCACAATTAGGTGGTAATAAATTTCAAGGCTTTAGCGCTCATGTATGCTCTAAAGATGAGCGTTTACCTATGATGAACCGTCAGGTTATACAATACCCAGATACAACAAAGAAGCTATTCAATTACCTTTTTAAGAAAGAATCTTCAATTGTTTCAGAATGTCATCTTGATGGGAATATTTATCCAATAGAAAGTGCTTCTTTTGTTGGCTTTGTACTATCTCTAGATGTATTGAGGCAATATCATTCTCTTATTAACCCTGATCTTTTTATTTACTATGATGATACATTTTTTACTCGTAGTTTGACAAAGCGTGGTTTTAAAATAGCATTTACATCAAGGCTATCTTTTGTTCATGATGTTGGGCCCGCATCAGATATGCCTCCATGGAAAATTTACTTTCTATCGAGAAACTTTTTTATTACTAAACCGTTGTGTACTTCATTTTCATTTTATTCTATGTTGGTAATGAAATGCGGGAAAATAGTCTTTAATATATTGAAATGTTCTGGAGTTTTTCCTAAAGTAAGAGCTTTTCTATTGGGTTTAAAAGATGGTTTCTCATCAAACTATAATCGGTTTGATAAGACAAGCATTATTGATGGTTTAAATAGATTTATTAATAGTTAATCGTTGTTATTTTTTGAGAGAATATGATGTCTAATCATTATAAAAGCTTAGATGGTTTACGAGGGCTTGCTGCTTTAATAGTTGTCTTTAGTCACTTCTCTAGTGATACAGGCTTTCTCAATGGTGAGTTTAAATTTTTGGGGCAAATAGGAGTCATGCTGTTCTTTTTATTGTCTGGCTTTTTAATGATGCTGGTTACCGATAAAAAAGAGCCAACAATTAAAAATATAAAAGTTTTTTACATTCGACGTGTATCAAGGGTTTATCCATTATTTTTGATTACAATACTATTCTCTTTGATTTATCAAATTACCCTTAGGAGTTATGGTTTTGGCGGGAATTTACTTGCCTATAATTATATAGGTTCAGTTGATAGCGCAGTGAAAAATCTTCTATTTATCAGAGGTGATGAGGTATTTTGGACAATAGGGCTAGAGATTTTTTTCTATTTAATATTTCCTGTTTTCTGGTTTGCAAAGAAAGAAAGTAAATATTTCTTTTATTCTCTTTGCATTTTTTTCTTAGCATTCCAGTATTTAACTAAGTATGAATGGTATCGTGATCTATCCTTTTTAAGGTTAAATCAACACCTTCATTTTTTCATTTTCGGAATGCTTACATATGAATTTAATAATAAAGTAAAATACTGGAGGATTAACTGGGATATTGTTGCACTGATGTGTGTACTGATGATGATTGTTTCTCTGCCATATTATTTTAATATATTGACTGGAAGTGATTTATTATATAACTATAAAGCTATGTGGACTAATAATTATATTGCGATTCTATTCATGCCCTTACTCGTTATTGCTTCAATTGAGTCAACAGTATTTAAGTCAATCCTTGAGGTGAAGTCCTTAGTTTTTCTAGGTACAATATCCTATTCACTTTACTTACTACACAGATTTCCATTGCGTTCGTTTTTGTTTATTGATTTTGGCTCTGATTTGCACAAAATTTCTGTATTCGTATTCGTAATGTTGCCAATTAGTATACTGCTTTCATATCTTTCGTTTAAGTTTATTGAAAATCCATCTAGAAAGCACCTGAATTATAAACTTATTGGCCAGTAAGCATTGATAATTTAACTTTTTAGTCCCGAATTCAACTGCGAAGTGCGACACTCTCCAATATCAAGCAGCCAATGCCATTTCTTTAAAGACAATCGCTGGCTGCTTGAAGCCTAAACACTTTTTCGGTCGATAATTTATCCGCG
>NZ_JANEYT010000180.1 GCF_024357955.1 Photobacterium pectinilyticum
TAGGAAAGAGACACTTTAATCTGGGAAAACTCACTGACATTTTAATATGGGATAAACAATATCGGTGCGCTAAGTGCACGTTATGTTAAGTGGGGTGTTTGTTGTCCACTGAATCGGTGAGTAAATCGCATTAAGTCTGGGCTTTCAGGTACCGAAGAAGCGCAACCCTGTAACGTAAGAAAAAGCCAAACAGCCCTTTCGGCTACGCCGAACCCCTACCTCGAAACCAGTCAATCTGGCTGAAGTATCAGGCTCATTTCGCGCTTAACCTTATGGGTTTACTCTCCCTTTCGGGCTGCCCTACGCTGTGCCATTAGTGACCCAAATACATTTGCAGTAAATTGAATCATCCACCTCAGTGGCACACACCAGACCGTATTATCATTTGGCCTTACTCGATGCCTAGCAGCTGCAGCATCGTGACCTATTACGTCATTTCGGATCTGGTTCGTTCGCTGGCTACCTAAGGTATCCCTTGCTCGGTAGCGGGATGCCTTCGCCCATCCAAAACATCTTGATTCCAAGTGGGCCGTGGGAATACTTGAAGTGCTTACGTGATATAGCTATCATGAAAGGACTTACCGACCGTCAAATCGTAAGTATTCCGAGAAAACCAGCCCTGCAAGGCTGGTTTTTTCACATCTGGAGCTAGGATAATCTGAAAGCCGCTCTCCCTCAATCCTCCAGGATACAAAAAAGCCGCCATGGGCCTGAATTCATGCTCGACTCCGTCCCATTAGTCTATGCTCTAAAGGCTAAGTATCTCCTGCATGCTCGTTGTCGTTCCGGACATACAAAGGCCACCTGTTTGGGTGGCCTTTGTATGTCCGGTTCTTACTTCGGGTGTTATGTTGAATCAATCAATTTTTGTCCATTCCGCATCAATGATGTTTTCACCACCTTGATGCATTAAATACGATGGATGCACATTCCATTTATGCCCTGAATCATCTAGAACAGAGATGGTTTTTTTGTTTTTTCTAATCACTATTCCGATAACACCATCTTCACCAGGTGGTTCAAAGCTGACCTTATCACCCACAGAAAAATCATTCATGAACCCAGATGTCTTTTGTGCATCAAGCTCTTTTAATCTCTCAACTACCCTCTGATTAAGCTCTAGTAACTCTTTTTTCGTTAGTTTTTTTAAATCAATCATTAAAGCGCACTCAAACAACGATACATTAATGATTCATAATGAGTTAACAGTGCCTACATGAGCAACTCTGTAACGTAAAAAAGGCCACCTAGAGGTGACCTATTCGAGTTCGGTTATCGGGTGTTATGTTAAGTGAGTTGCGAACGGACGTTTCCCGCCTATGATTTTTTATCAATGGTTATATTTACCATTATTTAAT
>NZ_JANEYT010000181.1 GCF_024357955.1 Photobacterium pectinilyticum
TCAACAGTACAAGAAGCTCCAGCTATAGGCTCTCTAACCTTGAATCGTCTATCTCGACGACACCGCACGAGCACGGAATGAGAGTCCTTTACGACAGAAAAAGACTCGACGCATTGGCCTTTGAAGATAAAGATGACAAGGTATATTACTGACATTTAGAACAAAGAAGCATTTTAAATCAATAGCTTGATTACAATACCTCTATCTATAGCGACTCAACTAAGCGGAGAAGAGCCCAAAAAGTTAGGTCAACAGGCTGTTTCGCTACGGTGGAATTTACACCCTGGTTTTGCTATAAACTTAAGTCAGTGCCATCACCTGCAGAATGAAAGGGACAAGTTTGATATTTTGCTGGTTCTCCATCTTGTTGATTTTTGGTGTTGTCATTAGTTTTGAACGTCAGAAGGAATAGAGGGTATGGATTTCATGCAGAGCAAGTATGCTGGCTTATACATGGCGGCCATCGCTATCGTCAGTTTTCTTGTTGGTTACCTGATCTTTTAATACAGGCACACTCATTGGTTGCCCTGAGTGTATTTAGTTGTAGCGACTGAAACACTGCCAAACAGTCCTCAATTCAGATTGCGGTCGCAACCGGACCTAGTTACGTTGTAGCTAAAGTTTTGAAGAGGCAATCAATGCATAATCATTGATTCTGGCTGCAGGCATTGTTCTTCGGCATAACTTTGTGACATAACCACATCATTACCCTGAGCTGTGAGGGTAATTAACTGAGAATATATTTTATTAAAGCCAACCAGACGATTAATAGTACGACATAACCAATAATTACAATAGAGTTAACCTCTTTTCTTAGATAGTTGACTTCTTTTTTAAGAGAGCTGAGCTCTTTCGTGAAGTCTTTTTTCAGGTCTATTATATCAGCCTTAGTTGCTGGATAAATGACCGTATGCATTTGCTTTTGCCCTTTATTTTGGCTTTGCATCATTACCAACCTCATATCTAATCAATTTGTAGAGTGGCACTATGCTGCATCATTTGCAAATGGGCTTTATTCAGGGATATGTTACTGGTGATGAACGTAACGCGCCTTTGTCCAGAAACGATTAACAACTGGAGTACCGCCTCTGTGTGCCCAATCTTAACCCTAACAACTTCTGTAACATTAGTTTTCCAAGTTGCTGATGGCTTCAATTATGCCGCCTGCTAGGCTAGCGTAAAGAAATGATTTAATGGAAATATGCTAAGTGACGCAAGCTGCACCAGATAAGGTCACCTTCATGGGAGAAACTTTTTCATCAAATTTTCGGCATGGATACCTCTTCCGTAGTCGCGAAGCGCGAAGGGAGGGGAGGAAATGCCGCTCCTATTAG
>NZ_JANEYT010000182.1 GCF_024357955.1 Photobacterium pectinilyticum
TGAAGTGGCATAGTTAATTTGGCCACCTGATTAGAGGTGATATCATCACCTCGGAAGTTAACAGGTGACACAATGACAAAACGTATTAGAAGAACATTTAGCCCCGAGTTTAAACTTGAAGCTGCGCAGTTAGTTCTTGACCAAGGCTACTCGGTAGCTGAAGCAGCCAAGGCAATGAATGTCGGTAAATCCACCATGGATAAGTGGGTTCGCCAACTCAAAGAAGAGCAACAAGGCATTTCACCGAAAGCTTCTCCGATGACGCCAGAGCAAATTGAGATCCGTGAATTGAAGAAGAAACTGGCTCGCCTCGAAGAACATAATGAAATATTAAAAAAGGCTACAGCTCTCTTGATGTCCGACTCGCTGAACAATTCTCGCTAGTCGAGAAACTCAAGCAGAGCCACACTGTTTCTACACTTTGTGATGTGTTCAGCATTCATCGAAGCAGTTACAAGTATTGGTCTGGCCGCCCTAAGACAATTAACCCTGACTACATCGAGTTGTGTAGCGAAGTTAAAGCTGCTCACCGCATCAGTAATGGCTCTGCGGGTGCCCGAACTATCGCAGATATCGTGACGACAAAAGGAATACCATTGAGCCGGTATCGTGCTGGCAAGTTCATGAAAAAGCTTGGCTTAGTAAGTTGTCAGTTGCCTAAGCATGCCTATACGAAAGCTAATCAAGAACATGTTGAAGTAGCCAATAAATTAGACCGCCAGTTCGCCGTGACGGAGCCGAACCAAGTATGGTGCGGTGATGTCACGTACATTTGGATCGGTACGCGCTGGGCTTATTTAGCCGTGGTGATAGACCTCTTTGCAAGAAAACCTGTCGGTTGGGCAATGTCATTATCACCCGATACCAACTTAACGGGCAAAGCTCTATCGATGGCTTTTGAAGCCAGAGGAAAACCACAAAATGTTATGTTCCATAGCGATCAAGGCTCGCATTATACCAGTTTGAAATTTCGACAATTACTCTGGCGATATCAAATTGCGCAAAGCATGAGCCGTCGAGGAAACTGTTGGGATAATAGCCCGATGGAACGATTCTTTCGAAGCTTGAAAACAGAATGGGTACCATCAATAGGCTATGAGAGTTTTGCCCAGGCACAGCGTTCAATCACACAGTACATCACAGGATATTACAGCGAGATCAGGCCACATCAATATAATGGTGGCCTGACGCCAAATGAGTCAGAACGGTTATTCTGGAATGACTCTAAGACCGTGGCCAATTTCACTTGACCACTTCA
>NZ_JANEYT010000183.1 GCF_024357955.1 Photobacterium pectinilyticum
CAGGGTGAGAGCATGAATGCTCATTTTTTACTCGCCGCCTTAAAACCAGCCAGTAATACCTTATCAAGATAAGTGGTATTCATCGCTGCAATGTTCTGTTTGCGTCGGATGCTAGCTTTTTTTGAGGTTTCTGCTCGCAGCATGTTCAGTGCAATGTGCCGAAAACAGGCCATGTTCTCAGCGGCATCTCCACGGTAAATCTGGCAGGTATCCTCGTTCATTGATGCGTCAAGTACCCAGTGCAGGCTGTTTTCAATTCCCCAGTGGCCACGCACTGCGTTGGCAAAGCGCTCTTTCTCCAACTCAGCAGAGCTGATGTAGTAGCGGTATTCGAGTGACTCTTTACCCGATTTATCAATGCGATAGCCAATGGTAACACCGATGCTCTTTAGCCCTTTCCAATCAGGAAACTGGTGTACCAACTCACCAGCAGGTAGTACATGGTATTCTCGGGCCTCGATTCGTCCGTGGCTTTGTTCCACTGTGACATCTTCAGGGGCGCTCTGAGCCGCAGTTTTCGCAGACAGCGCCTGACGTACAGCTTTAGCCAGTGTTTCCTGGTTACCTTTAACGGCAAGCAAATAATCACCACCTTTATCAATGATGGTTGAAGCGATGTTGGTCTGGCAGGCTATCGCGTCAATCGAAATCAAGCAGCCTTTGATGTCCAGCAAGTTAAGCAGTTCCGGTATTGCCGTGATCTCGTTCGACTTGGCATTGGTTTTGAGCTGGCCCATAACTACGCCGTTGACAGTGGCGAAAGCACTAACCATATGAATCGTGGATTGTCTGCTTTCGCGATTATATGAGCCGCGCAACACCTTACCATCGATAGCGATCAACTCACCGTCTGAGCGCTCCGTGACGGCTTGCATCCAGTTGATAAAACACTGCTGAAACTGACTTGGATCTAGGCGCGAGATAACGCGAGCAATGGTGTCGTGAACAGGAAGTCCGGATGTAAAAAGGCCTTTCTGCTGAAACCACTGAAAATGTGCTTCACCGAAATCTTCAATGTCTTCCCAGCCTTCAGCTCCGGCAATCGTCGCACAAACAGTAAGAAACAGAACATCGAATAAGGGATAACTGATTTTCGCAGACTGACGTGGGTCTTGAATATCACCAAAATACTGAGAAAAAGCCTCGATACTCACCTTAAAACTCCCGAAAAAGGGAGTATAAGATCATAAATCGATCTGCCGGTCAAACTTACAGAATTTGGTCAGAAAACGTTCGTGATCTCACCCTG
>NZ_JANEYT010000184.1 GCF_024357955.1 Photobacterium pectinilyticum
GATTTACCGGAGGATGCAAAAACCTGCCCTTGTTGCCAGGGTGAGCTGCATGCCATCGGTGTCGAAACGTCCGAGCAGCTCGAAATCATCCCCAAGCAAGTGAAAGTCCTGCGTCATGAGCGCAAAAAATACGCTTGCCGTCATTGCGAAAACCACGGCGAAGGCAGCAAAATCATCACCGCTTCAATGCCCCGGCAACCGCTTCCCGGCAGTATCGCCACGGCGGGCACGCTTGCAACCGTGGCCGTCAGCAAATATGCCGACGGCCTGCCGCTGTACCGTATCGAAAAAGAGCTGGCGCGTGTCGGGGTTGATATCCAGCGAACCACCCTGGCGAGCTGGATGATAAAGACGGCCGAACTGCTTTCGCCTGTGTACCGAGCTATGAAGGAAACCCTGTTAAAAGAGACGGTTATCCACGGTGACGAAACGACACTTCAAGTCTTGAAGGAGTCCGGCAAGAAAGCCCAAAGTAAATCTTACCTCTGGGCCTACGCCGGCCACGAACAGAGTACAACGCCGGTGGTGTTGTTCGAATACCAACCGGGCCGGGGGCATGCTTACCCCAAAGCCTTCCTCGACGGCTATACCGGCACAATCATGACCGATGGCTACTCGGCCTGGCGGATGCTGGAGAAGGTGACGCACCTCGGGTGTTGGGCTCATGCCCGGCGCAAGTTCAAGGACGCGCTCGACCTGAGCCCGAAAAAAGCAGGACAGGCCAAACAGGCGCTGAGCTATATCCAGAAGCTGTATGCCATCGAAAAGAAAGCCCAGTCCTTGTCGGCGGCAGAAAGGTATACGCTAAGGGAAAAAGGAAGTATCCCGATCCTGGCGTCCTTCCATGGCTGGCTGGATAAGGCGGCAGCGAAACTGCTTCCTCAGAGCCCGATGGGGAAAGCGGTCAGTTATGCGCTCAAACAATGGCCTTACCTTGAAAGGTATGTCGAGGATGGCGATTACCCGATAGACAACAACCGAGTCGAGCGGGAAATCCGTCCGGTTGCTACCGGGCGAAAGGCCTGGCTGTTCGCAGATACGCCAAGCGGGGCGAATGCCAGTGCCGTCCTGTTCAGTATTATGCTCAGCTGTCGCGCGAACGGCGTTGAGCCCTATGCCTATCTGCGCCATGTCCTGACAGAACTTCCACAACGAGAAGCGGGCTGTGATATCAGCGATCTGCTGCCCTATAGCAAAGGGCCCTTCAATAGCTAGGTGGGTAGAATTACCCGCTTA
>NZ_JANEYT010000185.1 GCF_024357955.1 Photobacterium pectinilyticum
GACGAGTCCTCAAAGGGTATCAAAAATGTGTTCAAGAGAGTGGATCAACCTGACCAGTTAATTTTCCAGTTTGGTATTAGATGGCTTTTTTCGGTTGGTTCTTCTTTAGGTGTTAACATGTGATGAAGTGCGGTTGTGATGGCCGCGACAGCGCAAGTCAAGTGCAGCATCAGACATCCTTTCTTTAGCTACGATGAAACTTTGTGCATATTTTACTCTGCTTAAGTTTCTGATGCAAATCACTTTTTGTAGCTATTTATGACTGGAATCTCTGTGCTTAGTTGCCGGTACGCAAGTCACGGACCGCAACTGCGTACCAGTTGTTGACTACACCCCCCATATTCAGGAAACTTAGCCTGCCCCGTTCCTTGTTAGGGATACCAATTCGCCGATTTCAACTTACTGAATAATTTTCAGTCCATTCGGGTTATAAAGGTTTGCTCGTCATCCACAAAAGCCACAAAGCCGCCGTGATAGATAAATACCCGACCACGGCCCTCAACTAGGCAGGCAAGCAGTGGGTTCAAGTCCTCTTCGTTATCCTGGCTTTGGTAGGTGCCAGTATCGGTGATTACGCCGTTGAGTGTAGGCAAATATCCATAAGTGCGCTTGGCTTGATCAATCAGGCTCAATTCGCTGGCGGTGGAGAAGCAAAAGGGGATCGTACCGGCTTCTTCGATAAATAAAGTTTTCAGTTCTTCAAAAGCTGTAATCACCAGCCAGTCGATGCCGTTAACATGATGAATAAACATGGGAGTTTCTCGGTAATTCTGATGAGGAGATTTTATCACTATCAGGGGAGAACGTAGTAGAGATTTAGTTAATTCAGTGCCATTTCCAGACATTCACTAGGCCAACTTGAAACGCATTTGTCCAAAAGTATTTTATACCAACCTACATAAATATTTGATCAGTCTTGCAGGTTAAAATCGCAGTTCTTTGCGTTAGATATTTTGTAATTAGATCCACTAGTAACTGCAATTTCTGCCTTGGTAACAACAATTTTTCCAGTGCAAATACTTGATCAACGACTTATCCAGATTGGTAATAGTGATGAGTGCTCCTTCTAGGCCAGTAAATTGCTAATGATTGCGACTGGATTGTGGTTCAGAAATTGGCTATTCAGTGTACTTCGTTACTGGTTGTTTAATTGTGTGCGTATTCCGCTGATTCCGGACACCCATTCCCCCCCTGTGTCAGCATGGTTGTCGCCTTAGAATTTAATTCATTAC
>NZ_JANEYT010000186.1 GCF_024357955.1 Photobacterium pectinilyticum
GGCTGTGATATCAGCGATCTGCTGCCCTATAGCAAAGGGCCCTTCAATAGCTAGGTGGGTAGAATTACCCGCTTACTCACAAATGGAGGCCTGATTGAATTGAGCTATTGATTGTTTTTACCTTTGCCCATAGCATTTTTGGGGTTCGCCGAGCCTTGATGAGCGTTAAACTCTTGTTGAGAGATAGCGCCATCCGCGTTGCTATCTAACGAAGCAAAACTTTGGCTTTGATTGATATTTTTTAACGTACGCCCCTCTTCCGCTCGCTGTGCGATACGCTCTGAGCGTGCTTGATTGAACTCGGCTTCGGTTATCTTGCCATCACCATCCAGATCAAACTGTGAGAATGCTGGACGTGACATATTGTTGTTCATGCCTTTATTCATTCCACCAGCCACTGATCCGAAAGCAATAGCGATGCCGAGTAACGCAACTACTGTGCTTTTGATTTTCATGACGTTTTCCTTCTCTTTGCTCTACTAATTAAGAATATACTAATATAAGTAAGATAACGTCATGTGATGTAAAGGTATGTAAAGATGGCTAAGTAGATATCGTGGTAGATGCTTCTTACTGAGCGCATGGTAAGCACCTCGGAGCGAGTCCTTGATATTTCCTATCATGGTATCAACCCAGCTAAAGTATCGGTCTTGAATTTATTCTAGATTGGTGGAGCCATCTTTCACGATTTAGTCGTGGTAAACGTTACTGTTTTATAATGCCTCAAAACACGACAGTCCACCAGAAACCGCCAACGTTGAGGATTCAAGATATTTTTGCCCATTTCTCAATTTTATCTTTACGAAAGTCTTTCACCACTGTCATTCGCATATATATTATTACAGAGACTTAAAAGTACGATTGATATCGTGCTCACTTAACTTTCTGTTGATAAAACTTGTGGGATCACACGACCGAGCTTGTTTGCCAGAAGCACAATAGCCTCGCTTTCCCACGACATGTCCCACGCTTCTGAGCCAATCTACTCCAAGCCGAGAATTGCCTAACATTTTGAAACTGTTTGCTAGAGATTATATCAAGCAGATGGACTATTTTTAGGATTTATGGGTGTAAAGGGATTACTTTTAGTAGGGCAAACACATATCAACAACATGTGAATGAGTATTTACTCTGACTGATAATGGGGCAGATGTATGGTACGCCCCGTTTTGCAAGTGAAAAGTCAAAAAACGGAGTTGGTTTGCGCTAATGTATTCAG
>NZ_JANEYT010000187.1 GCF_024357955.1 Photobacterium pectinilyticum
AACGACTTTCGAAGTCGGTTCATGCGGTGGAGATAGCAACTGTACTCGATGGCTCTATTTTCAAACCGATGACGTGTTCTAAAAACCATATTGGCGATAAGTGCAAGGCGTTGCCCAACAAAGGCCGTATAACCAGCACCACTGTAGTCGGCTATTTGTTGCACGTTTCTTTTTACATGTGACCAGCATAGTTGGTGTTTTTGGGGCTCCAGCCAATTATAGCTCGGGCATTGGTCGGTCACTGCTAGGCCAGTGTAGTTATCACCTAGCATAGTTTTGGCTGAGTGCGCAGAGCGAGAAAACAAGATCTTTTCGTAAACCAAGTTTTCACTGGTTACCAACCAACACCAACGTAAGCTATCTTCACCATTGCGAGGATGAGATGTCTCGTCAACATGAACCAGTGGTGCTTTTTGTATGCTATCTCGAATGGCCTGGTGCAGCGGGGTCAACATTGAGGCAACTTTGGTCTGCGCTTCGCTGATAGCGCCAACAGAAAATGTTGTTCCTAATTGTTCTTTTAACAGTGAGCGAATTTTACGGATACTTAAATGAAATTGCCCTGCCAATACAGCAATATAGCTGAGTAGGTTAGGACCCATAATGCCTTGAGGGATATTGTCAGGTTTCTTCGCTCTCACAACCCTATTGCAATGCTGGCACTGTCCCGAAAATAGCCGATACTCCGTAATATCAACGATTGGCTTTGGTATCTCGTGTACTTGATGCCGGTAAAATGGGGTGTTGTGAACAGAGATAGCCGACTTGCCACAGCACGGACAAGTTGAGTCCGGTAAGCAATCAACGGTAACGTCGCTTTCCTTTAGCTTCGAGAGTTGTCGTTGACGCCCTGTGTGACCCTGTTTAGCTCCTCTCGGATTGCGGCCACCAGAGCTTTGAGCTTTTTCCGTTCAGCCCGCTCTTTAGGGCCATCAGAAGAAGGTGGTTTAGAAGAATTAGAACAGCTGGTCTTCAGCTTATCTTCGTAGTGCCGAAGTTGTTCCCACAACTCTTCGATAAGTGCGTTAGCTTCATTGATATTAGAAGCGACAGGCGGCGCATCTGCAAATTTGGATTTTTTCTTTTTCATACAGCCAGCATGAAGGCTGAAAAGGATCACTCAAGAAGGAAAAGCGGATCAAGTGCGATGGATCACAAATGATTTTTCAATGGGGGTCTGGTGAACGGTTAC
>NZ_JANEYT010000188.1 GCF_024357955.1 Photobacterium pectinilyticum
GCGATAGAAACAGCTTGGATACCGTCTTCACGCTGTGCTTCTTGCTCGAACATCTCTTGGTAGTTGGCGTAGCAACGATCACCATCTAGACCTAGGTTTTCACCAAAATCGCGGCAGCGCGCTGGATCTAGATCGAAAGCACCGGCAACCAATTTGAACAGACCATCACGCAGTGCTGCGTTGCGGTGTGAGTAACCGATCTGGCTACCACGGCCACCACCTACCATTGCCCAGCGGATTGGTTGGTCAAAATGACGTTCTTCATTAAACATTGCTTCACTCCTTGGCAGGTATCACGACCACCTTATGCTTTATGTAGCTAGCTGTGATACCTGCGGGTAAATTATTAGAAATATAAAGATTTAAATGTTCGGAATTCTTTTTCGGTTAGACGCCGCGTCTTTGAGTCGCTCGGCCTTCTTCCCAGTCAGCGACTTTCTTCGCCGTCTCTTCGTTGCGCGTCACTTCAGGCAAACCCACTTCCCACCAGCAGTCACACTTAGACCATGCCGCAGGGGATACAGGGTCGATATCAACCACAATCACGTAAGTGCGGTCCGCTTCTTTCGCGCGGGCAAAGGCAGCATCAAACTCGTCAACAGACGTCAGTTTCTCGGAAATTGCACCTTGAGCTTCTGCGTGCTTGGCAAAGTCAACACGGGCCAACTCGCCATCTGGACGGCGGCAATCTTCAAGCAGGTTGTTGAATGACTCGTTACCGGTATTGTTCTGCAGTTTGTTGATAACCGCGAAACCGCCGTTATCACACACCACCACAATCATCTTGTGGCCAGTCAGTACTGAAGAGTAGATATCTGAGTTTTGAATGAGGTATGAACCATCGCCCACAAGTACAACGACATCGTTATCTGGGTTGGCAACTTTCGCGCCCCAGCCACCAGCAATTTCGTAACCCATGCACGAGTAGCCAAAGTCGATGTCGAACTTACCAATCTGGTAGTTCTGCCAGTTCATCGAAAGCTCAGCCGGTAGACCACCTGCAGCTGTCAGTACGGTGTCGCCTTTTTCCATCGAGGTGTTCAGCTTGCCGATCACTTCCGCGTATGAAGACATACCCGGTAGCAAGTCACCCTC
>NZ_JANEYT010000189.1 GCF_024357955.1 Photobacterium pectinilyticum
GTACCTGAGCCCCAAAATGTAAATTCGATGGCCTCACTCTCAAATAAGCATTGTTGATCCTGCCGTAGGCGGGTCAGCACTGTCACCAGTGGGTTCGCTCGTACCTCGCTCTGCAACTGGTACCAGCACTCGACCGTTGATAAAGAAACCACCCAAAAATTAAAGTTTGAGTTGAAGTTTAGAAAGGTGGCGACATGCTGATTGGTGAGAGGTTGAAGCGGAATTCTGCCCATACTCACCCTAGAGCTCAGCGGAGAGTAACTCTCGTTTGAACTCTAGTGTGTGCAGATGATTCATGCCGACCGGAGCCGAGTATATCGCTATCATCTGGTTAGCTCTGGTAACACAAGCTAACCGCAGGAATTACAGGCTGTTACGCCTCCACCCTCACCGTTTCCCGCCATTCTTCCGTTTCGTACCTTGCAAGGGTTACCCCAATCTACAAGCCTCGTTGTCTGCCTCAATACGGCAGCGCTACGGTCGAATCACTCATATGGTGTGCGCTATCGGGTGAACCGCTAGTGTCGTCCTTAAACATTACTGATTAAGGCCTTCAGACCTTGGTTCGGTCAACGCATGATGCTGGAAGCTGGCGCTAGTGACACTTTTTCCTACCACTCACCAACTAGGAATACTTGAAGTGCTTACGTGATATGGCTATCATGAAAGGACTTACATAGGCCGTTCAAACCCGTAAGTATTCCGAGAAAACCAGCCTTGCCGGGCTGGTTTTTTCACATCTGGGCTTTATCTTACGTAGATCATGGCTAGTCGTTCAAGCATTTACATCGAAAAAAAATTTTTTTTTATTCCCCCTGTTTTTGCCCCCCCAATTACCTTTGAACCTCTATTGGATCCCCCTCTATCGTTCGCACTATAGCTTTCCATCCACAGAATCGGAGGGTAACTTGCATTACTCCCAGCCTTTCAAACACCTAAAAAACGCAAGCCAGAGGCGTGAAAAAGGCCGCCTGGGGCGACCTTTCGGAGTTCGGTTAACGGGTGTTATGTTAAGTGAGTTGCGAACGGACGTTTCCCGC
>NZ_JANEYT010000018.1 GCF_024357955.1 Photobacterium pectinilyticum
CTTACGCAAAAAAAAGGCAGATTTCTCTGCCTTAATACACAATATACACCTTTTAAGTTACTATATATAACGATGAGCGCGGGGATATAAGGCGAAAGTGCGATAGCACTTTATGATAGACACAAGTATAATGCTGTTTATCCATACAGGTGGGATTTTAAGTGTTAAGAGCAACTAAAGTACGTATTTACCCGACACAAGAGCAAGTTGAGTTTCTGATAGCTCAGTTTGGCGCTGTGCGGTTTGCGTACAATAAAGCTCTGCATTTAAAGTCTCATATGTACCGCAAGCATGGTGTCACACTGAATCCTAAAAAGGATATAAAGCCACTACTTGCGGTTGCCAAGAAGTCACGTAATTACCACTGGCTAAAGCAATATGACTCTATTGCATTGCAACAGGCTGTAATCAACCTTCATCAAGCTTTTGACAACTTCTTTAATCCTAAAATGAAAGCAAAGTACCCTCAATTCAAGCGCAGACACGGCAAGCAATCTAGCTATCATTGCGTAGGTGTGAAGGTACTTGATGGTGCAATTAAGCTCCCCAAAATGAAGCCTGTAGAGGCGAATATTCACCGTGAGATTGTAGGCAAGGTTAAAAGTATCACTGTCAGTATGAGCAAGACAGGTAAGTTCTACGCATCAATACTTGCTGATGATGGAAAGGATGCGCCAAGCCTACTTAATACGGTACGTACGGTGACGGGCATCGATCTAGGTCTATCTCACTTTGCCATTGAGTCGAACGGCAGGAAGGCGGCCAACCCACGATTTGTAAAACGTGCTGAAAAAAATCTCAGACGTAAGCAGCGCCAGCTATCCCGTAAGGCAAAAGGTAGTGCTAACCGAGCGAAAGCACGATTGCTTGTAGCTAAATGCCATGAAAAGGTAGTGAACGCTCGGGCTGATTTTCAACATAAACTCTCTCGAACTCTCGTTGACGAAAACCAAGCAGTGATAGTTGAGACATTGAAATCAGCCAACATGATGAAAAACCGCAAACTAGCGAAGCACATAGCGGATGCTTCATGGCATAGCTTTGTTGTTAAGTTGGAGTACAAACTGAAAGAGGTAGGTAAACACCTAGTTAAGCTCGATCAGTGGTACGCCAGCTCTAAAACTTGTCATTGTTGCGGTCATAAAATGGAAGAAATGCCCTTATCAGTTCGCAAGTGGGATTGTCCATCTTGCGGCACTACAGATATAGACCGCGACTTAAATGCCGCCCTCAATATCCGCGATAAAGGTATTCTGGAATTAAAGGCGGTTGGACGATCGTCTCTGCTTATGGAAGCTGCGTAAGTCTCGATACTATCGAGCAACGGCTAACGAAATAAGAAGCATCGCCCGATTAGGGCGGTGAGTAGTCACCTAGGCTTAAAACATTGTAGCCTTTGTCACTAGTGACATCTCGACAAATCTCAGCAACCGGACTTCCACCAATCGCTGGTTCATGAGCCTTTAGATCAACGACACTTATCCAATTCCCAAACAGACAAAACGCGTACAGCCAAACGTCTGCTCAAGTAATGATACTTGCTCAGTTGTTGGGTAGATGCGGTATTTATAAGCTTTCTCCTTCATTCTTACAAGAATACATCATTTTTTGTGAGTGTAAAGAATATTTATTCCCTAACTAGGAGCGGCATTTCCTCCCCTCCCTTCGCGCTTCGCGACTACGGAAGAGGTATCCATGCCGGAAATTCAATGAACAAAATGACTTTTGAATTAGAAGAGCTAACCTTGGATGTAGGTATCATTATTACCGATCTAAAGCTTAACATTCTTGAGATTAATCCTTTTTTTATTCAGCACCTTACCATGCCTTACCGGGATAAAGAGCTCGCCGGCGAAAACCTACTTCAATTATTTAGCTTTCATAAATCGGTATTAACCGCGATTGCCAATACCCGAGACTTTAAAGTACGGGAATCTGTTAACTGGCGGGAAGAAAACCATATATTTCCTCTGCAAAATGCAGCGATTGTGACAAACCAGAGCATGCTCATGTACCAGAACGTCACAATTGAACCTTTCAGAGATGGTTTGATGTTCAAAGTGCATAATGCCACCCAAGAAGCGGTAATGAGTATCCAGCTCTCGCAAGCTCATGAAACCTTACAGATGTCAGCACGCCGTTGCCCGATGACAGGTATCTTTAACCGGATGTATATCCTCAACCGTTTGGAAGAGCTTGATGCAAACTACAAACGAAATGAAGATCGGGAATACTCGCTGTTGCTCTTGGATATTGACCATTTTAAAACAGTCAATGACACCTACGGACATGATGTAGGAGATCAGGTGTTAATATGGTTTGCTCAACTTCTAGAGACCACTTTCCGGGAGACTGATTTGGTTGGCCGTTACGGCGGTGAGGAGTTTATTGTTGTCATGACCAATCCCAAGGGGAAAACGTTACCCCACATCGGTGCCAACCGGTTGCTGGAAATCCTCGCTAGAACACCATTTAAAGGACGAGGCCTGGAACTTAACATTACCGCTTCGATTGGTGCCGTTAGTTGCTTTGATGCGCCTACTCCTGAAAAAGCGATCGGTCTCGCTGATGAACTGCTCTATGAGGTGAAACGCTCGGGCCGTAATAATTATAGATGTATCGAACAGCCAGAGATAGCACAACTGGCGTAAACCTATCATTGTTAGTTGCGATCAACCCTATGCAACTAACAATGCATTTAACGTCTGGTAGATCAATTAGCATTTAACTTAGGATTTTACTATTAAAAAGTCATTCATTTGTATTTTAGGGCTTTTTATGAAACACCTATTAGTTAAATATAGCGGACACTCCGATGCTGAGCATTATGCAGAAAATCATAATCTAACTGATTATGATATTGAAAATTTACAAGGGAGGATCGCTGGACTTTTTGAAGGAGAGAAAGGAGACTACGTCAAAACGAAACAGGCTTTATTTAAAATTGTTGATTTAAACATCGCTCCTAACTCGAAATTAGTTGAGTGCAAAGATGCACTCATATTGAATTCAACATTATGGTTGGAAGATCCCAATTCAATTAAATCTCTCGATAATGATACGTTCACATCGTTATTGCGTGTCTACAAAAAATCCAATTCAAAATATTATAACCTGCTTTTGATATTACGGTACTCGAAAAAGAAAACCGAGCACTCTTTTGCCTTGCGAATGGGCTTTCGTAGGATCTCACATCATACTTATGATCACGCACTCGCGAAGTTCAACACAATGGCAAAGAAGTATCAAACCAGGACCGCTGCCTAACACCTTTCACTGTCCATAGGGCTTGGGCGTGAGTGTCCAAGCCGCCACTGGTTATAACCTGAGCGGTTACCCTGACTCCACCCAATCACACCCTAGGGGATGTTCATATCAACAGGCATTCCTCACTATCAGAATAAACAGATCATAACCATTCTTTGATGCGAAATTAGAGTATAGATCAATAAGCTCGCAATCCACCAAATAGATATTATTATATAGCAACCGTTAAACGTAATTCCTTAACCCTAGCTTTACTCGATCAATCTTATTAAAACCAAACTGTTTAGGTTTATTCATTTGCCCTACTAGAACAGTATGAAATTGATTTGTGTTTTTTAGATCAATTAGCTATCGAATTAAAAAGATAGAATAGCGTTAATACTTTTTCATTTGGGGTTAACTTGGTATGTTTGATTTTAATATGATTACTCAATCAATGATGGATAGTGTCACTCAGGATAATACTGTTCCTGAATCTGAAAACATTGAAAAATTATATTATCTTAATCGTGTTGACCATTTACAAGGTAGTATTACTGTAAGTAGGGCATTTCAAATGCTGATCGCAGCTATAGAGGAGCGCAACGCAACAGCGCCTAACTTGGATACGCTATTTGGTTACTCGGGAGCTGGCCCATGCCGTGAAATCATGGACGAGCGATTAACTAAGCATGCAGATAAACGCAATCGCCTTAAATCGATGTTATCAGTTGACGAATACAGCTCGTTAAAAGCGTCAAGCCTTACAGCATTTTATACACCTTTAAATATCTCTGCCGCGCTTTGGGATGGTGCCGTTAAGGCTGGCTTTAAAGGCGGGTCAGTTTGTGACCCAGCAGCCGGTATTGGTCGCCTAGTGTCTACCCTACCGCCACAACTGGTAAATGAAGTCGACCTTACCCTTGTTGATTTTGACAGCCTATCAAGCCAATTTCTTGATTTATTATTCCCTTCTGCCGATGTGATCAATAATGGTTTTGAATCCGTGGCACTATGTGAGCAAGACTTGATAATCGTTAATCCTCCGTTTTCGGATATCAGTATTAGCGACCGCTCACGTGATGGTCGCTATAAAGGCATTGCAGCGCCAACACTTCAAGATTTTTTTATGCTGAAAAGTAGTGCTGCACTAAGGGACGGAGGCCTGCTGCTAGCCGTCCTGCCTGTCGGATGGTTAGATAACAAGAACGAGAAAATTAGGGCGCAGTTAGCAAGCCAACTTGAACTAGTTTCAGGTGTTCGCCTCCCGTACGAAGTCTTTAAGCAGCATGCCAACACATCTCAAGCCGTTGATATCCTTGTTTTCAAGAAGGGTGCAAGCAACAGTAAGGACTGGATCCAGAGTCATGAAGAGGCATATAACAGTACATTCTACCAGCGCAACGCTTGCATTGGTTCGCGAGTAACTGACCTCACAACACCTGAGATAACCGCTATGTATGGTCGGGATTCGGTGATTTATGGCAATGGTGGCTGCAAACTGTCTGAAGATGCTATCAACCAAGCCATCATTCAATGCTTCGACGCCCTGTCTTATCAGCATGTTGAAAGAGTGCGGCATCAATCAGAATATAAAATCATTTCCGCTGATCAAAAATCAGTGCCTTTTTCCTATGCACGTACTGAATGCGGCCAATTGGTACGAAAAACAGCTACGCCAGGTTTTTTTACGCAAGGCTATGAAAGTGGGTCAAAAAAATATGATCGCGTGATTGGCTTAATCGATATCGCCAATACGCTAACTTCTATTTTCGAGCTGGAAGATTCAGCAACAGCCGATGAGCACGAACTAAGCAAGCTAAGAGTTGAATTAAACGCACTCTATGACAGTTTCCGGTCAAAATACGGTTGCGTGAGTAACAATGCTAATCGGTTGGCCTTTCGACGAGACGCCCGTTTCGCTGAAATCCAAAGCTTGGAAGTTGACTATATGCCGCCTGAAACAGACGACCAAGGCAAGGTGATCACTAGCGAGTCAGCCAGCAAAGCCAAAATTTTCAGTGAGCGTGTATTTACACCGTGGAAAGCACCGGAACGCTATGATAATTGCACCGATGCATTAACCGCTTCACTGTGTCTTAATAACAGCATTGACTTAGATCTGATATCAAGACTCACCGGCCAAACTATCGAACAGGTAACAAGTGAACTCTACGGCTCTAGTATTTTTGAAGACCCTAACACCGATGAATTCCAGTTACGCTCGGCTTATCTATCCGGTAATGTCAAAGCAAAATTAACGGAAGCCCAGGCCGCCGTGAGTCTGCGGGGTAATCGATTTTTACAAAACGTTGAGCACCTAGAGGCTGTACTACCCGCAGATAAAGCATTGTCAGAAATTACCATTACTATCAATGCACACTGGCTTCCTGATCATATTGTTGAGCAATTCATTGCGAATATTACAGGCCTAGATCACAGTGATGTAATGGCACGTTATATTGATTCAAAATGGTTAATCGAACTGTTAAAGCCTGCAACTATCGCTTTTAGTGGCGACTACGAAACAACACAGCATAGCGGCTTAGAAGTGTTAAGAAAAGTCTATGAAAGCCAACAGCTTATATCATTTCACCCTAAAGTTGACGGCCAACCTAGGCAGGTTGATACTGAGACCACGGCAGCACTTCGGTTTAATGCAACAAAATTAAAACAAGAATGGCAAGAGTTTATTTATTCAGATGCTTCTATCAGTGATGAAATAACAATGGCCTATAACGAAAAAATCAACCGGTATAGCCAATTAGAAAAAATTGAATCTTTCACGCCTGATCTTATGCCCGATGCATCAAACGTTTATAAGCTCTATCCCCACCAAAAAGCTATGATAAGACGCGGTTTATCCGCTGGAAATCAAGGGCTTATGCTAGATGCTTTTTGTGGCGCGGGAAAGACGGTCACTATGAGCTGTATTGCGCATCACTTAGTACGTCTGGGGTTAAAAAAACGTGTCCTTGTGGTAGTGCCAAACCACCTCGTCGGAGCCTTTGCGGGTCAATGGTTGAATTTATACCCGAATGATAGACGGTCATTGCTTACGCTGGATCCAAAATCTTTATCACCGAGCGAAAGAACAGAAATGTTAGCGAGAATCAAGAGCGGTAATTACAATTTTATTATTTGTGCTCAAAGTACGTTCATGAAAATCAAAGCGCCTACTTCAAGCGTGAAGTCAGTAATGGATCGAGACCTGAATAATTTAAACGAAGCGTTATTAAATGCCGATGGTTATACACTCCGTGAAATGGAAAAAGCAAAAAAACGGTTAGTTAACCAAATGCAAACCCTAGATATATCGCAAAGTGAATATAGCTTTGATGCTTTAGGCTTTGATTGTTACTTTCAAGATGAAGCTCACCTCGCTAAAAATTATCACCACCCTAGCTTGGAACTTAAAGGCGTTAAGGGTTCTGGCCCTTGTAGGTCGAGTCTTTTTGCTAAACAGGTAGCCTATGTGAGCCATTACCTCGTTTCTAATTTTGATATTGCTGGTTTGTTTTTGGCAACAGGGACGGTTATTGCCAATAGCTTAACTGAGCTTTACCACTATTTTACTTTGTTATCACCACGCCAATTAGAAGAGCAAGGAATATTTTCACTTGATGATTTTGCTAAAACCTATACAGAAAAAACCAGTGATTATGAGTTAGGTGCAGATGGCAACGTGAAAGTGGTAAATCGATTAACAAAGCTTATTAATATTCAAGAACTGCAATCTTTTTATAAAACCGTTTCTTATATCGTAACGGAAAAAGACCTTAACAAATATATACCTCAGATCACAGTAAACAAGAAAAAATACTCCGCTATTGTCCCTATGACAGGTGGTAAACCTCAGCTAGTGTTAAGTGATACCACCCCTGAAATTGACAAATATATGCTCTCACTTACCGAGCGCGCAAAAGATATAAAAAATAGTCCCGTTAAAAATGATAATCACCTAAACTTGATCACTGATGCAAAAAAATGTTCAATCAGCCCTCAAATGGTAACACCAAGCAGCTTAAATAAAACGTCACCAAAAGTTGATGATTGTATTAAAAAGACCGCTGAAATCTATCATAGACATTCAGATCAGAAAGCCACCCAGTTAATTTATTTGGACATGGGCGTTAACAATAAAAGTAAAATTCCAACAGAAAAAGAGCAAGATAGATTACGATTAAGGGCTAATAATGGTTGTGATGTTTCAAAGGCTGAACTTGATAAAGTAAAAAATGCGTATGTAAATTTGTACTCAATCATGAAAGCTAGATTAGTCATGCTTGGAGTTGATGAAAACACCATAGTTTTTGCTCAAGATTTTGATACAGACTTACAAAAAAATATGCTTTACTCCAACATTAACGATGGTACTTTTCGGGTTGTCATTTCAAGCACAGAGAAATTAAGTGTAGGCGCAAACGTGCAAGAGCGTATTAAAGCAATACACGTTCTCACCCCTCCCTACCGTCCATGTGATTTGATTCAAACTTATTCGAGAGGTATAAGGGTTGGTAACGCTTTATATTATAAAAACCCTGAAAACTATAGCGTAGATGTATTTTACTACGCCCTTAAAAATTCATGTGATAGCTTTCTTTTTCAAATCCTAGAGAGCAAGGCTAAATTCATCTCAAGCTTTAAAGAAAGTACTATTGCAAATAGTATTGAAAACCCAGATAACGATCACCTATCTTATGCTGAAATCAAAGCTGCGGTTAGTGGTAACACTCAAATACTTGATTTAATGAAAATTAATCAACAGATCAAGGAAATGGAAATGGTGAAAACGTCTCAACTTAAAAGAAAGTTAATTAATGACAATGCCATATCTAACACACAAAAACGTATTGAAGTTTTGTCATCAGATAATGAAAAAATCAACTCAGACTTCCAAGAATTAAAGCAAGCCATTCACAGTAAGACGCTTTCACTTTATATTGGTGAAGTTGAGCATAAAGCGATACACCAAAAATTATCAGATTCACTTTATGAGCAATTGAAAGTTACTAGAGAGGCATGTAAAAAAGCACCCGAAATTATAACACTTAAATTTGCTTCAATTGGTCACTTTGATATCCACTTGTCAGGTTCACACTATGTCAGGCCAGAGGTTTTTATTAAGAGTACAATTACAGGTAAAATTTTCAATGTTGATATGAAGCAAGTAACCAAAGCTAAGATACTGGCCTACATGATCAACTATTTAAAGCAACTTCCAAGTAAAATTACAGAAAACAGCACTCATATTGAAAACTTAAATGTCAAAGTATCAGAACTATCAAATTTAACCTTTGATTTTGATAACACTGATTTACTCAGCCTTGAAAAAAGGAAAAACGAGATAGAAGCACAACTTCTTGATACAAACAAAAAAGCTGCTTAACTAATAGAATAACCCTTATTGGTCATGTTGATCAACGAGGGGTATTCATGTAATCGCCCTTTTTTTAGTCCGTTGTTTTCGCTTTGCGAAGTTTAGATCATAGCTGAGGTAATCCAATTCAATTAATTCTTTAGATCAATTGTGTTCGAATTTAAATAGCTATTATGGGTACACATTCAATACGGAGTTAAAGAATATGTATCCAGTAAACGAAGTGTCTAGCATACCAGTTGCAGTTATTAATCCTCTTAAAATTTACGGTAACACCCGTAAAAGCCGCCCTACAGCCGATTTTGAAGCAATTAAGAAAGATATAGCGGATAAAGGTATTCTCCAGAACTTGGTTGTTCGTGTTGTTGATGATAACGTTGAATTAATCAGTGGGTATGGTCGCCTTGATGCTGCTAAAGAGTTAAAAATTGAAAACGTACTGTGTTTAAATAAAGGTGCTATATCCGATAAAGAAGCTCTAGAAATTCAGCTCAGTGAAAACATTAACCGTTCATCATTAACTATTGGCGATAAAATTAACCTATCAATCCAATACTTATCGTTAACTGATGGTGACTACGGTACAGCAGCATCAAAACTTGGTTTCTCAGAAAACCTATTTCGTGAATACCTGCAAATGTCGAAAGGCTCACCAGAGTTACTTGATGCTCTTGATAAGCCTGAATCACCGATTAAAAAGGGACATGTTCTAATCCTAAGTAAGTTTGATAAAGCAATTCAAAATAAGACACTGGAAAACATTGTTGCTAATCCTACTCAATATACCGTTGCGCACCTAAAAACTCAGGCCGAAAAATTTCAACTCCCATTATCAAACGCCAAGTTTGATAAAGATGAGTGTACCTATTGTCCTCACAATACTTGTCAACAGTTTACTGCATTCGGTGACAATGAAGATGAGAAGTGCGCTAAATCAAGCTGTTATTTTGATAAATCTCAGCAATGGCTACAATCGCGCTTGCCTGTCCTTCAAGAGAAATTTCCACTCGTATTAACAACCGAGCAAAAAGCTATTGCTGATACACGCAAGATTGATATACAGGTATTAGGGGAAGAACAAGTAAATAGTGGCTGTGTGTCTTGCGAGCATAATGCAGCACTGGTTTCCACGAATTTTGACACTTTTGGGATGGTTCAACCTAGCCTGTGTACGAACCTCGAATGTTACAACCAGTGTGTAGCACGATTGGCAGACCCCGAGGGTAACGATCAGGTAGAAAACAACTTAGATCCAAATGTTGGCCTAGATCTGGACTCCGACAATCAAACATCTAATGATGAAGATGAAGTCGCTACAACAGCAGCTCCATTAACAAAAAAAGTCAGTTGTACATATAGTAAAAAGCTAACCGAGCAATTTGCACAAGAAATTCAGTCTATTGTTACACCGACTATTCTTGAGCAAACGAGTTTTAATATGGCTATTGTGATTAAAGCTTTATCAGATCAACTTGCCACTAAGCACAAGACCAACAAAACAATCGCTGAATTGTCACAACTAGATGCCAAAGAACTTAACGGTATGATGGGGGCAATGCTGTCTGCTTTTGTGAAGCAAGAACCAAACAGTAACACAAGTGGCTTTGATGCTAACTACCAAATCCGATCCGCAGCACTGAACCATAGCAATGCCAACTCCGCTATTTTTGAAAAGGCCATTAGAGAATGGAAACCTTCAACCAAAAATCTGACCTTGCACACTATCGATCAGTTAGTACAGTTAGCCACAGATTCAGGGCTAGCAGAACACTACAATCAGCATAACGACCAAACCTTTGCGGTGGCCGCTGGTAAGTTGAACAAGAAAGACTTGGTCGATTTCATCATGAAAGTTGATTTCGATTGGTCACATTTTGCACCAGACCACTTCAAGAAAATGCTTACCCAACCATCAGTGAAATAAAGATCGTGATAATGATCAAGCCCGTACCAGACGGGCTTGTTGTTTTGATTTACTAACGATATGATTCAAATCCCTTTTCAATCTGATTTTCCGCCTACGGGTACACCTTACGTCACTGTTCAGGTGTTTTTTTGTTACCACTAGGTTTACCTATAATACCACACCAAAAATTGCCTAATCTTTTCTCTTGCTGCCAAAAAATGTGGTATTTTTAACGTAAAATTTCGATATAAAGATCGTGCCAACTATTTTAATCACAGTTTTCAACCCTACTTTTGCTGCCAAAAAATGTTGTATTTTTAACGTAAATTCCAGATATAGATTTGTGGTACAATTTATAAAAAGTCTACTCAAGGTATTGATTTAATTGGTTTATGTCAGAGCCAATCTTTCATATAGTTTTGGGATAATCAACAAAGTTCACATTTTTAAAAACTCATGTGGCACTATCGGTAAAGCATTGATTCACTGTAGTAATATAGTGAAAATTCAAAAGATACTCTGTGGTAAGATAGCGACCAGAAGAAAAAATAAGCGTGGTAAGATAGCGACACTAGAAGTCTTACTTTATCTTTTTCTCAAAGAACGAATTTAGCCTTTACTCATTATGGCACTCGGCATACAGACACTTTAACGTTGGCATCACAGGCTCTCCCCCTTTCCTATCAACAAGTTTAGCGTTGGCATTACAGCTATAAGTCCCGCCAGACCAGCCCGTTTAACGTTGGCACTACAGGTATTTCCCTGTCAGATCAGGGACTTTAGCGTTGGCAGTACAGGTATAACCCTATCAGATCAGGGGCTTTAGCGTTGGCATTACAGGTATTGCCCGATCAGAGCAGGGGCTTTAGCGTTGGCATTACAGATATAGGCACGGTCAGATCAGGTACTTTAGCGTTGGCATTACAGCTATTTGTCCCGCCAAGCCAGCTCGTTTAGCGTTGGCATTACAGCTATTTGTACCGTCAGGCCAGCCCGTTTAACGTTGGCATTGCAGCGATTAGTCCCGCCAAGCTAGTTCGTTTAGCGTTGTCATTACAGCTATTTGTCCCGCTAGGCCAACCCGTTTAACGTTGGCATTGCAGCGATTAGTCCCGCCAAGCCAGTTCGTATAGTGTTGGCATTGCAGCGATTAGTCCCGCTAGACCAGATCGTTTAGCGTTGGCATTACAGCTATATGTCCCGCCAAGCCGGTTCGTTTAGCGTTGGCATTACAGTTCATTCTCTCGCTAGGCCAGCCCGTTTATCGTTGGCATTGCAGCTATTAGTCCCGCCAAGCCAGCCCGTTTAACGTTGGCATTGCAACTATTAGTCCCGTCAAGTCAGCTCGTTTAGCGTTGGTATTACAGCTAATGGCAGTGGCCGAGCAGAAACTTAAACGTTGGTATCGCAGGTATTGTCTCCTCTCCAGGCGTCCATTTGAGCGTTTAATAACATTTATTGTCTTAAGGTCAACACGCAACCTAGTAAATAGTCACCTGTATAAGGCCAAAAACAAAGGCATGTAGGTCTGAGCGCACAAGATGGTATCAAGTATTCAGAAGGTACCAGGATGTCGGATGTGAAGTGCTCTGAAAGAGATGAGCTTTCCACTTCCCTGTTCAAAGAGATTTTCCCTCTATATATAGATAACTTTGTAAAGGAGTCTTAGCGTACCTACGGACAAGCATTACTGCCCGACTAAATCAGCTGTGTTAAGACCGTTCTATTACAACAATTGATAGTGAGCATGTAGTGCAAGGCTGTCATATAACATCGTTTATCTTTACACCATATGAGCATGGTGACATATAAAGTCAAAATATAGAGTGTTTATAAGGGCATTTTTACTACGACTTATGCCGATATGGACAAATAAAGAGTCGTTTATTAACTTTTTATTGCAGACGCTCAATAAATAACCATTAAAAACATCAATTTTGTGTATAAGTCTGTGTAAAACCTGTTATCCAACCTTGATCATTCTTCGGTAAATATTATGATCATCTTTCCGGAATCATGATGATCATCTTTCCGGTACAAACTTGATCATTCTTTCAGGGTTAACTTGATCATTCTTCCGCAAGTCAAGCAGATGACCGCTCGGTTCGTTTCAGACAAAAAATCTGAAAAAACAATACGTTAAACGATTAGGGTTCAAAAAAAAAGTCAATCAGATCATAGGATCAGATCAACAAAAAAATCATTTTGATCAGAAATTTATAAAGATCTCATCAACAAAAAAATCCTAATTTTTGGTGTTTTTCGATCAAAAACTCTGCTAAGATTTTTGGCAGAATGTAATTTAAACGTAAATTTGCGATATGACTGATTTAACGCACCGTTATACAACTCCCATATTTTCTATAAACGAGAGTTCTAAGAAAACGCTTGTTGAGTTGTTACGTTTCGTTAAACCAACATCTGTAAATAATAAGATGCTGAATGCTTGTATTAGCTTATATAACTATTTTCAAAATAATGAAAATCGTAACATAGAGCTAAAAGACATTTTGGATGATGAAGGTATACAGGTATCTGACAGATCAGCGAAAAGGTTTATACAAGAATATGTTAAACGAGGTATTTTTATAGAAGAGCCTGCTGATAAGGCTCAGTATAATATCTCCACAACTAAAACACGGCTTATAACTGTCAAGTCGATCACTGATCTTGGTGATCTAGAACAGTTACTGAATGACGAACTACCTAAGCCGAAGAAACTTGTTGGTAGAGCCAGCAAGAAACACGCTAAAGAGCAATTTAACAAAATAAACGTCTACGAACCCACGCAAAAACTGAAAGTTTCTGCGTCAACAATGCTTAACGCCATCCAAAATTCACTATCCGGCCTCGTTGTGCCAGGAAAAGAGATTCGTGGCCGAAAGGAGTGCAACAGAAAGGAAAGTGGAGCCGTAGATTTTTGTGTATCCGTATATGGTGTGACAAATGAATATGATGCTCACATCAACAAAATCATGATGACGCTCACTCATGAGTATATGCATCAGCGAAAACTGGAAGGTAATCTTCCAGAGGATTTGAATGAGTTGGTAATTCCAATCTATATCTCGCAGATTGTTGAAAGACTGGGCTTAAGCGGCTCCGGACCAGAACGGGAAGCAATATCTCGATCCATAATCAGAAATTGCTCCACTACACTCACACTCCGTAATGCTAACGAATATCTTGGTATTAAAAACGTCACAGGTAACCCCGAGGTCGATGGATTTAAACTGATCGATCAGTATAAATTTATATCAAGCCGGGAAGAGCGCAATGTTGATGGCAATAAACAGTTCGAATATAGAGCACCTCCATCACAAAATAACTCTAGCGCCCAATATTTAAACAAACAACTTGAGCGTGATTTTAACGATGTACTGCCTTTTTCCGCTGTTGCAATAACTTGGCACAGAAAGGTCATGAGACATATAGCCCAACTCCAGCACTTTCAATCTGTAAATAAACTCATTTTTCAGTTGGCTCCTTCAATAGCAAACCTATATTCTTTGCTGCTTGAGGATTACAGCCTAGAAAGGAAACAATTTACAGATGATAATGAGGTTATGACCTGCACAATAATGGATATTGGTAAATCTCTATGGCCATATGAAGATGAAAATGACCAGAAGAAATTGACTCATAAGTTATTGAAAACTATCATTGCTTTGGAAACAAACGCTAAACCATCTTTGCAAGGTTTTTGCGAAAAGGTTGATGAAGAAGGGGATTCAGCAACCTTTAACTTAGAACTTATGGGCTTTTCCATAGAGTTGTTTGTGCCTTATGCCAAACAGATGAGGAGGATTTCTAATCTCTCATCTCAGCTTTTTATCAGGGTTGATAACAAAAAATTACTCGAGTTCGCTGAGGCTCTAGAGCATTCTGAAAGTAGTAAAGCCCCTTCAGTGCCAAGTCCGTTCTATCAAAACTCAATGAAGCGCGAAACGCACCTTCCCGTTTCTATCAAAAAAATGGAAGAAAAAATAATAATAGACCACAAGTCTTATTATTATATCTATGAGCATCGTGGTGGAAAATTCAGATTTATTTTATCTCAGTACACGGAAGAAAAAGATATTGCCATTATGTGCGCTGAAATGGCTAATGAAACCGGCTATAGTCATACTTCGATTGAAATGATGCTGGAAAAGCATAGGTCGAGAAAGTCTCTCATCGACGGTCTGACGATTGAACGAGTACGTGAAGTGAGTGAAGAAGGTTTTACTGCCGCTCAAATCATTGAAATTTCGACCGCAAAAGGGCTTCACCGGGTGAAAGCAGCGATAATCGAAGACGCGATATTAGGTGCCGCTCAGTTGCGAAAAGCCCTAGAAAAGAGAAAATGATTTAGTTTGGTAGGGCAGCTATGCTGAGCTGCCCTACCCTCCTCCCCGTCAGAGCTTCCTTAGCTCAGAAAGAAAGACGCCAAATTCGCTCATTTTCATAGCTTTAAACCTGAATTTTTTTCCCGAGCGCAGGCATTTTGCCAGTTGTTTTGCGTATTGTGTTATTATTTCAGTTTGGGTTGGGGTCATCGCAAATAGCTCCTTGACTCAATAAGGCATCAGAAATTGCAGTTTCTTAAATGCCAATAAAATAGAAAGCCGGTTTGGAGTTGCAGCTCTCAAGCCGGCTTTTTTTGTGCACTTTTCAAGCATTATTATTTAAGCATCATTTCAATGAGTAAACAACACTTTTTAACCTCAAAGTCAAAAAAGTGAAGTTCACGCTAGTTTTTTGTTGTTCTGCAGAAAGATTAAGGTTAGTATTCTTACATACTCATAAAAAGCTTACAGGATCAGTGCCATGGATTATGATCAAATAGTAGCGCTTGGTGAACGAGCTGCTGAGGCTCGGGAAAATCGCTCTTATATCCAAGTCGAAGCGAAAAGTGATGCAGAAACTAAGGTCTACTCAAAAAGAGAACTGCATACAATTTTGAAAATGATGCACGTCAGAATTGGTGAGAAAAACCTTACGGCGAAAATTGAAGAAATTGCTGCTGAAAAAGACCGAGAATTTGAGCGTGTAGGTAAAAACAATCAATACAAATTCACATTCGATGACGTCCTGTTTATCGCTGCTGAGATGGGGGTACCTCGCTACTCTGACCATGGCAGAAAAGCGTTTAAGCTTATTTTGGAAAATTTGAAAGGCGGCGTTGGCAAAAGCTTGAGCACAATCATGTTTGTTGATGGTATTACTCTACTCGATAGATATATGATGTTACGCCATCGTGTTTTGATTGTTGATCTTGATCCACAAGCAACTACTACTCAACATTATCTACCTGGCTATGATATTAAAGAGGGTGATATCACGTCTCTGACTGCCATGGCTATGCCAGATATTACACGTGAAATGCTTATAAACTCTGGACTCGGCATCAAAAAAACCTCTAACCCTCAGGTAGACATTCTACCTTGTGGTACAGCAGATGGCTTCCTAGCTGACGATATAGATGACCCTGAAATTTGTGATGGTTCAAAATATTTTAACCTATTACAGGAACGAATTACTGATCTTGTTGAGTACGATTATGACATCATTTTGTTTGATGCCGGGCCCCACATGGATAAAGTGATGAAAAATTGCATTGCTGCAACAGATGCAATTATGGTTCCAGTACCGCCAACTTTTTTCAATTTTGATTCATCCGTTAGATTCATTGAACGCCTACCAGAGGTTATCGAAGAACTTATTGAGGAAGGCTATAATCCAGCAAAACTTTCTTTTATCGGTGCATATATTTCAAAAGATCTGAAAACAGTCAACAGACGGAATAAGCATGATTCTGATATTTACGAAGGTGCGATGAATGAACTTAATGATGTTTTTGGTCATCAGTATGTTTTAAAGCGAACTTTGCCGGCAGAGACGGCCTATGAAAGATGTGCCGAGGATTCTGGTACCGTCTTTAGCATCAATAAAAAGACTTATGATGGTGACGTCAAACCATTCAATCGTGCCTATACAGCGGCTGAAGAATGGGTTAAAGAGCTTTACGAAATGGTTGTCGCTTACCACAAAAGAAGAGATCAGTAATTATGGCTAGAGATCGTAGTGCACTAAAAGCACGTGCATTAGCAGCAAAAAAAGCAGCAGAAGAGAAAGCAGCAGAAAATGGTCGTGAGAAACAGCTTTCTGAAACTTCTAAGCAGGATAATGTTAATTCCGAATCAGGCTCTGTTTCGGATGCGTCTCAGCACAATACTCTAACCACTAATAGTATTGATAAGAGTGTAAACAAAGATAGTAATCCGTCTCGCTCACGCACAATCCAATTACCGAGCGGTAAAGAAGTTACGCTAATGCTGGTAACGTTGATCGGTAAAGCTGAGATTGAAGCTAAAACGAAAGTAGCGCCAAGCAATATCCGCAATAAGGACTGGCTGACAGAAGAGCGCCTCTCTGAGATGCTGGCCGACTTCCGCGAAGGTTATCAAATTCTTCCTGGTATCGCTTATCGGGGTGAAGATGGTGTCGACTACGTCGTTGATGGGTCTACTCGACGCTGGTGTGCAATCGAAACCGACTCTTCGTACATTTATGAAAGATCAGATCAGGAACTAGATCTGGAAGATGCTGAATTTATTGTAAAAAAATCAGCATTACATAATGATTTCAGTGACTACGAGTGGGGGGCGTTTTATCTCAGTAAGATAGAGGAAACTGGCAAAAAACAAAAAGAAATTGCTTTGGAGTACAAAGTTAAAGAGTCAGATCTATCGAGATATATTAATCTAGTAAAAGTGGATGAGTCTATCATCGATTTTATCCCCTACGTTGCAGTGTTAACGAAACAAGAAAGCCGTAACGTGATTGATTATTCAAAAACGCTGGCCAAGCTAAATGTAAATATCGAAGACTTTATCTTAAAGGTTCAAGAAGCTTCAGATGATGAAGTAAAAGCAGCCAAGGATCTATATTTAGCCAATTCTGCATTTTTAACTGCCTTCTCTGCTCAAATTGAGATCGAGAAAAAGCTTGCAAAGGCTCAACAAAAGCAAGGCCGCCCTGCAACAAAAAAACCTGAACCTCGTGTTATCCACGAAGATAAAAGCAAAAAATCCAAAGTGTTGATGGCTCAAGACCCTAAGAAACGTGAGACAAGTTTTGTATTGAAGCGGTGTGATAATGATGATGCGGAAGAGATTTATAAACTGATCGAGGCGTATTACTCAAAGAAAAAAGCTGTACATGATGCTGTTGATAGTGAGTAAAAAGAAGAGCTGAATTTGGTTGATTCATAAGGCGCTTAAAAGCGTTACTCCCACTTATATTGTTAATTAACCGCCAGTATTTGGCGGTTAATATTCATTTTACGCAAGTACCTGTACAAACTATCTCAAGTTTATTTAAGTCCTCCTTCAATGCTGGTTCCATCAAGTAATAGTTACCTTGCTTTAAACGCGCTTATGATATGATTTCCTGACATTCTTGTGACTACTCACCGCCCTCATCTTATCTATAGCATTTATAGTTGAAGCGTTATAAATAAAGGTCTGGTACGTTATTTACTGTAAACAACGTACCATTTTTCTATTTTGCGTAGAGTTATCCACTGAATCGGTGGATAAGAGGCAATTCAGCCACGGTTACAGTCAAGTAGACGAGCAAGGCCGAAGGCGTGATCATTGTTCGATGTTTACCGTGATAGTCATTAATCGCCAAGCGGAGGCGCTTCACCACAATGTAATCAAGATCCCCTTTTTTGACGCGGGGTAACATTCGTCTATACCGAATGTCGTTAACTTTATATCCTTTTACGCTTACTCGCTTTTTGTCAAACAGCTGACTGACCGCTGACTCAAAGACCATGTGATAGCCGTTTGGTTTTTTGGATAGTTCGGATGCGCGGATAAATTAATCTTGGGAATAGTCAGCTTGGTTTGCATGATTGAGCGCCACAATGATAGGCATTATAGATCGCCTTGGGTTATCATTATGGATTGTTTCGCATAACCGTTTTAACTCACACAGTGATAATTCCATTCGCTTCTCTAAACCGTTTAAGTAACGCCTCAAACTACCGTTATAAATCAATCTGGCTCTTTATGCTATGACGCGCTACGCCAATGAGTAACATTTCCTCAGTAACTCGTCCTTTTCTTCCGTCGGCAGAGATCGCAAACCATTGTCGATTGTGCCAGTGCAATTGAACGACCATGCGCTCGCCGGATTGCTCAATCAGAGCGTGACACCGATTGTGCGGATTGCGACCAAACTCCAGTATCAGCACATCGCCTTTCTCTAAATGCAGTGGTGGGTAATCATCTTCGAGAGAATACGGATGCGTCACGCCAGGCTTTGGCATCAGGTACTCAACGATGTCATCACCAACAGGTTTTTCGACAAAGCCGTCAGTGGGTGGTGGGAATGGCATAAAGTCTCCATAAATAAGAAACGCCCCAGGCTCTTAGGAATCTGAGGCGTACAGAATGGTTTCTGTTTTCACCGCCTGCGAGGCGTTATACGTAGATCTGATTACGCAGTGCGTATCATTTCCTTCTAAGCCACCAGCAAGGTGTTATCATTTTGGAACAAGGTGCGCATTGCAGAGCTTGCACGATATTTCGTTTCAATCCACGGTTTATCTAGTCCTACGACTGACATCAACCTCTGACATCACTTTGAAACGCAGGGCAGATTAGGTGTGTAACCTTAGAGCAAGATTACCAATTTCGTTCAGCTTCAATGAAGTCTGCCCACATCACAAAATTAGTTCTTTCTGGCCAATTAGTCAAAGTTGCGGAATATTTTGGTGTATTCCGCGGAATAATAGGCAAAATTCCGACTTAAAATCGCATTAAAACAACGGCTTAGGTCGGAATTTTGGCTTGGTGAGATTTTACGGTTTTTGACCCTCAAATTGCGCCACAGCAGACTCAATAATTTTGTTAAGTTCAGCCGCTTCAGCCTTGGTCAAATAGCTAAATTCGAACGAGAGGTTGCGTCCTTTGGTGCGTCTTCGGGCGGATTTGTTTGTATTGGCAAAGCTCGCCAGATGCTCAACAACCGCCTTTTCAGCTTTCGGTTTTGGCGCAGTCACCGCAGCCTTTAGCTGGCCGATGACCGTCGCAACATCGCCTGTTTCCAACCCTTCAATGATAGCCTCTTTGTCATTACGCTGATCCAGCTCGGCAGCCATCTTGACCAAGGCATCGTAATCACTGGCGGCCAGCTCGTTGATGTCGGCAAAGCACTTATAAATCGCCTTGTCTACCGATGTGGTCTTCAGTGCTTTGGAAACACGAGACTGACTACAGCCAAGCGCTTCAGCAATATCGGCCTGCTTCATACCTTGCTCTTTCATCGGCAGGGCTTGCTGGCCAATCTCATACAGGCAGTGCTCACGTGCCGTCTGGATTTCTTTAGCCAGTGCCTTTGCATCGGCTACTGAGATATCAGCCGTTGTCACCATGACACGGAATGATTTGATTTGACCTTCTTTCAACAGTACATAGGCACGGCGGCTTGAGCCGTCCAAGATTTCAATCTTGCCGTCTTTCTGCTTTACACCAATTGCTGGCAGGTATTGCTGGCGGTCAAGCGATGACAGTCGCGCCAGTGCGTCTGCGGTGAGTAGTTCCTGATCACGGCCGTTGGTTTCGAACCTGACGAATGTTTTATTTTTCAGGTCATCGAAGCTAAGGGTCTCCTCAACAAAGGCCGCTTTCATACCTGATTTTAGCGTCCATTCCTGGAGCTTAGCCTTTGGTCTTACAATGCCGGTACTGGTATCAACCTTACCTTTATTACCACCTGCTCGCATGTCTGTTACTCCGCTGCCAGTATCTTGATGCTGTTTAAAAATTGTTGGCCGAAGTTCCGGCTGGAAATCAGCGCCTCATCGTAGCGCTTGCCGCTGGTACTGACTTTCGATTTTTGCAGATCGAACACCGTACAGCCCTTAGTCGCGGCTTCTTTAAATAGCTCGTTGCTCACCAGTGTTGCAGTCATCATGTCATCACGCACCGAGCGGATCAGCTTATCAAAGACCAGCTGGTCGGCTTGGCTGTTGGCATCGTAGTTTACTGCTGCAAATTTGCACCACTTAATATTCTTACCGCCCGACGGCAGCGCTCGAAACTGCTCAGGCAACAGGCTGATAAAGTTGGCCGTTGAGGTGAAGTCCAATTCGTGGGGTGTAACCGGCACAAAGACCGCATCGGTAGCCTCTAGCACCATCCATGTCAGCGGGCTGTTCTGTGGCGGGGTGTCGATAAGGATAATGTCATACTGCTCCTTCAGGATAGGCATAACATCATTTTTCAGGCGCTCAATCATTGCCACCTGATCTGCCTCATCCGTCAGGCTATGGAAGTGATCGGTGAACCGTTCGTCATTAGGGTGGGCGGCCATCACTTCTAGGTTCGGCAGGTGTGTTTTTACCGGGGCCAGTCTAACCAGCTCATCAAATGTGTAGCCAGCATCAATCAGCTCCGCAACTTCGCCATCCGGCTCGTCATTGGACATCAGCAGATCGACGGCAGTCAATACCACGCTGTCATCGTCCTCGCCGCGGCGGAAGTTGACCGCCTGTGACCCTTGCGGATCTAAATCAAGGATAAGTACGCGGGTATGGACATCAGTCGCCAGTGCAATGTGACAAGCCAGCGTCGAGACTGTTGTGCTCTTACCCGTGCCGCCTTTATGGTTGATCACCGAGCAGGCTTTCGAGCTGTATCGGTCAGCATACTTGGTGTAGCCAAAGTGTTTTTGCAGCTCAAGAAAATCGTGGCGAGTATGCTTCTTCTCCTTGTTCTGCGCGATATGGTCGCCAATGCGGCCTTCTTCGCGCAGCTTGGCGATCACCTTGTTGAGTGTCGGCCCAGAGGTCCTGAAGTGTTTTGCCATTTCGGTTTTATTGAAGGCATGAACGTAAACGCGGCTCTCAACACCGTCTTCGACATCCTCGTCAGTGACTCTTACCGAAAAAATCTCTTGTTTTGAGGCGGTTTCGCTGAGAAGACGCTCGCCGATCTCCTCAAGTTTACAGTCCATCATTGCCTATCCTAATCAAATGGTTTGGTATTTTCTTAGTATAAGAGGATTTTCTTTTTGTTCAATAGTCTTTTTTTTGGTATGAGGGCTATTTTTAGGGTTATATGCAAAATAGGTTAAGTTGCAAGAGCTGGCTGAGCATGCCCGATTGCGGTATTAACGCTCTATCACTCTCATCACATACTCTAACTGGTACTGAGTATGTGATGCGGCACAAACTGTATCTTGGTGAAAAATGCGTGTGAGACAAAATTGTTGGAATAAATAGCAGAAAAAAACACGCTAACTCAAGAGTCAGTGGCTACTTCAGTTTCCCTTGCATGCGCCTCTGCCAGCGCCATCCCGTAATTGACCATCAGCCTTTCATCAAACGTTTTTCCTGTGCCGATGAAGAAGTTGATGTTGTTCATCATATCAATGAGCTCTTGCGACGATGGATTGCCTGGTTGGTCTGGTTCAAAGGTCGATACTAGCTCATAGGTGAGTAGTAGTTGTCGCCCTGTAATATTTTCTAGGGCTTCTTGCTTCGGCTTAGGTTCGGCTTTTTGTACATTCCAGGTATAGAGGAACTTAACTCCAGTGATCTTACGACCAGTTTTGATAGGTTGGTAGCCAAAGTTGCCGGATTTCTCATCGATATGGAAAGTAATGCCAGCCTCTTTTTCGCTAATTTCTTTTATAGTCGGCTTGAGTAGCTTCCTAAAAAACTCGCTGTTGCTTTTATACGACGGTTTAGCGAGCTGACCCTTCTCATTAAGCAGTCCAAATAGGCCATGTAATTCCTCGATCTGAAACGACTTAAGTTTGCCGTAGTCTTTAAATCGGCAGATCATAGCGTACAGCCGTTTCGCATGCTCTTTATTCAAGCTGCGGAAGGTACCCTGTGGGATCTGGGAATGGCCCTTACTCAGACCAAGGTACTGCTCCATAAGCTCAAAATTTGGCACCATGGTAAGTGTACCGTCCTCGTAGCTGATACGCTGGAACAAGGGGATAAAGTCGAACTTTTTCTTTTCGTCGTTGAGCACGCCGATCTTCTTGGACGACAGTCGCTCGGACGGCTCATATATGTATGTGTAAATATGCTTCTTTTCTACGCCTAGCCATTCACACAGTACATCAGAACCAAATTCATAGCGTGGGCTGACACGTATGTCGGGCATACTGTCATCAGCCCAGTGCTCTTTGTTCAGCTGTGTCAGCATTAGAGCGAACAAGTCATGCTCCAGCGGCGTCAGAGCTAGTTGAGAAAAAACGAGCTCATGCGACTTTTTGAAATACTTGTAGTCGACATCTGAGAAATTAGCCGAGCGGATAACTTGTTGTGCCATTAGCGACCCTAATACTGTCCGTGTTTAATGTGAACTGTGTACCACTCCTGTGCCAAATGCATAAGAACGGTACATAGTTTGTTTATCATAGCGTGATCCAAACCTAAGGATCAACCATTTAAGAACAGGGTTAGTACATAGTTAGGGCTTTAGAACAAGAGTGGTACATTTTTCTTGCTTGTGATGAATTAAAATTGCTAATTTGGAGATCAGAACAAGATTGGTACATAGTTAGCACAAGTAAAGCCCACATTTGTCTTGGCGTGGTCATCTTCAGGGTAAACAGAGGCTTATAATTGAATGGGTCATTGGTTTGTGGGAGCACAAGTAAAAGCCATAGTTAGAACAAGTAAATCCTACCGTTAGCACAAGTAGAAGCCATAGTTACCACAAATAAAGCCTACAGTAAGAACAAGAAAGGTACATAGTTACCACAAGAAAAGTACATTGCAACTGTTATAAGGTGTTGATTTATCTGATTTTACAGCGACGTATAGATCTTTTATAGATCTAAATAGATCTTTAATAAAGATCATATAGATCTATTATATTCCGTGGACATGTGGATAACTCGCTTCGCTATAGTTAACCACAGGCACACGGGTTCGGCCTCCGGCCACAATAACCGAGCTCTTCTTTTTGTTGATTGATGATCTTGTGAAGAAATCTCCCTTGTTTGACAACAATATTGTGTCAATTAGGTCGGGTCTCTGGGTTAGAAAGGTATTGGGAGTGTAAATTGGGCGTGCTCCCCGTACTGAGTGCCATCACTCTGGCAAATACTATATTTGTCTATTGTCGTGAAGGCGGGCTGTGAAGTGTTAATTGAATCGTTCTATAGCGGTCTTAATCTGCCTGTGCTCCGCATCGTACCTAGACTAAGTTATTGAACAGTTGTAATACTCCACACTGAAGCTCCTGTTATCACTACTAACGTGCCGGATACGACATGTATGGTAACTCTGTATATCGCGAATTAAGCATACATACGTCGTATATTTTTTAAGAGTCGACTGTTCGCTTGAGTAAATTAAAACGGGTATGACATTGAAGATACTAGGACTGATCGTCTTTTACATGAACTATGTACCTCTCTTGTTCTCATAGCATAAGAGCGGACCATCCAAATTCAAACTAAACAGGCCCCCTTAGGCGCTTATGGCAAATAGGCCTGGTTTGGTCCTATCGGCAACTCTCGAATTTCTATATCAGCAAACAGGCTCTTATACATTGAGCAAAACAAGTGCCTTTTACCATAGAGCGCTTGCTGGTCATGGAGTTCCTTAAAGTTGGCGATAGCCGGTTTTCTGGTTTAGGCATAAGATTGGTACATAGTTAGTAAAGTAAAAGCCATAGATTAGCTCAATGTGACTACTCACCGCCGATCGGGCGAGGGTTTACGCGATTTTGCTAAAAACTAATAAAACACCCTTCAAAATCCCCAAAAAATAAAATCTGTAAGCTGTTGATTATAATGATTAAAATGGTGTTTTTTTAAGAAATTTCCCGCGGGAAATCCCCACTTTTCCGATAATTTCCCATAACCTTATGGAGATCGAAATAGGTAGATTAGTTAGTGTCTGAGCTGTTTAATACTGAGCGCCAGTAAGCCGCTTTTTCGGCGTCTGGTTCAGTTACTTCGCCGTCAGTGTAAATATCAATCAAGAGTTCAACAGCGCATTTAAGGTGGGCAAATTCATAAATATCTTCACACAGGATAATTGCAAAAGCGACATCTTGAGCAAAGTTAGACTTGCTCAGGTAGAAGTGAACAAAATTTAAAGGTTTGTCTGGGTTAGCTTCTAAAGCTCTCAAGAGAAAATCTGGCTCTGAACGATGGTCTTTGTAACGGGCTGCTAATGCAAATGGATCACCGGCATCAATCCAAGCATCGAGATGTATTTTCGCCTGTTCCAAATTGGCCGTAACACCATACCCCTCTTTTAGGCAGTAATAATGAAGTAAACGACCGATTGAATCACCCCGTTCGGAAGACTTTTTTGCCCAATTGTATGATTGTTCTAGGTCAACATGAGTACCTTTACCAAAATGGGTATCGACACAAAGCAGATTGAAAACGTGGTTGCTAATTCTATTTTCGCAGAATTCATTTACTTGTGATGCTTCAATTAAGAGTTGGTATGCTTTTTCCTGGTCGGGTTCAACTCCTACCCCTGATGAATAGTAGTTACTTAACATTTCTAGTCCTTTAGCATGTCCAGCAGATGCTGCTTTGTTGGCCCAAAGAAATGCTTGAGCTGGATCTTTTTCCACTCCGTAACCTTCATTAAAAAAAATGCAAATTTTAGCCATTGCATTGCTCGATCCTAACTCTGCAGCTTTGAGGTAGTATTTAGCAGCAAGCATTGGATTGCAATCTAATACTTTACCCTCCTCAAATGACTCACCCAGCGATTCAAGCCCATATGGTGTATCAAAAAAAGCAGCTTCAAGACAGGCAGTCGCTAATAATACTTCTGCAGGAAAAAGGGTATGACTCGCTCTACCAATCCATTTCACGGCTTGTTCGGACAACTCGTCTTTGTTTATGAGGCGCTTACCTTCAAGGAACATAGCTTCGACATCGCCGTGCCCTATACGTAAATTAATCGAGTCGCGATATTCTGCGCACTGCTTATTGAGTAAATAGCTTAATTCGAGGTTTAGGGAAAGAGAAGTAAATGAAGTGGTTTTTAAAATCGTTTCTAGTTTACATTCGTTGGATTGATTATTTAATTCTGAGTTCCTGACTACCAGCTGTTTGTTCAGCTCATCAGCGGTTTTCAGTTTGTCTTTTATATCAGTGCACTCTTCTCGTGCCTGGCGCTCGCGGTGTTCCAAAACCTTTAACTCAACAAAGGGTTTGATAGCCTTCGGAGCTGAATCGTACCATTCGCTGCTGTTCGTAGTTGCCTTGTGATTTACGGGGGTGAAGTATTCACGTAAAAATTCGTGAATTCGATTTTCTAGCCGCCTTAACTCTCTGTCGTCTTCAACTAAAACTTCAAACGTATGCTCAACGACATAATAGGCATTATCTGTACGAGCACGTTGTTCGCGCGGCAGCATTCGAAATGATTTACCGACTTTAGTTAATCTTTCATCATGTGAAATATAAATTACGGCCTTTCTCATTGATTTCCACTCCTGCTCATTAGTCTTAAAGATAGTGTTTGACCGACTGTAATCTGTTTCAGAAGTGCGAGTTTGCAGGTTTGTTTGATGTGCGTTAAAGACATTTCATTCATAAGACGATATTCTGGAAGCAGCAACTAAGACATAAATAGATCGTCAGAGTGAAGCATGAGAATACTGATACCTGCCCTATTGGCTTTTCCATTGATTGCGAATGCAACTATTCAGATATCACCGACTTTGATTGTGGAAAGTGTGGTGAAGGTTACCCGTGAACCAAGACACTCACTGACAGAAGCAATGGCTAAGCGAATTGAAGATTTTGCGCTAATTCATCACCCTGAATCACACTGGTGCTCTTCAAATTGGCAAGGATATACGCTTCAGTGGCGTTTGGAGGGCAATCTATTGATGTTAGATACGATAACTTATGACTGGTGTTCGACAAATCCAGCCATTTACAAAGCTGGTATGTTTTTTAATCCAGACCCAGGAACTACGCTTCAAAATATGCTGTTTACCGGTGAGAATGAGCCACTTTTTGCTGAATGGGTCTCAGGTGTCTTCACGTTAAATGCAGGTGAGCAAATACCTGATTTTCATGTTCCACCTTTGTATTCTCAGATTGAAGAACTCCGTTTCGAGAACGGAGATCTCATAGAAACACTCATTAAGCCAAATCCTATCCTTGAGTAATTAACAGTTAACTTTGATACCACTAATCGTATTGTAGGGAAGCTTTCTTCTTTCAGTTAACAGGACATTGCTAACGGGCAGTTTGTTCGTTAACATGGTACATGCGTTAAGAAGATGATTTTATTGTCTTAGATTACTCGTCTCAACCAGCCCGCGTCAGTTGCAAGAGTCCGCATTACATCATGAATTGAGACACCTACAATTTGGTTGTTATTACTCAGATTAGCGTTGATTGGCGGGCATCAGTGCTATATATAGGATTAATAGCAATGAAAAATGACAGCCTTGACGAGTGTATTGCGCTTGTTACTCCAAACGAATTCACAACTCTTTGCCACCAGCTTAGAAAGATCTGGGGCAAAGATGTCAGTTTTAAGTCGGTAAAAAAAATTGTCGCTCGTGCTTTTGGTTTTCCAAGTGAAACCCACCTTATCCTGCGACTTAAAGTTAAGCCGGTTTTTCAGATGAACTTGGTAAACCACATCAATTGCGAGTATATCGATCATTGCCGCTTTCATCATAAAGAAATTAAAAATTTCAATTCCGACTATGATCTAGAGCTCTCGACAGCCAGAGATAAGATAAATTCTTGTAGTGATGTTGGTGAGCTCATTTGTTTCCAGCTGGCCATCCGATCATTACCGATAGATGATCAATATGTGGGCATAAATAGTCTTGATCGAGTCGATGAGGCTGAATACTTTCCTTCTCTCTTCCGCTCCGTTGCGCAGGCATCAGGAATTCCGTCAATGTCAGTGTCTGAAGTAAATTCAAATAGGCTGATTAATCGTGATGAATTGGATATTACAGGGCTCATTAATTTTGAAAGGTCCGTCTTATATTACGACGAAGCTAATCGCTATTTGCCAGGTTCAAGAATAGAAAGTGTTTTAGGTGATGATGGTGAGACAATTGATCACCTGATGTACACCTCGGGGTTTGCGTCTTTGGTGATTAGGAACACCAAACAAAATATAAGTACCCTGCGTGAGAAAATGCTCGGTAAGTTATACGCACTGGCTCCAAAGGATTCTCGCCTCAGTGAAAGCATCGTGGTTGAGGTGATTGAAATATCTTCTGAACCCAATCAAAGTCAGTATCACTTAAATGCACAGAATAATTGTGACAATAGCAAAGTATCAGTTGCAATCCCTGACTATGTCGACAGCTATGGTGCAGACCTGCTAAAGCGTTCAGGCCTAATCATCTCAACACTGGTTTACCATGAGTTTAATAAGCAACCTGCATTTACAACTTGCTTTGGCTCGAATGAAACGACACATAATCAAATTAGCCTGGTTTGTAGCTCGGTGCGTTATATCAATGATGACACACCTGTTTTCCTTAATGTAATGAAAATAGAGATGTTGTCGTTAGAACTGTCGGAATATGGAGCTTCAGATGCGCAAATCAAACATATGCATAAGTCCATATTAGCTCTACGGCAGCATTTCATCACTGCCATTTTCAACTTAAACGAAGAGTACGAGCTGAAGCAATATCTATCGCTCACTCGTGCAAATACGATTGGAGCCAAGACTAAACCCCTGATATCGGATTCACTATCCGTTTTAATTTTGGTTGATAGAAAAGGTATTTGTGAGGACCAGCCTGAATTCCTGACGAATGAAAATAGCACTTTTTACCAAGACACGAATGATGTAGATTTTGAGTTGGCTGCATATCAGCCTTTCACACACCGGCTTCAACGTGCTGGTGTGGTTAAGCTTAGCTATACGTATGTTGAAGGCCCGTTAGGTAACGAGATAAACTGCGTTGTTGGGCTAGACAAGGATGATAACGATCTCATTATTTTTGAGCTATTACACAATCAAGCTTCTCCAGATTATCCAGTTGAGTCATTTTTCTCTGAATTTATGCATTCTATTAGCAAAGCAGGCATACAAGTTTATTCAGCTTCGTACAGGGAGGAGTGTTATGCGGACATTGATGAAATCCCCTCAGCATCAGGTTATTATCCATATCTCGTAGGTGTAGGGTGTAAGCTTAATGAGTAATTACAGAGTAATGATGTTAGGCTGGTGGTTTACGGGCTCGTATTTAGTAATGAGCGGGCCTCTAAGTTAATACCTTGAGTTAGCCGTTAGCCTTGATGTATTTAGATTAAAGGCTAACGACTCGACCAGACACACCTTGTCACCTTGGTTGGTTATCCAGCTTCAAGGCTAAAAAAATCGGTTAGGGTAGATTTGAACTAGGGTTTAATCAACACCGGGTGATTTAAATACCCATGTTTTATGCGTACATGGGTATGTAACACGTCTCTGGACAATTCCGAGTTACGATTCATAGAGTAGTCTGACTTTTCTGATTACTTCTAGTATTGCAACTATGACACTTCAGACCAACCTACATGTGTCTGGCCAAATCTCCTTACCCACTGCAAGTCGTGTATTCTTGTTACTGGTTTTTTTCTTCTCCTGCTACATGTTGGAAAATATATTTTGGCGACATCAGTACAAGGCCACCAAGAAGAACTACTGACCATTTAGGGAAATCCTTGACCATTAGAAATTGAATACCGTAGCAGTCATAGAATAAATCGATCGCATACTGCTTGGGATTTGTAATAATATCGATTGCACCATGGAATGCATCTACAGATGTGTTTATTGTCTGGAAGAAAACATGTTGGTAAAAACCAAGTTCTAACAACCAGCGAAAGTTTACCCCAAATATAAGAGCTTCAAGAAAACTTTCCCAGCAAATAAAGATAGCAGCCAGTCCAACCCAAAGCGCTACTAGTCGCTTTGGTGTACTCTCCTTCCACTTGTAGTGTACGATGCTCGACCAAGTCATGGCCAAAAGACATTCCACAAAGAACGCTTGCGCTAGCGGGTAAATATCATATGGATACTGATTATTAGCTAGATGTACACCTATCCAGCTAGCTGCGTACATTACCCCTGTAACGACAGAAACAGCAATTACGTTCTTTAGAATACTCTCTTCAATACTATCTTGGTGAAACTTGCCATGAATGAATTTGATATAAAGGAAAGCCAAAAGCCCACCTATGTAGACTGATACAGCGATACCGATCAGTATTAGTGCAAATTGTATATTCGCATCACCCCGTTGTTGTGTAATATCTTCCATGACATCCACCTTCTTTTTTGGTTGAAGTAATTGTAATTTATACTTAATCATGAAAGTGTGATCAGGGCAGTGCTGTATAAAAATTAAGCACCAGACAAAAGTTGCGTAACTCGATTGATGAAAGCAATTACGCCAAAAATATCAGGTATAAACAGAACCAGCGCACACAAACAGCGCAAAGCTGGCTGAAACGAAGATGGACAAAAATGTTTTAGGGGCTTTACTAAATTTGCTAGTAACGGATTAGCTACAGTATCGCAAATTCTGCTCAACGAAAATCAGGAGCCTCAAAAGTTAATCATCCCGTTAAAAGTAAATGTGAGCGTCTATCTCTATTGCGACTGCGCCACCTTCATCTTTGAAGTTAAATTCAAATGCGTTATCTATGTGGTCACAGGTGAGCCTTGTCACTCCATCATTATTTTGTGAGTGTAGTTTTGCTATTGGGTTACATGAACTTGTGTCGTGAAGGTAGAACGCATCTAGTAGAGTATTGGAGTGAACTAAGTGTCTGTTTATGTTTCTGATCTTATCAGCGCAACTAGACTCACGGAGGGCTTGCCAGTCCTTGTGGCTAATGATGATAGTGTGATTGTCTTTTATGTCGTTAAGGTTAAGGTCGCAAATTGGTGACCCGCCAGTAGTTATCTGTTGTAGCGCAATCTGATTGTGAATGTTCTCTATGATGCGGCGATTGGATAAGCCATACCCAACACCAGTATTATCAAGAAATTCTTCCCTACTATGTGTTATTGGGGGGAATTTAATTGGGTCTTGTTTTTGTTTACAAAGAGATACATAACTCAGCAGTGGGAACTTAGTCGCTAAGTCAGTGCCTTTCATTAAAATCTTGTCAATGTGATTTTGCTTGATTTGCTCGCTAAGTGGTTGCGTATTTCTCAGCTCTATCAGTTGCTCTTCTAGATACTTCACGACTTTATGAAGGATGGGAATTACTGAATTATTGAATGCAGCCTCTTCATGTCTGATGTCAAAATGAGAACAAAATACCTCAGCATAAGTTGGAGACTGGGCGTAATACATAGATTGCTTTAGTTCACTGAGCATTCTTTTTGTAATTTGAATTGTCTTTTCACCCATGTTTATAGAGCTGGTTATGGTCTCAATACCTGTGTTTAGTTCTTTATCTAGGTTTTGGATACGCCAGCAGTAAAGGGCGTACATCACTAGAATTGGTAAGGCTCGAATGTATGCAATACCAAGCTCCTCTGAGTTTAGTGAGCTATACCCATGAGGTCTTCCAAGCTGTTGGATTACGCTGTTTAAAGAGGCGGGGAGGAGGTTTATGCCTAAATGCATAGCTTTTGAATTCGCAGGGTTGAAGCTTTCATGGCAATCTAAAATGCAGCGCCATTGGTCGTTTTGTGCTAGGGCTCTAAGTGTGTACTGAGCTGTTCTTTTGGCTGTTTGTGCTCCAACTGCCTTTATTATCTCTTCAACCATGTTTTTTTCGAACTCTGAGGCGATTTCTTTTACTTCTTGATACCTCACCGCAGATACGTCAGAGGCTAATGCGTCTTGTGTGTATTTATCTAGGAGTAAGAGAAATTTATTGATGTACTCTTGAGGATTGTTATTTAGCAGCTCCTTATGAATCTCGGTGAAGCTACTCACTTCGTCAAAATGCTCATAATTGTTGTCACCAAAGAGGCTTGAGAGCTGATAAATCTCATCACTAAAGTAGCTCTCGTAGGAAACAAAGTTTCTGTAGTTATCTATTAATTCGGGTAATAGCTCAGGCTTTTTATCAACCAGAAAATCAATCAGGCTTCGCACATGTCTATCTATAAAGAGGATTGTTTGTGGGCTTTGTATGTCCCATGTGTGCACGCCAATTAGAAAATCAGCTCTCAAAAGCCAGTATTGGTCAGAGTTTAGTTCTTTTATGCTTTCTTCGTAGAGATTCGTACTAAAGCGTTCAAATACGTCATAATTTTTAATTTTTCTATCGAAGAATAATACTAAGTGCTTGCCATAGTCCCTTTGTAAAAATACGTATTTATCGCGACTTCCTGTGCTTCTAGCTGATGTTAAAGTCACGGCTAATTCACCAAGTAACTTCTTTATCGTAACGTGAGAGATAGAATTACTCTGGTTGGTGTAGGCGTTTTCAATTAGCTTGAACAGCTTTTGTTCCGTTGGTGTCTCGAAATGAGATGTTGAATTCCCAATATTGAAGCTTGCAATTTGTACAAGCAGCTCAATTTCTATCGCATGACTTGCGTTGCTGCTATCAGTCTTTGATAGTTTCGAAATAAGGTGTTCTGTGACCAAACTGTCTGAACGTGTGGCGAGGAAAACTATTTGTATAAATCTGAACTCTTTGATGAGTAAGGTAGACGTGATGAGTAAGAATACAGTTTCGAAAAACGAAACATAATTATCAGAGAAAGTGTTCTTATCAACAGAGCTAACATAAAGCGAAAACCAAATCAGTGTAATCAGCGTGAGGATGAGTTCACGGAAAAGAAATTGAATTTTGAACCCCATTTTTTGTTCGATAGCATCCATGTAGTATGCAGACCCGTAGCGGGTTTTTACACGGTTAAGAACCTCAAGGGCTATAGGCATAGTGAATGCAGAGAAAGCAGTTAGAACTGCAATCAGGTGTGTAGTAATGCTCAATCTTTCCATTTAGCTTAACTGACCGTTGTTTGCTGGGTTGACTATCTGGGTATTCATAAGTGTCCGAGGTACAAAGCTCTAGGCTCACAAAGTAATTGATAGGTAAAGCCTCACATATCCTTTCAACACATTACTGGTATTAGTAAAAGTTAGTCAAATAATGCTTTAGTGAATTGAGAGGTTATCTACGCGTAACAACGAATGGGGCAATTTCATGTTACATACCCAGCCAGCACTGTTCTGGACACAAAGACGTGTTTGCCGAGATCGGCGTCAGCACGTCCTTGACAACAATGTGATAGAGTCAATGCTCTAATCCGTGTACCTGTTATAATTAATTCTTGTCAATCAGCTCTCAATTTCTTCCGATAACCGAAGAGCATCCTCTATCTCTACCCCCAAATATTTGATCGTATTTTCAATTTTGGTGTGACCAAGCAAAAGCTGGATCGCTCGAATATTTTTGGTCTTCTGATAAATCAGTGTTGCTTTGGTTCGGCGCAGTGAGTGGGTTCCATATAGATCAGGGTTATGACCTAAAGCAAGTGCCCAACTCCGAATGATTCGACGGTAATATGAGTAGCTTAGAGATTGATTAGGCTTTCGTGGGCTTGGGAAAAGGTAGTCTTTAGGTTGAAGCTCTTGGTCTTTAATCCAATGGCTCAGCGTTTGCTGTGTTCTCTGAGTGATCTCAAACTGAACGTCATTGCCAGTCTTTTTCTGAACATATTGGACACGGTTGAATACTAAGAAGTTAGATGAAACATCTGACACCCTTAATGATAATAGGTCGTTTGAACGTAGCTTGCTATCGATTGCAAGATTAAGAAGAGATAGTTCCATCAGATTATTACTGAGCTCTAAGCGAGTCCTAATCCGCCAAATTTCCTCTAATCTAAATGGCTTTTTTACACCCGTTTTCTTGCACTCCATATGCTCCCTCGTTGTACTGTTGTGAACAGCATCCAAACATGAAGTTTTGTGAAAAAAGAGCGAACTTACTCGTTCGCTCGATGACATCTAGCTCGTAGGACTATTTTTTAGACCAAGCAAACTTCTCAAATACTTTGTCTACTGGGGTGTGAGCAACGTGGTTTACGTAGTTGCTGATCACTTTTTGTGATAGGCCAAGGATCACTTCAAGTACCTGTTGCTGACCGTAACCCGCAGCAAAAAATGCTGCTAAATCTGCCTCTGAGACATTCCCGCGATCACGTACTACCGCGAGAGTGAAGTCTTTTAATGCTTGAAGCTTTTCTGTAGGCATCGCTTCATCGTTACGCAGTGCTTCAGTCAGTGCTGAATCAACTTTCATTGAATGTGCAATACCAGTGTGTGCAGGAACGCAGTAGTGACACTCATGTTCAACGTTAATGGTTTGCCATACTACCGTTAGCTCTTCAGCGTCGAATGATGTGTTGGTGAATTGCTGATGTAGTTGCGTGTAAGCCGTTAGGATTTGAGGAGACTCAGCCATTACTGCGTAAAGACCAGGAACCATACCCATTTGCTTTTGTGCGCCTTCAAGGATTGCTTTGCTTTTCTCAGGTGCTGACTCAACAGTGTGTAGTTTAAACTCGCACATTTTCTTTTCCTATTCTCTAACTTATTAACTTGACTGATTTATTTTACTTCTGGCTCTAGCAGCACTTTGGTTACGAACAGACGAACCGTTGGTGCAACGAGGGCTAAAACCAGCAGTGCCGATGGCACCATTTGTGAAACTGCGTTTAACCATGCATCGAAGAACACACCGTTTGTCGGTAGTGTCTTAGCAACCATGATAGCTGGCATACTAAGCAGCATAGTTGGTAGAACCATAGAAACCATTAGTGGGTACTGGAACTTACGTGGAAATTTTTTCATGCTGCTCTCTCTTATGCTTGACTGCGATTGGCTAACTGATGGGGTTATATTAGTCCTGATTTCCGCAATCAAAAATAGACAACATTGAACTTGAATCTTTCATATTTGAATGATTAACTCAGAGTACAACTCTTAATGGTGATCAAATGAAAGCAAAGGATATCTCTAACCTCTACCTGTTTTGCCAATCTGTTGAGTGCGGTGGTTTTGCCGCAGCGAGTCTCAAAACCCACGTTTCGGCCCCAACGTTATCAAGGGCGGTTGCAAGCCTTGAAGATAAACTGGGAGAAAAACTGGTACACCGTAATGCAAAGCAGTTCCAACTGACGACGGCTGGTGACGAATACTACCAACGCTTCGCTGCTCTATTTATGCAGTTAAATGATGAATGGACGCAGCTTTCGAATAGCCAGCCAGTATTAACAGGTGAAATCCGAGTCTCTTGCCCAGAGCCATTTGCGGATAATTTCCTGCAAAAGATGGCGATTGAGTTTATGCAGCTTCACCCCGAAGTTTCTGTAACCATCCAATTTAGCGCAGGCACAGAGCGTTTTTTTGATGAGCAGATTGACCTTGCGATTGTGACGACTCCACCTCATGCTAGTCATTTAATTCAGCGTCAGTTGTTTGAATCACCATTAATGCTAGCGGCATCACCAAGCTATATCGAAAAACATGGTCAGCCCGAACAAGCAGAAGAGTTGATTAATCATCAGCTACTATCAGGGAATAGCTTGCCATATTGGGAGTTAAAAGAAGACGAAAAAGCGATCCGTATTCCTTATCAACCACGATATTCTGTTAGCAGTCTACGCTTGAATATTGATGCCACACTGGCAGGAGCAGGGATCTGTATGATGCCAAGAGCAGCCTTTGAAAAGCGTGCCAAAAGAAAAGAGTTAGTAGAGGTATTGCCAGACGTTGAATGCCCAACAGGTAAAGCATTCTTGGTGTGGGCAGACAGAAAACTGATAGCGACCAGAGTGGTTGCATTTAGAGACATGATTTTTGAACGCTTTGGGCAATCAGCTGAGTTTTTGGCTTCGATAAACTCAGAGCGAGATTGATCGTTATGATGAAAAAAAACGCCAGACTAGATGATCAAATCTGGCGTTTGTTTTGTTAGCGATTATTTTTACGAAAATATAGAAATGCATTTAACCAAGCTATCCCCAAAATAATCAGAGTCATTACAGGTGGTTTAGACTGAAGTGGCAATACTTCCGCTGGCACGTTTGGCAACAGGTGAACATACACCGCAACAATCATAATCGCTGTGGTTAATAGCGTTGAGAACTGCATCGCTCTATCTTTTATCGGTGTTGCGAGTGCCTTATTACCAATCATCACCACAAGTAGCAACATACCTGCAAAAATCTCACCTAATTGACCTGCCCAACGAGACAGAGTTGGGAAAGGCAGCTCACTCAGTACAATCTGTTTTGCAAACATCGTCGTAAACGGGTCGAAAAATTTTACGGTTCCCGCCATCACCATAAAAGCACCGAGAAGACCCGTCAGTATTTTTTGGATTTTTGTTCCTATGCTGTCAGTTTTGTCATAGCTACAAACCAAAAAAACACCCGTAACGAGTAGCATTGTGCCGATAAGAGATAGTTCAAGAATAAGTTGTGATGTGCTCATAGCAAACCTTCATTATGTTTTAGTAAGTTGATGGCGCTATTCTACGAAACACTATAGAGTTCAAAAACAGACAGGTTTGATTCTTATTCATTCAAAAATGAAAGATTGAATTGTATTTAGATTTCCTCCTAGACCGTTTTGGGGCACAAATTAGTCAGCCAGGCATAGGTTGACCAGAAGATGGACAAAGTTTTTTTACAACAAAGGGCACTAAAACACGCCATGCTCTAAACGGCCGATCAGGTCGAGTACAACCTCAGTGTCTTCTTCTGTCGAAAGCATATCAATTGGTCGCTTGTTACCAAGTCCTCGAACTGGGTGCTGAAGCCAGCGATGAGTGGCATCTTCATTTCCAAACAGTGCAAGCGCAGCCTGGAATACTTTGTCAAAATTCTTTTGGGTTTCTTTATTCATTCAAAATTTCGCCTAAATTTATATGATCAATGTCATACACCATAGCTGCATTGGGAAAAAGAGGACAAATAAAGATTAGACGAACGGATAGGTCGTAATGCTCTAAACAAAAATGGGGCAAAAATGAGTTTGCCAACATCGCCACTATTCGATCCCAATCAGCAAAGAAAACACTGCTCCTATAAGAACTATGCTTTCTTTCAGCTCCCCCACATAACCTTAGATATTAACCATTTTGATAGATGTTACACCTTTAGGGATTCAAAACATGAATTTTCCGCATTGGTGGCTCCTACATTAGCTAAACACTTATCGCCAGTATAAGTAGTTATTAATAATTCTCTGCGATCACAAAGCTAAGTTCGGATATATCTCTATTGCTCAACTCTTGGCTTCGCTTCAGCACGTCTTAGCTCCTCTAAGTTACTGACAAATAATTCATTTGTCTTATGGCGGAAATGCCGTGTTTGGTAGGGCAGCAATGCTCGCAGTTTGTTGTTGAGATATATGTTTTCCTTACGGTTAATTGCGATTCCCCACATTGCTGTGTTCCGTCTTCGTTGCTTTACCTGCGTTGTGTCGATGACGATGATCAGGCGAGACTTAATGTGATTAACGATTGTTGTAAGCTCTGCTTGTTTAGAACTTGCTATAAATATCTACGCAATCTATCAAATATGCGGCAAACCGAATTTCTGTTTCGTTAAAGTGCATTACCTTTGGCGTAAATCCTTCATACCAAAGAGCGAGAGCGACTGGTTCAAATCGTCTTGATCAATGTTCGTAATACCGTTGCGAACTAACCGGTCAAACGTGAATTGTGTCTCGCCTATCATCGCCGCCACTCCCTGAACATATTCACTATCAATTCTATTACTATCATCTTGCTTTTAAGGCACTAATCATATCGATCAGCTTAGTTTATTGAGTAAAAAAGAAGACGGAAAAAAGGGCAGAAAAATAAAAAACACCCTTCAAAATCCCCAAAAAATAAAAGTTGTAAGTTGTTGATTAAAATATAGAAAACATCGTTTTTTTAGGAAATTTCCCGCGGGAAATCCCCAGTTTCCGATGAGTTTGAACGTCATTTCGAGGGCGTAATTTCTTGGAATAATAAAGTTTGTACAGAGGCCAGAAAGTTTGTACACAAAGCCAAGATTGGGATAATAAAGTCTGTACAGTGTTAGGAACTAGCCGATAATAGAGCGGCTAAGAGCAGCCAAACATGAGAGAAAATTGACGCTCATTTACAGGTATTCAGTCGATGAGCCTTCACTGGATCAAGTATTCTTCCGGCTATTCTTCTACATAGAGGCTGCCCAACCCCATCTCTAGTGATTTCACATCAGCGCAGCAATACATCCGTAACAACTCGGCCTAACTCCTTGCAGTTAGATCACTTTTGGCGTGCCTTGGTTATGCATTGGGTTACTTCCAGGGCGTAACTAGATCAGGGTAAGCATCAATATTTACGATCACACTTCCTGAGCACTTTATGATTACCCCTCTTCTCAACTCAGCATTTTGATCAACCACGCTCACCCCCAATAGAGGTGGCAAGTAGGCCTTGTTCCATTGCCGCAAGATCAATTGGCATTGGAATTATTTCAATAAAATGGAGGTACACACATTCAATGAGTAATGAACCAATGACTAACCCAATCTGGGCAACTGTTGAAGTCCTAAAGCAATCTGAACTAAATGAAGCCACCTTCCGTGTGATGCTTGTCGATGGACAACCGAAAGCGGTTATTCAATTTAATCGTGATGGTGCGACACCAAAAGACTCTGATGCTGTTCGCCAGCTTCGCGCAGCATTAGCAATGCCATTGGTAGTTGAAGGGGAAGATCTCGATGGACAAATTGCAGAAGGTTTGGCGCATCTGCAAGAGACACTGGTAGAAGTTGCCTCGCAAATTCCAGCCGAAGAATTGGCGAAGAAAGTCAAAGCAAAAGCCGCAGAAAAACCAAAGGCCAAAACTAAAGCTACCGTGAAACCAAAAGCTGCTTCAACGGCTAAACCCACAGCCAAAGCAACACCAGCGTCGAATAAAGCCAATGTTGAGGAAACCACTATTCCGGCAACACCGACAGCCCCAGTAGACATTTTTAGCAGTGATGCTTTCTCTCTTTAATCAATTCATGTTCTTGGAGTAACGATATATGAAACAGTTAAAACGTATTTTTCAACTTGGTGCGCTATCTCTAGATGATCCCGATCCGACAATGACCGTTGCTGAGGTAAAGCGAGTTCATAGCCAGCAGTTTCCTCAAGTTCGCTTTACGACTCTTTATGCCGAAGATGGTGTGCCAAAAGACATAGCCGGAGATACGGTACTTTTATTTGAATACGTCCTTCCACCAGTTAGTACAAACGGTTAAAGACTATGGAGTTATTGGAAAAGCTAATTCAAGCTCAACATAAACTAAAACAGGAGCTACCTGAGCCTAAAACGGCTCAGGAGCGATTCGATGAAATGGCGCATGGCAGGGGTTTGCCAAGCAAATCCCCCACCACCAAACTCAAAAAATTTGAGCGGGTTAGGTTAAAACGGTTTGAAGCAACAAGCCCATTTGTGCCGCCTCTTTTATAAGGAAACCAAAAATGAAATGTCTTAACAAACTCCAACAGATGCCTGATTTGAAAACAGCGCAATGCTATTCATTGGTTAACTACCACTTCCGTAACGCTACGTGGGTCGAAGAAGTCCAAGTGAATAAGGATAAAAATACACTCAATGTGGTGCGTTTAGATCAAACTGGTGGAGAGCCTTATTCCGAGGCCAGTATGTTTAGCCCCCAAATTCAAGTTTTTGACGATGAAGCCTCGCTGGCTAAATACATCAAATTCCGCCAAGGTAATACAAAACCGGTCTTTAATGTTCTTCATCGTGGTCGGCAAATTCAGGTTTTCGCAACAGCACTTCCACCTACAATGCAGGCTTGCCTGATCAACAATGCGATCACGCAGCCAGATATAATTGTTGCTCAAACTGAAGATGGATTCGTTAGTTACGACAATTATGGATCTAAACCGAAAGCGATTGATATTGATAAGGTTGTCGCATGATATTGGCTCAGGATGTTTCTCAGCTCAACGTGTTCCACGACCACAGGATGAATTGCGTTCAAATCAATGAGCTGATACGCAAGGTTAACTCGACTGATGAACGTTTCAGAGCCTCATTTGAAAAGTATTACTCAAGCACCAATTCTGTCGTAAAAGAAAGGATGCAGTTTATTTTGGGTCTTATTGAAACGTTAAGTAGCTGGGATTCGTCAGATGAAAAGGCATATCAAGCGGCATTTGAGAATGTCATTAAAGCTGAAACATTTATTGATCAAATCGCCTGTCTTAATGAATTGGTTGAGATGGTAAGTTCTGATGTTTGTGCATACTACGATCAGCTGGTGGTTGAGTATAGCCAAGGTGAAGCCAGCGTTTACTATTCAAACTTTGACGATGTCAGCTTTGATATGACATTGGATGAAACATCTGATGTTGTCACTGACTTTGAGGATCTGGCATTTGCCGTGAGAATGGTCAGTCTAGCAGGTGGGTTGTTTGAAAATATCAATTTCAATCATTTGAGAAAGGAATGGCAAGCAGCCGTTGAACTGATGATTAATGTTCTTTATAGCATCCCCCATCAGGGAGGCATGAATTTAACGTTTGTTCGAAATTGGGATGCGTTGGAACACCTAATTGATTTAATGGCCTACGAGGCAATGCCAGAAACTTCACATGACCTTGATACCTTGGCCAAAAACCTAACCAGCGTTTCTAAACTGCTTGAATGGAATGATGACCAGTTAGCGGCTTATATTGTGGCCGGAGATGAAGCTCGTATAGATGATCTGATGTGCGGTACAGGGGCAACAACAGAGGTCAAAGATTTTTTTAATAACCTTTGTTATTCGCCTGCTGATTTTGTTCCTTATATTGCTGTGAAAAAATTAGAGTTAGAGGCAAAGGAGCATATCAATAAGTTTGTCAACCACGGCTCACCCAAAGCGAATTTACAGGCTATCGCTAACACAATAGATCAACCAACTAACGAACAAGAGCGTGGCATTACCGAGCTTGTTAATCAGTTGATTGAACAAGTTGATGAAATACCTGAAACGCCAACAATGATTCAGGATGAAGTTGACCTGACCGGTTCTAATATCCTCAGTGTGACATTCTCAGAAGATCAGTCGTGGTTGGTTAAGTCTGCCGAAGATTGGCTATCTAACGATTTAGCGGAACGGGGAACGGCTTTCTGTGTACCAAAGAAACCAAGTGATCTATTTCAATGGCTAAAATGCTATGCGTTTTTGGTAAGTGTCACAATAAGACTAAAAGAAATTTCGAATAGAAAGGTCTAAAGGGAGTTTGGCATGCTAGCACTTCAGTCTGTAGATCAGTTGCCATGTTATCTAGGGTATGAAGCCAAATACTATCAATCGGTATCAACGGACGATTACTATGATCTGAGCCAGAAAACGAATGTTGATCGGGTTAAATTTCTTATTCAACTTCAGGCCCAGGGGAACGACAAGATCAATCAACTCAATGGAGCTGAGTTGAATAGCCTATCAGAAATAGCGAAGACAATTGATCAGATAGGCGAAGAGAGCATGGATTATTGCCGTGACTTTTATCATGCGCAGTTGCAGCGTTTTCATGGCGCTAACCAAGACAGTTTGATTCGTGCTTCGGTTTCATTCAGTAACGACCTCCTTCAATTAGTGGAAAGTGATAATCTTGTCTCGTTACGATCTTATGAAGTCGTGGCCTGCCCAATCAATCTAAAGAAATATAGTGCGCCTTATCGTGAAGCCATTTTGACTTTTGTGAGCGGTTTATACGGTCATGCTGAGTCTAGTCTCAATGGCTCTGTAAGTGATACATTTGAGCTTATGGAGAGGATGTGCGACTCACTCGCTGACGAGTATGGACTACCTCATATCGATCAGGTAGCCAAGGTGTTTCTTCCGCTTGACTGCCGAGAGTCATTATCGGCAGATGAGCGACTCGCTCTCATGGGTTTTAGCCAAAAACCAACACAGTTTGGAGATCCGATTGAAGACGAAGTTGTAATTGATTTTGTTGAAGCTGCTATCACTGTCCACCAGCAAAAGCTACGCATGGTAAAGGCTAGTGAGATTGGAAACTGGAAGAAAACCTTCGAGTATTGTGTTTTGGCTTTACCCAAACCAACCACTCAAGCGGATAGAAAAACCTTTCATGCACTCAAACATTTGACAGGTCTGCTTGATTCAATGCCTGATAGGCTGTCGCTAGAACATGATGAGTGCCCGCTATCAAGATCATTCTTTTTTGCCTTTCATGACGGTAATAATGAGGCATTAACTGATGCCCTGCTCAACGAGCAGAATGAGTCTTACCATGCCTGCGAATATTCTGTCTTTTCAATGATCAGAACTGTTCCGCAATTGCTCGATTGGCTCACCGCGACTGCGTTTATTAACAGTCTCTCAGACATACTTGCTGATTGAGTAAGTGTGCAAAAAACCACTTTCCTTTTGCCGAAGAAGTATCCCGAGTTTTACCCACCTTAGATCAACAATAATGTCAGGCTGGCAGGGCTACTGCCAGTTGGCCTATTGACCTGCCTTTAGATCAATTAATCTCGAAGTTAGAACTATAAACTGGCTGTACAAATTATTGCTGGAATTTGATTATGACTGAGTTTGAGAAACGAATGAAAGAAGCCGTCGAGGGTTCAAGCTATAACTATTCAGAGCTTAAAACGTTTGATGATACTGAATCAGAGTTAACGAAATTAGCGGCCCAAGCAGCAAGCACTGATCTCGATGATGCTTTAGCTGTGCGGGAAGTCATGCTAGACATTCAAGCCGTTGCCCGAGCGCATGAGGTTATTGCCGAGCAAGAGTCGGGGAACTTTGACGATCCGACCATTGAAGCTGTCGTCAGCGAAAAATAATTCAGTTTTATATAGGCAGCTTTGGAGCTGCCACTCTTTGGAGTCACCGTTATGTTAGCCCTACAATCCGTCGATAAGCTACCGTGTTTTGAATACCGGAAAACCAACATCAGTCAGATAAATATCATGATTGATGCGTTCAATGCACAAGCGACCATAGATCCGGTTGGGGGCGACTACGACTTGACCAAACGGTTTAATGCAGAAAGGTTTGCGAGTTTACTGGAACTGGCCTCCGCAGCGAAATCTCCCATTTATAATGAGCTATACGAATGTGGCTTTGACATTCCAGCACAAGACTTCCCTAAGTATTATCATCAGATTGCCGAGGATGCTATGGGGTATTGCCGTGATTTTTACGAAGCTGAATTAGTAAAATTTGGAGGTATCAAACGAGATATAAATTTTGTTCGCGCTACGGTGTCAGTGGACAACGAGTGCTGCGCATTGGAAGTTAGTGAAAATGTGTTTTCTGTGGTTGCCGATTGTGTTGTGGCCTGTACTGTCGATATGGACAAATACAGTCAATCCTACAGTGAGGCGATAATGACCATGGTTCCCTCACTATACATTCTCTCTGAGGAAAACTGCCTTGAAGCAACTGTAATGGATTCATTTCAATTAATGGATGCGGAATGGCAGCACGGAGTTGATGATTACAATTTACCCTTTGCACCAGATGTTATCCGGCATTTGGGAGACTATGTGGATAATGTCGATCACCTGTCAGATTTAGAGTTAATGGAATTGATGGGGATAAAAGAGGACTCACTGACTCCGTATGGTGAACCAATTGAAGGGGGTATGGTACGCGCTCATATTGAAGCGGCTATTTACACTGAACGCCAATCAGAAAGGTTGAGTAAAGTTAGTCACCTAGGAAGCTGGAAAGCAATCTTCCGTCACTGCATTGACTCACTGCCTGAACCGCAAACCGAAGATGACAAGGCCGTTTTCCCCCGATTAAAGACGCTGCGGGATCAATTAGAAAATGCACCAGACCGTATTTACCATGAGCAAGATGAGGTAGCACTCAGTGGGAGCTTTATATTTGCTTTTATGGAGGGTAATGATTGCCTTGTTGAAAACCTAATTAACGAGATCAATGAACACCATTGGAACTCAGGTTTAACCAGTATGAGTATGGTTCGATCAGCATCAGACTTGTTGGATTTACTCACAGCTACCGCTTTGGTCAATGTCCTTGCTGATATTGTGTCAGATGATTGATCTGTCACATTCCTCCTACCAATAATTTAGACTTCTCTTTAATCTGCACCATATCACTACATTCTCCACCAATCCTGTAGATCAATTGTCTTCGAAATTATTTCGTCATACTGGGGCTAAGTTGATTAAGACAAGGTATCTCGATATGGAATTTGTAGCTCCAACTAAACCAAGTCCTGAATATTTAAATCCGATCTCCGACAAGATTGAATTTCATTTCGCGTTGGTTTTAACGTCTGCGGGTATAACTCGCCACCAAATTGAAAATGGCTTATTGCTGGATGGGGTATGGCTTGATGATACCTCCTGTATTAATGCTATTGATGACATTAAAGCAGTAAGCCAACGGAACGTTGAAAAAGAGGTGGAGTTTATACCTCGTAACGTCCTTGTTGATAATGATGATTTTACTGTCTGGTATGTCGAACCTCGTACTTGTCCGATGTGGTTTACGAATCCCCCAGAATATAGTGCTCTGACTGCGGTGACATACCCTCGGTTGGTTTTCAAAACCTCAAAGCGTAGACGAACCCTTTCCGTGGTTGCCGTTGAACGTGATGTAGAACTAAATGCAAATACGGCAATCTATCATGCGCCTTGTGCCAACATGTATGAGGCCACGAATCTCTGTATCGGCAATGCCAAAATGCCAGAGAAAGTCAATTTCAAGTCTCTTTCCGTCTGTGAAGATGCCCTATTTAACTCGCGTTACAGTGGCTTCAAATTCTTTAGCTTTAATCCCAAGTTCGATAAAGAACTTGCACCAGAGTATATGCATCACGATTTGTTTGGTGAAGAAAAGTTTACCTATCGCAAGCTGGTGGCTGCATGGGCATACCTTTCTGCAACGAAACAACCGTTTCCAGATAGCTGGCTAAAACCAATCGGTAATATCGAAACCTTGGGTAATTGGATCAACAAAGGAGTGTAAATAATGCGTTCGTATAAGCTATCTGAATCAATGTCAGGCTTTAGCCGTAAAGTCACGGTTGCACTGGTAGGGGCGGGGGGGACTGGCTCCCATGCTCTGACTTGCCTTTTTCAAATGTCAGCTGTTTCACAGAGACTTGGTGGGCATGGACTGGATGTGACGGTCTATGACCCGAAAACCGTGTCAGGGCCAAACATAGGAAGACAGTCGTTCTGGAACGACCGCGATATTGGTCACTTCAAAGCCAGCTTGTTAGTGAACCGTTTTAATCAGTTTGGTGAGGTAAACTGGAAAGCCCGTAACGAGTGCTTCACTGGACAAATCAACTATGACCTAGTGATCACAACGGTAGACTCAGCCAGTGCGCGAGTGAAGATTGCTAAGGAATTAAACCGCTATTCTAACCGTGGAGGACTGTGGTTAGACTTAGGAAATTCAAGGGCTTGTGGTCAGGCAATCTTAGGTTCGCAGGCCGATGGTGACGGTATTGATACGCTACCTTCGCCTTACCAACTTTTCGGCCAAGCGTGGGAATCCGTAGACGAGACAAAGCAAGTTGAGCCTAGTTGCTCCACACAGGAGGCCATTGAGAAGCAGACCTTTGGTGTTAACCAAAAGCTGGCGACTGATGCGATTTCTATGCTGTTGTTCCCGCTATTTAAGAAAGGTGAGATCAGCAATCATGGTTTATTTTTCGATATGGACACGCTGACCAGTTATCCACTAGCTATCGATCCGCAGCAATGGGCAATCTACGGTTTTACCTCTAATCAAGCGGCTTAACCTCATGTGGCGGCTATTGTGCCGCCCATTCATATAAGGAGTTAAAAATGGGTAGCAAGAAAAGATGTTTCCGGTCTATCCCTGTGATCGATAACGATGGTAATCGATGGAGACTGTTTGGGAAGGGGGAGCAGTGAGTCTATCAAAAATTGATTGGTCGCTCTTGGGCGACATGGTTTGGAGAAGTCCCAAACGAAGCAATAGTGGTGTTAAGCAAACTCAACAAGGCCGACTTTAGTGTGTATCGTTAGATCAACCAAGAGGTTTATTATGGATAAATACCAGATCAAAAATGGCTACCGCCTTCGAAAATTGATGGCTTGGTTTAATCAGCCACAACAATTCCAAGGCTCAAAAATTCATATTAACGCTCAATATCGCTTTTGTTTAACGCAGTCACTTGAACAAGCGGTAGCACTTATACATGATGATTATGCTAGCCAAGGCGTGCAGTGCAAGCTCATTGAAGAAGTTAGGCCAACCACTACAATCAATAGTGACTTAGCGCGTTTGTCAGATCCGGAAAAAAATGTACTTGGTTTCTTAGTTGGTGCTAATGTGATCAACCGATAAATTCATTCCCTGGATGAGAGTATTTATACCAGCTATTGTGGGTTTGTCTGCTTGCCTTTAGATCAATTGTGATGGAAGTTAGAAAGTTAAAATAGGGGTACTTTAACGCCCAATGGAGTTACCCCACCATGAATTTTGATACATCTACCCAAAAATGTATAGATGCAATCTTAGCTGTTTACCCAAAGGCGGTACGCGCAACGGCAAACAATATTCAAGTTGGCGATGTGCTTGTTAACCATATTAAAGTGCCAGCTCTGCTGATTACGAATGAGATTCTTAGTAGTGATGTAATGTCATTAGAATCACTGATAGATTCACTCACTAATTCGCCGTTCTACATTGTTGCTCGTACTCACAAGTGTTATGTCGATCCAAGGATGGTGAAATGATGATGGCAGCCCATGCAACAACAAAGATAGTGCAAGTTGAATATAACGGAATTGGCGACGAAGTAGTGGCAGTCATTACCTATAACAACTCAGGTTGGCTCATGGTTAACAGTTTCGCAGGAATTGAAGAAGATCAACTCGGTACACCAGTTGAAGCGGCCTTTGATAATTTTAAAGCGGCATTAATTGATCAGTATGGGCAACCAGAGAAAGTAACAATTAGTTATGGCGATTTAAGGGCTATCGATCACAGTCTTTGTATGGAGGATGTTGATCCGAACCTTATGCTTCAGGCATTTCTTACTGCTTTTAGTAAGCGGCACTGATGGTAATACGATGATATTACATTGGGAAAGCCGATCATATATCCCCTAAAAACTTCTTACGAAGGAATGCTAGAGCAAAGGTATTAAAAGATGAGAACGCTAATTTTAAACAGATCGAACAAACACGTTTCGGTGGTTCTAAAGCTGCCCTTGAATCGAAACATTCAATATTAACCGGCAAGTTAGAAAGTCTACACGGTGTATCGGTTAAATGTGATCCAATAGAAACATTGAGCTGGCATGATGGTGACATTAGTTTCCGTCAGACATACTACGTCCAAAAATTAGGGCGAAAAACAACCTGGAAGGACGTGTATCGTATCGTCAATTCTGTCAAAGCAGCTCATTACAGTTTCATTGATCAAGTACCAATAAATTAACTCTCGACTAGCGAAGGTGATTTGTCATGTTTTTCCAAGAAACGTATACAACAGTTGTTATTTCAACAAGCCATATTAGCGAAGAAGATTCAAAGCAGCTTGGCATTATTGCTGATGAAGAATGCTCATTGGTAGCAGGTCGAGATACAGGATTCTTCGTCAAACTATATCAAGAGCCGGAAGATAACTTTCGTGAAGTCTTTAGTGACAGTTTGAATGATCTGCTGACGGAAGCAGCAAGACAAGGTTTCCGTTGCATTGAGTTTGACCGCGATGCAGATAATTTAGCAGGCGCAAAAACTTTCCAATGGTGACTGATAAAAGGGGGTGATTCCATCCCCATTGTTTTTTATAGTGATATTGAGTTAAAAATAGGGAGAACAACCATGCTTGATTGGCGTGAGCTTGTGTTAATTTGGTCTTATAAAAGCCGGTTAGGAACTGAAAGGACTGTACCTCGCTGGTTTAGGCGGCTGATGAGCAAGTCTCAGTTGCACCGTATTTGGCTTCGCGGGTACACCGGATCATTTTTGCTACCTGTCATGGAAAGGTGCAAATAGAGCAGCTTTCATGGATAAGTCGCTTTTAGCTGGTGGCTAATGCGATTAACTTTTCTAGATCACAACGCTGAAAAGCTGGTTTAACCGTTGTGTCGATCACCTTATTAAACCATTGATGGAGCAGCTATTGTTCCAGTGTTACTAGATCAATTAGGTTTTGTTTTATAACGCTAAAATTTAATTATCCAATGTAATTCAATGGTTTACGTTATGAAAGTGCGTTGTTCTGATGCCTCAAAACTGGCTTACTGGCTGTCTCATGCAGCCAGTATTGCAAAAAAATCCACTAATCCTGCAACCGAGTTCATCGCAATTGGCGCAAACAACTCAGGCATGGCAGTGATTGGCCTTAATGATATTTCAAGCTATTACCGCTCTGTAGCGGCTGACCTTATTGAAGTAATGACCGATGGTTCTGTTGCGGTCAAGGCTGCCAAATTAATTGGCGCGGTCAAAACTTACGGTAAGCAAGCGGTGACTCTTGAAAAGAAGGATAACCATTTGTTGTTATCAAGTGGTCGAAGCCGCATACGGTGTGATGTGATGGACACAGACGATTTTCCGATCCCCGATCAACCAACTGAGAAAACAATCCAACTGACGGTGAACCTCAACTCCTTTAAATATGGCTTGGTCAAGGTTCGTGGGTGTATGCCGCAGACTGACGATGTGCGTACAGCCCTCAATGGTATCCATTTAAAAATCGAGCGTGGTTTAATGTCATTTATTGCTACAGATGGTCATAAAATATCGTGTATTAAGTTGCCTATTGATCCTGAGTTGAATCCCCACCTAAAAGCGGAGACACAAATTGCGATTACTATCCCTAAAAAAATCGTTAATGAGAGCTTGTGTAATTTGCAATCTGAGTCGGAAGAAATTGTCCTATCCATTTGTGATACCAGCCTTGCGGTGACAACAGGCAGTCTGAGGCTTACAGCCAAGCTCATAGACGATAATTATCCTGAGTTGTCCGGTGTAATGCCGAAAACATCACTCGGTAGCCTCATTGTCCATAAAAAGAGTTTTGGTCAATTGTTAGATCGGGTATCAGTCTCAATGAGTGATGTACGAGTACCAAGGCTCGGCCTTGATATAAATCCATCTGGCTTAATTACCTTTGAGGGTGGGGTCGGGACAGACATTGTTGTAACTGACGAGTATACCGCAGCGGTTGCCCAGCCAATTGTCATTGAGAACTTAGCAGACAAACTCCAAACCGCTTTTAACTATGGCTATCTGAAAACAGTTGTCTCGATGATAGATACCGATCAGGTTTTGCTCTCATTCGGCAAAACGGTAGTCAATAACAAAGAAATTAATCAGATCAGTGTGGTGGTATCGCCTGTGAGTGATGGATTGAATTACTACCAATTTAGCCTTGTTATACCAATGCGTTAGTCTAATTACAGCAACATCATTTAACAAAGGATGATATTGACACAATATACTACGTTAGATAATTTAAACTAATAAATTCAGCGCCTTGCAGGTCAAATAATGACCTGCTGAATACTATGAGTAGACGGAATGACTCACGATCAACTATCAAAAAATCTTTATATCCTGCAAAACAATATTAATACTGAGCTACAAGCCAAAAAGTTCGACATTGCAAAACACCGAGAAGAGAACGGCAGCGGTGGCGATGAAGTGGATGTAGCGAATAGCATTAACGACCTCAACCGTATTATTAGTGACGCAAATAAGCTAAAGGTTAAGCAACGCCAGATTCAGGCTGCGATTGGGAGAGCAGAGCATGGCGAATATGGACTGTGCATAGAATGTGGCGAGCAAATACCTGCTGGAAGGCTACTCTCTTTACCTCTAGCACTTCGCTGTGTTGATTGTGAAAGCCTACAACCATACCGATAAGCTCATTAATTTTTAAGATCGAGTTGTGGTAGGCCACCAGCCAAACCTCTAAGAAGCAGCTTTCATTGATCTGCGCTTCCAAAGTTTTTGGCGATCTCAAGTTCTGTCACGGCTGACGAGATCAACGTTCGAGGTGTGGCTGATTATTGTGATCAGGCAGAGCAACAAAGTTCGTAAGATCAGTCTTAGTTAAATGACACAACCATTTTTTACTGCACTTTTTGTTTGGCACAGTTTTAAGCTGTAGTTTTTGTTTTTTTAAGCAGCACTTTTTGTTTGGCACAGTTTTAAGCTGTAGTTTTTGTTTTTTTAAGAAGCACTTTTTGTTTTCAGAAAAGGATGGGATTTATGGAATGCTCCAAATATGTAACTGCTGCAAATGTATCATGCGCTACTCGCCATACTGACAACCGTAGAAATCGGCTCATAGAGATTGAAAAAACTCAACTTAATGCTGAGTACGGTGGTGAGCAAATTGCTCGTAATAAGATCAGGGAGAAATTGAATCAGCTTGGCTTTAACAGCCATTTTTCAGTAATCGAATGGCATGACAGTGAGAGATTAGTTTCACAACAACCGGGAGCTACTTACCTAGGCAGAAAGTAGTACCAGATAGATCCTTTAGTTCCTCATTAAGATGTGGCCAAGCGATGAGTGGAGTTGTCGATTGCATCATGCAAAAATTTCGACATCGTTAGATTAGATGTGCTGAAAAAAGCACGGTTAGTATGACAGATAACTAACCGTGCAAGAGGCTGGTGATGATTAATGGATTACTGTAGTGGATTCAAGTTCAGAACCCCCTTTTTTGCCTAATTGAGCAGTTTTTGTTTCTACTTTCTTTTTCTTTGGCAAATGTGGTAACCCAATGACATTACCGGAGTCGTTGCTGCTGTCTGGTGACGGGCTATCCGCTACAAGTTTGCTCAGGAATTTCGCTGCTATTAGTTTTTGCTCTTCACTCAGTTGCTGGCTAATTGACTCAATATCAACATCAATATCTTCATTGCCTTCAATGACTAAAGATTCACAAAGGCTATTGATGATTGATTTTTGCGTGTTGGTCACGTTTTGGAACGACACATTAAAACCATTGTCGTTAACGCTAACTGAGTAAGATGCAGCCGTTGAATTATGATCTAAATTAGTGTCTATTTCTGTTACATTACTTTCTCTTTGGCCGGAAGTAAGGCTTTCAATAACTTCATTTGAAATTTGAACGAGCTTTTCAATGATAGCTCCATTGATGGATTGAATAGGCACACTTACTTCATCAAGATCACTCAATTGCTCTTGATAAGCATCGAGTTTTCTCTTCTTCAGATCAAGGACCGCTTGTTTCTTATCGAGTTTAGCCTCGATCTTCTCACGTTCTTCTAATTCAACATCTAAAACTTTTGTTAGAGATGTAATCTTATCTATCGCCTTTTTATTTAGGCGCTCAGGAGCGACAGGTATTTTAGTGCCACGTGGATATAGTGATTCAGGTACTTGTTCTACCGGTACTTTGTAACTCTCATCTTCACTTAAACGTTGTTTATTATGTTTTACTAAATCCTCTAACTCTCTGATGAATGTGTGATTGTTAGAGATTACGTTATCAGCTTCTGAGAGTCTTAGATTCAGCTTATCAACTGTTTCGCGTAACTCTTTGAGAGGAAGTGCCAGTTTTTTTGATAGCTCAAGTGTCTTCTTTCTTTTCTTATGTTGAGATTTATTTTTATCGGTATAAAGCTCATGAGAAATAATGTCAGGGTCAACTTCGTCAAGAAAACGTTTCTTAAAAGCAATTCTTGCTGAGAGATCACCGGTGGCATCGAGCTTTCTGTAGATGTTGATCAGCTTCGCTAAGTTTGGTCTACCTAATGTAGTCGGGTCGGTAAAACAGATGTAGATTTCTTCAGGAAGCTTGGAGGCCAATACACCGACACGTACTACCGTATCAGAGATACCTTCAATCTTAGAGATTGCTACATAAGAATTGAATTGTTGACTGTCTATCCACTTAGCCCAAACCTCACCACGTTCAAGTAAGCTCAACTCTTTTGTCTTGCTTAGTGAGTTTGCAAAAACTTTAAGTTGTTCTTCAGGCGGTTTCTTGTTGGCGCGGAAGATGGTGTAGGGAAGGTTGTTCCTCAATGCGACTTGTAAACGACGAGAGCCATCAACAACGATAGTTTCGCCCGTGTTTTTATCGAGGTAACCCCAAGCTGGCATGATTTGGCCATGGGTTTTGATATCTTCTTCTATATCCGCGACTGCTAGTGTACTCGCGACATAGGTTTGATTTCGAGGATTGAGATCAGAGACATCAATAGCATTACCGAGCTGGTCAGGTTCGAGCGTGATCAAGTCGAACCAATACGGTTTGCCGTTTAGCGGCAGCTTGATAGTGGATTTTTCCTTCCCACTACTAACTGTGCTATTGCCGGTATGGTCATTAGCAGTTGATTCCGTCATAATTTCACCGAGTCGATTCTAAAATTTTATAACTTATGAAGTTATCCAACCACCGTTTTGATTTAATAATATATACGGATGGTTGATTTACGTTAGTTATACACTAAAACATACGTAGGATAAAGTTTAAAGTCAGTACGGTGTTACAAATGTTAATGCTCTGACACACATACAAAATTTAAAATTGTACATGCAGGGCATAAACATATTTACTGACTATATATTCCGCAACTGTTGCATGTGTAACATAAATGTTTGCAAGAGGCGTGCAAGACGCTTCACCATAGTGTGATCCTAAGTCCATGAATTTTCTCAATCACTTAAATGTAGCTGGGTTTTGCAGTATTATTGACTATTATCTAAATAATCATGCTCTTATGAGGCTGCATGGAAAGCTATACATATTTTGGTCAGATAGTGATCATCGGTTATTTATCCTTCTTTTACTGTGCATACGTGCGTCAGAAAAGATTAAATATCTTTTTGGATATAATCAAAGGCCTTGCTGGTTATAAATTACACGCACTTGGAAGGGACGCGTTTGTTGACTTACAGACAAAGCAATTAATTTACTTTAGAAAATTGCGTTACCATAAAGTTTCTCTCACCAAGGTTAAAGTAGCTTCAACGCGATTAGAATACTCAGTCTTTGCTCTTCGCCCGATCAGGAAATTTACCTTTGAGTTTATAGACCAATCGCAACTAAATTTATCGTACTACGGAAAAAACGTTATTCTTTCTGAACAACTGTATTCTGTATTGGGAGAAAAGCTGTCAGGTACAATGTTCTCTAATCCTGCTTTACGTCTAAAATCCTAGACACTTCAAGATAAACAATGCTTGTTACTAATAAATTAATAAATTATTAATTCAAGGGTTCTGACTTGTAATTTCTAATTTATTCTGTAGACCAATTGAGATTGAAATTTAATTAATACTATGGAGCTACTTTTACAGCGGAGTAGCTAAAATGTTCACCGGCCAACAATCAACTAACCATGAAATTATCAACCAAGAACAACAACCTTTTCAAGGGGGTGAAAGCCTGATCTATCAGGCTATTTATGCCCAAGCAGGCTCTCTATCGAAAACGGTCGCAGAGACAGTCATGAATGCCTTTGATAGCAACTCCTCAGAGATTCACATCACGTTTGAACTAGATAGTCAATTCCGCATTTCTGATAATGGAACAGGTTTTGGTCAAGGACTTAGTAAGCCCGAGCGCAAGCAGTTCATCCTTGAAAAATATTGAGAATTAGGCTTTGATCACAGCCAGCATCAACGAAAAATTGGAACGTTCGGAATCGGTCGAAGTCAGCTGTGGAGTTTTGCGAGTTATGAAAATGAGGACACCAATCATAAGACCAGTTTTCTTTCGAATTATTCCAGATGTTGTATAGTTGCTGATTTATAACAAGTTATAAACCAAAGAGACAATCTACAGTGGAGGTAACATGTCAACCTTTTCTCTCATAATCGGTTATCTAATTTTCAGCGTATGCTTTCAGATTATTATGGAAAAAATATTTCCTTTTACTCGGCAAGATAGTCCTACAACAGTGCACAAACTGGCGTCGTCTATCTCTAAAACTGCAACGCCAGTTGGTCTATATTTTTTGATCATTGAGAAGACTGGTTTCATTAGCGAAGAAATAGTTCCCTTCGTGGCAGGTGCTTGGTACCTGCTGATTCTTGGAATACTGTCATACTTGTTAATGGCATATATTAGTAAGTCAATCAACGGTAAGTAAGTCAGGCTGAGGAGGTTGGCGATAAGGAATATGGTAAAACAAAAGGCTGGTCTAAATTGGGAAATCCTGAATACAGCGCCAGCCATGACTCTTAATTTGCTGCGATACAAAGCGGAAGAAGCCAGTAGCGAATTTGTTGAAGTGCCAACAAAACAAATTAAGCCAAGTCAAACCTGTCCAGACTGCGGAGCTAAGAAGAAAAAATCCTTAGCTGAACGCTGGCACTCATGCAAATGCGGCTGTGAGAAGCCCCGTGATGTAGCCAGTGCGCAAGTTAATTTAAACTGGGCGTTAGGTGTTCAGGCTGGGAACCAGCCTAAAAAGGCAGCTTAGGCTTTTTTTTGAAACTCCTTCAAAACGCGCAGCGTTTCGTTGGGAGTTGTTCATATAGCAATCACGGCGTAAACCCTAGCCAGAACAAGGGCAGTGAGTAGTCACCTGATTTATTTCTCTCAGGAAGCACACTTCGGCATCTGGATTTCACAGCATGTTCGAAATGAGGAAAACAGCTCAAAAATGGCATGTTAAGTGCCTTAATGGGGCGAAAAAAAGCTCATCACCTGATATCTGGAGGTGATGAGCTTTGTTTTATTGAGAGTCTTGATTAGCGATAGCCTGTATTTTCTGCCGCTGTCGGAACGTTGCATCAATAACATATGGATCAAAGGCGATTCCGCGTTGCGAGATCAGGAAATCAAAGGTCTCATCGACACTCCGCCTTCTCGAATAACTCGAATCCGTGGTGAGGGCGTCTATAACGTCCACTACGGCCATAATACGCGCCACGAGAGGAATATCATTACCTGATAGCTGGAGTGGGTAACCTGAGCCATCGTAGCGCTCATGGTGGTGTTTAACACAGTCTTTAAGAATTATGATAAACGGATTGGTGTTATGCGTCTCTAGGAAGCTAAAGAAGGTCTCGAAAGGGTTAAGTGTATGCTCTTTGACGTAGCTAAATTCTTGCGTGCTGAGCTTGCCAGGTTTATTCAACAGGTGATCTGGGATCTGTGATTTACCGATATCATGCAGACCACAACAACGTGGGATTAGGTCATAGTACTCTGGCCTGCGCTTGATGAGGTCTCTGTCATCATCGTGCATCGACGAGATGAGCATTTCATCTAAGATGATTCGGGTGTAAGCCATGCAGCGGCGAGTGTGGGCGTGGACTTGGTCCACAGTAACGTTTTCTGCAATAGCCGATAATCCGATCAACATATCCCATATAAACCCGTCCAGCTGTTTGAGGCTATTTGTTAGTTCAGCTTGGTCGGACTTGTTTATTTTAACGCCAAGTATTTGATGGTTGTTTGACATATAAATTCAAAGCCCAAATTAATAAAAATTTTTAGTTTTAAGCTAAATATTACTATAGCTTATCATCAGTCTTCTTAATTAATTATGCAAAATATATTCTGTATATTTTGCATAAAATGTATTCATTAAAAACTTATATTATGCTGTCAAGTATCTCAGCAGCCGTCATATCCTTTTTCACAGTGCTTGTTGCCTGTTTTTCACGTCTGGTAATATCCTCTTGCTTCATAATTTCATTGATTGCCTCAGATATTCCATAGCCATTATCACGATATTTATCGATGATCTTCAATTCATCCGGATCCGTAGTAAACATTAACTGCATGAAGCGAGGTACGTAGAGTCTTACCACCTCTCGGCCATTCGAACCACGGATAAATATCTCACTATACTCACCTTTTTTAGTGTGTAAGGATCGAAGTAGCTCAAAGTCAGTCGGTGTCCCGGTGAACTTGTTACTCGCTTCTGCCCGGGCAATATCTTCTGGTTCTTGTCGCAGCAAGATCTTCCATTGACTATTTGAAATAATCGCTTCGCCGACCGCTGAATTATAGAAGTCGTTGACACTCTGGCTAATAGCGATACCTCCAGAATTATATTTTCTGAATCTACGCCAACCAGCCTCAAGGAATGCTCTAATATGGTTTGAACCACCATCTGAGTCAGATAGGAACTCCCATGCCTCATCAAGAATAAATAGCTTGCGTCGATCTTTACCTGTTAAAAACATTTCATGTTGAATACATGATATACATTGTAAAAGTACAGCTCGTTGTAATAGTTTTTTACTTTTTAATTCCTCGAGCTCAAAGACAACGAAGTGCCCATCAAATGATAAAGGTGGGTTTTCATCTGAAAAGAATTCCCCATAACTGCCGCCTTTACACCAGCGCTTCAACTGGACGCCAATATCTTTCATCCGGATATCTTGGTGGTCAAGGCATGCATCACGAACCAGATCAATGGTGCCATCATTGCGGTACGACTCCCACACCGCTGTGATCACGTTATACAACTCTGCCGACTGGAACTGATCAAGCTCTGACTCAGGTGCTGCCATGTATGAGATAAGTGCAACGACCATATCGCCTTGCCCATCTTTCCCGCTGAATTCATGGATAGATTTGAACGGGTTTAAGCTATATTTGAAGTTTTCACCGAACTCGATGAATTTACCGCCAGATAGATCTGAAATCTTCTCGTAACTACGACCTACATCGATCACAAACACACGGCCACCATCATGTGGCTGGTGCATGTGGAGTGGTTTATCTTCACCTTCGCGGTACTCGATTTTACCACCACCTGAGTTGCCAGAAGAGATAACATTTGTCAGCAGGCCATTGATAAAAAATGATTTACCTGACCCTGATGCCGCTCCCACAATACAGTTGAAGTTACCATCAGAGGTGAAGGGATCGAAGTAGAACAGCTGACCTTCACGAGTGACAAGAGGATAAACCGGTTTCTGGAAGCCATTGCCTTTCCACGCACTAATGATAGGACACATATGCTTGAGAATAGAGCTAGGGAATTTACTGTATCGGCGCAGGTGTTTTTTCGCGGAAACGGTTTGGCCACCCGGCAATGAGGCTTTGAACAATGGCAGGCAGAAGAACCTGTCTTCAGTTAGTGCCCAGCGGGTACGTGCCCCATGGCTTTGAACCTTTTGTGAAATCCGCTCACCGTCTTTCTTGTCATTACAGAACAGCATTACCTGCAAGTATGCTTCAACAAACTGACCCGATTCCTTTTCTATTTGATCAAAGAAAATATCATAATCAGTCTTCTGCCAGCTTATCCGGTCAACCCACTGTGCAAAAGGTGTTTTGCTCATGTGGGACACGTAAGTACGGTTTTTGATGAAATCTTCTTTAGTCTTCTTTTGATCAGGGTAAGCAATATTCAACGTGATCATGAATGGACACCGGATCCCGGCTTGGCCCTTACGCCAGTCAACCATGAGGTCGTAGAGTTGGCCAAAGGTCATCACTTGAGGGTACTGGTTAACAGAAAGCAGTTTGACGTATTTCCCGTCTTTCTGTAGGCCTTTCTGGTCGGTGTTGCCCAGCTCAATGCCATCTTCATAAACACGGATAGCATTTCCTTTATCGAGCATCTGATCTCGGAGGAAGCGTGATGCATCAAATTCACCAGGTCTTTCACGCCATGAGGCATTTTTATTCCAGTTGTGGATGATCTTCATGCGGTGCAGGAACATCTCTGCATCCATTTGATCAGGTGCCATATGGATAGAGGTCAATACTTGCTGTAATGCACTCGACTTGTTAGTGAAGGTTTCGATTTCGCGTTCATTGGGCAAAACGCCGCGCGTCGGCATGGTGAACGTTACCCAGATCTCATGGTCACGAAGGAGCATTTCACTCTCTTCATTGATTGGCGTCTTTGACTTCTCTCGTAGGTATTCAAGGTTTGCTATCGCAACATCATCCAACATCTTCGATAACTTGGGATCTTTTGCCCGGCCACCACGGTTAGACTCATAGCGCTTTAGCATCCACTCGATGTCAGGTGAGGCAAACATACTGATCTGTAGGAAGGAGTCAGTAGGCATCTCGGTTTTGAAAAACTCTTCCAGGGCATTCTGGATTTCTTCGTTAACGCCATTCAATGGCTGACAGACAAAGCTTGTCATCAGAGATTTATTTTCTAGGATGAAGCCCTTGAGTTCAGGGATATACTCGAGATAGGGGAGGCTATCACCCCACATGTTCACATTGAGATCATGTGTTTGTTTGGTCATTACCATATGTTTATTTATCCTTCTACGGGCAACCCAATGACGGCTACCCGTGGCTTTTAGTTGGGGTGATTACTGCTGCGGCATCGGTGGCAGAATTCCTTCAAAGTTGAATTCTTGCTGCGGTCTGCGGGTACGGATTTCAAAGCCGTTTTCATCTACCTCAGTGTTACCGTTCACGATGTTGGCACTGCGAGACTTGGCACGGATGTTAACCGGAGTAATGCGGTTAGTATTCTCGGATGCGGAACGGCCAATTGCCCAGCTACGACGCTCAATCTCGATAAAGGATTGGGCTGGCATACGGAGGCGGTCTGCATTATCGACATAAGGAGCAATGGTTACGCGCAGAATATCAGGCGTATTTCTCACTGCTAGTGGATCAGCGGACGGCAGGTTGTTGAGCTCGTTGATATAGCGGCCATAAGCGGCTGCGCGTTCATACGGCGTTGGATAATGCTCATATGATGAATCTGGCAAGTCCGCTGAGTTTTTGGTATTACGGCTGCCTTTACCTTGTTCTTCCTGTTTACGCTTCTGAGCTGGGTTTAAGTTGACATCAGGGTTGTTGCGGTGCGCTTCCTCTTGAACCTCGGCCTTGGTCATACCTTCAAGGTGATCATAAGTATCTGTCGCTCCCCAAACCTCACGGGTACTTACACAACCAATACCATTTAGATCATCATCGCCACAATCGATAGGCGTCTCACCCACACCAATGCTGGAGCAACCAGCGAGGAAAAGTAGGCTTGCTGCAGTAAATGCTTGACGGGTAGTACGGTTGATCATTTTTTATCGCCTCCAAAAATTGCGTTGATGTCCAACTCAGCATGTTTCGGAGCCGGCAAGTTGTAGAGCTCTTCCATTGAGCGCGGTGAACCGGCGATAGCCGCTCCATCGTGACGGATGATGTAGGGGTAACGGGTGATATTGTAAAGGTGCGTTAGGGCGAAGGCGTCAGCGACTTTCGAGTGTTCACACGTCGGTAGCATCGGCATTCGGGTTTCTTCTGTTGAAGTATCCGGGTAGTCAGCATTCAATAGGCGCTCTTTGGCCTCAACACGGTCTTCCGCGCAGAATAAATTCACGGAAATTTCGTACACTGTCTGAGATACCGTGCCCATTAGAACCACATCGAACCGGTACTTGTCTTGGTTATCCTTGATTTGACTGAGTGTATCGAGGATTTCAGCATGGTTTGTTGGTGCCAGAAGGACGGTGAAGTCTGCTTTAGGCTTATCCGGACCATAAGTAAATACCGGTAGGTCAAAGTGATCGAGGTTATTGAGGTTAACGAGCCAGCTTTGGTTGGCGGCATCGAGGTTATCGACACGTTGCTGGTGGCGAAGGTCAAAGAGTTCGGCTCCATTGATAGCAAACCGCATGTCGGTATCAACCATCATCATAGTGCCGTTTTTGAGCTTCATCAGTACCCAGCCTTGGCTAGGTGGCAGCTTAGCAAACCATTCTGCGTTCTCAGCCATGGCTAAGAAGTTGGCGGTTTGGTTTTGGCCAGATTTGTTTGCAAAGGATGCAAGGGGATCATCATCAGCGATGACCTGAGTGCCTGCCGTTAGGGCAAGGGCAGCAATCATGGATTTAATTCGCATTAGTCGCTTCCTCAGGTAATACGTTAATAACCTCAGCCCATGCTCGACCGCCAAGTACGACTTTGCTATCTAAGATCAGGTAGCCGTTGTTGGAATACAGATCAACGGCACGTTCAACGACATTGATGCCGGTTAAACCGCTTGGATCAACTTCGTTCCAACGTTTTAACGTGGTATCGAAAGGCAAGATGGCAATCTTTGGTTGGGATTGCACAGACATATTCTCGATCAGGTTGATATTCTGCTGCACTTCATTGGTTAGCTGGTTGATGGTCATCGACTGGTAAACGTTGACAACAACGAGACCAAGGATAAAAACAGACGTTAGGCTAAACTTAGGAAGTGATTTCATTTTTGCTGATTTTACTGTGTTCATGACCCTTCCTCGTTGAAGTCCAATGTTGATAATGAAGTCACGTTGAAGTCCACGGAGATGCCCGGTAAAACCTGTAAAGTAGGTTGCATCTTGTCAGCTAAATCCATGTAATATTGAGCTAAACGGTCAAGTGCATCGCCAGCGCCTGCAATGGCGGCGGAACCAGTCAGGTTACGTAAATCATTTCCTGAAATCGCAAATACACCATCATCAGAGTTCACTTCAATACTTGTTTTACTAAGTACATCGGTTAAACCCTCTAAGAAGCCAGCAACAGCCGTTTTAGCCAGTAGCTCACCGTTACGTGATACCAAGGTTGCAGGGACACCGATTTGTCCATCACGACCAGAACTAATCGCTGTCAGGCGTGATTCAACATGGCGACCATCATCTCGTAGGCAACTGATATGCTCAGCACGGAAGACAACACGTGATGCTTCAATGACAGGTCGGCTCGATGCGATAATCACACACTCACGGACTTCATCACTTGAGAAGTAATTTGGCAGGATGGCTTCGCGCTTAACGCGCATCAGTGCTGGCATTGGATTATTTGAGCTTGAAGAGCCCGTTGGCACTTGCATACCGTTGATCAACGTACCTGAGATAATGGTACCGGCTGGAAGGTGCACGATGTTACGTTGCTTGTCTTCCGCTTCGACTGCTTGGCGAGCTTCTTCTTCTCTGGTTGCGCGTTGGTTTTCTTGTCGAGTTAATAGCTCTGCTTTTGCATCTGCTAGATCAGCGAAGACCTGACTGCGGTCGCGTGACTTCTGGTTCTCAAGGCTATTGTTCATCCGTAGGATTTGGCCAGTAGCTACACGGGAATCAACATTGCTGTTCATAATTCGGATGCCGGCCTGAACGTGTCCTGCTGCTACACTTTGCTCGGGGGTAGAAAGAACGTTGTCGTATTGTGAACTCTGATTACGAGGCGGTACATGGCGAGGTCGCCCTTGTGGAGCATCATTGGTGGATGCTGTCATGGCATCAATACCCACCTGAGACTCAAGTTCAGCGGCATTGTTGTTGTGATTGGAGCGTTCACTGTTAGAAGCCGCGATACCATCCATTTGCTTAAGCTTGATTTCCGTTTCACGCTGGATACGACGAAGCTCAAGCCTTAGGTCACTCATCTCCCGGGCCTGAATGTCTTGGCTACGTTGGATCTCTGCTTCACGTGCTGTAAGGTAGTGCTCTCGGTCGCGAAGCTCTTCCTGTAAGGTTGACATCAGATCTTCAGAACGCATATCCGATAGCTTAACCGCACCTTTGTTCGAGAAGACGGTTGTTGGTCGGCCTTTTTGGTCAAGCTCCATATCTGTATCAGTAAACTGAATACGATTACGCTGAACTGGCTTGCTGTCAGGCATGAGATCAGCAAACATGTAGAGACCACCAACGACGATAAGGCCAAGTAGTCCCATTCGTTTCTTTCGATCAGCCCAAAAACTATTCTCATCCACTTCTTTGTTTGCAGACTTTTGGACTAGGTTTCCAATTTTCTCTGAGATGTCATCAATAAATTTCATGAGCTGCTCCTTAATCAATCAGCGAAGGACGAGTACGTGATTGTTCGCGAAGCAGGTTCTGGGTATACATTTTGTCGCGCAGGATGTAGATCTCTGTGCTTTCACCTGGAGCCAATGTACCTTTTTTGAATACCGCTACTGCCAGTACATCTTCGGCCAAGCAGGCCTCATCACGAATTGGTCTTAATCCGTTGATATCGTTTGTCACCTTGATGATATCGATAAACTCTCTCCCTGACTCCAGCCGCTGAAGAGTCTCGTGGTACATGGTCATCTTTGAAATGTCGCACGGGTGCCGAGCGCTTTCTGGGATTTCATCTTCATGCTTAAGGCTAAAGCCTTGCGGGTTTTGTTGAAGAGCAACTTCAGCCAATAGGTTCTCTATTCGGGTGACATAAGGATCAACGTTGGTGTGCAGTTCGGAAGGTCCTTGTTCCATTTGCGCCTGAATATCTCGTAGCTCTTGCTCAGCTTCAGCGAAGGCCTTCTCGCGGTCAGCAATGATGGCGTTACGCTTCCGGCGCATTTCACCGTCCATGGCAACGTCCACCGTACCCATGATTGGCGGTACGTCGATTGGGAGAAGGAGTAGGTTAACCATCGACTCGGGTATACCATCTTCACCGACCATAATCGCAATCGGCTCAGAGGTGGTTGGCGTTATGTACAGGTAACCTTGCTCGGTGATGATAGGTGCCGAAAGGTTAGATGTACGAACATCCAATTCACTGAAGTTCTTGAAGTGGATACGGTTTGAACGACCAATACTCAATGCAATAGTAGCTGGTGATCCTGGGTCAACATCGAGGTAAGGCTGTGGTGTGTAAATTTCACGTGCTCGCTGCACCATTGGGTCAACGGCTGGTGCTTGTTCTTGGGTTTGATAAGCTATGGTGTTGTAGTCTGACTGTAGCGGCGCATACTCCGAAGCGGCTTGCGAGAGAAGTTCATGTTGGTCGACAGAATTAAGGTCTGTGTCCGGCATCTCACCGTTGGCAAGCATTGCACTACCTAAAGGTAAATTCTTTGCCGTTGCTTCAGCAATAATGTCATCCAGTGCTTTGATTTCACGTGACGGAATTTCTGTTTTTAGATCTGTGGGTGCTGCCATTGGTTGAGTAAAGCTTGCCGGTAAATTACTAGCTGCTCCCTCAACAATATTTAAGTTGGCTGTTGCGGTTGAACTGTATGCAAGGCTGCACATAGTCGCAAGTAAAAGTCGTTTCATTTTCATGTTCCTCCCCTGGCCTTAATGTTCAGCCAGCTCTCCTTTCAATTCCTGTTGTCGACGACTACGATTTGGTGCGCCTTCATATTGGGCTAGGTGAAGAATTTTTGGTGAACCCAAGTGTGAACCGATCTTCATTTCGTAAGTCCAGCTCATTTTGATTTCTGTGCCTTGGCGAAGGCTGCGGGAGATCTTTTCACCGTAAACCCAAACCACATCGTTTTTTGGATCAAAAACTACGTCCACTGGCGAAAAAGTCTCTTGTACTCGTGATACTTGTAGGCGGGCTACCTGCTCTTCCAGCTGGGAGCGGAACACCGGTAAATCCTGTATGGGAATCATCTTCTCGATCATGGATATAGTGAACTCTAAGCGGGCTGGGGATACGTTACCAAGTGTTTGTGCAATGAACATTGCCCAACCGGTTTGATAGGAACGTGAAACCTGGTCGCCACGCATCGAGAGCGGCTCGGTGAAGGTCGGTGGGGTTACTACCGTTGTGATCTGTTGTTGCATCAACGCATACAGTAAACCAAGAATAGCCAACCCTTGAAGGATAGCTATTTTACTGAGTGTTGCTGATAGGCTTAGTGACTCTGTGTAGTTGCGAGCAACTTTCGAATTTTTTAGCTGATCTAACACGTACTGCTTCCTGCACTATTGATAAAATTTCCGTTTCATTGGATCCAAAACAGTTTTGCTTTCCGGGAGTGGCCATAGACCCTTAAACCAGAGGTAATGAAACAAAAAACCTGGCGGGAACCTTGCCGTAATTTTTACTTGTAAAAACGCAATACCAATCCCTACGATCAAGCCGTAGTTTGTCATATCAAGCATTACACCTATCGCTGTTAAAACGACGACCGGTGCAACCTCAGTGACCGCAAAAGGACCGACCATTTTCGGTTCATTTACACGGATCGGTACAACGCTCTGATTGCGTTCTACCTGCATGCGATTGCCTGAAAAAAATTGTGGTTTGAGAGGCTTTAATACTAAAAGATTTCGGCGGGGTTTTGAAGATTTTATTTCTGTAGATCAAGTAAAACAGGTGTGAACAAATTAATGCTCACACCTGCTTTCAAAAGTTGGTTAGTGCTGTAGAATTTTTAAAGCGGTAGCATTTGCAAAATTGAAGTAGAAGCATCTAGAGTATCTTCGATAAATTCAGATGCGTTCGAAAGAACAACAAGTGAAACCGCTGAAGCAACAAAGCCCATTAGGTTTGGAGAAACGACAGAGAAAACAACAACCGCAATCAGCGTCATCATCATCAATGTTTTACCAACGTTACCTGTTGCCATGGTAGAAATTTCAGTCCAGATTGATTCCATATTTGAGTCAACACCAGACGTTGCTGTTGCAGCAATTACATCTTGAGAAAATACAATTGCGATAACAGATAAAGTTACTAGCATGAAGAATGAAGTTTTATTTTCAGAAATCCAAGTAGCTAGGTTTTGCATAGTTTTTTCCATGGTTAAATCTCCTTTTTAAAGGTGTATAGATAAATTTTGGGCGCAATGACCCATTAACACTATTGCTCGTCAAAACAACGTGTTAGCCCTGAATTGGGGCAAGAAAATGCTATTTCTAAATATTTGCGGCCAAGATAAGGCACTGCTAGATTATATTTTAGATTGAGCAGATAAAACAAGTTTTATATTCAAAATATCATAAATTAGAAGCTCTTGCTTAAGTGAGTCAACATGTTGCGGAACACTATTCCAATGATCAGCATTACCGTGGGCGGAAATAACGCTCCAAACTCACCTGAGTAGGGAAATATTAAATATATATTAAGGATTATGACAGTAAACCCAATAAACTTAGACCAAAGCCTCATACGTGAATCAGAGGTATTGCCAAACTCATACATTTTAATGCTTCTAATCTTTACACCTTCATAAATCAATGCGATTACCAAAGGTAAGCCCGTTAGAAACCAATACTTGAGCAGGAATAACCGGTAGCACATTTGATAGATTAGCAGCCTTACTTTGTCTGCAGCCTCAAGGACGTTATCACCCATTTTGGAGAGGACACGGTACTTATTTGATTTGTTAGCTTGATCAAGATTATCGCGCATAGGAAGCAAACCTTGATCAAACAGACCAAATATACGCTGGGCACCGGTCACAATATTTGCCGATGACTGATCACCGATAAGTATTTTACTTGTTTCAATCTCGGTATTCAGGGCGCCTGCGTACTCTTCTAGCTTGACCATACCGAACAGATACACCATGGAGAAAATGAACATAGCGAACATGGCTCGGTGCTGTAGCGTAAAGGTCTTAGGATCTTTTAATAGCATATTCGTTACTCAGTCAGCAGAGGGATACGACCCTTAATTTTCACGCCGGATTGCATCCTGGCCACATACTGGAGGTTTGGCATGTTGCCTAGCGCACTAGGCGGGAATAGTGGACGCTCTGTTTTGGACATGGTTTCAGCAAAGCCAGCGGCGTGTTCATCGACCATATCATCCGAAGCACCGGTACGGTTGTTACGCATGTAACTGACACTGTCCATATCAGCGGTACCAAAGTTCTCGCTCACCCAGGTTTGAGTGATACTGTCTGATACCCTGAGGGCAAACATGTTGGAGCACAAACCCAAAATACGGTTTGCGGTTGCGGCATCAGATTTTGCCTCAAGATCAGGGATCGTCTGTGTGCTTAAATAGACAGAAAACGACGCGCCGCGTCCGACAGCTAATAATGTGACTAAATTTTCATTAAGTGCAGAGTGGCTTTCATCAACAAAAACAGACACTTCCCGTCCTTTCCCCTCTGCGTGAGCATAGCGACGAGCCGCAGCAGAACATAGAGCTGAGAGGATAAGTTTACCAATCGCACCGGCAATTTTGTTATCCGCAAGACTGTTCAAGCTGATGTAGAGGCAACCACCAGAGGCCAGCATTTCTTCAAGGTTTAGGATGTAACTGCCATCGTTTTTAGCGATCACCTCATCAATGTTTGGACTTAGCAACTTATCAAGCGGCTTGGACGTCAATTGGTCAAACAGTGGTTCGGTACTCGATAGCATCTTGCTCATGTGCGCGCGGTCATGAGTAACGAAAGAGATAATACCGTCTACCGCGATATGGCGGTTGTCGGGATCAACTTTCTCAGTATTGGAGTAGTAATCAATCATGCCCGCCAAATCGCCGGGCTTACCACCATCAACACGCATGGTATGTCGTTTAGCTAGGAAATGTTCCTCACCACCAAAGAGCTCGACGTAGAATGTTTCCAGCGCCATGGTCGCCAACTCTTCTTTGGCAAAACGGAGGTAGTATGAGATCGACTTTAACTGAGGTGATTTCCCACAGTAGTGAAGGGCCTGTACCACCTGGTTAATACATTTCCACGTAAACTGAATGTAAGGATCAGTACCACTGTTGTTGCCCGAATCTGCAACATCACAGATACGCGAAGCGATATCCGTTGACCGTTCGAAGTCTCTCAACGGGTCAATCAGGCATGATTTACTTGGGTGTGATGTAGAGAAAAAGTGGAAAGGTACGCCCAGCGTTTTACATTCGGAACGCATCCTTTTTTCCCAATTCGCGTCGCCTTTCGGGTCGATTATCAGGTTAAATGATCCGCGGTTGAGCGTTGTTGTCGACAGTAAATTAAGTAGGCTGGTTTTACCTGTTCCCGGCAATCCACAGATAAACGTGTGGCCAGCGAAGTTATCAGGCAATTGATAGATAGGTTTCTCTTTGCCAAGGCCGTGGAGCCACGTTTTACCACCCAACCGCTTTGTTGTTTCAATGGCTTTACGGCTCTGTATTTCAAAGAGTTTTGGCAGTTTAAGTCCATCGAGATCAGAAGACATTGAGCTGATACGGTGGTACAGCTCACCGTGCTCTTTTCCCCACTCAAAGCCTTTTCCGATAAAGACTTGGTTCGGGTTTTTGGCGACTTCCTTACGTATCTCTTTTACATCTCTCTTATAGAGGTAATTCAGTATTAGCTTACGCTTTTGCTTGATACGAGGTAGCGCCACCAGCAGCCATTTGGTACCCATTGCAATCAGGCCACAACCAATCACCAAGCTCACACTCCATGATTCAAAGTTGAAACCGCCAAAGAACATCGTTACTCCGGCAGCAACGTAGTACCCTATGGCTATTTGAAATTCAAACTCAGGCCTGAGTAGGTCTGAGGTATTATCATTATCCCTCACGGTCTATTTCCTTAAACTGTAAAGTGAGTATTTCAGTGTCACCACTAATTAAGGTGATCAGGTGTTGGTAAAAGTTCGGAATAGCTTGGTCAGCCGATGCTCGATTGAATGCTTCTTCTCCAATAACGAGATCACCCGTTGAGCTTGTGAACTGGCCGGCTCTAAAGATGGCTTTTTGCCAAGTACGGTCTTGGTAAAAGGTCTTCAATGTAGCCTTGATGCTACGAAACTCTTCAGTGGATACATCAAGTTTTAATAATGCCTGTATGGGTGGCACTGCAGTGGCTAAGCCATATTCGACTTCGATTTGCTTGTGCTGTTTTAGTATGGGAACGTCTCGACGGCGAGCTTTAGGCTTATGATTAGGTGTGGGCGATGTAACCGATTGTTTTTCTTCACTTGCTCGTACACTGTCTGATTTTATTGCCGTTTTAGCTGTGGGCTTATCCGTCAGGAATATTTTCCTGCCCTGGTTCTTATCACTTAAGATCCCTTCTTCAACCAGTAGCTGCCGAGTTATGCCTGCTGATACTAAGGCTGGCTTCTGAAGGGTAGCGATTTTGATATAGCCACCTGCTAACTCTTCCTTGCTCATGTGCTCGAGCAAGAATTGTTTAGGGGAGTCGTTATCCTCAGAATCTGTATTGGCACCTATGGCAGCACTCATATCAGTAGATTTGCTTTCATCGTGCAATTCTGGCACTGCTTGTAGCGGAGCGTCCGGTGTTGAGTCGTGTGCGACTAAGGTACTGTATTCTTCTAGATCAGACATTGCTGTATTGGCATCAATCTCATCTTTTAGATCAGGGGTATTACTCATCATTTCTGCCATATCTGCTTCGTGGCTTGGGTTGGATTCACCCGCCGTAGGTGCATCAATTGGCGATTTGTCGGTATCAGTGACCTCACTTTGCTGTTCATCGTCCTGTTGGAATGCAAGTGCAGAACGGAGGTGTGGCATGTGCTGCGGATGGATGATGATTTGGCGTGCGGTACTGTCATCGCGCAAAATGCCAGAAGTCTTCAAGTTAGTGAAATTAAGGCCGTGGTCTTTGGCAAAGACTCGTTGTAGCAACGAAGGTTTTACTCGGGAGTTTTCACAGACAGCACCGAGGGCATCGGCGTTTTCCAGTAGCTCGATCAATCGCAATAATTGTTCTGGTAATTGCGGGTCTTCTCCTGAGTCATCAATGATGACTGCTGGGGTATCAAGATCGGAAATATCAAACTCACGTTGAGTGGGAATACCCAGCATTGAGTTCACACAAGGCGCTGCTTGTTGCTCTGGCTGAACAACCGGATTGATACGCGTTTTGGGTGTTGTGTTTGGCTTGGATGTCTGTGTGGATTCATTTGCACCCTGCTGCTCGACTGTCGGTGATTGAGCTGTAGATGTAACAGCTCCCCTGTGCTCTTCTACAGTACGATGGTGTTCACCAGTATAATTTCTTGCCTGTTGGGCTGATTGGCTTTCAGAGGCTCCCTCAGTGGGCGCTGCGATGTTATCTGATTGAGCGATGGCGTGATTATCTTTAATGTCTGTTTGAGAATCGGGTTTTTGAGTAACGTGATCAACCAGCTTGCCAGAATTAGAGGCTTTCTGAGTAGATGCAGGTTGAGCTGATGGGGTCTGTCCCGATGTTACTGGCTTGCTTGCTGGCTGCTGAGTTTGGTTAACTGTATTGGTGTCAGTTGTTCTGTTATCCGAGGTCTGGTTATCGCCGGCATTATCATCCTGAGTCTCTTTTTGTTGTTCTGTTTTCTGAGTTCTAGTGATAACGCCGCTGGTGGCTAAGATAGTTGAAGCCTTCGGTTGTGGCTTAGGTTGAGGGTCCGGACGATGCTCGTCCAGCAAATCTGTATCGATCACTTCCTCATATTCGGTCTCATTGATAAAGGTAACGCGGTGCGCTGCCGACAACTCGATCATTGCTGGTATCGACTTAGGCGGATTGCTGTTGCCAAAGATGTTCGATGGATGGCTCAGCATGAAAACGGTTATAGGCGTGTCTGATGGAACAAGTGAAGGTTGTTCTTTTTTTGATTTGACTTTTTTCGGTTCCAATTTCTTTATGCGCAGTAGTGTACGAGTATCAGACGCTCGTTTGACGTAGGCAGTGTCAGTTAACCGCTGTAAAAGCTCCTGTGGCTCGTAGGCAAAGACCGTTTTTGATTGAGGTTGCTCCCGAGCAATAATGCCTTTAACTAAGTTAAGTGTCTCAGGGTAGCGGGCAAACAAAATTCCACCAACCATAAAACAGTTATCGAGTACTTCTTTTTGCCGGCACTTATCATTAAGAATCCGCATGATGATGTCGCAGACGTTATCTCTGCGATCAGCATTGAGGTGGTAGCTAGAGCGGACTTTGATAAAGCTGTTGTGTACTGAGTTCTGCTCACCCTTCCTAACCGCGGTTGATAAATATGGATCACATGGCTTACCGGATAGGTAGTTTGAAATTTGCTCTAGGAGTCCGTTACCTTCGTCGGGAGATGTCGATAGGTAGTCGATAGCTTCTGGTGTCAGAACCTTGTTCCAGAGCATGACGGCAACATTCTCATGTCGTTTGAAACGGCCGCTATGGTCAAGGCTCTTTTGGGCATCGAGCATATCAATGTAGTACCGATCAATTTTATGTTGACGACAAAATTCAGTGAGTGACGCTGATAGGGGTTTCCAAATAAAGAGCTCGCCCTTGGCATCTTCCCCAACAATGCGCATATCAGTGATAATCTTTCCGATGTCATGTAGCAGGCCGCATACCCAAGCGCCGTATTGCCAACGGTTTTTACGACGTACTTCTATATCATTGAACGCACGAGCCTTAAGGTCTTGGGCTTTGACATAGTTGTAGGAAATACTAGCTACTTCCAATGAGTGTTGAAGTAAGCCTCCTGGCCAGTTGTGATGATGACTCTCGGATGCCGGAGTTTGGCCAATGAGATCCGTAAACCGGATGATGACTTGCCGAAAGAGAGTATCAAAATTGTAGCGTTCATTTTTTTCTTCTTCGCTGGTGACGTCGACAAATTGCTCACGCTGAGGTTTGAAATGAATCTTATGCCAATCTACAGAATGGTGAGGAAACTCATGCCGCCAACTCTCAAGTTCAACGTTACCTCCTGTACCACCGCCTGATTGCTCTTTCTCTGCTTGGAAAATCAAGCGAACTGCGGATAGAAGCTGCTTGAACTTTCCCGGACCTTTTCCATTAATTGTATGTTTTGTGGGTGTCACGATGCCTGGATATAGCTTTTGGTACAGAGAGGCCAGCGAGAGGTTGCTGACCTTTTTCCCGTTTGCTCGCGCTTTCTGGATTTCCGTTTTGATAGCCTCTACATTTTTGGCATCAGGAAACCCTGCGATCAAAAATAAATTGTTGAAGAACTCTTCAAAACGTTGCTCCGACAGAATGTGTATTGAGCCGATGGGTAACAGGCCTTCTCGCTCAATAGTTTGTTCATGATGGCCCGCGCTTAATAACTGGATATCTTCTCGACTAGCCAGTATTTGCTGTTGTGGTTCTAAGTTTGTTTCTTGATCAGCGATAGCGGTGCTTTGATTCATTCTTCTTACTCGGTTAGTCGATCATCGTTTTCAATTGGACTTCAAGCGATTCGATAACCGTTTTTAGCCGATCTGTTGAAAGTTTTGTACGGGTGTCACTGAGTCGAACGTTGCGGCGTTTTACGCGGGCAACAGTAGACAGTGCTTTAAACACACCTGTGATGTAGTTAAGTAGCTGCTCATCAGCCATCGCCTTGTATTCTTGATCGATGATGCCGATAAGAGATAACTGTTCTAAACGAGTAAGTACAGCGTCCGTGGTTTTGATCAAGTCGATAAACGTCCAGAAAAATGGATGTGAAAACGCGAACATATAAACATCTGGAGTACGTTGAACTAGCAAATTTAAGCGATCTGAAATTGCTTCATTACTTTTTAGAATGTCATCCAGTTCCGCGTTGTAGCCATTGATGAACTCTTTATGTCGCTCGTTTATACCGCTTAGCCAAGTAGAGATGATTTCGGACTGATCTTGTTCTTTGCTACAGATGACTAACAAACCGGTGAAGTGGAACGCCGCGTTCATCATGCTGTTTTGGTATTTAGACAAGTAGTAACCAAGTTGAGGAGAGCTAATACTAACCGGAATTTCCATGTGCGAATGCTGCGTTGCATTCTTGGTTTGGTTTGAGCTTGGTTTGACGAACTTCGACTTGGCAACGAGTGGATTGCTGCTGATGAAGTTATTCGCTCTTCTAGTACGACGAGCTCGTACAGTGTCTGAATTTTTTTCGGTTTCTGACTGTGCATCTGTAGTCGTGGTTTCGACCTTCTCTGCCTTGGTTTCGGCAGATTGAAGATTTTCTGTTTCAGCTTCTGGCTTTAGTGCAGTTTGTGTTGCTTCGGTAAGCGTTGGTTGAGATTGAATAGGCTCATTGTTATCGGCTGTTGGGACTGCCAACTCTGGTGCTAGCTCTGACATAATAATCAAGTTCCTTCTTCTTCTAAGAATATTTTGATACGTGGATCAATACCGGCATCATGCAAAACAGGCTCGGCGGTATTGAGTAATAACGCTTGTTGTTCGGCATTAAGATTTGTTGGATCACTTTGTGCTGCGTCCAAAGCCAAAGCGAGATTTTCTAGCTGAGCTGAAAGATCCGGTAATTCTTGTTTATCAGAATCACCACCAAACAAGATTGTGCCGTTATTTTCCATCTTTGTTCTGAGGTTAGTCAAGTTATCTAGCATCTGAGCGATATAAAACGAGGCGTCACGTATATCTTTTAATTTTCTCTCGTACTTCTCGATAATATCTAATTGCCACCGACACTCTGGTTCGACACTAAATGTATCTATTGGATGTGTACCAGGTTGGTATTTTGACTTAGATCTTTTAACTTTCTTTGTGTGTGAAAAACGTTTGTTCGTTTTTGTCGCTACTTTGCCAGCATGATACGCACCGAAACGCCACCGTATTTCAATCTTTTTCCCCCAACTTCGCTCAACCAAGGCAACACTTGGATAATACTTGATCCAAGTGGTTTTCAAAAGCTGTGACTTAATTTGATCTTGACTACCGACTGCGAGTTGCGGCCGTTGTTGTATCTCACTGACATTACGCTTCATTTCAGACCAGTAATCGGTGACTAGGTCTTTCGCCGTGACCTCCAATTGAGAGAGATCTTTAAGCATCGCTTGGATGCTTTTGTCGAACAGATAGTTGTCCATATCTACACTTCGTACAGCAAATAGCTCAAGGCCGCATGGCCTTGATAGGTTGTTTTGCTAATCAACTTATCGTTTTGAGTGGGTTTTGTAAAGTCCATATAAATATAATTAATTTATAATGGTATTGGACCTACCAAATAGCATTAAAGTTATTTATGGGCGCAATTGCATCCTTCAATAACCATAATGTTATTTATGGGCGCAATTGCGATGTAGAATAACCATAATGCTATTCATTGGCTCTTTTGCGCCACTGAATAACCATAATGTTATTCAGTGGCGCAAAATTAAAAATATTTGCAAGCACTAGAATGTTTACAGTAAAAGCAATTATAAAAAATTGTGTAGATTTATTTAATGGCCGCTGAACTACTTACGTCACATTAAAATTGATGGTATTATTTAGTCGATTACCCTCTTATCGATCAAAAAATTTAAGGACTTGTTGTGATTCGTTCAGTGAAGGACGGCACAACTCTAAACGTTATTACTGCGCTAGCAGTAGCCACCTGCATGTATTTTTCAGGTGGCGTTTTTGCCATGGATTACGGCGAGCCATCTGGCTGGTATTTCTATGGTTACGAAGACATCGACGTTGAAGAGGAATTGCCGGAAATTGAAACGCCAGAAGTAGTACCTGCTCTACCTGAATCGACAGAAGAAATTGTCGAAGATGTTGCTATTGATTCAGCCTGGTTGATTGAGAACCTTCCAAAGCTGCAATACGCGGCAATGGACGATCCGACAATTGAGAATGTTCGCCGTTACATGTATGCCCAACGTATCGCCTTGGATATTTCTACGCGCTTTGCCATGGTCTATGAGACCGTTTCTCGCCGAGAAGATGCTCTTAATGAAAACCTTCGTCGACAAGCCAATCACCCGCTGGCAACGCAAGGTAACCAACGACGAATTTTGCAGGCTAAAAATAAATTATTTACAGGCTATAACGATCAGGTTGGTCTCATGTTCTTCTTCTCAGGTTCTTGTACTTACTGTGAACAAATGGCTCGACCGCTGGAAGAATTTGTAAGGCGAACTGGTGTTGAAGTTGTTCCTGTTTCACTGGATGGTCAACCCCTAAGTACAGCAGTTTCTTTTGCTGAAGATTACATTGTTGATGATGGGCGATTGACGGACGTTATGCCGGTTGATGTTACTCCTACTTTTTATCTAGTAAACAAAGAAAATGGCGATGCGGCAAAGATGTCCATTGGGTTTCAAACACAGCCGCAGTTAGAAGAAGCGATGCTGTTTGTTATGCATGAAATTGGGATTATTTCTGAGTCAGAATATCAAAGCACCAAAGAAGTTCACGATATTCTGTTAGCTGATTATGCCTCCGACCCGATGATAATGATTAACGAAGAGGAGCTCTATGACGAGCCTGATTATCTGGCCGATAAGCTGCGTGCTTCTTTTGAAGAGAAATATCTAAACCCAGAGAGTGATTTTGTACTACCAAGCGCGGTAGTAACACATGGAGAGGTTGAAGCTGATGAGTAATTTTTCACAAAGGTTTAAATTGAAACCTTTGGTGTTTGGAATGGCTGTAGCGGTTTTAATATCGACTCCAATTGAAGTTTCAGCTAGTACAGAATCACTTAGAAGTAGTGTAGATAAAATTTTTGGCTTTACGACTACTTCTTCAAAGCCAGAGCGTTTTCAGTTAGGAGCTAATGGAAGAAGAGTTTACTCTGGTGGTGCAACCTCGATCCGCTTTCGAACCCAGCCTTTTAATGTTATTAATTTTCAGGCGCCTAGAGCCAATATAGGCTGTGGGGGTATTGACTTCTATGGCGGTTCAATTGATCTCATGTCATCGGATCAGCTAATTCAAGCTGGTCGTGCCATTGCTTCAGCAGCAACTGTATACGCTTTCAGGTTAGCACTGAACTCGATTTGCTCCAGCTGTATGTCAATTATGTCAAATATCCAAGCGATGATGCAGGAGTTCAATCGGATAGCTCAAACGGATTGTCAAAGTGCTCTGAATGCTATCAATACGTATAGTCCATTCGGTAATCCTGATGACGGCTTAAACCAAAACCACAATGCAGTGGAAGGTTCAATCGCCCAAATGACAGGTGACTGGGTGAAGACATTAGAGAACAATAACAATAACTGGCTTGATGCGTTAGCGGCTGCTGGTGACACAAAAATTGAAGATGTGGGCTCCCCGTCTATGGTCGCTGATTTTAGTGGCTACCCAGGATATTACTACGCCTACAACACAGATTTATATACTCGACTTTTCCCATGGTTAGACGTGGAACAAGGTCGAGCAGCGACATGGGCGATGTTAAGCCAAAGTTCAATGTGTGCTGACCAAAGTAGTTCGGCTGCATTTACCGACGGAGACGATCCAACAAGAAACCTTCGTTGTGCCTTGGGGGGGGAGTACACTCACTCATATGCTGATTTTCTGCTTGGTCCAATGTCCAATTCAGAGTCATCAAGCAAAACAAAAGATATTGTTGTTCCTGCATGTAATAACGAAAAAGTAAAAACTCTTGGTCAAAACAATGTGACAGTGAAATCGTGTGATGCTGCCGAAGGGGCTGTTACCCCAATGAACACAACAATTACACCTCTTTTTGAAGGATTTATGAGTACAGCTTATGGTCCTAATGTCACATCACTTTTCCACAGTGCCTTATCAGATGAGGTCTGTACCCTTACAGACAAAATACATAAAGATGCAGGTGGTCTTTTTGTTAAAGTGCTTTCATATGGTGGTCAGCAATTAAGCACTGATGAACTTAATTTAGCTTCTGCTTTGGGGACAGGTTTTACTCTTGAGCTTTATCGTTCAAATAACGACGGAAAGCTTTTAACTAATCAGCGTATTCAAATCTCCTGTCGAGATCGTTTCGAAATCTTTCATGCAGAGCTTTATAGGTATTTTTACCGAATGACAAGAGCAGCAGATGAAGCATTGTCTAAAGCGCAAACTGACCTGAAAGATAACTACGAATTGGTATTGGATACAGCTCAGAAACAGATATTGATAGACCGGATAGAGAGTATCAGGGAAGACGTTGAAGCGTCGCTTCATACGCTAGAAACCGTGATTGATATTTCACGCAATATTACAACGGGAGGGATGGCAGGTGAGTGATCCTATCGTTCTTTTTACGAATGGTGATATGAATTTCCTTGCTGCTATCCTAAATGGGATGGCAATGATGTTCGATGGTGGTGGAGGCCATAACTCAATTGCCTATATGGGTAGAATTGCTTTGATGCTCAATATTTTCTATTCGATATGGCAAGGGGTCTTCAAAAATGGGATGCCTAATATCGTTAATATTTTGCATTCAATTTTCATTTACATCATCTTCTTCCAAGCACTTGTGCCGGTTGGTTTATACAAGGACACCGAAGGCTATCGTTCCATTTCAGGTAAGCTACCGATAGGGCTTGTTTACCCCGCCTCCGTAGTTACTCGAGCCATGCATAGCTTGTCATGGGATCTCAAAGATTCAATAAATAGTGGTGTTGGTGTAACGGATTCACCGATTTTACAAAGTGGGTTAACACCGCTCCATGCATTACTTGAAATGCGAAAGGTCAGGCTCGATGGGGATTTTTCTAAAAGTGGCTCGATAGCGGGTTCTGTTGGTTCTGTAACCTCAGGTTTGACAACTGCACTTACGCATTACCAAGATCAGTGCATCACTAAGTATGCGTTGTTGAAAGATACTGATGTACCTGTTGATGGACCAACCAAACCAAACACAATTTTTGAAGAGGCTACTAGCTCGAATGATCCTCTCAAAACCTTGCATATTGCAGAGGCGGGCTGGCCATTCTTTACCACCCTCGATAATACAGAAATTAATACTGATTGTGATTCAGGGTTCAACATTATTAACACCGCTTTAGAGAAAAAAGCAAAAGACACTCTATTGTCGAGAATGAGTCAATTATTTGGCCTTGGTGATAGCAGCCATACATCAGCGGAACTAGAGTTACAGGCTGCCAATTATCTTAGAGCAATGGATCCGATGGTTGGTGCGGAAGCTGTTGTCCAGATGACGAAAAACTTATTTGTTCAAGAGGTTTTATACGGGGCTTGTGCAAATGCGGCCGTCTTAGACCCAAGTCATGTCCAAGCATGTCGAGGGCAGTTTGACGCCATACAGGAAAGACGGTTTTCTGAAGCCGGCAAAGCGGATAGCTGGCGTGAGATGGCACTGCCGATGATGACGTTCATCGAAGGTTTTGTCTATATGCTTATGCCTGTTATGTTTTTCGTTGCATTGATTGGTGGTCAAGCTGGTTTTGCCCTGGTGTTTAAGTACATGATGGCGCTCTTATGGGTAGCGCTCTGGCCAGTTTGTCAGGTTGCGGTGGATGTGTTCTTGCACGTCTACTTCAATATCTTTACCGAAAATATACAGACCGACGCTGCGGGTGTTGGCATATTGTCATCATCAGCATTTAACTCCACATGGTTGCAGTTAGAATCATTTGTTGCGTTTGCTGGTACAGCCCAAGCCATGGTGCCTGCACTCGCCATGTTTATCCTGTATGCCGGTGTCCATGCTATGCAGGGACTTGCGTCAGCAGCGTCTTCAGGTGGTGTCGCGCCACCGGGAACAAATTCCGCCAACCAAACTGCGAAAATTGACAGTGATAACGTCAGGTATGGTAACCAATCAAGCACCTATATGCGAAATGGGGACGGTGAACATAGTTTCCACCGTACTGGTCAGGTTGCAATGTCAACAAACGCAGCTCAGTTAAATCAGCAGTACTCTTCTTCACGAGCAGTTCAAGAGACGTTGCAAAATGTTAATAAAGAGGTGGCTCAGGCGAATATCAATGCCAAGTCAACCTTTAACGATACTGTCTCTAAAGGTTTCAATGTTGGTGATGCTACAGCCTATAAAGTTGCAGCTGCAAATGGTGCCACTGTCGCGGAAGGCCGAATGATGGCAGTGAATCAAATGCTGCAGGAGAAGTTTGGTGATCAGATAAATATCAAAGATGCTATCAGCTCTGGTGCCATCGCAAGCTTTGGGGGGGGAGTTAAAGTTTCGACCGGTGATCTTTTGAAATTTGTGAAAGCTGAGGTTGGTGGCGCCCTAGATGGTAAAGCTCAGTCAGTCGTTGAAAGTGTGGAAACTTTTGTTAATGACAAAGGGTTCCAAGACAGCGTAAAAGCTGCAGAAAGTCAAATGGAAGAAGCGAAACAAACTATCCAAAAGACGGGCAGTATTGATGAGCTATTTACCAAAGAAGATAAACATAATACGCAGTGGGGTAAAGCTGTTGATGCAGCGCTAGCATACCAACAAGCTTCGACAGTCCAAGCACAAATAACTGAAGCAACTAGCAATGCCCAGAATCAGACGATTCAGGTAGGCAGTGTCGCAAACAGCTTTGCAAGCAATGGCTCCGCAGGTAAGTATCTCACCGGCGTGGATAATGCCGATGCAATGCGTAGTAAAGGGTTTGACATCCTTGAAAGGGAATCAGCAGATCGTGGAGCGATGTTCGAAGATAAAGCGAAGGCTCTTATAGCTTCAAAGAATCCAATGTTTGAGGGCATGTCTGAGACAGAGGTTGTTGAGCAACTTGAAGGTGATTACCAAGAAGCGATGGCCCGAGTTAAAAGTGGTGGCGCTGTTACTCAAGCAGACTTTGATGCCATTCGTGACGCAGGTGCAAGCCAGCACACAATCGATGCCGTTAAGTCAACTTTGTTCAATGAATCCGAAGGTGGCGAGGGTAATTATGTCGGAAAGAGCTCGGCTCAGTTGACATCAGAACTTTCCGGCATTTCGGAAGCCGACTTAGAAACCGCCCATAAGGATTGGGAAAACTGGACACCTTCGCAACGGACTGAATTTGTGAATAACTATTTGCAAGGTATGGAACAGTACTTTGCTCAGGGAAGTGGTTCACCGACTGAAAACCAGTTGCGATCAGCCATGACAGGCAGCGCATGGACTGCAATTGGTCGGCAGGATTATGGTGATTATGGTGCCTTTGGTGAAGATGGCACTCTTGATAACGCTATTCTTTACGGTAACGCGATCCAAGAAGGAAGCGAGAAGGTCTTGGATATTTTCAATGAAAATAATTTCCGTGGCTTGAGTGATGATTTTAATAATGAATTATTAATGCAAGCAGCAGAGGATGGTGCAGAAGGCCTTACCAAACCGAACCCTCACCTTGATCTTGGACGCTATACCGGCACACAACATCAGTTCCAAGGAGATATAGCCCAAGCTATCTTAGATAGAGGGAAAGACGTTACAGATAAAGTGGATGCTGTTCGTACGGATAGTGAAACGGCCATTGAGAATGGTCAGCTATTGTCGAAGTTCCGCATACACGATGGTGAGACCATACTACAACAATGGGAGAACAAATCAGAAGACATAAAAACGCTACTGGCTAACGCTTCTCGCGGAGCATTAGAGGCTTACCAAGAAGAAATGGAGTCTTGGAAGGGGGTTAGTACCGCCCGGCTATTTGGTCTGGGATCTCGAATGGAAGATGTGGTTGAAAGTGGACATCGCGCTTTGGCTGAGGGAGAGTATGGCGAAGGTGCCTTTGCACGCATCAGCGATGCAGCAAATGAACTCACAGCATTTGGTTCATTAAGGTTAGATGGTATCCGATCTTTAGTGGAAGATCGGGAGCTTTCAGATCAACAACTTGGTGGAGTAGCTTCATTAATTGAAGGTAAGGTCGTTTCTTCTGAGGATCAGGTTAAACTTGCTGCTTCACTTAATAATATAGAATTATCTGATACTGATATTGAGAATATGAAAACCGCTGCCCTTGAGAAAAAGGAGTTCAATGGCGAGCTATCTAACGGGGAAACTTTAACCAAAGAACAGCGAGAGCAACTTGCAACTGACATTGCAGCAATTAGTGCCGTCAATAATGCTCAAGGGTTGATTGATACTAAGCTTGAATCTCTCGAAGAAGAAGGAAGCGGTTATTCAAAGAGCGATATTGAAAAGGCCAAGTTGATGGCTGAACTCGCCATGCAAAACTATGATGTTTCCAGTGAAGAAGCATTTAGGGACTCAAATGCAGAGTTTTTAGCTGACCATGAAGAACAAAAAGGTGCGCGAACCCAATCTCTTGAAGATGCGTATACGACAAAATACGGTATTGAGCGTGCAACTGACGCAGGTGCACGAATGTATGCTGGTGACCAAATGATGGCTCATGTAGGTGAAGAGCATCAAAAAATCTGGGATGAGTACCTTAAAGATGACTCTGTACGTGGGACAGAAACGTTTCAAAGTTACTTAAGACGCAATGGTGGAAACTCCGGTCAGCTTAACCAAGAACTGATTGAAGCTGGGTTTGATGCTAAAGAGCGTTCGAGTTTACAGTCGTTTAGGCGTGACGTTGGTGTACGTCCAGAAAATATGGAATGGCACCGAGAATTGGCTCAGGAAATTCGTAAGAATGAAGGACAGTTTAGTATCGATATGGTCGACCTTGAATCCGACCAATACCTGAAATCATCGCTCAATGAGCTGATGAACAGGGAGTTCTTTGCAGAAAAAGTGAGTTTGGATCGTATTAAAGATGGTATAGAAGTCATTTCAGATAAGAAGGCTGACTTACAATCGGTTCGAGCGGCTCACTTCGATAAAGACAATGGTTTTACATTATCGAGAGAAGAACTTCATGCGGTAGAAACATCCATAAACGGTAAAGCTGAACGTCTCAGCGGTTCATTACTATACGGTACTTCTGCTAAGAAACACTTGGAGAATGCATCTGCTAAAGCGTTAGAAGCGGGGATCATTGATAGAAACCAAGCCAGTAATGTTAGTTCCGCAAATCAACTGGATAAGGATACCAATCATCTGCTTCGACGTTCTGATGAAGAAACACGTGAATTTGCGTTGACTGCTTTGAATAATGCTGAAGCCAATGGTGGCAAGTTAACCGATGCAGACAAGAACGTTGATGCGTTGCACCACAGCTACACAAGCATGGGTGATACCAACAAGCTATTCGAGATGGCAATGAAACCAGAGGCCTCTGAAGGAGGGTTGGGTGATGATGTCTCACAAGAAGATAGGGTAAATGCAGTCAAGGCAATGGATCAGGCTCACCGGTATGTAACGGCAGAATCTAAGTTCAATGCTCTCGAAGGTGCAGCATCCAAGTTGACTGAGGAACAACAAACGCTATTTAGCCAATTACGCAATGGTGAGGTGATGGACTTAAACACTAAGCAAATCGACGAGATAAAGCATGCGCTTGTAGATAATGGTGGTGACGTTAATTTGGTTAATGACCTTCATTTTACATCGGCTGAAATTTCGTCTTCACGAAAAGCAATTATGTCAATGTCACCCGACCAGCAGCAGATGGCAGCGACGTTAATTAAAGATTACTCCGAAAACGGAATAAAAATTGGTAACCCGGGCGATGGGCTTAATGATCATTCAAGGGAGTTCCCGAATGACTCGCGATTGCCAACGATAAAGAAGAATGATTAATGGATGAAATTACTGTGAAGACGAAGTTTCTTTTAATGGTAGCGGCTCTATCCCTAGCAGGCTGCGCCAGCAATCCGGTTAATGATTGCGATGAGTACTCAACCTCTCCGACTCACCGAGTAAGTGGGAGCCAGTCAGGTGATCCCACAATGTATGAAGGATATGTGGACAACAGCGTTTATGGCTGTAAAACCTCATCAGGAAAGTGCAGTGAGGTGTATGTTGGGTATGGTCACCCAGCGATCGATCCTAGGTTTGAAACGCTATACGAGCGCTATGGCAACTTAACAACCTTGTATGTGAACCAAAATGCCTGGACTGATAGTGATGGTTATAAGAATGAGCGTATTACTCAAAGTAACCTAGTAGACACAATCTATTTTGAACATGACAGTTCGATGCTCTCATCTAAGGCGAGGCATGATCTGGTTCAACATGTACGGTACTTATTAGCTAACCCCAAAGTACGCGTTGAGCTTGTTGGCCAGGCATCACTACCGGGCACAAAGGAGTACAACCAACGACTGTCTCTACGCAGGGCTAAAGTCGTCCGTGACTTTATGGTGTTTGAAGGTGCTGATCCTGCTCGTATCAGTACACGAGGTATAGGAGAATCACAATCAGTGAGTGATTCACTATATCGAGTAGTACGAATTAATTACTTCGGTGCGTAGCTATGGAGTATCGGATATTGAAGCACCTATTTGGCAACCTGTACTTGATGGCTTTTCCGCTGATGGTAGTTGTGCTGTTTAGTAGCTACAAGCAGTATTTTGGTAATGGATACCCTGTATCACTTGGCTTGATTACTTTTGTTATTGCCTTCGGCTGTTTATCCATGATTCAAGTTGGTTATGCTAGCCATCAAACCGATACAGGAATGGATTTTTGCTTTGTTATTGCGATTGCAGGTGTGGTCATACTGAAAAAGCGATTAAGTGACTCACTATCTTTTGAAAATATAAAATTTGTACCTGTGAAATGGTTGGGCCGAACTGAGTGCCTTCAAGTTGTTGCGTTATCAACAACTGGTCAAGCGTTTTCGTTCGGAACAATCAGCCCCAAAAAGGCGGAGCAGTATGAAATGGAATTTAATCTGATAAAGGCTAGCTCATGATTTTATCTAATAACTGTACTTCAACTTACTCGTGCTCTGAGATCGTTGTAGACAGGCGCTCACTCTATTTAGAGCTGGAACGCCGTATCAAATCAGGAATATGCTTTACAGTCTTGTTGGTAAAGGTATCCAATTACCTTAACCTAGCCCGAACCCAAGGTTTTGAAAAAGCAGACCGTAATATCGGGCGTACCATCGATGCCGTTAAGCGCTTATTCCCAGTATTGGTTGATGACAAGGTTGCTCTGTTTAGCCTACATCGCTTTGACTTTGACAATATCGCCATTGTGATAGACCGCGAAGTCAGCGTAGATGAACGCAACCGCTTTTTTATGGCTATGACCAATGATCTTCCTGATATCTTGAATTTCCACTTTGGCTGGAAAGTCCATGATGCAGCTAAAAATGAGCGCTTATCGCCAGATGTCATGCTGCTAGATTGTCTTGATGATATTTTGCTTAGATTAGAGCTATCGCAGAGTGTGACGGTTCCACCTGAAGGGCAGTATAACTTCAGTGATGAAGACTTGAAAAAGGCGATGGATCACGGTGAGCTTGATCTCTTCCTTCAACCACTGGTGGATCTGGACAAAAACGAAATATGTGGTGTCGAAGCACTATGCCGCTGGCGGCACCCAGAGCACGGTATTTTGGTACCGCCCCACTTTCTCGGTTGGTTTGACTACTACAAGCGTAATTATGAGCTTGATGAGTATGTGATTGCTAAAGCCTTCGCTATTGCTAGCGACTGGCAAAGGAAAGGCATCGACATCCCTATTTCTATCAACTTAGATAGCAAAACCTTGGGCCACTACTCGTTCCAAAAGACACTGAGGGAGCGGCTTAATCAATACAAGGTGTTACCTAAACAGATCAAATTTGAAATCACGGAAACACGGGTCATCAAAGAAGATTCCTACGAGAAGCGCGTGATTGAAAAACTGCAGGAAAAAGGTTTCAAGGTTTCGCTAGATGACTTTGGGTCAGGTTCAACCAACTGCAGCTATTTGTATTTCCTTGCCCCTGACCAAGTAAAGCTGGACCGGGTTTTTACCGCCCACCTAAATGATGGTGCGCATGCAGATGACCATAGCCTGTTAATGTTGAGCAGTGCGATAAACATGGTCAAGGCGAAAAAAGGCATTGAGATAGTGGCAGAAGGTGTCGAGAACGAGTACCAAGCCTCGATTTTACGAGAACTAGGCTGTGGGATTGCCCAAGGATGGCTGTTTGGTCGTCCGATGCCTTCTGACGAGATGGAATTACAAATTATGTTACAAATGGAAAACGCTGCTTAGGAGTAATAGCATGAGTGATATGGACGTACTAAAAGAAGAGCAAGATGTAGTAGGACAGCCACCAGCTTCAGCGCAAACCCCAACATGGGTACCACCCAAGTCAAGAACGCCGGCGAGTAAGCGAGTAGAGAAAAATATTTTTAATTCTAAACCAGCTCGTAAGCGTGCAATCGCGAAGGCGACATTAAGCGAGATGCGCGAAGTTTATGAGTTATTGGGTGACGCTATTATTGAACGGGAAGAGTCAATTCGACTCATGGAAGAAGAAAAGCAAAGACGGAACGAAGAGTGTAAAGCGTTGCTGGATGCCGCTAAAGCCAGTGGCGTAGATCTGAAAATGCTTAAAGAAATGCTGTAAACCTAATGACACTACTCCTTGCCTATTTAACAACTATTTTGGCCGTGGGGGTTATGAACCGCATAGTTTTAGTTCGGTTAATGCATTCAAGCCGGCCATACTTCTATGTGATGAGCATGGTGGGGGTAGTGTGTCATGAGATTTCCCACTATCTATTTTGTAAATTAGGAAAGCATCAGGTGACAAGTGTGTGTTTGTATGACCCAAAAGCTCGTAAAGGGTGTTTGGGATATGTAGAGCACAGCTATAACACCAGGAGTATTTATCAAGTTGCTTTTTTACCGCTAATTGCATTAGCACCATTAATTGTTGGTAATCTAGTAGCATATTGTTTTACAATTTGGCTATACCCACAAGTTGATTTAAGTTTGATGTTTTCACGCATAACGGTATTGCTTGAGAACGGTATTGCCTTTGACCATATAGGTCAGGTGCTTTATCAGTTAAGTAGTAGCGTGGCAGAAATTCACTTATATCTTATTGAGCAGTCGTGGGTAAAATATCTGGTTTGGATGTGGTTTTGTGCAACTATTCTGTATCACGCTATACCATCAAGAGCAGATTTTAAAGGAACGTATAGGGCGCTGCCCATCGTATTTATATTGGCTTTAATCGTGGTAAGAATTGGTTTACCGGTGCATGACATATTTAATGACATGGTAAGTCAGCATTTATTTTTCATGCATATTGTCATTGTAGTTAATGTTTTATTGTTTATCTTTACACTTATAAAAAGGGATTGAGAAAATGTTGAAGCAAGTTGTATTTTTCCGGAACTTGGCCTTGTTCTTATCATTGATGCTGGTGGGCTATAGCTACGTGTTTGGTTATCATGTTCAGTTAGAGTTGGCGTCTATGTCTGGCATTGCCGTTCTGACATTTCAGCTGATCTTATTTCATAAGGCTGGCATCCTTGCCAAGGAAAAGAACTATAGCCCTATCCAAACAGCGCTGTTGAAGACAGGTCGAAAAGTTGACGTTGAATCAGTCGAGGAAGTGCAAGCATACATGGAGCGTTTTCGTACTAAATCTCAGCTCCGTCTAATGCAAGCTCTGCCGTTGCTTGTGTTTGTTGTCTCTAGTGGCTTGTTTATCTACGGTGACACCAATAATGGAGCAACGTTTTTGGCGTCTGTGATTGCGATGGTTTGCTACATTATGGTTCGTCCTTTTGAAACGGTTTCAGAGTTAACTGTCGATATAGTAAAGTAAAAAATAAAGGCTGACCTAACATATTGTTAGGTCGGCCTATTTGGAATCTTTTAGATACCTTTAAATTGAAGCCAAATCCTTTTCACCTCCTGTTGCGATCAGAAAGTAAAATTACCTATATCTTTTTTCTTTTTCATCCCAGTTCCATAATTGAGGTTTCATCGGATGAACGACTGGCACTATACCTATTCGCCAATCATCGTACTCACCACGGCTCGCCGAGATCAATCGCTCTCTCTCTTCTTCGGTAAAAGAAAGATGAAACGCAATACTCTGCTGAGTATCTTCGTACCAGTTTCTTTTATCTGTTGCCCACTCTCGTGCATAAGTCTGAGCACCACTATAACTTTCAAGATTATGCTTTCTTTCATCAAAAGCATCACGAGTTCGGAAATACCATTTCTTATACGAACCAGCGTTTTTTTTGTACTTGTTATATTCTGCATATGACATGGAACCGTACCGATCTCGCTTCTCATCTGAAGTTAGGTCATTTTGGCTTTCATCAAAATGATGGGTTTGACATGTTTCAACTGTTTTCACATTTGATAAATCAGTCAAACCATTCACCGCGCTATCCAAATATACATTGATGGTATCCGCTAATTCTGCTTGCCGTTCTGTGATATCGATACACAGGTCCAAACTGAAAGTAGCTGGGCGTTGTTCGTTGAGGTATGAGTTAAAATAGGTATTCGGTCCAATAAATTCGACCATTTCACCGTTTATTTCATGCTTCAATTTTTGAAGAAAAGGTATCTTTACTTTCTCAGCTCCAAGATCAACCACGGCATAGGTAAATACACCTTTACTATCTAAAAATTGATTTGCATATTCTTGAACACGAGCTGGACTCGGTCTTCCGATTTTGTAAACCTGAGGCTCGTAAATGACATCAGGATGATTATCCTTCGGCCATCGAAGATAATACTCTCGACCTTCATAGCGGTCGGTGCGGATATCAACGCTTATATGGCCGGGACGGTCACTGGCAAACGGTGTAACGGCAATGACGTTGATGTTGTCGTTTAAAGCAAGCGTTTCATCAATGCCTTCTTGGAATGCATGAGTTAAAGCCTCGCCGTGAGCCTTCCACTTGGCTTGCTCTAACAACTGTTCGGCTTGACGCTGCGCCTGCTTGATAGCCTGTTCATGTTCCTGTTTTATGCGGGCAGATTTAAGTAAATAACCTGGTTCAAAGATGACTTTTGAATTTTCACGCAGGTGTTCTAGTTGAAGTAATATTTCACGTTGCTCATTCTCAAGCCGGGCAACTTCCATGTGTGTCATATCGTCACGCTTTCTTGCCTGAAGCGTGTTTAACTTCCGGCGAAGTACGATATTTTGCTTCGATAAATCATCAATGGTTTGGCTTGCTTTTTGATCTGCATCGATTCGAGCTA
>NZ_JANEYT010000190.1 GCF_024357955.1 Photobacterium pectinilyticum
TTTATCCTTGATTGGGCAAGTTCGATATCTTCATCAGTGACCGTTCTCAAGTCCGTACCTTTTTTCACATATTGCCGTAAAAGCCCGTTAGCGTTTTCATTCGCGCCTCGCTCCCAAGAGCTGTAGGGATGAGCAAAGTAAAGTTTAGCTTTCAGCGCCTCGGCAATTGTCTGATGACCTGCAAACTCATGACCGTTATCGGCTGTGATCGTGTGTACGAGATGTTTGTACGGCATCAACATCTTAATTGTCGCTTTCGTCACTTCAACTGCTGATTTAGAAGCCACTTTTTTAGCGAGATAAAACCGGCTCTTGCGCTCCAAAATCGTGACTATTGCACCCGTCCCGTGCTTGCCCAATACGGTGTCAATTTCCCAGTCCCCAAATCGCTCGCGGCTATCCACGACCGATGGACGCTCGTCGATTGAAACCGCATGCTTAATCGTTGGTGCCTTAACTCTCTGCCCCTTCCGATAACGTTTATGACCTTGCCTTAAGTGGCGATAAAGCTTGCCACCTGTACGCTTATCAAGTGCGATGTGCTGGTAAATCCACTCATGGCTAACAGGCGCGCCAGCGCTCGTTAGAACATTGGCAATTTGCTCAGGGCTCCAATCGATACCCAGCAATAGCTTGATGAACTCAATGCGTTCCCTAGGTATTCGATATTTGCGAGCCGATTTTCGCCTACTCATGGTTGAGGCTTCGGCCTGCTCGGGACAATAGCGGCCACTTGTTCGATTTCTTTTTAACTCACGATAGATCGTGGCTCGGTGACACTTCACCCTCTTGGCAATATCAGAGACTGATATTCCCAGTTCCAAAAGGGCAGAAATCTGGTATCTTCTCCCCTCAGTCAACTGCTGATAACTCATGGTAGTACTGCTTGTTTCTTTGGCGAGAAGAGCGTACCACTTTCGGCAGTTGGCTTCCTCTTTTACACCTTCCCATGAGTGTCGCACTTATTATCTGAATTCAGG
>NZ_JANEYT010000191.1 GCF_024357955.1 Photobacterium pectinilyticum
CTAAATAGCTGTTCCTAATAGTAGATCTCTCAGGGAAGGGAACTCAGTCCAAATTGTGCGATCTGATCAGTTACCACACAAAATCATATCCACGCAGAGGACTGAGCAATGGCCATCATAGCACCGATTCCACGTCCGGAACGTCGAAGAATGCACAAAGCGATTCAATCAACAGCAGATAAAGGGTTTGCCCGTCGATTAATTGCACTTCTTGCCCTGCATGATGGCAAGTCTATTGTTGAGGTTCATGCCCTGACTGGTGCTGCTCGCTCTTCTATCGGACGCTGGATTAACTGGTTTACTGAGTGTGGCATTGACGGATTGAAATCTATGGATGCCGGCCGTCCATCGCTGTTACCCATGAATGAAATGCTTTCTATGTTAGTACTTCTGATTCAACTATCACCACAGGATTTAGGGTATCAGCGAAGCCGCTGGAGTACCGAGCTGCTGACACTAGAATTGAACAAATTGTTTCGTTCATCCGTTGCTGCCTCAACTGTCCGTCGCTGGTTGCCAAAAGCTGGCATTGTTTGGAGACGAGCAGCACCAACACTCTGTATCAGAGATCCACATCGCACTGAAAAGATGGATAAAATCAATCAGGCCTTAGTCAATTGCTCTGCAAGACACCCTGTCTTTTACGAAGATGAAGTTGATATCGATTTAAACCCTAAGCTCGGTGCTGATTGGGTGATGAAAGGCCAGCAAAAACGCGTTCCGACACCGGGAAAAAATGAAAAGCACTACCTTGCGGGCGCACTGCATTCGGCAACAGGCAAGGTGTTATATGTCAGCAGCGGCAGCAAAAACTCAGAGTTGTTCATCGCGATGTTAGAGATGCTCAAGCGCCACTATCGTGGCGCAAAGACGATCACGCTTATCTTGGATAACTACATCATTCACAAGAGTCGGAAAACACAAGCCTGGCTAAAACAAA
>NZ_JANEYT010000192.1 GCF_024357955.1 Photobacterium pectinilyticum
TACTCGATAACCTCGCGGGGCAAGTCAGGATTGATGGGTTTGCGGCCACGCTTGCGCGTGTAGGTCACGGTTTCCATCTCCGGTTCGTCGTCGGACGGCCCGGTGTCGGTCAGTGATTCGGCTTCATTGAACAGGCAGCCCTGCGCCGGGAACTTCTCGCTTTGCGGCAGGTAGCGCTTGGCTTGTGCCAACCGGAACTGCTCCCACATTTCGGCAATGCGGGATTCGTATTGTTGGCTGATGTTTTGAACCAGGCCATCGATATAGGCCTGGATTTCCGGGGTGATGCCGACTGGCTTATCAAGTTCCTTTTGCATACTAAAAGTATAGTAAAAACAGTAGGTTTTACCATTTTAATTCACTGTTTTTACGAGATTTTCAGCCCGTTTATGGGCTGGTGCGCAACGGCATTTTGCCAGTTGAGGCCATCAAGTAGCCAGCGCAGTTGCCTGGCCGTGATTTCCATCGCCACCGTGTCTTGCGGGTGCCGGGGCCACTTGAACTTGCCGTTTTCCAGCCGACGGTAGTGGAGCCAAAACCCGTTGGTGTCCCATTGGAGGATTTTGAGCTTGTCCCGGCGGCGGTTGCAGAACACGAACCAGTGCGGCCCTACCGGGTTAAGTTCCAGCACATCTTCTACCAGTAGCCCTAAGGTATTGATGGATTTGCGCATGTCAGTGACCCCGGTGGCCAGATAAACGCTGCCGGCGGGCGTGGTGATCATGGCAGGCACCGGATGAGTTGCGGCAGCAGTGCCATTGCCGAGGCATCGTTAACCGAGATCCGATAGCCACAGGGTGTTTCGATAACCAGAGCCATCGGCAATGACGGCATCGAAAGCGGGACGATGACACTGTCCGGTTCGTGCGAAGAGACTGTGAGTTTTTTCTGCCAGTAATAAAACTGCGACTGGGTGATTTGGTTCTGCTCACACCAG
>NZ_JANEYT010000193.1 GCF_024357955.1 Photobacterium pectinilyticum
CTCGTCACTACGCACACGTAGACTGCCCAGGACACGCCGATTACGTTAAAAACATGATCACTGGTGCTGCTCAGATGGACGGTGGTATCCTAGTTGTTGCTGCAACTGACGGCCCTATGCCTCAGACTCGTGAGCACATCCTACTAGGCCGTCAGGTTGGTATCCCTTACATCATCGTGTTCATGAACAAGTGTGACATGGTTGATGACGAAGAGCTTCTAGAGCTAGTTGAGATGGAAGTTCGTGAACTTCTTTCTGAGTACGAATTCCCAGGTGATGACTGCCCAGTAATCATGGGTTCTGCTCTTGGCGCTCTAAACGGCGAGAAAGAGTGGGAAGACAAGATTGTTGAACTAGCTGAAGCTCTAGATAACTACATCCCAGAGCCAGAGCGTGCAATCGATCTACCATTCATCCTTCCTATCGAAGATGTATTCTCAATCCAGGGCCGTGGTACTGTTGTAACTGGTCGTGTTGAGCAAGGTATCATCACTGTAGGTGACGAAGTAGAAATCATCGGTATCAAAGACACTACTACAACTACTTGTACTGGTGTTGAGATGTTCCGTAAGCTTCTTGACGAAGGCCGTGCTGGTGAGAACGTTGGTGTTCTTCTACGTGGTACTAAGCGTGACGAAGTTGAGCGTGGTCAAGTTCTTGCTAAGCCAGGTTCAATCACTCCACACACTACTTTCACTTCAGAAATCTATGTTCTTTCTAAAGATGAAGGCGGTCGTCACACTCCTTTCTTCAAAGGTTACCGTCCACAGTTCTACTTCCGTACAACTGACGTAACAGGTACTATCGAGCTACCTGAAGGCGTAGAAATGGTAATGCCTGGTGATAACATCTCTATGACTGTTACTCTAATCGCACCTATCGCGATGGACGAAGGTCTACGTTTTGCTATCCGTGAAGGTGGCCGTAC
>NZ_JANEYT010000194.1 GCF_024357955.1 Photobacterium pectinilyticum
CCTTGGCTGATGAATTCTGGTATCAAATACCAGAATTGTCGGTGCGCAAAGTGCCTGTTATGTTGAATTAGCCAAGAACGGGCGTGATCATGTAACAGACAAAGACAAGAAAGGCCGCTATGGGCGATACTTCGGGTGTTTTTTTATAAAAGGCGTTATTAAGGGGCTTTCTTCATGTCTACAATTTTAAATTAAAAACAAGACAACAATAGCTAACACTACTAAAAAAACACTCATGAGCATCAGCCCAAGTTTATAGTACAGCTCAGCCAAATTGAGTTTTAGGGACATTAGATTTTCTCTCGCAATAAGAATATCTCTATCCCCCCCCGCAACCTTTAGCTCACTACTCATATCAATGAACTTATCCAGTTCCTTAATTTTACGGGCAAGCTTTGATAAAGGGTTATTACCTATAAAGTGCCAAGGGCGTAATTTCACTTCCTTTGACTCTTTGAGCAAGTCCTCAGAAAACTTCATCAATCCAACTTCCGGTATAGCAACCATATCACCCCTCTGAAAGCCACGGACAAATGCAACTACATGCATTCTAGGAGCAAGTTCACCCCTTCGCAAATGCAATACAATAGGAGCATTACTGACAAGATGAACAATCTAGGAAAGAGACACTTTAATCTGGGAAAACTCACTGACATTTTAATATGGGATAAACAATATCGGTGCGCTAAGTGCTCATTATGGTAAATAGCTCAATTAGCCCCTGATTTTGGCCTTTCCAGCCCCTCAGAAGCCCGTAGGCGGCATTTCACATAGATGATCAAGGCGATGCATGCCTAAT
>NZ_JANEYT010000195.1 GCF_024357955.1 Photobacterium pectinilyticum
CAAGGCATCCACCGTGTACGCTTAGTCACTTAACCATACAACCCGAAAGGGTCTTGTGTATGGCAACTAACCAAGGTTTTTGGTTGTCATTAAGAAGGGTTAATTCTCAATGACTGTTTGCCGGACTCAATGTGATTCAAACGAATTTGAATCGAATACAAGACACTTGAATGTGTTTGTTGTGTTTATCTAAAGATAAACATTGAGAACTTTTAAATTTGATTGAATTACTCGTAAGTAATCAATCAGTCAGCTTTCCAAATTGTTAAAGAGCTTGATTCGAAACCATTTTTAAAGACTCTTAAGAAATACTTAAAGATGGTGGAGCTATGCGGGATCGAACCGCAGACCTCCTGCGTGCAAGGCAGGCGCTCTCCCAGCTGAGCTATAGCCCCATCTAGGTCGATATTGGTGGGTCTGAGTGGACTTGAACCACCGACCTCCCGCTTATCAGGCGAGCGCTCTAACCAGCTGAGCTACAGACCCAATATCGTCTCTTAACTTTTCTAAACCTAATCAATCTGTGTGGACACTTATCGTGGATATCTTCGTATAAGGAGGTGATCCAGCCCCAGGTTCCCCTAGGGCTACCTTGTTACGACTTCACCCCAGTCATGAACCACAAAGTGGTGAGCGTCCTCCCCGAAAGGTTAAACTACCCACTTCTTTTGCAGCCCACTCCCATGGTGTGACGGGCGGTGTGTACAAGGCCCGGGAACGTATTCACCGTAGC
>NZ_JANEYT010000196.1 GCF_024357955.1 Photobacterium pectinilyticum
CTAGGGGAACCTGGGGCTGGATCACCTCCTTAACGATATGACTGCGTTTTATGCAGTGTCCACACAGATTGCTTGGTCGAAATGTAAGAGAGCAAGGGTAGCGTTGGCTATCCTCGTTAGTGTGCCCAACACATTAACCAAACACTTAGTCCCATTCGTCTAGAGGCCTAGGACACCGCCCTTTCACGGCGGTAACAGGGGTTCGACTCCCCTATGGGACGCCACGGGTCGTTAGCTCAGTTGGTAGAGCAGTTGACTTTTAATCAATTGGTCGCAGGTTCGAATCCTGCACGACCCACCATTCTTTCTCACGAAGGAATTAAAACTATCGTGGGCGATTAGCTCAGTTGGGAGAGCACCTCCCTTACAAGGAGGGGGTCACTGGTTCGAGCCCGGTATCGCCCACCACTCTCTAAGTATTTTCTGCACGGATACGCAGATTCAATAAAGGTTATCTTTATTGGGTCCGTTTTTTGCCGCTGAAAATCATTAGAAAGTGGTTCTTTAGATAGAAACACATGCTCTTTAACAATCTGGAAAGCTGACTAGTAAATTGAATTTTCGAATTCAATAACTAATAGTTTCTACTTAATAAGTAGGAACGAGTTCTCAAGCAACACACATTCAAGTGTCTTGTGTTTTTTGTCTTCACT
>NZ_JANEYT010000197.1 GCF_024357955.1 Photobacterium pectinilyticum
CCCAGTAAAGCACCTTTATCTTGTCACGCTGCTTGTTTGTGAATAGGAACAGTGCACCAGAGTTCAGGGGTAACTCAGTCTCGGACTCAACCAATGCCGCCAGGCCGTTGATAGATTTCCTGAAGTCGACGAATTCCCGATAGAGGTAAATTTGCGGCGGATTAACTAACCCTCTCATGATGACAGTGAGCCGATGAGCTCAGCGACATAAGCAGCGGGAGTTCCTTGAGGAATACTGAGCTCAATATCATTGACGCTGAGTGTCATGTTGGATGCAATAGGATTGGCGACTTGGTAATGGGTTGTTTGTTCAACCACTTCTGCTCGAATAAAGCCACCTTGCTGGCTACCACTGTCGCACTCAAGCAGGCGCCGTTTAGCAAAGAACGTTGAGGTACTGATGTCATGCCGGCGGCAAAACTCCCTCTGGGTCAGGGAGCTATTTTCAAATTGCCGAAAAATCGCCAACCACTCTTGGTTGCTACGTCGCTGATGAGCCATGATGCTGTCTCCATTTGAATGAAAACAAAATCATACGTTTCGGGAAAGCTTAATTGAATGTGGGGTTTATGACGCGCTTA
>NZ_JANEYT010000198.1 GCF_024357955.1 Photobacterium pectinilyticum
TAGGCCTGTCCCATATCCATTGATACTGCTTTGATCCCTTCCCGTGTCATCACCGGTAACTGCTCGAAGAATGAAATCAGCACTTCTGCTCTTCGTCCGTGCTCAACCCAAATTAAATGACCTGAGTCCAGATCGTAGACCACCGTCATATAATCATGCCACTTTGCTCTAGCAACCTCATCAACACCAATATGGCTTAGGTTGGTTAACTGCTCTGGGTCTAATGCTGGCAAGCTTGAGCGTAAGTATTCTCTATCGATATTCTTCACCGTCTCCCAACGGATTCCTAGGTGCTGAGAGACAGCGTGGATACTCATGTGCCGACACAGTCCACTTATGAATTTGCAAAAGCGAGAAGTATACCGACCACCTTTAGCCACATATTCTGTCGTCTCAATCAGCCTTCTTCCGTCTTTATTTCTCGTTTGAGCAAGCTCAACTTCAATTATGCAAGGTCGGCCACTAACAGGAAGATCCTGCAGACGTCTTCGGACGTAATGGTCAACAGTACAAGAAGCTCCAGCTATAGGCTCTCTAACCTTGAATCGTCTATCTCGACGACACCGCACGAGCACGGA
>NZ_JANEYT010000199.1 GCF_024357955.1 Photobacterium pectinilyticum
TTCAGCGGCTTTATCATCAAGTGCAAAGTAGATCTTCGATACAATCACTTCAGCAATAAGAATCGTAAATACCACTGCGAAGAACGCTACTACACCATTCCAAGGGCCAGTAAAGCTCACCTTCTCGCCGAACAATAACGGTGTTTTTCAAGGTAGTTGTCATCATTTGCTTGCTTATTAAGCAGCTTCTCTTTCTGGATTCAGATGAACGTCACCAACAGGCGCGCAGTTCCTGATATCACCAGACCACCGCTCAGGCTTTCGCTGTTTTGCAGCGAACAATACCTCTACACGACGCTTCAAGATCTCTTTATCTTTTCCATTGTGACGCTCTGAAGGCGTGACGTAATTTAGCTTACTGTGCTTGTGCTCGGTGTTGTACCAGAGTACGAAGGCTTCAACCCAACTTCGGCTACTATCGAGACTTTCAAAGCCCTTTGTTGGCCAGTTTGGCATGTACTTAACTGTACGGAACAATGACTCGACATAAGGGTTATCATCACTGACTCTTGGGCGACTATATGTCGAGGTCATAACTA
>NZ_JANEYT010000019.1 GCF_024357955.1 Photobacterium pectinilyticum
TCACTCAAGAAGGAAAAGCGGATCAAGTGCGATGGATCACAAATGATTTTTCAATGGGGGTCTGGTGAACGGTTACCCCAGAGGTGCCACATGTAGACTTTCATGCATCCCCTTTTTTCGTACCTAGGTTAAAAAGACGGTAACTTAGCCAAGCTGAGCATTATGTGAGTGTAGGTTAATCTGACGTCTATATGAAAAAGCGCCTAATTTTCAATCTCGACTTGGATTTGGTGAGCCTAACTGAGTAAGATGGCGTCTTGTTGTTAGCGGAGTAAGCCCATGCAGGCAGTTTGTTTTGATTTTGATGGTACGCTGGTTGATTCTGAGATTTTCCATGCGCAGAACTGGAGCCATTATTTATCGGGCTTGAATATCAACATCTCAGCCCATGACTTTTTGGCTGATTTTGCTGGCGTTCCTTGGGAGATCGTCGCTAAACATTTCACTTCAATCGCTACCATACCGCATACTACTTCGACCATAGTTTCTGAAATGGAGCAGTTAACCTATCAGGCTATTATAGAAAGAGGGATCCCTGCTAAAGAGGGGGCATTTGACTTGGTCAAGTCGCTCCATGGCTCACGGCCATTGGCAGTAGTTACGGGGTCGCCAAGAAAGTATGTTGAGGGTATCTTGTCCCATCTAGGCTGGTTACATTACTTCGAGCATATATTTTGCGGTGATGACGTCACACAGAACAAACCAGCCCCTGAAATCTATCAATTGGCTTGTCATACCCTTGGTGTATCGGAACATCAGACTGTGGCGATTGAAGATAGCCATACCGGTGCGCAATCGGCGTATTCTGCAGGGTTAAGGCTGGTGGTCGTCAACGATTTACACCCGGTGGGTGTAAACATGACCCCCTATCGCTATGACAATTTGATAGAAGCACAAGCGCAACAAGCTAAATGGCTTGTCGCATAAAAGCTGTAACTATGCCTATGACATAGGCGAAGTATCTAAGATTCAGTAAATAGGCCAAGTTAACGGCCCAGAGAAAGGCATTGCTATGCAAGATGAAGATATCATGACTGGCGATATGCTAGTCGAAACGGTTGAGAACCAACTAGAAGATGGTAACCCAATAAAGGTGAAAGAAACCTTGATGCGCTTGGTGATGACGGGTACGCCAAGAGAAGAGGCGATTCAGATGATAGCCTGTGCATTATCTATTGAAGTGTTTGATGTGGTAAAAAATGGCGGTAGCTTCGATTTGAAACGTTATAGTGAAAATTTGGACGCGTTGCCTGATATGCCTTGGGAGTTTGAAGACTAACTTTTGGTGTAGTTCACAAAAAAGCCGCTTAGAGCGGCTTTTTTTGTTATTTGTTTGTTTTGTTTTTGTTTTTTTATGCGCAAGGGGGCTGAGATTCATAGCGAATTGTTGTTGATGCTTGAAATAGTTAAAACTGTTGCAGTTAACCGATTTAATGTCACTTTTCTTGAAAAAAACACTTGAAAACAACAATGAAACCGAGGGATTTCATTGCCTCTGGTAGTGTTTATGACTGCAAAACGGCTTTCATATTGGTTTAAATGACTGCCTATTGTGGTAAGGATAGGTAACTGGTCTGGTTTGTTTGTTATTGTTGGTTTTTTCTTGTGTGACGGAGTTCAAAAACAGTTTCTTGTGCTGTATCAGAATATAATTCCAGTTTGATTTGTTGGTTATAAGTTAAAAATTGGTCGCACATTCCAAGGTTTTTACTTTATTGTGTTTGTATCTTTTAATGAGGCAGCAAGGAAACAAAAGATGATTATTGGTGTACCTAAGGAAATCAAAGTTCACGAATACCGTGTGGGTATGGTCCCAGCTTCAGTAAGCGAAGCTGTTGCTCATGGACATAAAGTATACGTTGAGACCAATGCGGGTTCTGGTATCGGCTTTAGCGATCAGGACTACATTGAAGCAGGTGCCCAGATTCTGCCGACAGCCGAAGCGGTTTTTGCAGAGTCAGAAATGATTGTAAAGGTTAAGGAGCCACAAGCCGTAGAACGTGCCATGCTTCGTGAAGGCCAAATCCTATTTACTTACCTTCACCTTGCGCCAGACCCAGAACAAACGCATGACCTTATCAACAGCAAGGCTGTATGTATTGCTTACGAAACGGTGACAGACGATAAAGGACGCCTGCCATTATTGGCTCCAATGTCAGAAGTGGCAGGTCGCATGTCAATTCAAGCGGGTGCACAAGCGCTTGAGAAATCAAGAGGCGGCCGCGGCATGTTGCTAGCTGGTGTACCGGGTGTAGAGCCGGCGAAAGTTGTTATCATCGGTGGTGGTGTTGTTGGTGCCAATGCTGCTCAAATGGCGGTAGGTATGCGTGCAGATGTGGTGGTACTAGACCGTAACATCGATGTATTACGTCAGCTTGATGCTCAGTTTGGCGGCGCGGTACAGTGTGTGTACTCGACCAAAGATGCGATTGAAAAACACGTACTGGAAGCTGATCTTGTTATTGGTGGTGTTCTGGTTGCCGGTGCTGCCGCTCCGAAATTGGTTACAGCTGAAATGATCAAGAAGATGAAGCCAGGCGCTGCAATCGTCGACGTTGCTATTGACCAAGGTGGCTGTGTTGAAACATCTCATGCAACCACTCACAGCGATCCTACTTACATTGTTGACGATGTTGTTCATTACTGTGTTGCGAACATGCCTGGCGCTGTTGCTCGTACGTCGACATTCGCTCTGAACAATGTCACTCTGCCATACATACTAAAACTGGCAGATAAAGGCTACAAGGCTGCGCTGCAGGAAGACAAGCATCTGCTAAACGGTTTGAATGTATACCGTGGGCAGGTTACTTGCGAAGAAGTTTCTGAAGCATTAGATCTTGCATACATTACGCCAGAGAAAGCACTTGCTTGATTAACATCGCTTAGATTCAATCACTGATTCTAAATCCCTGCCTCGGCAGGGATTTTTTTGTTTAAAATCTGCGATAGGCGATAGGCGATAGGCGATAGGCGATAGGCGATAGGCGATAGGCGATAGGCGATAGGCGATAGGCGATAGGCGATAGGCCCCCCGTAAAGTAGACACGGCTGAACATTGGAGGTAAGGGATAAGGATTAACAGTGATATTAAAACAAAGACATACTTACTGTGAGTAATCGTTTTTACACAATGATGTCACTATTATTTGTCATCGTTGATAAACGATACTTGAAGCTTAACTTTATGAGAAAGGTTGCTTGAATAAGCAATAAATACATAATGATATATATGAGTGTCAGTTTAATTAAGCATGGGTGTAGATAAAATTAACACCACGCTATATAGCCAATAGCCAGATATAAAAACAGCAGCTTGAATAAGCTGCTGTTTATTAGACAATAATACAGGGGGAGGGAATTAAGCGTGGGCGTAGATAACACTGCCACCCTTGATGATGTCGATAATTTCTCTTGAAAGATTAGTCGGCAATGCCGGACATCCCCAACTGCGGCCTAAATACCCATGGCGATTAATGAAAGACTTGGTTGCGTAATCTGCTCCGTGGATAACGATGTATCGCTTTCTTGCCTTGTCATTGATACCCGGAGTCAACCCATCAAGACGCAGTGAATAGCCATTACCGCCATAATAGGTGGTATCTGTCAGGAAGGTCCCCAGAGACGTTTGGCGAGAGTTCACGGTGTTAGAGAACTTAGTTGCATTTTTACCACCGCTGTTAACGCCATGCGAGACGAAAGTGCGGTATAGCAATTTATTGCTCTTTAGGTCAACAACAAAGAAGCGTTCCTTCGTAGAAGGAAGGCTGTAATCAATGATAGTCAGGACGGACTTTTTACGGCCTTTAGTATTGTAATAAGCCTCGTAGGCTTCCTTAAATACTTGATAATTAATCACTCCATTTAATTTTGCTTTTTTATATACATCTTTAACTAAAATGTCAGCGTGTTGATTATTAGTATGAGGCTGACTTTTTATAACACTGGCAGTCGCCTGTAATGGCAGAATGATTAGTGCCATCACAAATAGTACGGTTAGCTTTTTCATTGTCCCTGTAAAATGTTCATTTTGTCGTTGTGGTTGGTTGAGGCTGACTCTAACACAAAAAAAATGACATTTGATGCTATGGGAAATGGAGGTGATGAGAGTGATTAAAGCAAAAAAATCCTGTTTTATTGTTTGTGCTTGCTTAAAAAATAATTAATTACAAGTAATTAAAAGCGATTGTCATTTTTATATGAAATATTGTCTTAAAGGTAAAAAAATCATCCAAATATATAACTGTTACAATTGTCAATATGATAATGTGTTGTTTGTTATAGCTAAATGCTGTGTCATATTTTGAAAATAAAGAAATGTTTGTTTTTTGACTGTTTGATTGAAAATTGAGCGCTTTATCGCAATTTTTTACTCCTCTCTTTCTCCAAGCAAGCACTTCAAGAAGAAATGTTGCGTTAGAAATATCAGTTTTGTATAAGTTATATGCTTTTTTGAAATGACGATCTGCCTGTTTTTGAGGGTTTTTGGATGAAAAATGCGCAGAGAAGGCCCTGCGCATGATATTTATCGCTTAATGGTTAAATTGTACACACAGTTGACCAGCTGCCGTCGCTCCCCGGTAATGAACCACTCCACCAGTTGGCTTGGTATACCACACCGTTGTGGATGATCTTATCACCTTGGTTTGCATGGCTGGGGTTACCCCCCCAATCAGTCTGTGGCCAGTTAGGGTAAGTGTTGATACCAGTTGTGCTACAGGTTTCGTCGCCACCCCCGTTATTGCCCCCGTCATTACCGCTGCCGATAGTGCCCAGAGGTAAATCAGGCTGCTCAGACTTGAATGCGTAGTCCTTGCCGTTAACGTTAACGCTATAGTTGGCTGGGCCAGAGATTGGTAGGTAGTACACCATATCAAGCTCATAGGTACCGCCTGCAGGAAGGCTCTTCCAAGCCGGCAGGGTGAAGGCGACTCGGTGCATCACGCCGTCGAGGCCACCGATATTATCGGCACGGCTATGGCCTGATGCAATCACAGCCAAGCCACCACCAGATTGATCCTTGGCATTGTCAGGTGCAGATGTTGGGATATCGAACTGGAATTCAGTTCCACCAGGGATATCCTGACCTGTGTTATTGGTAAAGGTCACAGTAGGGTTGATCGGGTAGTTCTGATCGCCGACCTTAAAGCCTGATACATTGACTGCAATATCAAGTGCCTCAGTTGGGATAGCCCCAGTGGCAACTTTGTTGCCATATGGCGTTGCAGACTTGAACTTCTCATAGATGGCTTTAGTCATGGTATTACCCATGTGGTATTCACCATTACCAGTTTTACATGCATTCTCTGTGGTATCGATAGAAGTGCGATTGCCGTTGGCATCGAAAACGTAGCAGTTATAGTCCCCAGCAAGCTCCCAGAACATGATACCGCCGATTTCCTTGTCGATTACATAGTCTGCTTTAACATTGATGGATGCTTTATCTTCTGTTGATAAGAAGACTTTCTTGTCTGCATTCCATAGCCATGGGGCGACGGCAACGTTGTCATAGTGACGGGTATAGTTCCCCGTTAACTGATGGGCCGGGTTGTTGGCAGGGGCTAGGTTGTAAGCTGTGCTATAGCTACCGAAGATACCTTGGGCAAGGTTCATTGCATGCCACATAGGGTTTGAGCCCGCTCCCATTTCATCACCGGCAGCATTTTTGTCATGCCATAGGTTATCAATACCCTCGGCGCCGTAGCCACAGTTATTCTTTTCACCTTCCCCAGTGCCTGGTGCACACTGTGACTGGTTAGGCAGTGCCGCGCGCCCCCATAGCCCATTTTCACCACCGGTTACACCTTGCCAGCCTCGGGTATAGTATGGAACCCCGATGTTGATACGGCCTGCTGGCATAGAACCACGGAAATAGTGGTATGCCCAATCTGTGTTTAGGTAGCCAATACCACCATAAGCGGCAGTGCCATATACGTTCCACTGTGCCAACTCAGAGTCTTTACCCGTGTCAAACAATGCTGCATTGTGACCTACGTGATCGTTCCACGCACCATGCAGGTCGTACGACATAATGTTGATGTAATCGAGGTACTTGGTGACATCAAAGTCTTCCATGCCGCGTAGCAAGTAACCAGACGAAGGTGCAGCAATAGTCAGCATGTAGTGAATGCCGTCCTGCGCAGATGCGTTATCCAGCTTCTGGCGCAATACTTTCATTAGCTCTTGATAAGAAGCCCATAAATACGCACGGCGAGGTTCCATAAAGGTGGTGTCATCAGGGTTACCGGCACCAGCCATAGAGGTCGGGTATTCGTAGTCGATGTCCAGACCGTCGAACTGGTATTGGCGCATCATTTCCACTGCCGATGTGGCAAATTTCTCGATACCTGCATGATTGATAGAACCATCAGCATTGGTGGTCATCGTATAGAAACCACCGTCTGCAACACGATTGTCGTCAGCGCCGAAATGCCCACCGGTTTCAGCCCAGCCACCGATAGAGATCAGGGTCTTAACGTCATGCTTCTTCTTGTAGGTAGCAAGCGCACCAAAGTGTCCTTTGAAGCCTAAGGCTGGGTCAATATCGACGCCCGGCCATTCTTTACCTGTCGCTGGGTTGGTAGGGTCGGCAATATTACCGACGTTCACTTTGCCATCGCTGCCAATGCTGACAAAGGCGTAGTTGATATGGGTAAGTTGATCCCATGGAATATCATTGACTAGGTAGGCTGCTTGCGGATCATCGCCACTGCGCCAGCTTGTGAAGTAGCCGATGACACGACGTGGGTGATCGGCCCCCATTATTTCACGGCCTTGATCATCATAAATTGTACAATACGGGACCGTGACCCCTTCAGTTTTATACAGGCCGTCTGGTCGGCAACTCTGTGTTGTTACCCCTCCATTAACGGCTAGAGATACCAAGCTAGAATCCGACGTTGCGCCAAGATTATCAGTGGCACGGGCTAAAAGGGTGATAGTGCCAGATTGAGTGGGCGTGTAGTCCAGCGTGTAGGGGGAAGTGGCAACGGTGCCGACTAATGAGCCGTTGGCAAAAAAGTCGACCTTCTCAATAGTGCCATCGCTGTCATCAGCTGTAGAGTTAAGGGTAACTGAACCGCCAAACTCGATACTGGATACAGACAGAGAAAGATTGACAGTTGGTTGGCTATTAGCCGTTTCCTGTACAACAACGGCGACGGATGTTTCGGATGATCCGCCTTTGTCATCGGTTACTACTGCCTTGAGTTGTTGGTTACCAGTGACGGCTGTCCAGTTAATTTGATAAGGAGGCTGGAGCGCTGACCCCAGTTTTGATGAGCCCACATAGAAGTCAACGCTTGCGACTGTCCCATCCTTGTCTGTCGCATCAGCCGCGATAGTTACAGTGTCTCCAGCAGTGAATGCTGTGTTAGCGCTAGGAGAGGTGATTGTGACGGTGGGAAGCTGGTTTGTTGCGCCAGTTGAGCAGTCATCGACAAATGACCATTCTTGGTTTGGACCTGAGTGGGCAGAAGGTGCATTCCCCTTTGTCCACCAATTAGCTTTATACACTTTATTTGTTTCTTGAACCTGAGCGCCCCCCGTATAAGCCACGGCGCTATTCCATGTTTCGACGGTTTCACATTCCATTGCTGCATGGGTATTCATCGCCGCCATGCATGAAACGGCGAGGGTACTGAGCTTAAGTGCCCGAGTTATCGCCTGTCCTTGTTTCAGGTGTTCCATTGAATATTTCCTTAATATTGAAACGCGTTAGTTGAATTTGATTACGGCATCTTGGTCTTGTGTTGCGCCGTGAAAAAAGTATAAGAGGAATACCAAGGTTGGCAGGTGATTTTGTTATAAATCACATACTGACTCGCAAAAATATGCTTTTCTTATGTAATTTAAATAGTGTTATTTTGCACCGATAACTAAATTTTTATACCAGGCACGTTAAGACCAACCTACATCAATATTTGATCAGTCTTGCAGGTTAAAATCGCAGTTCTCTGCGTTAGATATTTTGAAATTAGAGCCACTAGTTACTGCAATATCTGCCTTGATAACAACGATTTTTCCAGTGCAAATACTTGATCAACTACTTATCCAGATTGGTATAAAGATTGGCTGATGTGAAGAGGAAATAGGACGGCATGAGGGTCTGTCGATCAGGGGGGAATGAAAAAAGAGCCCGTAGGCTCTTTTTACATCGCTAGGCTCTTATTCTTGATTGATTTTCGCCTTGAAACGCGCTCGTGTCGCTTCGTCAGCCTGTGCATACCAGTAGTCCAGCATGTTTTCGGCCACATTGCGTGTTTGCTGCTGATCGACAGGCGGTTTTGGTGATGTTGATGATGGTGTTGCGGCAGGGAGTGTGACAGGTACTACCGCAGCTGCAGTCGCTGTTGTTGCTACCGCAGCGACTTTGCCTGACTGGTTATAAACAGCAATTTCTTTTTCGAAGTCACGGCCAAGCTGTAGGCCTGATTTAGTGAGTTTGTCCTGCTCAAAGCTGACTTTTTCTCCATTGGCCGCAACCAATGAGAGCTGAGGCGACTTATTGAACTTGCGTGCGTCTTGTGCGGTGCGCAATTTCGGTAGATCAAGCTTTAAGGCTTCATCACTGGCATCAAATTTAACCACGATAACGTCAGACTTATACAGGTAGTCATCGCCATTATTACGGAGTGAGTCAACGTAGGTAAAGGCAAACTGGTTGACACCATTTGGTAGCGTTAACGTGTCGTTACCATCTTGCTCTACGCCATTAACCAGAACAAGATCAGCTTGGTACGGGAGGTCAAGCTTAACGTCAGCAAGTGAAGAGAAGCTGATGCCGCATGCTGCAATAGCCATTAACGCGGTACGAAATTTCATAGCGGTTCCTTGAAAAACAATGTCCGAATAAGATTGTATTTATCGGTATTATCCTAGCAGTTTGTCGCTAGGAAGCTGAATAGGGACTGAACATTGACTTTGATGCCCTGATAATACTCAATAAATTAATCGGTAAATATAACATTTTGTTCGATGTATTGGGTATATTGCTTGTATACAAAAATACGTTACTGCTATGGATAGAACTATACAATGGATATGTCGTTATTGCAGGCTTGCCTGTTGATTGGAACCGGATTCTTGGCTGGGATCATCAATACATTAGCAGGTGGTGGCTCCAACCTTACCTTACCAGCATTAATGGTCATGGGGATGCCAGCTGAAGTGGCCAATGCGACTAACCGGGTAGGGGTTGCGGTGCAAGGCCTTACGGCCTTGCTTGGCTTTCGGCGACACGGCAAGCTGGATACATCAGATACAGGCCCTATCTTATTGCCAACCATTATTGGTGGCTTACTGGGCGCGGTAGGAGCGGCATATGCGCCTTCAACGTGGATCAAGCCGCTACTGCTAGGCACCATGCTAACTATGGCGCTGGTGATTCTACTCCGCCCTTCGATTGTTGCCCCTCCGGCGGGTAGTGAGCCCAAAAAAGTAAGAAATACCCCCAGCTCATGGTGGGGGCTTGGTTTGGCAGGCTTTTATGGTGGTTTTGTGCAAGCGGGTGTTGGTTTTGTCTTATTAGCGGCCCTAGCCGGGACGCTTCGCTATGACCTTGTGCGAGCCAATGCTTTGAAAATGTTGTGTGCCTTAGCTTTTACATCTGTGGCTTTGGTGCTGTTTATTATTGAAGATTTGGTGTTGTGGGGACCGGGATTGATTTTGGCGGGTGGGACAATGGTGGGATCGCATGTTGCTGTGAAAATGGCTATTTCGGCTAGGCCGGAAACACTGAAGTGGTTCTTGTTCTTGATGACCCTTTGCGGCTCAGCTGCGGCAATGCTGACTGGCTAAAAAAGAAGCCAGCATCAGGCTGGCTTCTTTAACGTTTTTTATTTCTAGACGGTTATACCAACCTACATAAATATTTGTTCAACTACTTATCCAGACTGGTATTAGAACGTTGTTACTTCACGTAGCAGGCAAAACCTTTCAGGTAGAAACCTTCTGGGTAAGCACTGTCTAGTGGGTGATCGGCAGCTTGACCGAAGCGCTCAATAAACTGTACCTCACGCTTGGCATCAAGAGCGGCGTCAGCAATGATTTTCTGGAACAGGTTGTTGTCCATCAGACCCGAGCAAGAATACGTCAGCAGGGTACCACCCGGCTTTAGGATCTGCATCGCAAGCATGTTGATGTCTTTGTAGCCACGGCATGCACCGACGAGCTGAGACTTCGACTCGGCAAACTTTGGTGGATCCATGATCACAACATCGAATTTCTCACCGCGTTCGCGGTATTCACGTAGCAACTTGAACACATCAGCATTGAGGAACTCAGCATTATCAAGCGGGTAGCCGTTAGCTTCAGCGTTCATACGAGCAGTGTCTAGTGCCGGCTGGGAGACATCCACATTCACCACATTGCTAGCACCGCCTTTCAGCGCATACAGGCCAAATCCACCGGTGTAACAGAAGCAGTTAAGAACACGCTTGCCGTTGACATACTTAACGGCGGCTTCGCGGCTGTCACGTTGGTCAAGGTAGAAACCTGTTTTGTGGCCACCAACAATATCGACATTGATCTTAACGCCGTTTTCTTCAATGGTGACAAATTTAGGTGGCTCTTCACCAGACAGTACACCAGTACGCTGCTTAAGACCTTCCTTCTTACGCACTGACACGTCTGAACGTTCGTACACACTACATTCTGGGTAGCAGATATTAAGCGCTTCAACCAAGGCGTCTTTCTGTGCTTCGGCACCTGCACTCAACAACTGACACACAAGGTAATCTTGGTAACGGTCAATAGTGATGCCAGGCAGGCCATCAGATTCAGCGGCGATAAGACGGTAACCTGTCAGGCCGTCACGGGCTGCAAGAATGTCACGCAGACCTTGTGCGGATTTTAGGCGGTTGACGAAGAAATCCACATCGATTTGTTCGTTTCGAACAAAAGTCCATACTCGAACACGGATCTGAGATTGCGGAGAAAATGCGCCGCGTGCTAACCACTCACCATTGTGGTCGAAGATATCAACGGTTTCGCCAAGCGATGGTTTACCTTCTACGCGTTGAATGCCACGCGAAAAAACCCAAGGGTGGCGGCGGCGAAGTGATTTTTCACGGCCTTTAACCAGATAAATTGAAGCTGTCATGACTTGCCCAGTATGGAGTAAGGAGTGGGGGCGTATTATGTTGTCGAAACCACATAAAATCAAATTTATATAGCCTATCATTAGGCCTTGCCCGCAGTGCACGGCCCAATGGGCAGGAACTAGGACTTTCAGTCCTCGTCGTCGTGATCCCAGCGCTTCAGCTTGCCTATCATCCAAGTAATTCTTGCTGAACTAAGCACCTTGAAGTTACTTGGGTATATTGCTAAGAGAGATGGGGGAGTGGTTCCTGATTGTTGTGTCGTGATTTCAATACGTTTTTGTTGGTACTCTCAACTAATATTGTTGTTGCGCTTATTGTTTTGTTTGCGGGCGATAACATATTGTTTTCGAGTGGAAAGCAGGAAGCTTGAGGTGATATATGACACAAATTTGTGTAAAGGCGTTAGTTACTGGCATGGTTCAAGGGGTTGGATTCAGGTTTCATACCGCACATGAAGGGCTGAAGTGCGGTTTGACAGGCTATGCCAAGAATTTACCGGACGGCAGTGTTGAGGTCATGGCTTGTGGCTCAGAGGAGCAAGTTAAGCAACTACTTAGCTGGCTTAAAATCGGGCCGAGGACGTCACGTGTAGACTCTCTTAGCTGGGAGCAAATCGACTGGCGACATTATGATGGCTTTGAAATTATGTAACGGGGCGCGAGCCCGGGATATATCACTGCGATGTGCAAGGTAAGTGGTGATAGGCGAGAGGATACCGCTCGCCCATATTAGCTATCACCGTAAGAGCTTAGATACACTTTACAGGCTTTGGTAGGCCGGCCAGCTTCGTTGCTTGTTTTGCTGGCCCTTTCGGGAACAGTTTGTACAAGTAGCGTGAACTGCCTTTTTCTTCGCCGTACTTTTTAGCCATCGCTTTCACCAACATTCTAATCGCCGGTGAGGTATTGAACTCTTGATAGAACTCACGAACAAAACGGACGACTTCCCAATGGGCTTCACTCAGGGTGATTCCTTCTTCTTCAGCCAAGAGAGGAACCAGAGCCTCGCTCCAGTCGTCGGTGTTTTTCAGATAACCGTGGGCATCGGTGTCTATTTGTTTACCTTCAAATTCAAGCATGTTTGCCTCGCATATAGAACGGGCAAAGCATAGTGATATTCAGGTTTGGCTGCAAGGTTACAGCAACAAAAAAAGCGCCATTTGGCGCTTTTTCATTATCTGTGACTGAATCAGAGATTAGTCGTTGCTACCCATGATGCCTAAGATTTGAAGTAGGCTCAGGAATAGGTTGTAGATAGAAACATACAACGTAACAGTCGCAGAGATGTAGTTTGTTTCACCGCCACGAACAATGCTCTGAGTTGTCAGTAGGATAGCTGCTGACGAGAACAGAACAAACATACCGCTGATGGCCAGTGATAGCATTGGCATCTGTAGGAAGATGTTTGCAACAACCATCACGAGGATAGCAACAAAGCCTGCCAGTAGCATGCCGCCTAGGAAGGACAGATCACGCTTAGTGGTCAGTGCATATGCTGAACACGCCATGAAGGTCAGAGCCGTACCGCCTAGAGCAGGGACAATTGCGTGGCCCATGCCGGCACCAATATACATATTGAGGATTGGCCCCAATGTGTAACCCATAAAGCCTGTTAGTGCGAAGGTAAATACAACACCCAAGCTGCTGTTACGGTTTTTTTCTGTCAGGAACATCAGGCCGTAGAAGCCAACCAATGTGATGATTAAGCCAGGGTGAGGCATATTCATCGCCATCGCAAAACCTGCAACGACAGCTGACCATACAAGCGTTAGAGACAGAAGAAAATAAGTGTTACGTAGAACCTTGTTCGTAGAAAGTACGCTTTCGTAAGCTGTGCCACGATTGACCATACGATCGTTCATAAATAGTCCCCTTAGGGTTAGATATGTGATTGCTAATGTAAATGTATATTGGGGCATTTCATCGCTATTGCAAGCCGTTTGTCAAATTAATGTGGCTGTCCCCAAGCAATAATCATTATTGTAACGATATGACCTGAATGATACTTAACAATTCCTTATCTTTGTGGTCAAAGTTGTAAATGAATGTTACGGCACGTGCTTGCTGCGCCTCATTAAGTGTTTGTTTTATCATGTAATCAGGAAGAAAAAGTATCAACCTTTATACGGATTAGTGCAAAATTTGGTTCAAGAATAGTTGGGTCCTGTCTGATTGTGGGTTGTCGAAAAATGCTTGTGGGGTGTTTTCTTCAATAATTTCCCCCATATCCATGAAGATAACCCGGTCGGCAACCTGGCGCGCAAACCCCATCTCGTGAGTCACGCAAATCATTGTCATCCCTTCGTTAGCAAGTTCAACCATGACATCAAGTACTTCCCGGACCATTTCCGGGTCTAGGGCTGATGTCGGTTCATCAAACAGCATTACTTGCGGTGTCATGCATAGCGAGCGAGCAATGGCTACGCGTTGCTGCTGGCCACCAGATAGCTGTCCAGGGTATTTGTTGGCTTGCTCTGGTATTTTCACCCGCTCCAGGTATTGCATGGCGATTTTTTCAGCGTCTTTCTGCGGCATTTTCTTTACCCATATGGGGGCCAAGGTGCAGTTTTCGAGCACCGTGAGATGGGGGAAAAGGTTGAAATGCTGAAAGCACATGCCGACTTCTCGACGAACCAATTCGATATTTTTCAGGTCATTGGTGAGTTCGTTGCCGGCAACGATGATAGTCCCTTTTTGGTGCTCTTCAAGGCGATTAATGCAGCGGATCAAGGTGGATTTCCCGGAACCAGAAGGGCCGCATATCACGATCTTTTCACCTTGCTTAACCGTGAGGTTGATGTCTTTCAAAACATGGAATTCGCCATACCATTTGTTGACCGCCTCCATGATGATCATTGCTGTAGAGCTATTATTGGGGGGGCTCTGGTTAACATAGCCCTTGCTTACCGTGCTGTCTGTCATACTAAATCCTTCTTGATGACTTACCGTTTATGACCGGTATGAAGTTTGTTTTCCAAATATATGCTGTATCTCGACATACCAAAGCAAAACACCCAGAATACGAGTGCAACAAAGACGTAGCTTTCCGTGGCAAAACCCAGCCATCTAGGGTCTGTATTGGCCGCCTGACCGATGCCAAGCACATCAAACATGCCGATAATCAGCACCAAGCTGGTGTCTTTAAACAGTCCGATAAAAGTGTTAACAATGGCAGGAATACTGATCTTGAGTGCTTGAGGTAATACTATCAGGTACATTTTCTTCCAATAGTTTAGACCGAGTGCATCTGCCGCTTCATATTGCCCTGATGAAATGGCTTGCAGGCCGCCGCGAACGACTTCTGCCATGTAGGCAGCACTGAACAAAACAACCCCAATCAGCGCCCGGAACAGTTTGTTGGTCTCTGTTTCGGCGCTGAGGAATAGCGGAAGCATTACGGAAGCCATAAATAGAACGGTGATAAGCGGTACGCCGCGCCATACTTCGATATACACGGTGCAGAGGCTACGGATCACCGGCATATTCGAGCGTCTCCCCAATGCCAGTGCGATACCAATTGGTAACGACACGACAATGCCGACAATGGCAATGATTAACGTGATCAGCAAGCCGCCCCAAAGGTGGGTTTCAACGACCGGTAATCCGAAAATCCCACCATAGAGTAAACCGGCAATAATGAAAGGGTAGATATTGACGAAGAACAACCATATCCATGTGCGACCTGGTGTCTTTTCATAGGCCATTAGCGTAATCAATATCGCCAGGGTGAAGTAAAAAAGCTGGGGCCGCCAAAGTTCTTCTTGCGGGTAAAAACCAAACATAAACTGTTCGAACCGAACCGAAATAAACACCCAGCAAGCTCCGTTTCGTTGGCAGTCGTCTCGAGTTGTGCCGACCCAATCAGCATTGAGAAAGGCCCAATCAACGATGTTCCAAAGTGCCACGATAGCGAAATAGCCCAGAACAAGCGTTAGGCATGTGTTAATGGCATTGGAAAACAGGTTTTTGTGTAACCAGCCGATGATACCAACAGTGTTGGCCGGTGGAGGTAAGTCTGGGCGAAATTGGTGTTGATGCATTGCCTCGTCCTCCTAGTGCTCGACCAGCGCAACTTTGCGGTTATAGATATTCATTATCAATGAAGTCAGTAGGCTCAGAGCAAGGTAAACGGCCATGGTCATGGCAATGATTTCGATAGCCTGTCCGGTTTGGTTGAGTGTGGTACCAGCAAAAACTGACACGAGATCCGGATAACCGATAGCCATTGCCAAGGAGGAGTTTTTGGTCAAGTTGAGGTATTGGCTGGTCAACGGAGGAATAATAATGCGTAAAGCTTGTGGAATGACCACCAAGCGCAGGTTTTTGCCTTGTGGGAGGCCAAGCGATAAGGCGGCTTCTGTCTGTCCGTGACTGACAGCATTAATACCGGCACGAACTATTTCAGCGATGAAAGATGCAGTGTAGACACTCAAGGCAAGCAATAAAGCGGCTAGCTCGGGAATGATGCTGATCCCCCCTCTGAAGTTAAAGCCTTTCAGTTCAGGGGCCTCCATATGAATGGGTTGTCCACTGGCGAAGTAACCGATTGTCGGGAGGATAACAAGCAGGCTAATTGACACCCAAAGGATCGGTGATTGCTTGCCTGTCGCTTGCTGTTTTCGCTTTGCATAAATTGTGTAGCCAATACTCAGTACTATCGCTGTGAGAAGAGCAAGACCTATCCAGTAGGCATTTTGCTCAAAAACGGGTTTGGAAAAATACAAACCTCGAACATTGAGGTAGACACTTTCGCCGAGGCTAATGCTGTTACGGGGAGAGGGGAGCGCTTGTAATACAGCGAAATACCAAAAGAAGATTTGCAGTAACAGGGGAATATTGCGAAACGTCTCGATATAAACTGCCGCAAAACGGCTAACCAACCAATTGGAAGAAAGCCGAGCGATACCGATAAGGAACCCAATAATAGTGGCAAGAAAAATACCTAATACAGAGACCAGAGCGGTATTGAGCAAGCCGACAAAGAAGGTACGGCCATAACTATAGGTTTCATCGTAATCAATCAGACTCAATCCTATACCGAATCCCGCTTGTTCTGTGAGGAAGCCAAACCCCGTTGCAATCCCACGTTGCTCCAAATTGACCAATGCATTGTTGATTATGGAGTAAATAAAAAAGAACAACGCTGCAGCGGCAAGTGCTTGAAACAACACTGCACGAAAAGTAGGGTTATATATTAGGTTAGATTTGTTCGCTGCCAAAACGTCACATCCTGTGTCGGTGATCCTGTGTCGGAAGGTTTTGAAAGGTGGAGAAGGGATCTCTCCACCTTTGACCGCTAATAACTGTTATTTGAATCAGAGCGGTTAGCGAATGGGTGGAGCATATTGCATACCACCGTCAGTCCATAGCGCGTTAAGTCCGCGTTTAATTTCAAGCGGGGAACTCATGCCGACAGTACGTTCAAAGCTTTCACCGTAGTTGCCGACTTGCTTGATAACCTGATATGCCCAATCATCATTGAGCCCAAGTCCTTTGCCTTTCGGACCATCGAGACCCATAAGGCGGCGGATATTAGGATCATTTGATTTATTCATATCGTCAATATTGTGGGAGGACACACCTAACTCTTCAGCATGGATCATGGCATTGAGTGTCCACTTCACAATATTAAACCACTGATCATCGCCCTGACGGACTGCTGGGCCTAAAGGTTCTTTTGAGATAATCTCTGGCAACACGACTGCCGATGATGGATCTTGTAGATTCAAGCGCAGGGCGTAAAGTCCTGATTGATCGGTGGTGAGCACATCACAGCGGCCAGCTTCAAAACCTTTGACTGTTTGAGCGGCTGTATCGAAGACTACAGGGGTGTACTTCATTTCACGATAGCGAAAGTAATCGGCCAGATTAAGCTCTGTGGTAGTACCAGACTGAACACAGACCGCAGCACCGTCGAGCTCTCTAGCGCTCTCTACCTTGAGCTCTTTTTTGATCATGAATCCTTGGCCGTCGTAATAGTTAACACCAGCAAAGTTTATCCCCAGTGCGGTATCACGATGAAGTGTCCAAGTTGTATTGCGGGATAGCAGGTCTATCTCACCAGACTGAAGGGCTGTGAAACGCTCTTTGGCGGTCAGTGGAATATATTTCACCTTGGTTTTATCACCGAGCGTTGCGGCGGCAACGGCTTGACAAAACTCAACATCAATACCCTCCCATTCGCCTTTTTCATTCGGGTTTGAGAAGCCAGGTAAACCCGTCGTCACACCACATTGGATATAGCCCTGCTTTTGAATTTGGGCGAGTGTGTCAGAACTCGCTGAAGTTGCTGGTGCACTACCATCAGACTTGCCCGCAAGTTGATTTTCAAGTTCAGCAATTTTCGCTTTGAGTTCTTCAGTTCCTGACTCAACGGCAGTCACGGCACCACCTGAAGCTTGAGCCAGCTGCTGCTCAAGTGTTTCGACTTTGTCTTGTAGCGATTGGATCATTTCTTTGTCTTGGCTGCTACCACTGCTATCACAGCCATTAAGAATGAGAGCCAGAGTAGATACTGCCAAGGTAGAGGTAAAGGTTCGCTTCATAATTACGTCCTGTTATTTCTTATCATGAGACATTGACGCTTCTTATCGCCATTACTAGCAGTTATCTTTAAAAGGGTGCCCCATGATTTAGCAATCTAATAAGCACTTTCTTTCAGCCATAAAAAATAACTGTCTGTTTTTGTGTCACTATTCAGTATAGAAACAGTTTGAAATAGTTCTAGTTAATAAGTCATTAACATTTCAATGGGCAGGATATATGGGGGAGTACGCTCGAAGTGGCTAAAGAATGAAAGCCCCGCACAGGGCGGGGCTTGATGTTATATCTATGTTAATGAGCTACTTAGCGGTAAACATTGATCTCCACGGTTGCTACATTTGACTCATGGCCTTCACTGTCTTTGACGGTGTAAGTCATATTCATGTTGTAGTCGCGAAGCGGTGTGATAGAAATGCTACCATCGCTGTGAATGTAGTAACGGCATTCAGTACGGCTAGGTGCATTGTGAATCACAATACTGCTTGGGTCGATGCCATAGTCACCGGCAACGTCGTTATCCAGTAGCTTGATAACGGTTGTGCGGCCATATTTCGCAGACACGACGTCATCTTTTGCTTCTAGGTAGTTCGGCGCATCGCCACCAGAGTTAACACCATTGAGGAAAGGCTTGATAGGTTCTAGGCCTTTAGCTGGACGGCCATAAGCACCAACCATTGGGATTTCTAGCCAGTCTTCCTCTGCGGTAATGTCGTTGAACTTCTGTACAACTGCGAACTCATCGCCAACCGCGCCATTTGGAATGAACAGCTGAGGGTGGTCGAATGGTGCTTTCTCTTGACGTACACGTTCATCCGTTAGTGACTTCATGAAGGCAACCAGCGCTTTTTTCTCGTAATCCGTCAAATCGAGGCTTCGAATATCTGGGTCGAGGTTTGAAGAGATGCCATCAAAGCCAGATGAATCACCATTCCCTTCACTGGTACGGTTACCACCACGGTTATAGAACTCAACCACTTGCTCAAGCGTTGCCATACTACCGTTATGCATGAAAGGACCAGTTAACTCTACGTTACGAAGGGTTGGGGTCTTAAATGCACCATGTACGGCGGTACGCTCTTTGCCATTTTCAACACGGCGTGTGATCTTTCTAGTTTGACGGTTTGAATTACATGGATCTTCTTCAAACACCAAAGCCTCAAAGGTACAAGGGTCAACCTCGAAGTTATCTGGTGCATTGTTACCAAGTAACTTGTCGATGTACTGCTCAGTGTGTGAAAGAGGGTTATCCCACGGGTCTCTACCACCTAGACCAATGTCTTCTTTTGTTGGTGTTACACCTATGTTGTAGAAGCCATTGTCATAAAGTGATGTATTCCCGTCGCCCATATGCATTCGCTCTACCAAACCTTCTTCTTGCTCTTCAGCAATCAGGTGGGTCATGGCTTTGGAGAATTCCGGACCACTGTGACAGTTAACACAGCTACCTTTGTCGACAAATACTTCCATACCATGTTTTTCAAGATCGGTAAGAGCATAGTCGTCACCGTCCATATAACGGTCGAAGCGTGAATCATCAGAGATCAGGGTTTTCTCGTAGAGCTGGATAGCTAGGCCCCAGAATAAGCTGAAGTTCTCTTCCATCTGGCTGTAGCCGTCAAAGTCCTCGTCTGAACCCCAGTACTCAATGTTGAAGGCGTCTTCAACCATTTCACGGTAGCTCACATGAAGCCCTTTATTGGGGTAACTGGACATATAACCCAGCTCACTATCCGTCCTGTCAACCTGCTGTAAGCCCAGGGCTTTCAAGTGAAGGAGCTTTTTACCCATATCCCTGAATGCCTTGTTGGCACAGGTCATTTCAAAAGCACTACCCGGAGGCCCAACGGCCTGAGATGCTGCACTGGAGTTGATCAGATCCACTTTTTTCAAGCTAACAGAATCTGTGTATGGGTCGTAATGAACAACCTTAGCGTCAACGTTGCGACGTCCAAATGGGTCAACCCCGTTAAAGCTGTTGTTGGCGCGACCGTCCCAGAAGTTTCGGAAGTTGAAAATGGCATTGATAACGGTTGGTGTATTACGCGGTTCCACACGACGAGTAGTCACACCGCCGACATGGAAGATATCTTTGACTGTTTCACAGCTTTCTCTGCGATCAGAGAACTTAGGTTCTCCGTAGCTACCACCATAGAGTTCATCGAATACTGCGGCAAAAACACCTTGAGATGATACGACATCATCGGTATCAAACAAGACCTCAGAGTCACGATCGTCAGGATTGGCATAGACTCGGAATGGGAAATCTTCAGGCACCAAGGTGTAGTTTGGTCCACCAACCCCGGTTTGTGTCGGATCGAAAATTTCACGCTTGGCCGGGTCGACATTATTTAGTCCCGGGCTGATTTGGTTTTTGGTTCGATTATCAGCACCGGCACTGTAGTGACAGCTTGCACAGGCCTGCCCCTGGCTACCTGCTTGCATGTCCCAGAACAAGGCTTTACCGAGTTTTATCGCGGCTTTTTCATCTTTTACGTATTCATCTAGCCCTGGTACAGGCGCCGGATCAATACCTTTTAAAGAGCCGATACCTGAAAAATCAGGTGCTTCGACTTCTTCTTCGGCATGTACACTGGCGATACCAGATGCCAACCCTAATAATGATGCAGTTACTAAGGCTGTTAGTCGATGACGTTTATATAACGTTTTGTTGTTCATCACTCACCCCTAACGTCCATTGCGAAATGTTGCTTTTATGTACGAGAAGTTCTCGTGCAATAAAGATGGATGAAATTTGATGTCTTAATTATCACTTTTGTGAAAACAATTAAGGTCAAAAAAATCGCACTAATACTTTTGAGGAGGTGAAAAACCGTAAATTGGAATAGCGCATAAAAATGATACAGTTCTTAAATATAAACAAATGAGATAACAAGGAAGTACAAGCGATATATGAGTTACTGTAAAGAGTAAATCAGGGGATGAAATATAGCCAATACATGATGTTATAGCTTTATGGCTTAAAAATAGAACTGAGGTGTTAAGTTTGCACAATTAATATTTTATGCAAAGGTGTGGAATTAATCTTGAAAGAGGGAATGTGAAATCTTGAATGAGAAGAAAAAATAAAAAGCACAGCGAGGCTGTGCTTTTTTATGATCGTCTTTAGAGATTCTTAGGCTTTTGCCAATTTCTTCTCGAGTGCTTCTGCATCAACAGGCTTGGTGATAACAGAAAGCAATACGTTAAATGCCAGCATTACCGCACAGATCGAGTATGCAAGGGTGTAGTTGCCAGAAGCGCCCATAGCGATAGCTGTGATGGCAGAACCGATGAAGCCACTAACACCCCATGCGGTGTATAGCACACCGAAGTTTGCGCCATAGTTTTTCAGGCCGTAGAACTCAGCGGTTAGCGTTGGGAATACCGCAAGTAATGTACCGTAACCAACACCAGCAAGCGCTGCACCAATCATTAGCGTGAAGCTAGAGTCAAAGCTAGCAAACAGTGCCATGTTGATACCCTGCATAATGAAGGCGATAGTCAGTGTACGTAGGCCACCAATTTTGTCAGCCAGCATACCGGCAACAACACGGCCACCTGAGTTGAAGATAGACAGAACAACAACCAGGAAAGCGGCTTCAGTAATGTGTGCCTGCTGTGAAGCAATCAGAGTGATATTACCGATAACCATTAAGCCTGCAGATGACGCAAGAGCGAACATTACCCACAGTGAGTAGAACTGTGGCGTTTTCAGCATTGCACGCCACTGGATGTCTACCGGCTTACCTGCTTTCGCTTTGTAGTTTGCAGGAACCTGTGGTTTGTAGCCTTCAGGCGGGTTGGTGATAGTGCTTGCCAGTGGAACGGCAATAAGCAGGATCGCCACGCCTAGGATCAGGAAGCTGTTGCTGATGCCAAAAGAGTCAATTAGCAGAGATGTTAACGGTGCAAGATATACCGCAGCTAGACCAAAGCCAGCGGCGATTAAACCGTTCACCAAGCCTTTCTTAGAAGGGTGGAACCACTTCATTGCAGAAGGAGCAAGGCATGCATAGCCGAAGCCGATACCGGCACCAGTCATTAGACCGAAAGTGATAAGAAGCAATAGCGGGGTGGTGGCAAAGCTAGAAATGATCATGCCTGAACCGACAAGAACCGTACCCAAGATAAGGATCTTACGCGGGCCCATGCGGTCTTGAAGTACACCAGCTACCAAAAGAGATAGAGCAAAAGTAATTACAGCAACTGAGTATGGCATAGAAGCATCTGCATCCGACCAGCCCATATCTAGAACGAGCGCTTGCTTGAATACACTCCAAGCATACAGGATGCCCATACATAGGTTGATACAGAAGCCTGCCAGCAGGATCTGCTTTGCTTTATCGAATTTAGTCATTGTTTTCTCGTCACTACAAGGGAAACAGTATGGCTTGCATACTGTGCTCAAAATTTTTTTGTCTTTATTAACAAAAGTTGATTGTCACTAAAGGTGCGCGGATTCTAACAATATTTTTTGAATAGGAAACCACTAGAAATATCTAGTTACAAATGTTTCTGTGGTGATTTTATCTGTTTACATGCCGTTAATATTGCTTTTGTCTTTTATTCAATAGCTTATGTACATTTTTGCGAGGCATTTCATATTGACGGGAAAGTGTGAATTTATGTTCACTTCACCGCTTGCAAAGCAGTGAAGTGAACATCATAAACAATGCGAACCATGCAGGATCAGTGTGACAGAATGCTGTAGATTTTATCTTTCAGTTGGACACGTTCTAATTTCAGCTGTGTGAAGTGGCGATCGTCGGTGGGAATGTTGTTGCCTTCAAGGCCTCTAATTTTATGATCTAGTTGGTGGTAACGGTCAGCCATTTGCTTGAAGCCGTTGTCGGATTGTTTTAATTCCTGAATTCTTTCTTGATGCTCAGGGTACTCGATAAATAGTGCATGATTTTCACCTAACATAGTAATACTCCCACGCTCTTTACGATCCTACCGAATTTGACGATAGGTACAGATTCAACGTTCATACCACAGAAGCTTGCGGTAAAAAGAGAGGCCGATAAATTAATAATAGCTTGGAGATGCCGAACGGCAAAGCCGGGCCTGTTAGGCCCGGCAAGAAGGGAGTTTACTGAATGAAACTGATATAGGTCTGCAGTACGATCAGGTTGGCAATGTCGATAAAGAAAGCCCCGACAATTGGTACGACCATGAATGCTTGTGGTGATGGACCATTTCGTGAAACAAGCGCACCCATGTTCATTACCGCAGTCGGTGTTGCCCCCATGCCAAAACCACAGTGACCACCCGCAATAACCGCGGCATCATAGGTTTTACCCATCAAACGGAAAGTGACAAAGTAAGCAAACGCTGCCAGCGTGATTGTTTGTACCGATAAAATCACAATCATAGGTAAGGCAAGGCCGAGCAACTCCCACAACTGAAGACTCATTAGCGCCATCGCTAAGAACAGTGACAGCGAAATTGTACCCAGTGCATCGACGGTTTCATTATTGATCTTGTAGACTTTGGTGGTCTCACAAACGTTGGTAATGAAAACACCAATAAAAAGGGCGTATACAAAGTCAGGGATACGTAGCCAGTTGATGCCAAAGCTGTCGACTAGCTCTTTGACGTGCGCAGCGCCGGCAACACAAATTAGCAAGATAAAAAGTACTTCAATAGTGTTCTTGCCGGTAATGCGATCTTCTTCGTTATCACTGTATGTTACTAAGTCAGGATGCTCGATATGGTGTTTTTCACCGGCACCAAATTCAGACTTTAGCGAGAACTTGGAGATTAGACGCTGTGCAATCGGCCCACCGATGATACCACCCATGACCAAACCAAATGTGGCGGCGGCCATAGAGAGCTCGAGGGTATGCAGGCCATAGATATCTGCAAAGGTCTGTGACCAAGCCGCGCCTGTACCGTGTCCGCCCGATAGGGTTATAGAGCCCACCATTAGTCCAATCAGGGGATCGAGACCAAGCATGGTGCTTAGGCTAACACCGACCGCATTTTGGATAATGATGTACAGCGTTGCGATTGCAAGGAATAAGAAAACCCGCGAGCCACCTTTGGCCAACAGCTTAAAGCTTGCCGCCAAGCCAACCGTAGCAAAGAACATCTGCATTAATGTGTCTTTCAGGCTTAGCTTGAAGGTAATGTCGATACCTTGAGCATGTAAAATTGCAATTAGTATGGCAACAATCAACCCGCCAACAATAGGCTCTGGAATATTGTACTTCCGGAATGCCTTCACTTTGCTATTAATGAAGTAGCCAAGAAAAAGCACAATAATCGCAATGAGAAACGACTCAAGTTCGCTTACTTGTATAACTGAATTCATGATTATGTCTTTTCATTGTTTTTTAGGCGTTAATTTTACCCCCTAAAATGGCGACTGCCTATATTGCCATTTCAACTTCAATAGTGTAGACCCGTGGTTGCGGGTTGGTTGTTTATGTTTTGATTTTGGTGTTTGTGTATATTAACAAGCAAAGCTATGGTGTGCTTTGTTATTGATGTGTTCTCATTGATGATGTTGGTGCTTCTGTGTTGATAATAAGGTTTAAAAATAAGAAAAGTCTTAAGGCGTAAACATGTCTGCTTTAAAATCAGTAGGCTAATGCTGAAGCGATGAATATCTATACGGAAACGGCGGAATATATAAACTAATAAGTATTGTAATTAATATGTTACACCACTAAATTTGTCGACTGTTTTGTAAGCAAATAGGGTGATTAGGCTTAATAATCACCTCTGTGAGTGCTTTTATATCAATATTTTTTTGAATTTTTTTATCACGGACTCTCTTAAACTACAGCTTTGATTGATTTACTGGGAGTGGTGGTTAATAAAACAGCGTATATAATCAGTGTGAGATCAATTTTTTTGCTGTTTTATCTATATAGCGACCAAGAATTCGAATAATTAGGTGATTGCTGCGTACTAATTACGCTGCAAGCGCCATTCAAGCTTACACAGTACTTTCATTAGTATGAAGATAATGCTGTTCAAACTCATTAACAGGCTGGGGACGGCCGAAGAAGTACCCTTGGAATTCTTCTACTCCGATACTGGTTAAAAAATCACATTGAGCTTGAGTTTCGACACCCTCAGCGACAACTTGCATATCTAGGTTGTGTGCTAGTTCTACAATAGAGCGGGTGATGGCAATGTTATCTTTATTCCAGGGGAGATCTTTAATGAACTCACGATCAATTTTGAGTATGTGGATAGGGAAGCGGCTAAGGTAAGCTAACGAGGAGTAGCCGGTTCCAAAATCATCGATTGCAATCTTTACACCCAGTGCTTCAAGTTTAATTAATTTATCGAGAGCGGTATCGACATCTGACATGATAACGGTCTCGGTGATTTCTACTTCGAGATACTGCGGATCACAACCACTTTGAATGATAGCCTTATCAATAGTCTCGACAATATTAGAGCTTAATAACTGTTGAGCTGAGATATTAATAGCAAAATTAAGATAAATATCATTGGATTGCCACGCTTTTAATTGTCGGCATGCTTTTTTTATCAGGTATTCTCCTGCCTCGATAATGACACCCGAGCGCTCAAGAATAGGAATAATATTAAGCGGCGATTCATGCTCGCCGTATTCATTACGCCAACGCAGCAATGCCTCTACACCGCATACACGATGATCACTGGCATTGACTTTGGGTTGGTAGAAAAACTCATAGCGATCTGAACCGACTGTTCGGCGAAGTTCTGATTCTAATTGAATTTGCAGAATACTGTTAACACCCATTTCTTGTGTGTAGAAGCAAAACTGATTGCGACCTTGTTCTTTCGCTCTGTATAGAGCGATATCTGCATACTTGCTGAGATTTTCAGCCACATCAGAATCATCAGGAAAGACGCTAATTCCGATACTCGCGGTCAAAAATAACTCTTTGCCTTCAATGACCAGTGGGGCAGAGAGATACTTGAGAATGCGAGTGGCTATAGTGGTGACATTCTGTAGTTTGGCACTTTGTGTCAGTAAAATAGCGAACTCATCACCACCGAGCCTTGCAAGGAAATCGGTTTCTCTTAATAGGTGGTGGATACGCTTGGCTGTTGTTTTGATCACTTTATCACCGACAGCGTGACCTAAGGAGTCATTAATCTGCTTGAAGTAATCCAAATCCAATGAGAGAAGGGCGATATTCTCACCTGTAATCTTATTGCATTTCACTGCCGCACAGAGTTGCTGTTGCAGTAAAGTGCGGTTTGGCAATTCAGTTAATAAGTCGTAATGAACCAAGCGATGTAAGCGGTTTTCAAATAAGACACGTTCCGTTATATCCTTACCCGTAGATATATAATGGCTGATCTTTCCGCGACTATTTCGGATTGGTGCAATGGTTTTTTCTTCGTATATGATTTGCTCATCACCCTGCTTATGCGCAATAACCCGCTCAATGACATGACCCTCTTTTAACTGCTTTTGGACATGTTTGACGTCGTTGAGGTTATTGAGTGTGTTTCTCAGCAGTTCGTTGGACTGTTTGCCGATAATATCTTTAGATGTTATCCCGTTATGCTTTTCGAAAGAGCGGTTTACATATTCCACTACGCCTCTGCGGTCTGTAATGATGATGGCATCATTACTTTGCTCAAGTGCCCGCGACATACTCTTGAGTTTTTCTTCCCGTTCAATCCAGTAGGTTACATCTCGTAGGTTTAGTAAAATCTCCCGGCTTGAGCTGTAGGTCGTTTCGGTTGCGATGATTTCTATATGTTTTGTTTTCAGGTTGTTAAACTGCAGCCGGATTTTGATTGTTGGCTGCTTTTTTTCTCTTAGTTGATGGAGTTGCTCTATAATCGCTTCGACTTGCCGCCGGGACTGTGAACCGGGTAGTAGTTTTGTCAAGGTGCAGCCGATCACTTCCTTATTACCTAAGGATAGAATTTGTATGGCTGCGTTATTGGCAGTGACAATTTTCATGTCTTGATCAAGAGTTATTAAACCGTCGGGCACATGACGTAATACTGTTGCATACTGCAAGGCTGTATCTTCAATCTTCAGTGTCAACTTACGTTGCGCATTGAGTAATTGAGATAAATGCCAAGCCAGCACCAAGCAGCCTGATACCAGGCTTATGATCAGCCCTGTAAAGATAACCAGCTTTAATATTCGCGTTTGGGTAAAAGCCAGCTCGGTGACCGCGTCTGTCATATTGACGCGTGAAATGATGGTCCATGGTAAATCTGAGCCTTGAAAAGGCAAGGTGAAGCTGTTTTCTCCACTGAAAGCAGAACCTGAAAAAAAACGAGTGAAAGTATAGAGGTGATCATCAATGATGACCTGCCCCGAATCGTTAAGGTTTATGTCTTGCCATAGCTGTGGATAACGGGTGTTGAAATCTTCCTCTTCGGGCTTGTTGATGGAGGGCATGAATTGCCATGCGCTATCAGATGTTGGCCCCAGTAGCCATTGTCCGTGATTATTGACCAACCAGTTTTGAACGTGATCCCAACCGTATTGACCTTTTAGCTCTTCTAGGTAGTCAATCCCTAAGTAATTGAGGGTGATTAGCCAGCTTTGTCCGTTTATTTTGAAATGGCTGACAAAGCGCAACATAGGCTTATGAGGGAGTTCGATTTGACCATTTTCTTGGTTTAAGTCAAATTGGGATGTATAGAAACTGCCTGGCTGGATCCTTAACGCCTGCTTGACATAGTCGCGCTGGCTTTTGTCTTGAAGCTGATTAGAAGGAAGGACTGCTGCAGTCTCACCGACTTTATTGACCCGGATAACTTCTTGGCCCTCGGCATTGAGAAGCCGAACTTGATCGTAATAGTGACGGGTGGTTGATAAGCGCTGGAAGCTGGCTGTTAGAATCTCGTGCTGCCTTTCTATACCTAATGATGTTTCTGAAAGTTCTTTGGCTTTCTCTGTTAAGTACCTCAAATCTTCAATAATTGGGGCGAAATGCAAGCGAGTAATATGGAGTGAAGACTGGTGACGGCTATTTTCACGATCTTGGATACGTTGGTTGAGCTGGTTTAAATCTTCATTGTAGATATAAAAGATAGACGCAGACGTAATAGTCAGTAGGGGAATAAAAAAGAGTAAAAACCGTATTATCGCTGTCTTCATACTTCACCATGACGCATATCAACATGGTTAGTATAGTCTTTTTGTACCTGTTGGTGCATAAGAGTAGGCAAAACTAGACATATTCATCGTAACGCATAGCTTGGATATACAAATTTGTCTGCTGTGTCACTTTTATACGAATAGGACGCTCTCTTTCTCTTGTAGTTAATCGTTTTCACTTATCTTCGATGCCTATTTCGCAGATTGAATCTGATATGGTGCCTAAATATACATTTAAATGCTTGTATTTTAGTCTTTTTCGATTTGCGCCTCACTTATTCTCTGTTTTTTGATAGCTTGGATGCTGACGATAGTGGTGAGATTTTGTGGAAACGTTTACACTGTGTGGGGATGATCACAGATTTCATTTTATGCTTGTTGTTAAAATTGTCCGCAGTTAGGAACAAGACGTTGTGATTTCTGAAGTGACTATTTCTGAAGTGACTATATCTGAGTGAGTCATTGGCAGTGAATTAGGAGAGAGTGATGAAGGTGTTGGTAACTGGTGGTATGGGCTATATTGGCAGCCATACCTGTGTACAAATGATTGAATCAGGCCTTGAGCCAATCATTCTGGATAACCTTTGCAACAGTAAAGACGCTGTGCTTGAGCGAGTTGAAGCACTGACAGGGGCAAAGCCGGCTTTCTATCATGGTGACATCCGTGACCGTGAGATTTTAGATCAGATCTTCTCTGAGAATGATATTCGCTCTGTTATCCACTTCGCTGGCTTGAAGGCGGTGGGTGAGTCCGTTGAAAAGCCACTTGAATATTACGACAACAATGTTCATGGCACATTGATGCTGGTGGATGCTATGAAACAGGCTGGGGTAAACAGCTTGGTATTTAGCTCATCAGCAACGGTTTATGGTGATCCTAAAGAGATCCCAATCAAAGAAACGACGCCTACAGGTCAAGTGACTAATCCATATGGCCGCAGTAAATATATGGTGGAAGAGTGTCTTCGTGATATTCAGGTCGCCGTTCCACAAATGAGCATAACGCTGTTGCGTTATTTCAACCCTGTTGGTGCTCATCCATCAGGCACTATGGGTGAAGACCCGCAAGGTATCCCTAATAACTTGATGCCGTTTATTGCTCAAGTGGCGGTAGGCCGTCGCGAATACCTTTCTGTCTTTGGCAATGACTACCCAACTCCAGATGGTACCGGAATTCGAGATTATATACATGTTATGGACTTGGCCGATGGTCACATAGCAGCCTTGCGGGCTGTGGGTGAAAAGGCTGGCCTTCATATCTACAACCTCGGCACAGGTAAAGGTAGCAGTGTACTTGAGATGGTTGATGCCTTTAGTCATGCATGCGGCCATGATGTCGCTTATAAAATCTGTCCACGCCGCCCTGGTGACATCGCAGAATGTTGGGCTGATCCAGCAAAAGCACGCGTTGATCTAGGCTGGGAAGCGAAAATTGATGTCACTGCGATGGCTGCTGATACTTGGCGCTGGCAGTCGGAAAACCCGAACGGCTATTAATTAGTCTCTCTATGATTTTGGGGCGCAGGCAGCGCTTTCCCTCCTATGTTTGCCTGTTCCTATTTTTATTTTTTTACAGTTAACCTGTAGTTGCGAGTTTATATAATGTCTGAACAAAAATTTAATCCCGTAGACCACCCTCACCGTCGCTACAATCCTTTGACTGGTCAATATATTCTGGTCTCACCACACCGAGCCAAGCGTCCGTGGCAGGGGGCTGATGAGACCCCAGAGCTAGCGGAAGACAAAACGTATGACAGCGAGTGTTTTCTGTGCCCGACCAATACCCGAGTATCAGGTGACAAAAACCCTGATTATGCTGACACTTATGTGTTCAATAACGACCATGCAGCCTTAACTCAAGATACGCCTGATGCGCCTGAGTCAGGCAATCCTCTGTTTCGCTGTGAAAGTGCACGCGGTTTGAGCCGTGTTATCTGTTTTTCGCCGGATCACAGCAAAACTCTCCCTGAGCTTCCTGTCGGTATGATTCGTAAAGTTATTGATACTTGGAACGATCAAATTGAAGAGTTAGGTGAAAAATACGTTTGGGTACAGGCATTTGAAAACAAAGGCTCAGCAATGGGCTGTTCACAGCCGCATCCACATGGTCAAATTTGGGCAAATAGCTTTTTACCTAATGAAATTGCACGCAAAGACGAAAACTTACGCGCTTATTACCAACAGCAAGGCTCAAACTTGCTAGTGGATTATGCAAAAGCAGAAATGGCTGATGGTTCACGCACAGTGGTTGAAACAGAGCATTGGATTGCTGTTGTACCTTACTGGGCTGCATGGCCATTTGAAACCATGTTGATGCCGAAAACCCATGTTCGTCGTATGAATGATCTCACTGACGAACAACGTGATGATCTGGCTGTGGCGATCAAAAAACTGACCAGTCGCTACGACAACCTGTTCAAGTGCTCCTTCCCTTATTCTATGGGCTGGCATTATGCGCCGTTCTTCAAAGACGGTGATACTTCGACAGATCATTGGCAGTTACATGCGCTGTTCTATCCGCCACTGCTTCGCTCTGCCACCGTGCGTAAGTTTATGGTGGGCTATGAAATGCTTGCTGAAAGTCAGCGTGATCTGACAGCAGAGCAGGCGGCAGACAAACTGTGTGCCCTTAGTGACGTACATTACCGTGAAATGACTACTTCAAATAATAAATAAGTAACCCAACAGAAAGATAGGAATATATTATGTCTAAAACACAACTGCTTATTGACGCTGTTAATACATCATTCTCTTCCGTATTGGGTTACGAGGCGACTCATCTGATCCAAGCGCCGGGCCGTGTAAATTTAATTGGTGAACACACTGATTATAATGACGGTTTTGTACTACCGTGTGCGATCGATTATCAAGCGTTTGTTGCTGCTGCTCGTCGTGATGACAACATCGTACGTGTTGTTTCTGTTGATTATGACAACCAAACCAAAGAGTTTGATCTCACGGCTGATATCACTTTTGATGAAGAGTGCATGTGGATTAACTACATCAAAGGGGTGGTGAAGTGTCTACGCGAGCGTGGTTACGAATTCACAGGTGCAGATATTGCGGTAAGCGGTAATGTTCCACAAGGCGCAGGTTTGAGCTCATCAGCGGCACTGGAAGTGGTCATTGGCCAAACGTTCAAGACTCTATTCGCGCTTGAAATTAGCCAGCAGGAAATTGCACTGAATGGTCAGCAAGCAGAAAACGAATTCGTAGGTTGTAACTGCGGCATCATGGATCAGTTGATTTCTGCCGAAGGTCAACAAAACCATGCCTTGCTAATTGACTGCCGTTCACTAGAAACCAAAGCGGTTTCAATGCCGGAAGATATGGCAGTAGTGATTATCAACTCTAATAAAAAACGTGGTTTGGTCGACAGTGAGTACAATACTCGCCGCGAACAATGTGAAGAAGCGGCACGTATTTTCGGTGTGAAAGCGCTACGTGACGTTACTATCGAGCAGTTCAACGCCCGTGTTGAGGAATTGGATGAAATGGTTGCCAAACGTGCTCGTCACGTGATCACTGAAAACGACCGTACAGAAGAAGCGGCTATCGCTCTAAGCCAAGGCGATATGAAGCGTATGGGTGAGCTAATGGCACAATCTCATGCTTCAATGCGTGATGATTTTGAAATCACTGTCCCTGAAATTGATTTTATTGTTGATACCGTGAAAGAGGTCATTGGCGATCAGGGGGGGGTACGTATGACCGGCGGTGGTTTCGGTGGTTGTATTGTGTCTATTGTGCCACCGGCATTGGTTGATGAAGTGGCAGCCGTACTTGCTGAAAAATATGAAGCGAAGACTGGCCTAAAAGAAACGATTTATGTGTGTAAAGCAAAAGCTGGTGCTGGCGCACTTGCCTAAGTTGAGATAACTCAAATAAGGAATGAATATGACACTACCTCATAAAGTGTTAGCGCTGCATGAAACCATGACCATGGAGGTGGCCTATGATGGCCGCCCTGCCAATCTGTTCACCCTGATCAATGCATCGGGAATGACCGCAACCTTCATGGATATCGGTGCAACTTGGTTAAGTTGTACTGTGCCTGTGAGTGGAGACATCGCTGAGAAGCGCGAAGTTCGTGAAGTGATACTCGGCTGTGCAACCTTGGCCGATCACCAGGCGCAAAGTGCGTACTTGGGAGCCACTGTTGGGCGTTATGCCAACCGAATCGCGAATGGTCAATTCACCATCGAGGGGAAAACAACCCAAGTTACTACCAACCAAGCGGGTAACACCTTGCATGGTGGGCCTGACGGCTTCGATAAACGTCGTTGGAGTGTTATTTCGCACAGCGACTCAAAACTGGAACTAAGCATAGTCTCAGAAGATGGTGATCAAGGCTTTCCTGGCAGATTAGAAGCAAAAGTCACATTTGAACTTACGGCTGATAATACGGTTGCCATTAGCTATCAGGCAAACTGTGATCAACCATGCCCGGTGAACTTGACCAACCATGCTTACTTCAACTTGGCTGGTGAAGCTTCAATTGAAGATTGCTTGCAGCATGAATTAATGATCAAAGCTGACTATTTTGTGCCGACGTCTGAAGTAGGGATCCCGACTGGAGAATTGAAATCGGTTGAACAAACGGGTTTTGATTTTCGTGAAAGTAAGACTATTGGACAAGATTTGCTGAGCGATCCCGAGCAGTTATTAGCAAAAGGGTATGACCATGCCTTCATTTTATCGTCTGAACTAGCAAACGGTATTCAAGATTTTGCCAAGGCTGTTTCACCGGATAAAAAAGTAACAATGACGGTGCAAACGACCAAGCCGGCGGTACAACTCTATACCGGTAATTTTTTGTCCGGTATTAAGGGGACGTCAGGGGTATATGGTATTCATCAAGGTTTTTGCTTAGAGACCGAGTACCTGCCTGATGCACCAAACCACCCAGAATGGCCGGGAGAGAGCATCTTACGCCCAAATCAAACCTATGCCCATTACACAGGTTACCGTTTTACTTTTTAGTTGTTTTCTTTTGTTTTCTTTTGTTTAAATTGGGGTTCGCCTGCTCAAGTGAGTGGGCTTTTTTTGGACATGGAGAGTTAGCGAAGTCGCGATGTACGTCATACGTTCGGCTCAACATTGTGCGATTTTCTTTAGCAAGCGGTATACTCCCGCAAAGATATGTGGGATGTGTAATTGGTTGAAGAATGAAAAAAAATACGATGAATTTTATTGTCACTTTTGTGTCGGTTTTTTGTGCAATAACGGTTAAGAACTTCTGTGTTGGCGCTTTCTTGGGGGCGAAAGAGCTACACTTCCTAGTCGATACATTGATATTACTTGTTATTTATGTCCCTATTTACTTCGTTTTCACGAGGCTAGGAAAGCGATTTGTTAGTAATGAATAAGCGAACATTTGGTTGTTAATGGTACAAGCTGGTACTTTTATTTGAGTACCAGCTGTATTAGGTAATAAGTCATTCTCTTGATGGATCTTAACCGCGATTAGCATGATTGAGAAGGTCAATGAGTTCGTTTTCGGTTTTTGGTGTTTTGTCTAATTGTATGTGAGGGGTAGTGCCGCCCCAAAGCATGTAGGCTGTATCGGTGCAGTGGTCATGGTGAAACCATTTTCCGTCTATACAGATGTCGGTATAACATCTTGGGTCTTGAATAAGCTCCATATACGTTCGTCCTTTTTGATTAACATGTATCCAACATACGGCCAACTGATTTGCAATTAATTGATCTTGGTCATTAACGCATAATTTTGGGTATTAAGTGTTTCGCATAATGATTACTAACGCACGAAATAAGAAGCCCAGCAAAATTCAGGGCTTGATTCATTTGGAGGCCAAACCTTAAAGGTTCGTTTGGCGAGAAGGTAAACCAGCCAATAGATTGCTGGAATGTAGCGACTAGGCTGCTCTATCGTCCCTTGAGCATCATGGGCTGAATGTTGGATGTGAGTGGCTATTCGGTAATCTGACGTTTGCTTATCAACATTCGTCGTCTACCTTGAAGTCACGGGGGAAGCGCCTCGTCGTAACAGTACCGTTGGGCGCTATATCAACTACTTCAACTGCAGCGATTTCACATAGGTCGTTGACAGCTTGAAAGATTCGCAAGTGTGTTTGGCAACGGAATACTCAAAAAGTTGTCCGTTATCCAAGTAAGCGCGCTGCGATACGTTCACTAAATGCTCACCTTCAGGAATAATTAACCATTGGCTTTCTTGGTGGTTAGCTTTATCTATAGTTATCGTCAGATTAGCACTGTGGATCCCTTGGTTTAGGGTGTTCGTGATATAGCCATAGATTGAATCTTCAGCTTGCTCCAAAGTTAACCCCTGCACAACGGCAGCTGGCATATAAGTATATTCAACGATGGTTGGTTGGTCATCGATTGAACGTATCCTGGTGATTTCATAAAGATGATCACCGATAGCCCCACAAACGAGCTCGGAAGTTTCATGGTTGGCTTCGACAATTCGAAATTGCTTTACCTCCGTAGCGACTTTCTTCCCCGTGCCTTCGTAACGTAACTTGGTTCCTAGTAAGTGGCTGTCTGGTTGTTGTGGCGGTGTGCTTTTAATGAATGAACCGGCCCCTCTTTTTCGTACAACCATTCCTTCTTTCACCAGAATATCCATCGCTTTCTTCAATGTGATTTCACTGCAGTCAAACTCGGCGGCGAGTTTTTTGCCTTCAGGCAGTTTCTCACTAGGGCTGTATTCACCAGATTGAATGCGAGCTTTAAGTTGCTGATAGATAGCCTGATATTTGCTCATTACTGTTCTATATCTGTTTAGGGTGGAAGAGCAGAATACCTTAAATTTGCTTTGATGGCAGCGCCCAAAAACGCACCAAGTGTGATTAACATCTAACTTTTGGTCTTGATTTGATGTAAAACCATATGGTTTTGTTTAGTGTTTCTCTATCGACGCTGTTTGCAACAAATCGCAAGGGTGTTTTTTTGCATAGTGAATACATTTAACAGTCATGACCTAGGCCACGAAAGTGGATTGCAGGGCAGATCATAGGGTGAAATATGAGTTTTCAAGATGAGTTTTTGTGGGGAAGTGCATCGGCAGCGTACCAGATTGAGGGAGCTGCAAACCTCGATGGAAAGGGGGATTCCATTTGGGACGTGTACTCCCGGGTACCGGGTAACACCTTCAAAAATACCACAGGTGAAGTGGCTATTGATTTCTATCACCGCTTTGAACAAGACATTGCCTTGATGAAGGAAATGGGCCTGCAAGCATACCGTTTTTCGGTGTCTTGGCCGCGTATCATGACTGATGGCCGTTCGGTAAATCCGAAAGGTGTGGAGTTCTATCACAAAGTTATCGATACCCTGATTGCTAATGACATAACACCAATTTTGACGGTTTACCACTGGGATCTACCTCAGGCGCTACAAGATGATTATCAAGGGTGGGAGAGCCGTGAAATCATTGAAGACTTTACCCGTTACTGCGAGATCCTATTCCAAGAATATGGTGACAAAGTGCCATATTGGGTCAGCCTTAACGAACAGAACATCTTTACAAGTTTGGGTTACCTGCAAGCAATTCATCCACCGAAAGTGTCTGACTTCCAGCGTTTTATTAATGCTAATCATATAGCCAACCTCGCGAATGCTAGTGCAGTGAAGAAATTCCGTGAAATGGGTATCGAGGCCAAAATTGGTGCCAGTTTTGCCTATAGCCCAGCTTATGCGCAGTCAGCGAAACCTGAAGATGTCATCGCTGCAGAAGATGCACAAGAGTTGCAAGATCTGTTCTGGATGGATGTGTATGCCAAAGGCCGCTATCCGAAAATTGCTTTGAAGCGGTTGGAAACATTGAACATCCATATCGACTTCCAGCCGGGAGATAAAGAGCTGTTAGCGGCGGGTGTATGTGACTTCATGGGCTTGAATTACTATCAGTCTGCGACTTTTGTTGCTGCAGGGAATAAACAAAGCACCGCGCAAACAGGGAATGCTTCTCAAGTATCAGTTGTTTCTGAAATCAGTGACATTCCTACCGATAAGCTATTTGCTCGCGCTGATAATGAATACTTGGATATGACGGATTGGAACTGGGCGATTGACCCAAACGGTCTGCGTGTTGCACTGCGCCGAATTACCTCTCGCTATGAGCTTCCTATTCTTATCAGTGAGAACGGCCTTGGGGCTTTCGATACGTTGACGGAAGAAGGTAAGGTACACGATGATTACCGAATCAACTTTCTTCGTCGCCATGTTGAGGCGATTTCAGATGCTATTGACGATGGCTGTGAGGTTATCGGTTACTGTACATGGTCTTGCCAAGATCTCTTTAGCTGGCTAAATGGTTACGCTAAGCGCTACGGTTTTATTTATGTAGACCGTGACGAAGAGAGCGAGAAAGAACTAAAGCGTTATAAAAAAGACAGTTTCTACTGGTATCAGAAAGTCATCCAGTCCAATGGTAAGCAATTAGATTAGGAAGATATTCTCGCAATAGTCTCGTTATAAACCCATGGTAATTCATGGGTTTTATTATTTCTAATCATTTATTGTTCTAATACGGAATTGATATCGTTGAACGATTGAACGGCTTATATGAGTTGTTATTTATATTTTGTAATTATTACGCATTAAATCAATAGCTATCAGTAAATTACGATGTTATTAAGTTATATGATTCTCAATAGTGAATCATTATCAGGGCGAAAAATCATGTTCGAATAATTCTAACGACATGGTTAATTCTCAATGTTTATCTATCTTAGTGTTCTTGCTAAATTTAACTCCGAACCTAAACGAATCTTCAAATGGAGAAAATGATGCTTAAATTTACAGGTACTATGATGACTGCGGCGGTATTACTAAGCTCACCAGTGATGGCCTATTTAAACCTTGATGTAACACCACAAAACGAGGGAGCCTGGGTAAAAGTGAGTGATAATGGCACCCCAGTTAGTAACGTGACAATTACTACCAATGCGCCTGGTACCGGCTCTTTTACTACTGATGAGCATGGCCGTATTTTTGTTACTATTAATATTACCGTAATAAAAAGGCCGAAAGACAATTAGGTGTCTTTTGGCCTTTTTTATATGCTAGTGATAACAACGGTTAGTTGTCGATCAGCCAGCCATTTTTAACGGCTAAATTTATTTGTTCGCAAGCGTATTGCCATAGTTTAGGCGTCACTTTTTCTAGGTACGCATTACGGTTTAGGACTTGCTGTTTGGTTACTGTGTGCTTTACCCAGCTACCACCACCGTTGGACATGTTCTGGATCAACGGCAAAATGCGATCCATCGCTTTGGCAAAGCGGGCATCAGCGGTTTCAGCTTGTTCAAATTCCAGCCATAGCGATTTCATTTCGTTGAACTGCGCTTCTGGTAGTAGTCCAAACAAACGGTTGGCTGCAGCCACTTCTTTTTCTTCTTGGCCGTCTAGTTCATGTTGCTCGGCAAAAGCAAAAGTATCACCAGCATCAATCTCAACGATGTCATGGATGAGTAGCATCATGACTGCGCGATTCACATCGACAGGCTCTTCGATATAGTCCTTTAGTACTTGTGCCATAAGAGCAATGTGCCAGCTGTGCTCCGCACTGTTTTCCTGGCGATTGTTATCTGGCTTTACCATGGTTTTGCGGTAGACCGCTTTTAGGCGATCCAATTCATTAATAAAAGCCAACTGTTTGTCGAGATTAAGCATACATTCCTCTTATTGCTTTTCGATCGTTGTGATCGCGTTACTTCTGGGTGACGGACAAGCGTCGTACGAGGGTAGGGACAAACATCCGGGTACACGCCTTGTTTTCATCACCTTTTGCCAATGACAACGATAGGTTCGCTGCTTGCTCTGCCATGATGTTGATCGGGTAACGAACTGTGGTTAGTTTCGGGCTCAAATATTTTGCGATGATACCATCATCGAAACCGATCAGAGAGATATCTTGTGGTGGGGTAAGGCCGTTTTCTTCCAGTACCGATAAACACCCTGCGGCCATGTTGTCGTTGTAAGCGGCAACCGCCGTAATTGGCAGATTTTTGGAGAGTAGATTCATCATCGCATGCTCACCACCGGCTTCATCGGGTGAGCTGTATTCAATGTAGCTGTTATCGGTCGGTAGGTTATAAGCCCGCAGTGCATCGAGGTATCCGGCGAGGCGCTGCTCGGTATCTTCAATGTCATGGTTTGAGCAGGCGTAACCGATATGCTGGTGGCCGTTCTTGATCAGGTATTCAGTCGCGAGATATGAGCCCTTATGGTTATCGAGTGCAATACAGCGATGGGCTATTTCAGGAATATAGCGGTTGATAACCACCATTCCCGGCACCTCATTGGCAAAATCAATCAGCTCTTGATTACTCAGGCCTTTGCTGTGAATGATTAGTGATTCACAACGGCTGTTGATGAGTAGTTCAATGGCTTCTTTTTCGGTCGTGGCGTTGTGATAGCCATTGCCGATCAGGGTTTGCTTGCCGTTTTGCCGTGCTATCTGGTCAATGGCTTTTAACATGGAGCCAAAGAAGGGATCAGAGACATCGCCGACAACTACGCCAATTGTATTGGTGGATTGGTTAACCAAGGCTCTGGCATTGGCATTGGGACGATAGCCAAGCTCTTTCATCGCCTGTGTCACTGATGAAATTGAGGCCTTACTGGCCTTGGGTGATTTATTGATCACGCGTGATACCGTTGCAACGGAAACACCGGCCAGTTTGGCCACATCCTTAATCGTAGCCATGGCTACACATCCTAGCTCAAATCAAACTTGCTGCCTATTAAACACCGACTGTGTAACGGGTGCAATCATATTGCAGTGAAAATCAGTGCGACTTACTATATTTATTAAAAATCAAGGAGAAAAGAAGTGTAACCGTTACCAAATGATCGTTGTTATTGTCTGGTTTTACTTACAATTTTGACGTTGTTTTAACTCAAACCGGTATAGAAAAGGGGAGCAGTCATTAACTACTCCCCATTCGTTTATATGCATCATCCAGTATTTCAATCCATTGGACAAAAATTAGATATTAAATATGTTTGTCTTAACCTACTTATCGTGCAACTTCAAACGCGAGAGCCTTCTTTTCTACCTGTCTGAAAACGAGGGTAAGCACGCCATTGACTGTTAAATAAAAGGCACCCGCGACGCTAAAGACCATTAATGTATCGTAGGTCTGAGCGTTGATACGCTGTGCATACCCCATGATGTCCATAATGGTGATGGTACTGGCAAGTGATGTGCCCTTGAAGACAAGAATGACTTCGTTGGAATAAGCGGGAATGGCGCGGCGAATCGCATAGGGTAATAGTACCCCCAGCGTTGCTTTGGTATCCATTCCCAAGGCTTTACAGGCTTGCCATTGACCAGAAGGAATCGCATTGAATGCGCCTTTGAACAGTTGGGTACTGTATGCCGCTGTATTAAGTGCGAGTGCAAGCATTGCACAGAACCAAGGCTGGCTTAGCCAGTGCCACAAAATGCTTTCTCGTACCCACTCAAACTGACCTGGTCCGTAGTAAATCAAAAAGATCTGTACCAGCAATGGCGTACCGGTAAATAAAGTAATGATCCCCCGGCTTAGCCAATGAAGGCCTGGTGTTCTCAATATAAGCGTTAAAGTCATCAATAACGCCAATGTACAACCCACGATTAAGGACACGGCTGTTAGCTCAAGACTGACGACTAACCCTTCGAGCAGTTGCCAAACGTGCTGTTCATTCATGCGCTTGCTCCTTTTACTGGATTAGCGGGTGCTGGCTTGTTTTGTACTGATTTACTTTTAACAGATGTGCTTTGTGGTGAGTTGCCATCTTGTACGCTAAATTTTTTATCGAGCTGTTTAACAACGCGTTGAGTGATCAATGTGATGACTAAATAGACGGCTGCTGCACAGGCATACCAAGTAAAACTTTCGTGGGTAGCCGCTGCTGTTAACTGGGCCTGTTTTAGTAGGTCAGTAACACCAATCAAAGAGACCAGCGCTGTGTCTTTGAGCAGCACAAGCCATTGGTTCGTCAATCCAGGAAGGGCATGTCTAACCGCTTGTGGCAGAACAATCTTAAAGAATGCACGTAGTTTGCTGATCCCTAATGCACTTGCCGCTTCGCGCTGACCGCTAGGTACAGCCTTTAGCGCGCCTCGCAATGTCTGGGAGGCATAAGCAGCAAAAATAAGGGATAAGGCAATGACCCCTGACAGAAATGGGCTAACTTCGATGAAATCTCCGGTCAGCAAAAACAATATTTGCGTTGAGCCGAAGAAGATAAACAGTACAACCAATATTTCAGGTAAGCCCCGAAGCACGGTGACCAGCGCGGTAACAGGCCAAGCTATGGCACGAAACCGTGACATTTCACCGCTGGCAAACAATACAGCCAAGACCAACCCAACAGTGACGCTGGCTAGGCTAAGCTGGATAGTCACCCAGCTTGCCTCAAGTAGCGTCAGAGCATAACCTGATAACGCCATAGATTACTCACCAAAGTACTTGTTGAAGATTTCATCGTACTGGCCATTGTTCTTCACGGTTTTCAGTGCCGTGTTCAGTTTGTCCAGCAGTTCTTGGTTGTCTTTATTGATGGCAATACCAAAACCGTTACCGAAGTATTTAGCGCTGGTTACTTGATCACCTACATAAACAAGGCTGTCGTTCTTCTTGAACCATTCAGCCACTACGGCGGTATCACCAAATACAGAGTCGATACGACCATTTTGCATATCGATAAATGCATCCTGGTAGCTTCCATATGGAACGGCGGTGACACCGTCAAGTTGTTCGGTTAAGTAGCTTTGGTGGGTTGAACCATTTTGTACACCGACACGTTTGCCGTTTAGTGCAGCTTGATCTGCAACCTTGCCGTCTAGGGCAACAAAAGCGGCTGAGTTGTCGTAGTAAGCGTTAGTGAAGTTCACTACTTGCTGGCGCTGTTCAGTAATATCAATACCTGAGATGGCTGCATCATAACGACGGAATTTTAGAGCTGGGATCAGGCTATCAAAAGGTTGGTTGTGGAAAGTACATTTTGCCTCAATGACATCACACAGTGCATTGGCCAGATCAACATCAAAGCCTTGAATCTCATTATTCTCGTCAACGTATTCAAATGGGGCATAAGTTGCTTCCATCGCAAACTTAATTTCTTCCTGAGCGGCAGCGTTAGCTGAAACCAAACCAATCAATGTAGCCAATACAATCTTTTTCATCGCGATACTCCGTGCGTCGTTAGGTGCAGCATCAAGTGGGTAGGTGATGCTGAAAATAGGGTATGTTCCCAATGTCTTTGGGTATATAAATCAATTTAGTGGGTGAGGTATTCCGCAAATTCCGGTGTGGCCGGATGGGTAAATGCCTCTTTGGTGCCGTGTTCCACCATGCGGCCTTTTTCAAGGTACAGCACGTGGCTGGCGATTTTCTTGGCGAATTCTACTTCATGGGTTACCACCACTTGGGTGATACCTGTTTCACCAAGATCATTGATGATTTTGACAACCTGATTGGTAATTTCAGGATCGAGTGCGGCAGTTGGCTCATCAAATAACAGCACTTCTGGCTTCATCATCAGGGCGCGGGCAATAGCAACTCGCTGTTGTTGCCCACCCGATAATTGCAAGGGCCAAGCTTCCGCTTTATCTGCCAGCTGTAATTTTGTCAGCAATGTCAGGGCTTCGTCGGTTGCCTGAGTCTTAGAAATCCCTGCAACTTTCATCGGCGCTTCTATCAAGTTTTCCATCACAGTAAGGTGAGGCCATAGGTTGTACTGCTGGAACACCATACCGACTTTACGTCTTAATTTTAGTGCCTGCTTTTCACATATTGACTGGGCAAAATCATAGGCTTCGTTGGCGACCTGTAGCTGACCACTGCTAGCGTTTTCCAGTAAGTTCAGCACTCTTAGTAAAGAGCTTTTGCCTGCGCCACTTGGGCCAAGCAATACCAAGGTTTCCCCTTTGCCACAGGTGAACTCAACATCATGAAGAACCTGGGTATTACCATAGAATTTATTAACACTCTTTACTTGAATACTCATGCTGACTTACTGCATTAAACGTCATTTGATGGTTATATTACCCAGAGTGAGATCTTATGCAAGAAAAATGTATAAAATATTCCGTAGGTTGCATTTTTGTTTGATTTTTGTTCTGTGGTTTGGGTTTTTTGCCATTTAAACCACTGTAAATACACAAATGGTGCGGCAGATGTGAAAGGGACAAGAAAGTGAACAAGAGAGAGGGGAATAATTACGCATTTGTTTGGCGAAAAGAAAAGCGAGAATGTTGATACCCTGCATAAAGCAGCAGATGTAAAAAAGGCCACTTAGAAAGCGGCCTTTGACTGTCTGGGGTTTACCGTGTGATGAAATTATACCGTTTGGGCAATTTCGGCTGTTTCGCGGCGGGCTTTAACGACAAACGTATAACCAATAAGTGCTACAAAACCGGTGATAAACATCGCAATGGTTACCGTTATCAAGCCGTGCATTGCGAATGCTGATACTAAGCCACTTGCTGCGAAACAGACCATTGTTTGCAGGAAGTTAAGTAAGCCTGCTGCTGTCGCACTACAGTTTTTGAAATCTTCCAATGCTTTGCTGATGATAAGCGGGTAAATTGCACCGTTAGCCACCGCTAGGAAACAGAATGGTACAAGGATAGGCCAAATTGTGGTCGGCTCTGTCTGAATCGAGATCATGAACATAATCGTTACGCTGGCAAAGAATAGCTTCAGGATCCACGGAAGCAATTGCTGGCTATCGTATTTGTTCAGTAGGGTACGGCAACCGTAACCACCGATGATGAACGCAACAGTTTGTGGCGCGTAGCTCAGGCCGATATCTGCACCCGAGTAACCCATAGCGGCCATGACAAATGGTGAGCCTGTTAGGTAAGCAAAGAAAGCAGCAGAACACGCAGCAAAAATGATCATGTTACCAATGAATTTTTTTGAACTCAGGATTTGAGCATAGTCACGGCGTAGCTGTACCATTATTTTTTCTTGTTTTTTGTCCAAATTCGCACTTTCAGTTTCCTTAAGCGTCATAATGGACAAAACAGCACCAAAGCCAACCAGAGCAACAAAGATGCTACGCCAGCCAAACTGGTGCTCAAGCATCGCGCCTGCAAGGGGAGCAAGTGCTGGTGATAGGGCAACTAATGGCATGATGGTCGCAAATACACGCTCAGAGACTTTGCCTTCGTAGCGGTCGATAACGACAGCTTGCCAGATCACGGTAGCGCTACATGCGCCTAGTGCCTGTGCAAAGCGAGCTGCCAACATAAGCTCAACATTCGGAGCAAAGGCACAGAATACAGAAGCGATACTGAAGAGCGTCATACCGCCTATTAGCACTTTGATACGACCAATACGATCAGACAGTGGGCCGTAAATAAGCTGGCCGATTGCCATACCTAACAAGAAAATACTGAGTGTTAGGCCAATAAGTGATTGTGATGTATCAAAATCCTCTCGAATTACTTCGAAAGCAGGAAGGTACATGTCAGTTGCTAGGAAGCCCAGCATACTTAAACACGCAAACCACATAGTGGTCATTTTTGAAGGTTGATTTGTCATAGTTTTATTTCATTAGCTGTTTTGTACTTTGCGGCAAGTCTATACATGGTTTTTTATGGTGTGAAACGGTAAAATTTCAACGTTGCTTTCAATAAATTTGATTTGATTGTTTTTGCATCAATGTAGCGTGCTTTACCTTGCGCACAGAGTAAGGTTGAATATTGCACAATTTGTGTTAATTGGGTGCTACTTGTTGTGTTATTGCTGTGAAAATCAGCAACTCTGGCTGCGGTTTTAACGAGCTAGGCACGAACTAAAGGAAGATCCTGATGTTTTCATATAACGACTTACAAGTGATTGATGTGGTTGCTCGGCGCGGAAGTTTTTCGGCTGCTGCTGAAGAATTACACAAAGTGCCCAGTGCAATTAGCTATACCGTCAGGGTGATTGAGGAGCGGTTAGCCGTCGACTTGTTTGTTCGGCTTCACCGGCAAGTGCAGTTAACCCCAGCTGGGGAGTTTTTTGTTGAGGAAGCCAGAGGGCTACTCAAGCAGATGGAGATGCTGAAACTGCAAACCCAGCGTGTTGCCAATGGCTGGTCACAAAGTGTGTCGGTGGCGCTTGATACGGTGGTTCGTGAGAGCCGGGTAAATACACTGGTACGAGATTTCTATCGGCAATTCCCTGATATGGAGTTACATCTGACGATGGAGGTGTTCAACGGCGTATGGGATGCGTTGTCGGATGGCCGGGCAGATATTGCTATCGGCGCAACGGCAGCGGTGCCAGTTAGCGGATATTTTGATTATCGCGACATGGGAGTTTTGGAGTGGCGGTTTGTCGTTAGCCCTGATCATCCTTTGGCTGATATAGACTATCCACTGGAAGCTAAAGAGTTGGTAGAGTATCCGGCTATCTGCCTTGAAGATACGTCACGGGTATTGCCTAAGCGAGTGACGTGGTTGATGGATAACCAGCGTCGGATCATGGTACCGAACTGGCACAGTGCGATGTCATGTTTGAAATCAGGACTTGGGATTTGTGTGGTGCCAGAGCACAAGGCCTTGCCACTTATCGAAAGCGGTGAGTTGGTGGAAAAACAACTCGCAGTAAAGCCACCAGTCAGCCCTTGTTGTTTGGCTTGGAACAAAGAAAGTCAAAACCCAGCGATTGATTGGCTGCTCGATTACCTGGGTGACAGCGAGCAGCTCCATCGCGAATGGATGCGGTAAGCCCATTCTTTGCTGCTGATGATTATTCCGCTGGTTGCTCGCCTTCAGCACTTTCAGTTGGATTCACACCTTGTGCTTGTTCAGCTTGTTGGGCTTCCGCTTCCATCTTGGCGCGTTCGGCCTTGGAGATGTAGCGTGGTTTGTTGCTGCGGTGCAGCTTGGCGTTTGTTTTCTTCTGCCTTTTCTTCAGCGCTTCGTTAATTTTCTTCTTGCGGTTCATGGTTACATACCAAATCGAAATTGGCTGGCAATTCTAGGGGGAATTGCGAAAGAAGTGAAGAAGGGATTACGTTTATGCTGTCGAGAGAGGTGAAACGCCGGACTTTGCCGGCGTTTGTGTAGTTTTCGAGAGCTGCTATTCCTCTTCTTCTAGCTCAATCGGTTCTATAGGGCATCCATCTGGAGCTGTTCCGGTTGGTACAGGTTCCTCTTCAGAGAAAAATCCAACGCCAACTTTTGCCGTTTTTGCTTTTTTCAAGCTTATTACAACTTTATCGCCAGGCTGTACATCGGGGACTGAATCACCCTTATCTGTTCGAAGGACAATACCAGCCCCACCGCATCGATTGGCGTCAGTGTCTTCGCTTGTCTCTTCCCAAGCGGCCTCTTCAGCGAGATATTTAAACATGCTTCCTTCGGCGAAAACTTTAATTACAAAGGGGGTATTGAGATCACAAAAGGTTACGTTTACGCCTTCATCGTCAATCGTTTCACAGGATGCTTGATCAACAAGGTCAACGAGTGCGCCGTTGGACTTTTGATTGTATTGATCGTTTACATTGAGACCACCAATTTCAATGATTAGACGTTTTTCACCATCATCCTCATGTCGAATGAGAGCTTCGAAATCCCATTCAAGGTTAGTTTCAGTTGCATAGTTTTTAGGTGTGACATCTGCAAAGTATCTAGTGCTACCAGCCGTTGCTGTGAATGAGAGTGTTGTTAGTAATACCGCAGTTGTTGCTGCCAACTTGAAGTTAGAAGACATAGTTTTCTCCGTGAAATGAAGTTTCTTTATTGATTGGCAACTAAAGAATAAATTGATGTTAGCTTTTGTATTTCTATTTATTGAGAAATTATGTAGCGATCAAATGGGTATATTAAAATATAAATTATTTTGTGATTTTTTATTGCTAAATACAAATTGAGATTGTCTCAAGATACCGTTGTGGAATTAAGCAAAGTTGTGATAGAGGTAATAAATAAATGACAACAAAAAGGTGAATTCACATTGGTTGCGGAAAATTACCTTTGCTTGGGTGGCCAGCTTTCTTAGACAATGGGCATCATAAGGATGGTTGGCTTTACCATATGTATATGTTTGCTAAATAAGGCATGGAAGAGCAATAAAAAAGCCAAACTTTTTTGTCTGGCTCTTATTGTTTAGAACTGTGTTTCACTCATAAGATATGAATTGCAGTGGTGCGACACCGACTGATAAACGACGCACTAATGTCGGGTTATACAATCTTGCTTGAGTCGCATTTTTATTTTCACTCGCTAGTTGTAAAGACAGTTTTGCTGCTTGTTCAGCCATAACTTGGATAGGGTAGCGTATCGTTGTCAGCTTCGGATGGACGTATCGAGCAATATCACCATCATCAAAGCCAATAACCGAAATATCTTCTGGAATGCGCAAGTTATTTTCGTGTAGAACGGATAAACAACCTGCCGCCATGTAGTCGTTATAGGTGGCAACAGCAGTCACGGGGAGGTTTTTCGACAGCAGGTTGGTCATTGCATATTCACCGCCCAGCTCATCCGGTTCACCGTACTCGATATATTCTTCGTTAGGCTCTAAGCCATGATCTTTGAGGGCTTCAAGGTAGCCAGCCTTGCGATCCCTGGCATCTTCTATGTCATGGCTGGAGCACAGGTAACCGATATGCTTGTGACCATGGCGGATCAAATATTCAGTGGCGAGATAAGATCCTTTGCGGTTATCGAGTGAAATACAGCGTGAGGCGATCTCTGGGACAATACGGTTGATCACGACCAGTCCCGGAATTTCTGTGGCTAAGTCTATGAGCTCTTGATCTTCCAATCCTTTACTGTGAATAACTAGTGACTCACAGCGGCTGTTAATGAGAAGGTTTATCGCATTACGCTCTTTGACGGGATCGTGATACCCACTTCCAATTAGAAGTTGTTTTGCATGTTGATTGGCAATGGTATCGATGGCTTTCACCATGGTACCGAAGAAGGGGGCGGAGACATCATTGACGAGCACGCCAATGGTATTGGTTGACTTACTCACGAGTGCTCTGGCATTGGCATTGGGCCTATAGCCAAGTTTTGCCATAGCGGCTTTCACGGCTTTGATTGCCGTTTCACTGGTGTGTGGTGCGTTGTTGATCACTCGTGAAGTCGTGGCGACGGAAACGCCCGCTTCTTTAGCGACATCCTTGATGGTAGCCATAGAGCCCTCTCTCTTTACTGCTGGCTCATTAAACAATGGAAAGGGTGATAAAACAAACCCTCGTCAGTGTTTTTTAACTGGCTGAATTAATAATTGTAAGTTGAGTCACCCTACTAAATCGAAGTCGTTTAATTTATCAGCAAATCAGAGAGTCAGATTAGACGGTGGGCAGATGAAAAGAAAGAGTGCCGCTCTGAGGGGGAAGTCAGCGCGGCACTGCAGAGCTAAAACCTATGTCTAGATTTTAGTGTTTACTTGGCTCTAGAGTCAGGCTGTAAGCGTACTGCTTATCAGTTAGCTTGAACTCCTCATGAACACTTGGGCTCCATGAATCATCACCGCCAACCCCCATATGCTGGTGGTCGATACGCAGGAATAGCTGTTGCTCAGGTTTCAACTCATTGGTGTGTTTTGCTTCAGTCAATTGCTGTTGATTGTATCGACTAACACTGAACTGGAAGTCACCCGAGATGTTTAGACTACCAATGGTAAGTGATTGACAGCCACAACGCAGCCCACTGTCCGTTGGGAAGATATAAGGCGTGTGCATGGCCGTGACTGCTTCAGTGTAATGACCAAAACGTGCTCCAGATAGTCTGTCGGGATAGTTTTCGAATGGACCCAGTCCGCGCCACTCAATGTTCTGCTGTTCATCCTGTAGTGGTAAGGCTAGCTCGATGCCAATACGTGGCATCGGCGGAAGCTCATCAGCAAGGTTGATTGTTACATCAACCTTGGCCTTGCCTTGGCTATCTAGGGTGTAAGTCCAAGCCGTAATGGCTTGGACATTGCCATTGAAGGTATACACAAACGTTGACGTTACCGTGACCTGGTGGTTAAGCGTATTGACCTGGCAATTGACACATTCACGGTTCCACTTACCAATGCCCGCAGCATCCCAGCGGCATACCCAGGCATTTGGGTCAACAAAATCGACTTCACTGACACCGATGTCGTTATCCAAAGGTGCACGGAAGAAGTTATCGACCGGTGAGCTGACGAATTGAGGTTTAGCATCAACGGTCCATTGCTCTAATAAGCCACTCGCTTTATTCCAGCACCAATGGTGTGTTCCATCTTCGGTACTGACTAAAATGGCTTCGCTGTTTTCCGTTGCGACAGGCGCATGACCTTGTGTCAATGAAGGGTAAGCCAACGAATTGCGGTTGATAACTGCAAACTGTTCGCTGGCAATGGTGTGGCCAGCTTCAGCCCATGCGGTTGCTTCAATCAGTTCGATGTCGGTATTTAAATGATAAACTGCCCCCGTGCGAGGTTTAAAATCGACATCCAAGCACAGCGTTCTCTGGCTGTCAGCCGGTACATTAAGCTGTTGTTCACCTGAAGCAATCACCCGCCCATCTTCAAGCAGTGACCATTTTAGCTGTTCGTTATCGGTGGTACGGAACAAGTTTTCGTTGGTTACAGTCAGGGTGTACGCTATGCAGTTAGCCAATTGTTCTTCACTATTTAGCGCGATGGTGATCATGCGCTGGCAGTGCTTGGCTTCTTCCAGTGTTGGATGCGGGGTTCGATCCGGGAACACCAAACCATTGATGCAGAACTGACGGTCATTGATAGTATCGCCAAAGTCACCCCCATAGGCCCAGAAGTGTTCGCCTTGCTCGTCATACTTGCCGATGCCTTGATCAACCCAATCCCAAATAAAGCCACCTTGTAGGCGAGGGTAATCACGGAATGCATCCCAGTATTCGTTGAAGCTACCGAGACTGTTACCCATAGCGTGAGCGTATTCACACAGGATCAATGGACGGTCTTCATTCGGTAACGAAACCCATTTCTTGATTGACCATTTTGGCACGGCTTCATCGGCAATGGTGGTATTAACCCGCGCATACATCGGGGCAATAATATCTGTGGCTGTGGTATCAGAGCCACCACCTTCGTATTGCACTGGGCGGGAAGGGTCAAAGTTCTTCGACCACGCATACATGGCATTATGGTTGCTACCGTGGCCAGACTCGTTACCCAGTGACCAGATAATAATCGATGGATGGTTCTTATCGCGCATGACCATCTGGGTATAGCGACTCATGTAAGCGTGTGCCCACATTGGATCGGCAGACAGGCGATTCATTGGCTCCATGCCGTGGGTTTCAATGTTGGCTTCGTCACACACATACAAGCCATACTGGTCACATAGTTCATACCAACGTGGGTGATTCGGGTAGTGGGCGGTACGAACAGCATTGAAGTTATATTGCTTCATTAGGCAGATATCTTTGATCATGTCTGCCTCAGTCATCACATGACCAAGCTCAGGATGGTGCTCGTGGCGGTTCACACCGCGGATCAGTAGAGGTTTGCCGTTGAGGCAAAGCTGGCCACCGATGGTTTCGACTTTACGGAAACCGACCTGATAGGCTTCACTTTCAATATGGTTTCCATTGGCATCTAGCAGTGATACCACACAGCGGTACAAATTCGGTGTTTCTGCGCTCCATTTATTCGGTTCACGTACTGCCAAGGTTTGAAAAACGACGTCGTTGTAGCTACCACGCTCATCAATGCGGCGATTATTCGGTCGGTCAATGACAGGCTCTGTGATTACTTGTTCGCCGTCAAACAGCTGAACCTGAACATAGTGCTCTGCAGTGGCGTTGATATGAGTAACAACGGCTATGCTGCCATCACGGTAGCAGGCATCTAAATTTGGTGTGATAAAGACATCTTGAATGCTCTGCGAAGGTTTGGTCAGTAGGGTCACATCACGGAAAATACCGCTTAGCCACCACATGTCCTGGTCTTCGAGGTAGCTGCCGTCACTCCAGCGGATCACCATTACCGCAAGGCTGTTTTCACCTGCAACAAGGTACTGGGATAGATCGAACTCGGCAGGTAGCCGGCTGTCTTGGCTGTAACCGACCCAGTGACCGTTACACCATAGGTGGAAGGCTGAATTTACGCCATCAAAGATAATGCGGTGGGTTTCTGATAGTTGATTTTCTTCAACCAAGAAGTTTGTGCGGTAGCAACCTGTTGGATTATCTTTTGGGACGAACGGCGGGTTAACCTCAAACGGGTATTTGACGTTGGCGTAAATCGGTTTGTCATAACCGTGGAGCTGCCAGTTTGAAGGGACTGGAATATTATCCCATTCTTGGTCATTGAAGTTAGGAGCTATGAACTCACCGTTAACGTGTTCTGGGGCGTCAAAAAGTTTGAATTTCCATTCGCCATTCAATGACTGGCGCTGGGCATTTTTCCCATCACGGGCACTGTCGACATCACGGTAGCTAGCTAATGGACTGTGCGCAGACAAACAATGGATGTTCACAGACTGTGGATTTTCCCAGTCTCGGCGCTGAATAATGTTAGTAAATGCCGTCATCGTTATCCTACTTAAAGTGATCTTACTTAATCTTGTTAATTTTAGTCGCGGTGCAGTACGGCTATGGTAGCGGCCACACTGCGATTAATTTGGTGTGCTCTATCTGTTATTGAGTCAAGGTATCCAACAGGTAATCTTTGGCCTGTGAATGTCCTGCTTCTTCAGCAAGGTTTGCCCAATCAACTGCTTGTTTTAGCTTTCCGTCATTCATTGCTTGGTCGATATGCTGTTTAAAATAGTGCCAGTTCTGAGTGTCAGCGTGACTAGCTTGCAGTTGCACAGAAGAGGCCGGTTGTATGTCCTGTTCAACGTTGGTGACAGACAATGCTGCGGTTGTTGATGCCTTTTGTGCCGTCAGGTTTGCTAGCATATCGACGACAGGGTTGCCAAAGTGTTCTTGGGTGGTGATTTCAACGATACCAACTGGAGAAAGTGTTGCGACGAGCGGTAATCGCTTGCTGCCGATGATATGTTGTGATTCAGCAAATTCTTGTTCTGGGTGGATCCGCGTGAGTTGGTTGCCTATTTGGGTGGGATCATTTTGGACCACCATATAAGCCTGTTGATTCAACTGAGTGCTGAGGATGAACTTTCCTTCAATACGTTCAACACCACTTAAGTCGCTAGTGAAATAATGAAAGTCATCGGTGGTGTATTGTTCGACCAAATTCCAGTTCCTGTCATAAATGGCGACAGCTGGTGCGATGACTTCGCTGTCTTTTATCGGGGCTCTGACAGTGAGTAAGAACGGGGAAGCAACTTGCGACAAGGCATATGCTTGGACCGGAGTCCGAGCTGATGTAAGAGGAAGCGTTTCGCTATTACCATCCAGCGTGACATATTGCTGACTGTCCAGCGCAAGAGGCTGGATAGCCAGTTCAGCGACAGAATCGCAGCAAACCGATTGGCTAAGATCGGTATTGAGTGCTGTGTCTGGAATACTGCTGCAAGCGGTTAGGCTCAGGCCAAGCAGAATGGTCGCCAACTGTTTTCTCTTCATTCTTCGTTCCTCTCAGTGCAGGTCAGGCTGACCTGCACTGTTTTGTCAGATTTCCGTTACCGGACTATTTCCGATACCGAATTCCTTACCACCAAGTTTCGACGTTAAAACCAAAGGTTACTTCGTCAACATTTTGCTTGCCACTCTCACTGCGCATTGCTGCACCGTAGGTCTCGCCACCACGATCCCATTCATCGTTTTTCTCTGAGTAGGTCGCGAAGACGCGGAGAGTAGGGCGAGCCCAGACCCCTTTTCCAGCTTGGAACATTTGGGCTACAGTGACTTTGAACATGTCATTAGTACCAGCGCCATTTTGTGCTTCAACAGTCTCGTAACCCACTTCTAGCGCTGTCGCCATGTATTCAGTCCAGCTGTACTGAGGACGAGCGCCGACACTGAACCACTTTTCACCTTCGTTATTGTCTAGGTTTTTATCTTGATAGGCGATGGAATACATAACCTGGAAGTCTTCGTTGACGTTCAAGTCACCGTGATTGAATAGACGCCAGCTGTAACCATCGTGAACTTCACCTGTACTGTATTTGCGGTTAGAGCCTCCCTCTGCACTCATCAAACCACCGGCTAGGGCATCGGTACCATACTGGAAGGCAAGAGTGTTTGAACCGTAATTCCAAGCTTGGCGATAAAGGGCAGAGAGCATGGCACCAGAGGTTGTGATGTCGGCTTCGTCATGGCTTGAGTTTTGCTCGAAGACATAGTTAAGGCCAAAGGTCAGGTCAGCTGTATCGCTCAGTGCAATATCGCTGATTCGAGCATCAATATTATGCAGGCTGCGACCATCTTCACCATTGGAATTCGGTGCCATCCATGCAATATGACCGTTACCAAAGCCTAGGTCCCAGTCCTCGACACCAATACCGGTACTGGATGTATCCCAATACTTAATATCAATCATGTGCACTTCGTGACGGCGGTAAAAGCGTTCACCTGCCCATACTTTGGCATTAGGCTGTGAAGCGATTAATCCGTGACCCGCAGACCACATTTGGATGATGCTGACATCACCCCAGCTTTCACCACTACCAAGATAAAGGGTGGTGTCAAAATAAGCGTCACCGTGTTGCCAGACATCAGCTTTCAGGCCGGCTTCCCACCAATTCAGCTCGTTACCCAAACGGTAATTACCATAACCTTCACTGGCACGGATCACATCGTTGCGCTCACCTTTGCCATTATTATGATCATCATTGTCTGTGTAGATGTTTCCCCATTTTGCATAACCAAAGTAAGTGATATTTTCCACTGCGGCTTGGCTGGCTAGTGGGGCAAGTACCAAAGCGATACCGACTGCTTTTGCTAGCATCTTTTGTTTCATGAAACGTCTCCATATTATGTTTTTTTATTTATGGGTCCTAACTCGAGGCTGATCCTAACATTGCTCTGGAAACGTTTACAGTGAGGTTTGGCTGATTTTATCAAACAAAGGCAAAACATTTGATGAAACTGTAATTTAGGTCACATAAACGCCGTCTTTTGGCTGCTTTTGAGGGTTTTTTATACGGGTGATGATGTTCGCTGTCCGGAAACGATTACATTTGGTGGGGCTGTGAGGAGAGGAGATAAATAAAAAGCCCAACAAAACATGAGGTTGGGCTTTTTTGATCAATAGAAACTAACTTCTTTTCCAAGCAGTACTGATTGCTCGGTAAGCCAAGTAAAGAAGTTATCTATGAGTGTTTTGAGTTAGGAACCCAAGGATAACGTTTCACTTTTAATCACAATAGCCACAGAATACGTCAGCTGTTAGTGCGAATTCAAGTAATATGTGAAACTCCTCGAGTGTGTGTTTAACTCAAAACACCGCATTTTTACTGGGGTGGTATCGATTTCACCCGCGGCATAAACTTAGCGAATAACCTTAGCTTTTTTCGGGGGGAAGCAGGAACACGCCATTAGGGTTAATCGTCAAGTATGCATGGTCGATGAAGTTGGCATTGAACTGTGCAGAGTTTAGTTGAAGCAATTATTCCCCCGTCAATGTTGCGGTAGACCCACACCATTATCACGCAATCCTAAGCTGAAATGGTTCCCCGGAACCAATGCGAGCTTAATCTTAGTCGTATTAGCAACCTTTTCGGATTCTGCGTTTTCAGCCAGCCTTATACAGATGAAGGTGTGAGAGCTGTCTCTAAAGTTGAATGTTAAATGTGACCATTCAATAAATGCACGTAAAAGAGGGGGTATTTATGGATATATATTTAAAAGTTGTTTTTCTTTTGTATTTAACTTATTGATATTAAATATATTAAGTGATTTCCATTTGAAATAAGTACATTTGTTCATATTTTTTATGCAATAAACACCACATTCAACGTTTCTCTTATTTTTATATAGGAGAAATGGTATGAATAAAACATCGCTATTTTGCGTTTTGGTATTGCTAGCTTCAGCGACTTCTGGACGTGCTTTTTCAGAGGAAGTATTTAATTCTCAAGGAAAATATAAAAACTTCAGTTTTGTTGGGGCTGGCTTGGCCGTGGGAGAGACTGTTTTCTCTGATAAGGGGAGTCGACCCAGTATAAAACCTTATATATTCCATCATAGTGATTATGGTTTTATCGATGGTAGCTTAGCCAACCTAGCGCTGACACCTTGGTTTGGCCTGTCTGGTAATTTACGCTTGTCTGAGGTTTCAGGTGATTTTGACGATATACCCACTGGTATAGATGATCGGGAAAGCAGCGGAGAATTAGGGGTAACCTTGGGTACAGTCGGTGCGAGGTTAACGTATTTGCATGATATTACTGATAAACACAACGGGTATGAGGTTCAGCTTCATTTCGGGCGCGCCTTTGATACTCCCTTGGAAAGACTCACTTTATCTCCTTATGTTGAACTGAATTATCGTGATAACAATCTCTCTGGTTATATCTATAGTGTTTCTGAAAGAGAATCTAACGCTTCTGGGTTTCAACAGTTTAAATCCGGTGATACTTGGGTTTATAAGGGAGGGGTGACTGGGCTATACGATATCAGCCATCATTTATTGGGAGTCTCTAAATTAGAGTTGGAATATCACGACAGTGATAGTCCGCTTGTACAGAATGATTTTGGGTGGAAGTTTAGTGTCGGAGCGGCTTATCGATTTTAATTTTTTTCCAGGCAGAATCCTTTTAGTGCGGCGTCTTGTACCTGAATGCAAAAAAGGATTGGCATTGAGCCAATCCTTTGTTGATATTTTTGTGAACATTTACTCGTAATCAGAAGCGTAAGTTTCTTCGTAAGTGTGTGAGTAAAGTTCAAACAGGTTGCCAAACGGGTCTTCTAGATAAACCATTTTGGCTGGTTTGTTATCATCTTCTGGGTGGTAGCGCATGATGTCCATACGTACTTTACCACCGAATTTTTCTACTTTTTCAATTACAGCTGCAAAGTCGTCGGTTTGCAGACAGAAGTGGAAAATACCAAGTCGAGAGAAATCGACCTCGTGGCGTTCCTGTCGCTCTTTCATCTCAAAAAGTTCGACACCAATACCATCTGTTGTAACGAGGTGGGCAATGTTAAAGCCCTTGAAGCCTTCGCCGAACACAGCGATACACATTCTACCAATAGCGGTTTCCCGCTCTTCAATAACTTTGGTGTTGTTCATTACGACTTTAAGGCCAAGAGCATTGGTATAAAACTCAACAGCTTTATCCATATCGGCGACCATGATACCAACGTGATTCATTTTCATAATTTGCTCCAGACTCAGATGATTGTGAGGTGATTTGTTTCGATGGGGAGAGTATATGGAATTGTTTATATCAATAGAAATTATCAATATTTATAGTAATGATAATTTAAAATTATTATAAGGTGTTTACTTTAGTGGCTGAGAACTGGAGCAGCTTATAATCGGTAATTCATCACATAACCAGCCTATTGCGAGGCCATTGTATGCATAGGTTAGCCAAAAACATCTATTCTTATAGGTGCCTTTTACTTCTGTAGGATCACAGCATGAAAAAGCTAATTGGTTTACTGGTAATGATGTTATTCAGTTTTTCGGTACAGGCTGGGGGAGGTTCTGGTACCGGTGGGATTCCGAGTATCCCTTGTGTGATTGATGGTAAGCTCATCCATAAACATCTTCAAATTACTGAGTGTAACGAACTGAAGAAAGAAGCAACTGATCAGAAAGCGAAAACGGTGTACTAACAACTCATGCGGTATCAATTAAACTCTATCTGTGACGGGGTCACTTTTGCCCCCGTACACCTCCACCTTATCTTCATATCCATTTCTTAACCTGAAACTGTTCTGGTAAAGCACTATCGTGCTTAAATGTTAATTGTTACTTGATTTGGTCTGGAAACGTTTCCATGGTGCGTGCTGGCTCACAGTATCTGCTGAGTATTTCATTATGATCGGATGAAATTTCATGCTTAACGGGAAACCATGACAATGGAAAAGCAAATCATTCGTCTAAGAGGTCAGCAATCTGAAATGATTGTTGAGATTGGAGAAATCGCTGAAGTACTCTACTGGGGCGAGTCTATTTCTGGCTATCCGAAGGGTGCAGCTCTTGCCTTGAAACGGCCTGTACCTTACGGCCGCTTAGATAATGATGTGCCTGTTTCGTTGCATCCTGAATTAGCAAGAGGCGTATTTGGTAGTCCAGCACTGGAAGGTCATCGTAATGGGCAAGACTGGGCTCCCGCATTTACCATCAAGTCTATTTCACACCAAAGCGGTAGCCTTATTATTGAAAGCCACGACTCTATTGCAGGTCTAGCTCTAACGGTGAATCTGGATTTGGATAGCAATGATGTTGTCCAACTTAAGCAAACACTAACAAATACCGGGGAAGGGGAATATCTGGTTAACCGGCTTGCTAATACCTTACCTATTCCTGAGCGGGCCAATGAACTGCTGACCTACTATGGTCGCTGGGTTAAAGAGTTTCAGCAGGTACGCCAAACGTTATCTCAAGGTGGCTATCAGCAAGAAAACCGCCGTGGTCGTACATCCCATGAACATTACCCGGCACTGATTGCAGGTACTAAAGGTTTTGGAGAGTGTGATGGCGATGTCTGGGGCTTCCACTTTGCGTGGAGCGGTAACCACCGTATGCGTGTTGACGTTAAAGCCGATGGGCGACGTGTTGTGCAAGCTGAAGCTATTTATTTGCCGGGTGAAATCTCTTTGCAACCAGGTGAAAGCTTGGTCACACCTGTATTGTATGCTTCGCACAGTGGAGCGGGTTTGAATAGCATGAGTCAGCAATTCCATGGCCATGTTCGCGAGTCTATCCTTGCGCCGCAAATCAGTGAAAAGCCAAGGCCAATCCACCTTAATACGTGGGAAGGCATATACTTTGACCACGATCCTGCTTATATCAAAGAGATGGCGACAGAGTCAGCCAAAATGGGCGTCGAGCGCTTCATTATCGATGACGGTTGGTTCAAGGGCCGTAATGGTGACAAAGCCGCACTGGGTGATTGGTATCTTGATGAAGCTAAATACCCACAAGGGCTTGAAGGTATTGTCAGCCATGTGAACCAGTTAGGTATGGAGTTTGGTTTGTGGTTTGAGCCCGAGATGATTAACAAGGACTCGGATCTGTATCGTAACCACCCCGACTGGCTGCTGGCTGTTGGCGGTTATGATCAGCCAACGGGCCGTAACCAGTATGCGATTGACTTACAGAATGAAGATGCCTTTGCGTACTTGCTTGAAAGATTGGATCATTTTTTGTCTCGCTACAATATCGCTTACATTAAGTGGGATATGAACCGTGAGATTGTTCAGCCTGCTCATCGGGGACGTGCCGCAGGAAATAACCAAGTGACGCGCTATTATGAACTGGTAGAGCAGATCCGAGAGCGTCATCCTGAGGTTGAAATTGAGTCTTGTGCTGCGGGTGGTGGCCGAATTGACTTTGAGGTACTGAAACGTACCCATCGTTTTTGGACATCAGATAACAATGATGCTCTGGAAAGGCAGCAGATCCAACGAGGGTTCAGCTATTTCTTCCCACCAGAAGTGATGGGTAGTCATATCGGTGCCCGTCATTGTCATAGTACTCGTCGCACCCATGATATCCGCTTTCGTGGCCTGACTGCCTTGTTTGGCCATATGGGGATTGAGCTTGACCCGGTTAAAGAAGGAGCTGAAGAAAAAGTGGGCTTTGAGCGTTATATCAAGCTGCACAAAACTTATCGTTCTTTGCTTCATAGCGGTAAGTCTGTGCGTATTCCGGTTGATGATCATGACGGCCAATTAGCGAAGGCGGTAATCAGTGAGGATGGTAATGAAGCACTGGTTATGGTGGCACAACTTTCGATGCCAACCAATTCACTGAGTGGTGTGCTGCGGATCCCGGGTTTGGATGCAGATAAAGCCTATACTATTTCGGTGATTGATCACCCTGACAACTTCCATGAAGGCTTGGTGAACCAGCAACCGGCGTGGACAAAGCAACCAACGGTGCTAACAGGGGAGTGGTGCCAAAAGATAGGTTTAGCCATGCCTATTCTTGATGCCGAAAGTGCGGTACTTATTAGGTTAGCGGCTGAATAATCATTATATTTCAGCATTAGATTGAATGGATGGGGCCTAGTCACAGGTCCCATCTTTTTTTGATATTTACAGTATGCAGTTTTGTATGATGGCAGAATAAACACATGAAGTGATCAAAATCCCATTTTGTGGTTCTACCCATGGAATAAATGGAAACGTTTCCATGGGTGGGGTTTGGATCACAGTTATCCTCCTGTAGATCCTTAATATACCTTCTGAGCCCAGAGCTTAAAAAAATAAAGATACAATAATTAATTCTGTACGTGCCCTTTTAGTTAGGGAAGGGGTATGGAACAGATTGAAGGATAAAAAATGTCTGACAAAATTACACTACAAACCAAACTATCATATGGTCTGGGTGCACTAGGTAAAGATTTCGCGTGTGCACCGATTTATATTTTCTTGATGTTCTACTTCACCGATGTTGCAGGCTTGTCTGCTGCTTTTGTGGGTACTATCTTCCTTGCTGCCCGTATTCTTGATGCGGTTACTGATCCAATGATGGGGGTGATTGTTGATAACACCCGTTCAAAATTTGGTAAATTCCGCCCGTGGATTGTGATTGGTACATTGCTGAATGCCATCGTATTGGTTGGCCTGTTCAGCACTCACATGTTCGAAGGTCCTGCTCTATACCTTTATGCCGCAGCTGCATACATTCTCTGGGGCCTCACTTACACCATTATGGATATCCCTTACTGGTCAATGATCCCGGCGCTGTCGAGCGAGCGCCAAGAACGTGAAAAGCTGGTTGTATGGCCACGTCTATTTGCCAGCCTTGCATGGTTTATCACCGGTACTTACGGCCTTCACATTGTCGGTGTATTGGGCGACGGTAACCAAGGTGATGGCTTTTTCAATATGGCGATGCTGATTGCAGTACTGTTCGTGATGAGTGCTTTCTTGATTGCGCGGAACGTAAAAGAAAAAGCGGCGCCAGCCAATGTTAAACCTGCAGAAAAATTCAGTTTCAAAGATGTACTGATTATTATTGGTAAAAACGACCAGCTAAAAGCACTGATTGGTACTGTTCTATCATTCCAGATTGCTAACCTGCTTGTTGGTGGCTTTGCTATCTACTACTTCTCTTACGCATTGGGTAATCCAGAATTGTTCCCAGTCTATATGATGGTCGCGGGTGCGGCAGAAGTTGCTGGTGTGTTCTTGTTCCCTCGTATTGCCGCTAAACTTCCACGTAAGCACTTGTGGAAAATGGCATGTGGTTTCCCAATTCTCTCTTGTATCATTTTGTTCGTAATGGCAGTCATGTTCCCTGGCAGTACGCTGCTTATCGGTTTAGCGGGTGCGGCAATTAAATTCGGTGTGGGTATTGCTAACGCACTACAAACAGTGATGCTTGCCGATGTTGTTGACTACGGTGAGTACAAAACAGGTCGCCGCAGCGAGAGTGTTATCTTCTCTGTGCAGACAATGTTAGTTAAATTCGCCGGTGCGGCTGGTGGCTTTATTGTAGGTGTGGGCTTGTCAGTGGTTGGTTATGTACCAAATGTCGAGCAAACAGCTGATACCATTATGGGTCTGAACTTTATGATGTTTGGTTTGCCTGCAATATTGATGGCAGTAAGTGGTATCGTTTACCAACGCTACTACCGCTTGCATGACGGTTTCAACAAAGATGATGTTGAGAACGATATGGTTGATGCAAAACCAGTCCAAGCGTAATTTATCTAAGCTTCAATTCAGTAGATAAGAAACAGCTACCTTCGGGTAGCTGTTTTTGTTTATGTGTTTGCCCTTCTTGTTTTAGGCTTCTTTAAGGGTTTGATAGCCAGCCCAAATACGGGTCACGGTCGTAATCCAGCACAGTGTACCGAATATCCAGGCAATCAAAGCGAAGTGGGCAGGGAATAGGCAGAACAGTATAAAGCAGGTAATGGTTTCGGTACCTTCAGCTAGACCGCCAATATAATATAGCGACTTCTGCTTATAGACTGGACTTTCTATGTTGCGCTTACCGGCCATGATAGCAAAGCTAAGAAAGCTCGAGCCGGTGCCGATAAAAGAGAAAATAAGGAAAGCACCAGCTACCGCATTGGCATCAGGGTTCGCCAAAACAAAGCCGAAGGGCACCATGGAATAAAACAGAAAGTCCAAGGTGATATCGAGAAAACCACCGCAATCGGTAATACCTTGGCGGCGGGCGATTGCTCCATCAAGTCCATCGAAGATACGATTGATGACAATAAAGCCTAAGGCCCAACTGTAGGCTTCCAAAGCCAAGGCGGGTAAGGCGAATAAACCAATCACAAAACCGGTTAATGTCACTTGGTTTGCCGTGATACCAAGTTTGTCAGGTAGTGCCGAGAAAGTGGTTAGGGGCCAGCGGATCACTTTGATCGCGTATCTATCTAGCATGGTTGTTGTTCCTGATAAGCGGTTGTCCATGGCCAATTTAATACACGGCCTTGTGGTGGGATATCATCATGATCATGGGTGACCATGATCGCAGGGATCTGGCGGCTTTTGATTTGATCAAAGACAAACTGCCTGAACTCATTTCGCAATGCTTTATCTAGCTTACTGAATGGTTCATCGAGCAGAACAGCATGAGGTTCCGAGAGAAGCATCCGCATCAAGCTGATCCTCGCACGTTGTCCGCCAGAAATTTCACTGGGTTGCTTATTGGCCAATTGAGATAAGCCAATGGTTGTTAGTGTTGATTCGGCCCGCTCAACCCGCTCCTTGCCACGGTAATGGCGGGGAATACCGAACATGAGGTTTTCTAACACGCTTAGATGCGGAAAAAGCAAATCATCTTGAAATAGTAAACCTATCTTACGTTGATCTGGGGCCTGCGCCATCACGCTACGCTCGTTGAGTGCCACCTCGCCGGATAGGGAGAAGTCATTGACGAGGTGTCCGGCAATAGCACTGAGTAAGGTTGATTTCCCGCAACCGCTAGGGCCCATTAAGGTGAAAACTTCACCAGGGCAAACGTCAAAACTGACAGGTGAAAAAAGAGGGGTGTCACCATGTCGGATTGCGAGATTTTTCACAGATAATGTCATCCGTGAGTGTACTCCTTTGATTTATTGGGTATAGAAGGTGTTTGTCGAGAATGTTGACGATAGTGACGCCAACGATTACTCAGGCGATTAGCCACTATCGCGAGAGTAAAGAAAACAAATGGCAGAACGCCTTGAAGTAGACCATAAATTGCCATCACCCTGCGATCTTGACCACTGGCAAGGGCCACAGCTTCGGTCGTTACGGTGCTGATCCTACCTGCCCCGAGCATCTGCGTAGGTAAGTACTGGGCGAGGCTAACACTGATCCCAATGGCAAGGCCAAAGATGATGGCAGGTTGGACTTGCGGACGTTTAACACGCCACCAGGTCTGCCATGCAGTTAGCCCTAAACTTCGGCTACATTGATCCAGGCGAATGTCATAGCTACGCCACGCACCATCCAGCGCCAAGTACATATATGGGAAAACAAAAATGAGGTGACTCCAGATCACCCAAAGCGAATAGTGCTGGCCGGGAACCAAGTAAGTGACTATCTGGATGCCAAACAGCAAAGACAGTTGAGGCGTGACGAGTGGAATAGCGATCAGCCAAGCAGGGATGGCCCTCTGGTATTTCTGGCGGTATTCAAGGCATGCGATCACCAAGATCAACGCCACGATGCTGGAGATCATCGCCAGCAGCAGGCTGGTTCCCATGAGATCGGCCAATGTCGGGAGCTCTTGCTGCCAAAATCGGCCGCTAAAGCGGCTAGGGATAAAGTCTGGAAAGCGCCATCGTTGAGCAAAAGACCAGACAACCAATAATGGGATGATCAGCACCGGGATCACAACAAACGGGCTATACAAGGCTAAATGACGGGGTGGCTTTCTCGCGACTTGCTGAGATGGTGTCGCCCCATGAGTCAGCCAATTTCGCTTATAGCGCAGGCAAAACCATTCAATAGTACGAATAAAGCCAAGACCTGTGGCTGTGAGCATAACAAGCAGACAAGCACCAGCTGCTGCACGGGGGAGCAGCTGCAGATCGGGTTCGTTAAACCATTGCCATACCAGAACCGACAGGGTAGCAGGGCGTGTTGGCCCCAAGATTAATGCGATGTCCACAACAGACAAGCCATATGCGGCAACGGCAAATAGGGATAACCGTAGCTTGGGAAGCCATTGCGGTAGAATAACCTTGCGCCAAGTTTCTGACTTGCTGTAACCCAAACTGGCTGACACAGCGCTAAGCTGTGTCACGTTGAGCTGTTTGAGGATCGGAATACTCATGATCAGCAAGAATGGGGCTTCCTTGATGGCCAGCGCCAGCATCAGGCCGATCCCATAACTATCTTGAATAAGGTTGTCTTGAATAAGGTGTACTAATACTGTATCTGCGCACCCCAGGGCTTCAAACAGCCTAAAAATCCAACCTGTAGGCGAAAACAGTAAAGCAAAGCCAATGGCAAAGGCAACATGGGGCATGGCAAGCATTGGCGAGAGTGTTCGTTCTAATTTCCGCCAGCGGGTGGTTCCCCAATACCGTTTAAGGATGATGTAGGTGAAATACAAGGCAAGTGCGGTACTGCCTAGCCCAGACAGCAGGCTGAGGCCAATAGACGCATTGAGATTAGGCCATGTTACCACCTCGGCGAATGCATTCAGGTTGACACCTTCAAAGCCCAGCGTAGGAAGCCAAGAAAGTGAAGGGAGGATCAACCCGATAATGCCCGGTAATAAAGGCAAGAAACAAAGAAGAACTGCAACAATAAAAAACAGATGAATCATAAATTACTCGTTGGGTGGGAGTAAGCTCCCACCCTTTAGGCTTAGCCTTTTAATTTTAGCTGCCGTAACGTTTTTGCCATTCCAACTCGATGGCGGTTAACCAGCTTGGATGTGGCTCAGCAATAGATTTAAACAGTGAAAAACCTTGGGTACCACTGTGTGTCAGTGATTCTGGCTTTAGAACCGATGGGTCACCCCAGATTTTGGCATCAGCTTTACGTGCTTGTGCTTCCGGGCTCATCAAGAAATTGATGGTAACCAAGGCACCCGCTTTGGCTTGAGCGTTCCAGGGAATGGCCAAGAAATGAATGTTGGACAATGCACCTTGCTCAAAGGCATACGCTTGTGCTGTTTCTACCAAGTTACCATTCTCAATTGCCGCATTGGCTGCATTGGGATTGAAGGTGATCGCCAGTAGAAGCTGTTGGTCATCAAGCAGTTGGATAGTCTCACTTGTTCCCGATGGGAAACGCTTACCTTGCTGCCAGGCAACAGGGTGGAGCTGGTCTAGGTATCGCCATAACGGTGCGGTGACCTGCTCAAATCGTTGCCGCTCTGCTTGGCTGTCGATGGCTGTGTAAAGCGAATCCGACTTATTGGTCAGTTCCAACAATGCAGCCTTCAGGAAGCTACTACCGTGAAATTCTGGTGGTTGTGGGTAACTTACCTTGCCCGGATACGCTTTGGCTAAACTAAGCAACTCGGCAAAGTTTTTCGGTGGATTGTTCAGCGTTTCTTTATCATGGATAAAGACCAGCTGTCCGACCCCCCAAGGTGCTTCTAATCCTGCCGTTGGTTCAGTGAAGTCTTCATCAATAGGCAAGCGGGTATCAACATATTGCCAATTTGGCAGTTGCTGGGTAAATGGGCCGTAAAGAAGGTTGCTGTGCTTCATGGAACGAAAGTTTTCACCGTTGATCCAAACCAGATCAACGCTGCCACCTTCATTTTTGCCTGCAGCTTTTTCTGCTAACAAGCGCTGGGTTGTTTCGGCGATGTCAGCGACTTTGACATGCTTTAGGCTGACCCCATATTGCACCTGCAGTTGACGACCAGCCCAACGTAGATAGTCATTGATCTCTTGGCTGCCACCCCAGGCATTAAAATAGACCGTTTGTCCATCCGCCAGCTTGACTACCTCATCCCAGCTTTTCTGGAGAGCCTGTTCGGTTGTTGGAGCCGCTTGTGCCGTGCTAAGGCCAGAGGCCAGCAAAAGCGCCAGCCCCAGGAGTGTTTTTTTCATGATGCCTGTTTTCATCCCTATTTTTCGCTCAACGCACCTTCATTGCTGCGCTTTGGTGGTGTTTCAATAGTGTTGTCAACTTGAACACTGGCCGTTGCAGTTACACTTTGCTGGTCAGTGGCTACTTGCTCGTCTTTGCGCATCCAGCGATGATATTTTTCAACCAGAGTCAGTAGTCCTTGCGGTGCGTTAGCCTGTTTCCAGACACCGGCGGTATATTTTGCCGCTTCGCTCATGGTTGGGTAAGGATGGACTGTACCCAATATTTTGTTGAGCCCCAAACCGTGACGCATTGCCAGCGTAAACTCGGCGAGTAATTCACCCGCATTGTTGCCAACCACCGTTGCACCAAGGATCTTGTCTTTACCTTTAGGTGTGATCACCTTGATAAAACCATGGTCCTCACCATCGGTAATGGCACGATCCAAGTCGTCAATCCCATAGGTAACGATATCAAACTCAATACCTTGTTGCTTAGCTTCTTTTTCATTAATGCCGACACGGGCCACTTCTGGTGAGGTATAGGTTGCCGCTGGCAATACCGAGTAATCGGCTTTGAATTTCTTGAATTGGCCAAAGAGGCCATTCACAGCGGCATACCAAGCTTGGTGGGCGGCTGCATGGGTTAACTGGAATGGGCCAGCGACATCACCAACAGCAAAGATATTTGGGTATTTTGTCTGTAGATACTCATTGACCTCAACGGTTCCGCGCTCAGAGGTGGTGATCCCCAGTTTTTCCAGACCGAAACCCTGTACGTTGGCGACTCGGCCAAGAGCAAGCATTACGGCATCGAATTCAACGGCCTGTGATTCACCGCCAGCGGTTTCAAGTAAAACAGATTGCTGTGGCTGGCCATTTTCATCGGTATGAATCTCGAACTTAACCGCTTTGTAGCCTGTTTTAATGTCTACACCGTCTTTTTCAAGGCTTGATTTAACCAGTGTCGCTGCGTCACTGTCTTCACGGATCAAGAGTTGATCAGCCATTTCGACAAGGGTGACATCACTACCAAGGCGCTGGAAGCTTTGAGCAAGCTCACAGCCAATTGGACCGCCTCCTAACACCAGCAAGCGCTTAGGCAGCTCGGTCAAAGACCAAATAGAGTCAGAAGTGAGGTAATTGACTTTATCTAGGCCCGGGATCCCCGGTACGAGCGGTCGAGCTCCAGTTGCAATTACGATATTACGGGTGGTCATACGCTGGCCATTCACTTCTACTTCCCATGGCGACAGAATAGTGGCTTCACCCGAGACACAGTTTACGCCCAGTTTGCTGTAACGCTCCACGCTGTCATGGGGCTCGATCTTACCTATCACGTTGTGGACGCGAGCCATCACCTTGGCAAAATCGACCTTGGCTTCGCTGGTCTCTATACCAAATTCATTGGCGCGAGTGATTTCTGCCATGGTATGGGCTGCGCGAATAATGGCTTTGGAAGGAACGCAACCGGTGTTAAGGCAGTCACCACCCATTTTATGACGCTCGATAAGTGTCACTTTTGCTTTAACGGCTGCTGCGATATAAGCGCTAACCAAACCGCCCGCTCCAGCGCCGATCACGACCATGTTTTGATTAAAGTGGCTTGGCTTTTCCCATTCAGCGTAAACTCGACGCTTGTTAACGATTTGCATGACCGCTTTGGTCATAAGCGGGAAAAGGCCCAGTAACGCCAATGAAACGAGAACAGGTGCTGAGATAATGCCACTTAGGCTGTCAATCTGACCAAGCTGAGTACCGGCATTAATGTAGACGGCAGTACCTGCGAGCATTCCCAACTGGCTGACAAGGTAGAACATACGTGTCGATATCGGTGTCAGACCCATAAGTAAGTTAATGATGAAAAACGGGAACACCGGGATCAATCGGAGAGTAAACAGGTAAAACGCACCGTCCTTTTCGACCCCGCGGTTAATGGCCGACAGGCGATGGCCGAATTTAGCCTGTACCCAGTCTCGTAGGATATAGCGACTAAACAAGAAGGCGAGGGTGGCCCCAATCGTGCTGGCAAATGAGATCAGCAGCAAGCTCCACCAGAAACCGAACAGTGCAGCACCCAAAAGGGTCATGATAGCGGCCCCCGGCAATGATAGGGCTGTCACCGCTATGTACAGGACAAAATAGATCAGGCTTGATACAAATGGCTTAGCATGGATGGTATCTGTCAGAGCAAGTTGTTGTGCTTTTGCTTGTTCAAGGGTGAAGTATTGACCAAGATCGAATGCGAACCATACAGCAATCAAGGAAACAACAATACTGATCACTAGCAGTTTTTTTCTGTCCATAGTTAGCTCCTGTTATTTGTCCGTCTGTGTAGGGGCATCAGTGGGTTTCTGTTCACTAGGTTGGATTGGCAGTGAACAGAAGCCTTGCTGGGGTACATCTAGTGCGGTGTTAAATTTTGCCGATAGATTCTGAAACGCAATCAATGCGGTTAAATCAACAATAGCATCTTCATCAAGCCATTGTTTTAGCGTTGTGAGCATTTCATCGGTGACGCGCTGACCGGTAATTGTCATCGCTTCTGTGTAGTTCAGCACCGCGCGTTCTTGTGCATCAAAAAGATCACTGTCTTGCCAGTTGGCAAGGGCTTTGATTTTTTCAACTGAATCACAGCGTTCGGCGAGTTTCATGCCATTGGCATCAACACAAAATGCACAGTCGTTTAACTGTGACACCTGGACACAGACTAATGAACGGACTACTGGGCTTAGCGGGGAAGAGCGGCGGTCCAAATAGCCGAAGAAGCCAGCAACGAGCCAAAACAGGGTAGGGCGACGACCCCATAGCTTTGCTGGGTTGAGGATCTTGCCGTAGTGGCGTTTTTGTAGCCATAGCAGTGGCTTGATAAATAGCGAGTAGTTCTCTTTGGCGGAAATGCGCACGGTGACCCCTTGTCTCTTCAATATGCTACTGTGAGCCTATCTAAATGGCGGTAGTAATTATTACCGAAATTATCAGATAGTTATGAGACAAAGACCCTATTAGGAAGCAATTTATTTCACGTGAACGCAGAAAAAAGTGTCTAGTTGACCGATATTTGAACAATTTGAGGCTTGGACTGAGTGATAACCTTGTCCGTAGACGGTTCAGTTAACACAACATAGCTGCATGCCAGTAGAGGAACGAAAGCAAGAAGCATGGTTTTGCCAATGTGGTAATTGCGATACCAATACTTGCGTGCTCTAACTTTTAATAATAACCCCCAGAGCAGCAGGATAGCGTTTAGGCTGGCAATGGATACTAGCAAGGGGTGAATTGATTGATAGGTTGTGATGTTATTCTGTACAAGAATAAAAGCCACTATGGGAGGAAGCAGGCTGAACAAAACAAGTAAGCGCATAATTCGCGGCCACTTGTTAAACTTATCCTTGAACATCTGATCACTTTGTCCTGGAAAAGGTTTGGAACAGTTCATAATTACCCCCCGGAATTAACTTAGCACTTATTTTACTAGTGTCAGTGTGCAATAAAAGGGTGTTGAGTGATTTATAAACAGCATTGTGAGGCGATTCAATTTTTCACGATATTTGACAAAAAGCTGTCATTAGAATGATTGATTATTGACACGTATCATTTGAGCTGTAAATACAAAAAAGAGATCTCAACGATCTCTTTTAATATATGAAATTTGTTGTACTAGCTTAATTTTGCTAGTAATTCTGAGCGGCGATCTTTGGGAATAACCGACCAGTGCTGACCGCTGATTGCCCCTTCAATAGCCCACAATAAATCAATACTGACCGTGCCTTGATGCGTATTTTGTAATGCTTTGAAGGCATTGATAGAACCAGCCTCCAATAACTCGTCAACAGAACAAATACCCGCCTTCTTTAGCATTCTTTCATTGGCCAGGCGAAGGTTAGGCAGGTCTTTTATCCTATCGGGCGATGCCTTCTCTTTAGTTTCTTTATCAACTTTAGCGGCATCAAGAGAGCGGGTTGCTTGTTCGATAATTTTCCCAGATTCATTCCACCATTCTTCAGGAATAGCGTAATGTTTTGTTACAACTGGAAAGCCGCGTTTTTTATATATATATGGCTTAAGCCCTGCTTTTTTAAAATCTTGTTCGTTTTTTGCGTTGGCGCGAAGATGAAGTTTGTCATTCACCACGAGTGCAAACATTGTTTCACCCGCGAAAATTCCAAAACCGCCAAACATAGAGCGAGATTTAACGTTATCGAAACAATTAAATAGGCGTAAAGATTCTTTTAAAATTGGTTTGTCCATGCTTCTTCTCGGTGAAAAATTCCAGGGTCACCTAACAACAGAGCGAGGATTCAAGGATAGCAAATATCAATACATAACACTGTCAGGAAAAAGTAAGACTTTCCTGACATCAGTTGCTATATCCATCGGCAACCCCGCTACCATAAGTTGACTGAGTTATAAAAACCCGACGACTCTTAGGCCGGAAGCTTTGCGTCCCTACCTTTCGGTAGGTTTGCCTTGTTCGTGACAATTTAAGAATATCTCAGATGATATTTTTGAACTTGATCGCAATTTTGAAAATGTGATGTTGATTCCATAAATTGCCGTATTCTTTTTCTTTAAGATGAATGATTTTGTCTCAAAATGATTGCAGGTGCGTGAGTTCATCGAAATGAAAAACGGAGGCGGAAGCCTCCGTTTAAATTTTGAAGAATAAACGCTTCCGGTTACTTAGTTAAGTTTTTTTACCGAGTTGCGGATCACCAGTTCAGGCACCATCTCAAAGACCTGAGTCGCGTGCTCTTTGTCTTTCACGCGATGCATTAGGATTTCTACCGCACTCTTGCCTAAGCGACGCTTCGGTTGGTGAATTGTCGTTAATGGAGGTGAGAAATACGGAGCCAAATCGATGTTGTCATAGCCAATGATAGAGATATCCTCAGGCACGTTAATACCTGCTTGTTGGAAGGTACTGATCATCGCCATTGCCATAATATCGTTGAAGCAGAAAATCGCGGTAGGGCGCTCTTCCATCGCAATGAATTTCTTGGCAGCAACAACAGCAGATTCACACTCGAAGTCACCTTCAATGATCCAATCTTCATTGACGTTTAAATCCGCTTCACCCATGGCTTTTCGAAAACCGTGTAGGCGTTCACGACATGCGGTTTTTTCGCTGTGGCCGGTCAGGCAACCAATGGCTTTATGGCCGTGCTCAATAAAGAACTTAGCCGCAACATAACCGCCAAGTTCGGCGTTATCTTGGATTTGATCGGTATGCGGGCTTTCTGGGCCCCAATCCATGATCACCATAGGGGTCTCTTTCTGGCGTTCGAGCAGTTCCAGCAGTTGTTCATCAAGGTCGGAACACATAACCAGCAGGCCATCGACTCGCTTTTCGGCCAACATACGCAGGTAATCACGCTGTTTTGTAAGGTTACCCTCTGTATTACACAGAATCAGGGTATAACCAGCACCGTAACAGAACTCTTCAACCCCGTGTACGACTTCAGCAAAAAACGGGTTGGTAGACTTAGTTACCAGCATACCGATAGTTTTTGTGGTGTTGCACTTTAGGCTTCGCGCTACGGCGCTAGGCGCATAATTCAGATCTTCAACTGCAGCCAGCACTTTCTTTTGGGTTGCTTCTGCGACGAAGCGCGTTTTGTTAATCACGTGAGAGACGGTGGTTGTAGATACACCAGCCATACGTGCAACATCTTTAATCGTTGCCATAGTTATTCTTCTAATAATAAAGGTCAGAGAACCTTGTAAATTAATACTTTACTCAACAGAACAATAAACTCGTTCACCATCATCTCTTGAGTAGTTCATTGTTCTGTTGGGTACAATCAGCAGAAACGGCAAAAGGCCGCATCACGAATGGGCGGCTTCGTTTCTTTAGGTATGCTGAATGCGTTACATGCCATATCGCATGTGTTGCATTGTTTAATCGCTTGCGTTCACATTTTACTTAGTGTGGCCGAGAGTGCAATGCCTGTTATCTCAAATTGCAAAATTCATCAATTGATTGCGCTATTTTGCTTGTATAAACGACAGCAGGGCCCAAAATTGGCCCTGTTTTAAGTTGCTGTATATTGAATTAATTCAGCGGGGTGATTGCAAATTAGTCATATCCTAGACTAAGCCGCTGCCGCTAACACGATGGGGTAGCCATCGACTGGGTGCTGGGTGATACATACCGGCCAGCCATACACGGATTCAATGGTTTCTGCTGTCAGAGCTTGTTCGGGGGGGCCGTCTGCCTGGATTTTGCCATGGTTAATGATGACTAACCTGTCTGCGTATTGAGCGGCTAAATTAAGGTCGTGGATCACAATGATCACTGCAGCACCAGCCTGCGCCATTTGCTTGGCTACTATCAACGCGTTGTGCTGGTGGGCTAAATCGAGAGCCGATGTGGGCTCATCTAGCATCAATACGCATTGTTCACCCGCTTGGCTTAACTGAGTCAGTACCCTGGCAAAGTGAACTCGCTGTTTTTCACCGCCAGATAGGGTTGGATAGAGCCGGGGAGCGAGATTGGTGACACCGACCATGGCCATTTTCTCATGGGCGATTTGCTGTGCTTGGGCATTGGGGAGTTCTAGCGGCAGAGCGCCGAGTTCGACTACTTCTTGAGCTGTAAAGGCAAAAGTTAGCGAACTGTGCTGTGGAAGAACACCGAGGTGGCGCGCAAGCTGTGATGTTGGCCAGTCATGGCGTGGGTAGCCAAAAAAATTAACCTTACCTTCGGCTTCAACTTCTCCGCATAGCACTTTCAATAAGGTACTCTTACCTGCGCCATTTGGCCCCAGCAATGCGGTCAGCTGACCGCTTTTGATCTTGAGTGAAAAATCATCTAACAATACTTTCCCACCAAGGTTAAGTGATAAGCTTTCAGCTTCAATAACGACCTCAGAGGCAGTACTCGTGTCTGTTTGTTGAGATGTATTCGCGTGTTGGCTCATGACAGCTTACCTTTTTGTTTGACGAGTAGGTAAATGAAGAATGGGGCACCGAGTAAGGCGGTAATAATACCGACAGGCAATTCAGCGGGTGCAGCAATGACACGGGCTAGCATGTCGGCGATGAGTAGGATCAGGGCGCCTAGCAAGGCTGAAAGCGGTAACAGTGTCTTATGGTTTGGACCTGAAATCATACGGCCAATGTGCGGCACGATAAGTCCCACAAAACCAATTACACCAGTGAGGGAAACGGCAATACCGACACCTGCAGCACACAATAAAATCAACATACGCTTTAGACGCTGCACGTTGACGCCAAGGTGCTTGGCTTCTGCCTCGCCGAGCAAGAAGGCATTGAGTGCGTTGGCGTTGCGGTCAAAAGAAAACATCAGGCCAAGCAAAGTGATGTAGGCAAGGCCAATCCCCGGCCATGTTGCCCCAGCTAATGAGCCCATCGTCCACAATGACAGATCACGAAGTGCTTGGTCATCGGCATAGTAGTTCATCAAGCCCAATGCTGCGCCAGAAAGGGCACCAATTGCCACACCAGCCAACAGCATAATGGTCACCGAGGTGCCATTTTTGTCAGTGCCAAGCTGATACACCACAAATGTACTAACTGCGCCACCAAAGAAGGCGAACACAGGAACGGTGCCCAATGTTAGCAATAATGGAAAGTTGGCGGCTAATGGAGCGAAGATAACGATTGAAAGTGCAGCCCCCAAACTTGCACCACCAGATACTCCAATGATACCAGGATCGGCTAGCGGGTTTCGGAACAGGCCCTGCATGACGGCACCGCACAGCGCTAAAATAGCACCGATGGCCATGCCCAGTAGTGTCCGTGGTAGACGGATTTGGTGGATGACAATTTCGATATGGGCGGGTAAATCCAATGGCAATGGCAATAGTGCTTTAAAACTATCGGCAAAGCTGATGTTCATTGGGCCAACAGCGATGGATGATGTGACAGCCAATACCAGTAATGTGATACCAACAGGAAAGACAATATTGGCGGGAATTCGTTGTAACTGCATCATAGATATACTGCTTAAAATAAACGGCTAACCGTTATTGTTGGTAGAACGCTTTGTTTAGACGTTCTGCTTCACTCAGGCTTTTCAGGCCGAGCCCACCGATAAGTGCCGTTCCATCAATAGTGACAACCGCTTTATTTCGACCTGCTGGCGTCGCTGCCAGTAAAGGCATTTGTTTTAGCAAATCATCAGCTGAGCCGATTTGGCTTAGAGTTCGTGAACTCAGCAAAATAATGTCAGGCTGCATTTCTACCATGGCTTCGAGTGAAATGGGCTTGTAGGATTCAACGGCGCTGGCTGCTGGGTTGATGGCGCCTGCAAGGCGGATCACGCTATCTGCGGTGGTATTTCGGCCTGCGACATTGGCTGGGCGACCTTCGTGGATCATCAGGAACATGACTTTTTTCTTTTCGGTCTGCTGGGCGAGAGTTTGATTGATGGAATCGATCTTTTCCTGTACATGCGCCTGAAGCTTGAGGGCTTCCTTTTCTGTGTGAGTCAATTTGCCGACCTGTTCAATACGAGACAGAAGATCATCGACTGTTTCGCCAGAGTTGACCACATCAACCTCGATACCTGCTTGCTGAATCAGATCCAATGTTGTTCTTGGTCCCATCTCATTGGAACCCAGCAACCGGGTAGGAGTGAGAGCGATTAAACTTTCAGCAGATAGCTGGCGGTGATAACCCAATACCGGCATCTCTTCATTCACAAGATTTTTGCTGGTGACATCAACGGCAACGAGTTGTTCTTGTGCACCCATCGCATTGATGATTTCAGTAATTGCTGCGCCTGCACTGATGATGCGTTCGCTGGCATATGATGAATGTGCAGCGAGAAGTAATGCGGTAGCCAGAGCTATACGCTTCATGATTTATCCTCTTCCATTAATAACTGTGTCGCTTTGATTTCATTCTGCTGAAGAAAAGCGAGGAGTTTTAGCATATTTTCGACCGACCCCGCCTTGTCAGCACCGATAACGACGGGCTTGTCTGGATTGGCTTTGACTTCTTGAGTCAGTGCGGTCTTGAAGGCGTCCCAACTATCAATTTCTTCCCCTTGTAGTGCCCAATAGGGTTCCGTAGAGGTAATGTTGACAGTAATAGGATCTGATTCTGTCTCTTGTAGGGCCTGTGTCTCGGTCTGGGGCAATTCCACCTCGAGAGATTGCAGTTTTACGCTGGCAGTCAGTAGTAGAAAAACCATGACGATAAAAATGATATCGAGTAGAGGAGTTAGATCAGGCTTGAGATCGTCATCGCCAGTCACACCTTGGTGGGTTCGGATCATATTACCGCCTCTGCATTGCCGGTGTTTTCAGTTTTCGGCTGGCAGTTTTGATCGAGTGATAGGCCTTCTAGCCAAAGATTGCAATGGTTGAGGCTATGCTCAAGTTTTGCTGTCACTTTATCCGCCCAAAGGCCAAGTAATTGAGAGCCTGTAATCGCGGGAAGGGCAATAATTAGGCCTGCAGCCGTTGTTCGCATTGCCAAGCCAAGACCATCGGCAAGGTCGTTGGGGGTAACAGCTCCTGAGCTCATGGCGATACCCTTGAACATGTCTATCAGGCCAAGAACCGTGCCGAGTAAGCCAAGTAGAGGGCTGATCACGCCGATAAGGCTTAGAAGGCGTAAGCCGGAACGTAGCTGAGAGCGCTTTTGCTGTAGCCAGATCCCAGCGGCATCTTCACGTAAGGCTTTGGAAAAATGGCGATGCGAGATCAGCATGGACACACCTTTAAATAGCAAAGGGCGTTGGCCTTTTAGTGATGATGCCAGCTCATTGAGCCCAGATTCGTCAGACCGGCACTGTTTTGCAAGCAGTCCGTCAATCTTACCTCTGCCAACGCCGGTACATAACAATACTTGAATGCAGCGCTCAAGAAGGATCATCAATGTTAACGCTGAACAAATCAGCAAAGGTGCCGTCATTAGGCCAAATTGATTTTGTAGGGAGTGAAACATTTCCATGAGTGAATCCAATTAAATGCTAGTCCAACTTGAATCGGACAGGAACTTGTACGCGATGGGCAATAGCTTGACCATCAACAATATGGGATGAGAAACGCCAGCGCTTAATTGCCGCTATCGCAGCGTCGTCAAGGATCTCTGTACCGGAAGATTTAACAAGGTTTTGTTTTACTTGTTTACCGGATTCATCAATCCAAATTTCTACCAACACTTGCCCTTCAAGTCCGCGCCGCTTGGCAATACGCGGGTATTTCACTGGGCTAGGACGAGTTGCAAATGTCGGTGTAGTGACAAGTTGTGGTTCACTGTTAACACCTGATGCCGCTTGAGATTTGACTGCTGGTGCAGCATCAGGGGCTTTGGTGATCTCTTCGGTTGTTTCAGTTTTTTTGACGTCAACCGGTTTTTTAACCTTTTTTGGCTCAACCACTTTCTCAACAGGCTTTTTGGGAGTAGGCTTGCTGGTCTTCTTGATCTCCGCTTTAGGTTCAGGCTGTTTTTTCTTTACCAGTTTTTTCACCGTCGTTTCTTCTTTGACTACTTTTTTCGGTGCTTCAACCGGTGCGGGTGGGGGCGCTTCAGCGGCGTCAGGCTCAGAAGGTTGAGGTGAGGGAGCCGAGACGAGGTTCAGCGATACCTTGGTAGATTCTGTGCCAACAGGCATCGCCATCACCATTCTGTTTGGTATAGCAGAAAGCAATAGGCTGTGGGCAAGTACTGATGCAATACCGGCTATGGCATATCTTTTTGCGTTCACTGTTTAACTCCAACCGTGCAAATTTCTGCTTTATCTGTCTGTTTTCAATGAATAACCACTTATAAAGCAAATTATCATTTAGTTGCCTTAATCAAGAATGGTTCTCATTATCCACGTAATGAAAATAATATCAATTATCATTTGCAATATTATTTAGTGGTGCTTATGATTGCCTGCAAATAAGAGTGGTTATCATTTCACTTGTATAAATAGGGCAAAGCCCAATAGAAAGTAGTTAGGCTCAAGTAACTGTAACTTGAAGTCACTTGGGTATCCCGTTTGCTCAACGTGGTACTAGAACGCGACAGCCAAGTTCTGTTGATCTAGTGAGGAAATCTGGCAGGAATTAGCCTGTTGAGGAGGGGCTAGGAAACTAGCTCGACAAAGAAGTAGATGATTGAAGAACAAGCCTTAGAATCTGCAGTGTTGCCGCCGGATCTACTGACCGAAGAGGTCGTAGGAAAGCACACCCCCGATCCGCTTCGATATGCATTTGCCAACAAGCGCTCGGCGCATGCTGGTGGCATGTCGGCAATGGTTGCTGAGGAGGAGCGACAGAGTCTCGCGAATCAAGCGCTATCAACGGTACCTGAAACCCTAAAAAGCCGTTGTCTATATATCCATATTCCCTTTTGTCGTGTTCGATGCACTTACTGCAACTTCTTTCAGTATGCATCTAGCCAATCGTTGATTGATGACTATTTCGATGCATTGATGGTAGAGCTTAAAGCCAAAGCTTCCATGCCATGGACACAAGCAGCACCATTTCGTGCCGTGTATGTTGGGGGAGGAACACCAACCGATCTAACCGCCGAACAAGTGACCCGCTTAGGGAAAATGGTTAAAGCTCATTTCCCATTGACCACTGACTGTGAAATTACCCTGGAAGGGCGAATTAACCGTTTCGATGATCGCATGTTTGAAGGTGCACTCGAAGGGGGTTTCAACCGTTTCTCATTTGGTGTACAGAGTTTTGATACAACCGTTCGTCGTAAGGCCAAGCGCCTTGATAACCGTGAGCCGGTGTTAGAACGTATTCAGTCTCTCAGTGCGACCAATGCCGCACCGATTGTTATCGACTTACTGTTTGGTCTACCTTATCAAGATATGGCCGTTTGGCAGCAAGATCTTGAGGATTTCCTAGACAGTGGCGCACATGGTGTTGATCTCTATCAGCTGATTGAGATGGGGGGAACCCCGATGAAAGGCATGATTGAGCAAGGTCGCCTTCCAGAGCCTGCTGATACGCCGACTAAAGCCTCCATGTTCGAATATGGCGTAAACTTTATGGCGCAGCACCATCTTCGCCGGTTAAGTGGAAACCATTGGGCTCGTGATAACCGAGAGCGTAGCATTTATAACAGCCTTGCGAAGACGTCCGCTGAAGTATTGCCTTTAGGCGCGGGTGCTGGTGGTAACGTTGGTGGGTTCGGTTTCATGCAGCACAGAACCTTGGATGCTTATATCGAAGCAATTAAAGCTGAGCAGCTTCCGCTAGTCATGATGACTAAGTCAGGCCCTCAGGCTGCATTACATTCTGAAATTAAGGCCAGCTTTGACCGCGGTTTCCTGTCTGCAAAAGATTTCCAGCAAAAGTTTGGTCAAGATATCTTTGGTTTTTGTCAGCCATTGTTTGAAGCGTGGCAAAAGAACGGTTTGGTGCAACTGGAAGGTCGGTACCTCGCGTTGACCTTAGCCGGGACGTTCTGGTCTGTCACCTTGGCCCAGTCGATGATTCAAGTTTTGCAACAGAGTGCAATTAAGCCAGTCGCTGCATAAACGAATTAAATATAACCAATTAAAAGATATGTACATTGATGTACTTGGAGATAAATCGTGTTTGATAAAATTTCATTTGAAGCGCTGAAAGGCCAAGTGGCTGAACAACTTGCCGCTGAACCGAAACTTCACGCAATGGCGATTGCAGACACTTTAGGTGTGACCGAAGGTGAAGTCGTAATGGCCTTTCCTGAAGAGTTGGTGGTTGCATTACCGGGTGAGCATGCAAAAGCAATTTTAGAAGATCTGCCAACATGGGGACCGGTAACGACAATTGTTCACTCAATGGCTTCTATTTTTGAAGTAAAGGCACCATTCCCTAAAGGTAAAGAAGCACGTGGTTACTACAATCTAATGGGTAAAGAGGGTGAATTGCATGGCCACCTTCGCCTAGATCTTGTGACTGATATTGGTTTGGTTAGTAAGCCATTCATGGGGCAGGAAAGCTACTTTATCGGTTTCTTTGCTAAAGGCGGTGAGTGTGTATTCAAAGTGTATCTAGGTCGCGATAATAAACGCCAGTTGTTCCCAGAGCAGATAGAAAAATTCCAAGCACTTAAAACAAAATTTAAATAATAAAACCAATCTGGATAAGTAGTTGTTCAAGTATTTGCGCTGGAAAAATCTTTGTTATCAAGGCATAACCTGCAAGGCTGATCAAATATTTATGTAGGTTGGTATAATATCCTGGAGAAAGTCAGAATGAATGCTGTAAAGCAAGAGCGCCTTCAAAACCGCCTAGGCCCAGAAATCTCAGAGTTCCGCCAATCTTGCCAGACGATTCAGCTGGCGACTGTTGATGCTGATGGTAAACCGAATGTAAGCTACGCACCGTTTGTGTTGCTTGAAGATGGCTACTACGTGCTGATCAGCCAGATTGCCAAGCACGCCCGGAATTTGCTGAAAAATCCTCAGGTTTCTTTGATGATGATTGAAGATGAAGCTTCATCTAAAACCATCTATGCACGTAAGCGTTTAACGTTTGAAGCCAACGTGGTAGTCGTCGAGCGTGAAACTGAAAAGTGGCTCGCAGCGGTGGAACAGCTAAAAGAGCGTTTTGGTGAAATTATTGATGGCCTAAGTGGCTTGGAAGATTTCAAAATGTTCCGGTTTGAGCCAACTCAAGGCTTGTTTGTTAAGGGCTTTGGTCAGGCTTTCCAAGTCAGTGGTGATGATTTGGTGGATTTTGTACATCTACAAGAAGGCCATCGCCGTATTAAAGACGGCAGTGAAGTCACTCAGCCGACAGAAGAGCTATAACGGCCTAAAAAATATTACTTTACAACAGCCTAGGATGCTCACCTAGGCTGTTTTATTTGTACTGTTATTTTAGTGACTATAACAGCCTATAGCGAATAGGCTTGATCGTGATCAGCGTCTTCATTATTCAACTTGATAGCGTAAAAATACGTGTGATAATTAGGTTAAACACAATTATCAATGGATAACGTCATGCCTACTGATCCAAGACGCGAAGTGCGATTTGCGTATATCGCTAGCTTCCTCACCCCGCTGACCTTGATGATTTCAGGCATTGTTGCCGTTATCTACTCGGCTTATAAGCTGAACAAGGGCACTGATGAGCTGAGTTATAGCCACTATTACACCATCATTCGTACCTTCTTCTACTTCTTCACTTTCTTTGTTGTGCTTGGGGTAACGGCAGCGACAACCACAGGTATCATTGCCGGAGCTGAGTACTGGGTCTATAGCCCGATCTTGCACACGATCTTGCAGGTCATCCCCGTTGTTGGTCTTATTATTGCCGCTTTGGCCATTGTTAAATGGTTTGTCCAGCATATTCAGGGCATGAAGCTGTTGAAAGCAAATCAGCCGATGGAGCTGTAGTTGAGCAATATTTGTTTTAAGTTTATCTAAGCCCGCTCTGCGTTAGTGGGCTTTTTTATGCGTTATTGTTTGGCTTGATTAGGTCATGCCTAGGGCGGTTAATGGTTCACTATAATGTATAGGTGATTTGTCGATTTCGTAGGAGAGAACAATGTCTGATAAAAGACAAAGTACACAACAAGTGTCCCAGAAATCATTGAGTATGCATGAAGGTATCGCCGATTGGTGTGATACTTGTGTCTGCGAGGCTGAGCCTTACTGGGTCGAGGTTGCAGAAGAAATGGGCATAAATATGAGTGATTACGAAGATGGTCGTTGAGATAAGTTCGCTGGCCATGGCAGCGTGACAAAACACAGGGATATATGTGTTGAGTTGCGTTTGTTAAAAATGGCAGGCCAAAGTACGAATTGGTCGTATTTGTGCCTGCCATCATGCTGTTTATCGATGAGTCATGCGTTTATACGGCTTACTGAAGAGATTCAAGTAGGGTATTTAGCTCTTTCATCAGGGTTTCAGTTTCAGGGTTATTCGTATTCATTGCGGCAAACGTATCGGCCTGAAGTTTTTCCTGCATAGCCATCAAGGTTTCGTCAGAAAGAATGCTTTCGCGTTGTTCTGCAAGTTGACGTTTAGCGGCGGCAAATTCCTTGATCAATGCTTCACGTTCTTCTTCGCTAGTTTCGGCATTACGGACTTTGTCCTGAATGTCTTGTGCTTGGCTGATGAACTCATCAGGGTTGTAGCCAACTTCTTCCGCTTTTTCCTGATAGGCTGCTTCGAATGCTTTCGCTTGCTCAACAAGCTCAGGGTTCGATTGCAGTGTCTGCTGACGGATACTTGTTAAGTCGCGCTGGATCGCATTGATACGGTGCGTCACTTCTTTTTGGCTCGCAATCGTGTCGGTTGCTGCGTCGCTTGCCTTTGCGGCTGGGTTGAAGGCGAACATAGTTACTAGCATCAGCGGTAGTGCGTATTTCACTATGTTCAATACTGAATTCGGTTGTTGCTGGGTACGTGTTTTGCTGTTTTGCATAAATTAACCTTCATTGGTGGTTATCATCGCTATGACTGCAATGTATAAAAGTGCTTAATGCGGAATGTCAGTATTGTGTCATGTATGCTGGATGAAGACTGAACAGCATAAAAAAGCCGGCAATCCATGTGCCGGCAATAAACGTGAGATAGTGCTTTGATCGCTGGCTGATGCCAGTTCGGGTTATTGTTCTTCGCCTTTTAGGAATTCGGTATCCAAATGGCAGAAAGCGACGAGAACCTCTGTAGCCGCGGCGTAGAAGCCGAATTTATCACGTTGTTTAGCTTCTGCACTAAACGCAGGAAGCCAATTAAGTAGCATGGTATTGATAAAGTCTAACTGAGCCTGCATTACGGGTTCAGCTTGTTCTTTAGAGCCTTGCTGGTTGGCCATGATGATAAGGTTACCCATGAAGTCGAGCTCGATAGCAAGATGATCTGCTGGCTCATTAAACTCTTTGCGCAGGGCAATACCATACTCTTCCATCAGCTTATTCATCTCTTGCGCAGGTTTGTCATTCATCAAACCGCTTTCACCGACATACATGGAGGCATAAGGTAGGGCACCTGATTTTGGCGTGCTTAGGAACAAGCCACAGAAGTCAGCAGCAAGCTCAAGTTGGGCATCTTCACGACTTTCCAAACGCTTGATGGCATCGCGGAAGGCTTCGACAGGCTCCTTAAGATCAGGTGTCATAGCTAGGCCTGATAAGAACGTGACCATGTCGCCACCACGGTACTGTTCGATGTCCTGCTCGGTTAATTCACGAGCGAAAAGGGATGACATCCACCAATAAATTTCTGCGCGCTGTTCGTTGAAAGCAATAAACTCTTTCATGACCACTCCAAATCAAGGTACACGGTGCTGTGCCCACCGTATTAAAAACATATTCAGATAAACTAAATGGTGCATTTATCATACGTGAATAGGTTCTTTTAACTACAAGTAAAAATCAGTCAGAGGCCGAAGCCTCTGACTGTGTATTAGATGATATTAACTTATTCTAGATCCATTGCTGGGAATAGTGGGTTAATGTCAGTCACGGCGGTTGGGCCGTGGAAACCGGTAACGGCTGGAGCAGTCCCTGTGTACTTCTCGATCTCTACCTGTGCTGAGGCTGCAATAGTTGCCTGAGCTAGTTTCGATGAACCGATATCCTGGGTCAGTACGTTTGGATCGCCGTAAGTACAGATAGTGCCAGGTTTACCACCTTCTAATGGGCTGTACCAAGCTCCTTCGTGGATACGACAAACACCTGACATGTAGTCATCAGAAACAACAGCGCCTGCGAGTACTTCACCGCGGTCATTGAACACGCGCACGATATCACCTGATTTGATGCCACGTGCTTTAGCATCTTCCGTGCTGATATAAACCGGTTCGCGATCAGCAACCGCATACGTTGCACGGTGCTCAGTAGAAGAGCATAGCTGCGAGTGCAGGCGATGTTTCGGGTGAGTACTTTGCATGTTCAGAGGGAATTTATCTGAACGTGGACCACCGTGGCTACGCTCGGTCTTTTCGAACCACATTGGGTGGCCCTGACAATCGTCGTAATTCATATCGGCGATGGTCTTACAGTAGATCTCGATAAGACCGGTTGCAGTACCTAGTGGCTCTAGATCAGGTTCGTTACGGAATGATTCGTGACGAACCCACTCAGTGCCTTCAGGGAATTCGATGAAGCTTTCTTCTTCCCAGAACTTCTTGAAGTTGGACATACGTACACCGATACCACGGCCTTGCAGGCGGGCACCGTTGTAGAACTGCTCAATCCATTCCATTTGTGACTTGCCTTCTGTGAAGGCTTCTTCACGATCATAACGGCGGCATAGTTCACGGAAGATGTCGAAATCATCTTTTGCTTCGTACATTGGCTCGACCACTTTCGGTAGGGCAATGATACCGGCGTTGGAGTGGTTACCGTATTGTTCAATATCGTTACGCTCGTGCGTTGTGGTTGCAGGCAGAACGATATCGGCAAAGCGACAGGTCGCAGTCCACTGATGATCAACAGAAACAACCGTTTCCAGTTTACGCCATGTCTTGATCATCTTGTTACGATCTTGGTGGTGATGGAACGGGTTGTTACCACAGAAGATCGCCATTTTCATCTCAGGGAATTTAACCGAATGGCCATTCCACTCAATGGTCTTACCTGGGTTTTCAATACAGTCAACAAAACGCGCAACAGGAATAAAGTTTGAGTAACCTTTGTATGAACCGTTGTGGATCGGGTCAACACCTGTAACACCACTAAAGCCTGACATCAAAGGTCCAGCAGAAGTCACCGAGCCCGCATCGTTGTAGTGCCAGCCAAAGCCAAAACCACCACCTGGTAGACCAATTTGACCCAGCATAGCGGCAACAACAACCAGCATCCACGCATATTGCTCACCGTGCTGCATGCGCTGTAGACACCAGCCACCGATGATCTGGGTACGGCCTGAAGCCATTTGACGAGCAAGTTCACGGATGGTATCAGCGTCGATACCACAAATTTTTGCTGCCCACTCAGGTGTTTTAACAACACCGTCGCTTTCGCCAAGCAGGTATGGCAGGAACTGGTTAAAGCCAGTGGTGTAGTTAGCTAGGAACTCTTTGTTGTACAGGTTTTCAGTGTATAACGTATGCGCAATCGCCAGCATCAAAGGAACATCTGTTTGCGGGTTGACTTTTACCTGGTCACCGCCAACAAATTTCTGAGTGTCAGAAACAACTGGATCAACGTAGATAACTTTGATTTCGTTGTTCTTCACTTTCTCAGCTAGCTGATCAAAGTAAGCATATGGGCTGTGATCTGGAACCAACCAACCAACCTGCAGGTTTTTAATTGGATCTGAACCCCAGATCACAATGGTGTCTGAATGCTCAAGCACTAGCGGCCAAGAGGTTTGCTGTTCGTAGACTTCCATCGCACCGGCAACGTATGGCAGAACAACTTGAGCTGCACCTGTTGAGTAGTCACCCATTTTCGCTAGGAATGTACCGTGCAGGCCGATTGCACGCATCATCATGGTACCCGCAGAGTGCAGTTTACCTACTGACTGCCAGCCTGTGTGCCCAGCGTAAAGTGCGCTTGGACCGTAGTTGTTCTGGACGCGCTCCATCTCATGATAGAAAAAGTCTAATGCCTGAGACCAAGGTACACGTACAAAGCGGTTGTTACCACGCTGGGTTGTGTCCGACTTGTAGCCATGCTTCAGCCAATCAAGGCGTACCATTGGGTACTTAACACGAGCAGGGTTGTAAACGACTTCGCGTACACCGTCGATCATTGTGGTTGGGTGCTTGTCTTTTTCGAACGGTACGGTATCAACCCATACACCGTTTTCAACTTTGGCACGGAATGCACCCCAGTGAGAGCCAGAAAGCACCTCACCAGAGAAGTTTGCTTTGGTATCAGTTGCAGCCATGGCGCTACGTGGAGCCAGTAGGCTAGTACCTACCACCGATGCAGCACTAGCAGCGACCATGCCTGAAAGGAAGCGGCGGCGAGAAACGCCTTTATTTAGAATTTGAGTTGCCATTGAGCAATTCCTTAAATTTGAATTCTTTTGTGCGTGGGAGGGGGGAAGGGATTTCACCCCTCTGCTAACAGGAATTAATGTGCGCCAGCGCCGCCGGTGTCACTACCGTGGTTCTGAAGGTACTTCAGAAGGGTACGCTCTTCAGTTTTGCTGAGACGGTAGTAAGCGCTCATACCGTTTAGGCTTGAGATCCAACCGTTTGCAGTAAAATGGCCAGGCGCCGGTGCCGCATGACAAGCGGTACAAGTAGAGCCGTACATACCTTCTGCATAGTTCCAGATAGGTTGGATGTCATCGATCATGTCATCTTTGGTGATCCAGCCTTCAACAGAAACGTGCTGCCAAACAATGTTGGTTGCGGCATCTGTCTGCTCTTCAATAAGTTGCTCTGAAGCTTTAACATCGCCACGAATTGTCGCTTTGAAAACTCGTTTACCCATGTATTCAGTGAGAACTCGGCCACGACCTTCTTTCTCAAGCCAGCCATCGATCTTCACTTTCATCATGTCACCATCGCGCTCAAGCACGGTAACTTCAGATGCCGGAAGCAGGCTGCCTGAAGCTGTGCTGTTTGCATCTGCAACGGCAAAAATATTTTTCTCACTGAGAGAGTAAAGGGTCTCAGCAATGGCACCTTGAGTGTTCGCTGTGGCTTGAAGCTCTTCGAAGTCTTTCTGGAAGCCGCCGGCCATGTTTGGCAGCTCGTGGGCAATACCTTTGTGACACTCGATACAGTTCATGTCTTCAGCTGCGGCTTTGTTCATCTCGAAAGCGGCTTGAGCAGACTGTTTGGTGTGATCCATTGCATCGTAAGAGTGACAGCTCTTACAGGTTTTGGAGTTCTGGCTCTTCATACGATCCCAAACGGCGGTTGCCAGTTCGAGACGGTGTTCTTCCAGTAATTCAGGGGTATCAATCTTTTTGGTGATGAAGTGGTTGTAGACATCTTTCCATGCGCCAAGTTTACGTTGAAGCTTGCCTGGCAAATCTTTTGGCTGGTGACAGTCGACACACTCGGCACGAACACCAGAGGCGTTCTTGAAGTGGACACTTTGTTTGTATTCTTGGTAGTTCTGTTCCATGGTGTGGCAAGACGTACAGAATTCGGTTGTTGAAGCGAACTCAAAACTTTTATGTACGGTCAAAACGCCCGCCAAAGTAATACCAATACCAACCAAGACCAGCGCAAGAATTGAATACTTGCTGCTAGGCTTAGTCAACATTTGCCAAAGTTTTTTCATAGTGGAAGATTCCAATTTAGAATGAGTGCCTGCCGTAAACTACGGTGACGTATAAATTTTTATGGGGTAATCTTAATTCCACGATGTGAATAAGGTTAACGGCGGCGGTGAACAGGATTTGCTGGATTATGACAAATTGTGAATAGCCGCCTCCTGTGCTAACGTTTTATAGAACAGTAAATAAGACATAAAGAGAAAGAAATGAGTCATCACGTACTTGTAGTAGAGGATGAAATTGTTACCCGCACCAAATTGGTTGGGTACTTTGAGAACGAGGGATATAAAGTCAGTCAGGCCGAAAGTGGCGCGCAGATGCGTGAGGTTATGGCCAGTGAAAAAATCGACCTGGTAATGCTCGACATCAACCTGCCGGGTGAAGATGGCCTAATGCTAACTCGTGAACTCAGAAGCCGTTCAGAAGTCGGTATTATTTTGGTGACAGGGCGTACAGATAGTATTGATCGTATCGTCGGTTTAGAGATGGGGGCCGATGATTATGTAACCAAGCCGTTTGAACTGCGTGAACTGCTAGTACGGGTGAAAAACCTGCTGTGGCGCATATCTCTAGTCGAAAAAGCACGTGATGAAACTATTGTTGAAATGCAGGAAGATAGCATTATTCGTTTTGGTGATTGGCAGTTTGACATCAACAAACGCGCGCTTACGCACAACAGTGTTCCGGTGAAATTAACCAAAGCTGAGTATGAGTTGTTGGTGGCATTTTCTTCACATCCTAACGTGGTGCTAAGCCGAGAACGCATCTTAAATATGCTAAGTCACCGCGTAGAAGCACCGAATGATCGCACCATTGATGTACTCATTCGTCGTATGCGTTCGAAGATGGAAGTTGACCCGAAAAATCCACAGATTTTTGTGACGGTACACGGTGAAGGTTACATGTTTGCGGGTGACTAACTACTTGGCAGTGATGTAATGATGAACTGAAATAATTTGTCATAATTAGGCCGGTATCCATAGGGTACCGGCCTTTTTCATATCATTTAATCGGCAGTTATGTTGATCTTGATCAAGAGTTGTTACGCATGATTAATAGCAAAAAGAGTCTCGAAAATGAAACTCTGGCACTTTACTTTGTGTTAAATGATTGAAAGTTAATTTTTGGTTGCGGGGTGGAGGGTTAACTGTTGATTTCTCAATGTGCTACAGAGGGGGAGCTTGCTTGTTAGAATGACTGTTTGCTTGTTACTTGAGCGGTTGGGCGGTGGTTTATCGAGCAGCTAATTGCTTTGGTTATTGTTCTTGCTGGTGATTGTCTGTTTTTTGCGCGAGTTATGAATAAGTATGAAATCAATTTCCTTTAGTTCAGCAGAAAAAAAGCCTGACTTCAGTCTAATGCCGATCGTTTAAGCTAACTTGAACGATCCTGCAGTTAGGCGATAATCCCAACTAGTTG
>NZ_JANEYT010000001.1 GCF_024357955.1 Photobacterium pectinilyticum
AGACCCTGATCTCGACGCTTTACTGCCCTGGAACTTCGCTCATTAATACTCGCCCCGTGGGATCATGGGGCGCATACTCTTGAACCTATAAGAATAAGTACCTTGAAAAAGGCGATCTAAAGATTCTAGAAGAAATTGATTGTAGTCAAACACCAAACATATTGAGCTGTGAAATGGGTATATACCGAGAATAAAAATGCCCTGCTTCTCTAAACAACGGTGGCAGGGCATTCTAATTTATTTAGGAATTAAGCTTCATCATCAAGACTAAATGGCAACTTTGTATTGGTGCCATCTAATACTTTTAATCTTGGTGTTGGTGAAATCATGCCATGTTCGATTGCACGATTCATGGTGTCTTCATCAACTTGTGCCCAACTATTACGAGAGTCAATCCAGTAGAATGATGGTGTATAAAAGTATGAGTTATCATCCATTGCTAAAGAGTTAAACACCTCGAATTGCCATGCACTAAAAACTTCGAAGTAATTAAGGCTTGTCCATACATAACTGAGTTTTGATTGATTTGTATCAACATCATAGCTTTGAACTAAACGGGAAGCACGGTCACTAACGAAGATCGCACATGAATTAAATAATTCACGATCTCTGTTGTTACGTACTGTGTCCATAATAGTAAAGCTACCAGTCGATAGTTTTGAGTGAATTTGTTCACATTTATCTAAATCAGTCCTAACAAAGAAGTCAGCATTTTCGTTGAATCTTCCAATAAAACCTGAAGTAGAATGCTCAAAGGTATGTTGATAGTGTTTTGTCGGGTATCCCAACGACTCTAAAGAGTTTTCCATAGCATTTAGGACATCGATATTGTTCTGATTTTTTACCTCATTCAAATCAAAACCATCTTCTAATGGAATAATTCGAATTACAGAAGGGTTTTTAACATTTCTAACCATCTTATCATCTACCGTTGTCGCAAACCCAGAAAGCAAACTGCTTCCCAAACTCGCTCCACTTAACAAGCTCATTGCAGTGAACGTTCCACTGGTGACGTTACTACGTCGAGCTAAACGGCTATGGTAATCGCCAGTGAACTCATCAAGGTTGTTCGGGTTTTTCGGTTCAATATTATAAGCCTTCATCATGATGTTCATTGCATCACTGTGGGACTCAGAATGTGTATGAGAAAACTGATTAGAGTATAAAAGATCGTCATGGTTTTTAACGCTTACACACCCTGTCAAAATAGTAGATGCAGCAGCAATAGCAATAAGTGACTTGTTCATTATGCACTTCCGTGTGATTCTAGCGATTATTAAAATTAATATGCTTATACATGCTCATGCATCTTTAAGCCATTGATTTTTTGTAACTATATATAAAAGTAAAAATTAGGGAAAATCAGCCAGCTTGATTTTAGCAAGACTGGACATCATCAATGCTAAGTCTAAGCTAATACATAATATAAAATTATGGCTAAACTTTATTATTGAAACTCACAATGGGGCATAAGTGAGCTTAACCGAACGATCAAGTTCACATGAAAACAAAAAGCCCTACAAGAGGGCTTTCACAGGTTATCTGTAATATTGCTTCCGTCGCTTAGAATTGTGCTTCCAGCATCTGGCTAGCTCATAGACATCCGAGCGGTAGTCATCCCACGGGTTCGCTAATGCCCTCCCCCTCGCTGCTCTGAGCTTGATGGGATAGTCTTTGCATTCCACTTGGTGCAAGAAGTAGTAGCTTTTCTCCTGCTTGGTCGAGAAATGCTTGAATATCCGGTTTCGGACTCTCGGGTACAGTGCCCACTCCGAATTATATCGGCTGTTGTACTCTTGCCGACCTCGGTATTGCCTTTTTAACTTTTTCATTGCCCCTCCAGGTTTACGTTACCTAGAAGGGATCCTCAGCGAAGTAGTTCATACCTATTCCTAAACCATCAACTAACAACTTATTTTTTTGTAAAGTAACAATCAATTAACACTAATCACTTTAAGCATTTCAGAGGGCTGTTTGCCGCCAGACATTTAGCCGGTCCTTTTCTATCTTACTCCTTCGGACTGATTCACGCTCAGCCTGGTCTTTTTCTAGCTTATCTTCTTCTTTTCGAATCCAAGTACCCAGCGTTGAACGAGGGAGGCCTATCTCATTAGCAAAATCTTTTTTTGTCAGAGTCTTATCCGATGCTTTCGCTGCATGCCATTCATTCAGATACTTTGCTTTCTCACTCTCGGTATATTTTTTTCCCATCATTCACAACTCAACAGAAAACATACTACCAAGGCTAGCATTGACTCCACCACACATCAATAAGTCATTGTTTTATAAGCACTCCTTATAATTTAACATATTTTACAACTCCCTTACAGCAACATTAGCCGTTAACCCCCCACTTCCAGGCTGGGAGTTGAACCCGCGTCCAAAAAAATACTAGGGACTCGTCGATGGGAAGATGGAACTGTGTATCCGCGGCTTGCGCTACCCGCCCGGGCAGATAGACTGAGGATAGGAGGGGTCACCAACGGGTGTCACGCCCTCTGCGGAGCTTGCACGGCGCTACTGCGTTGATTGCAAGGCATTTTTATATGATTAGTCACGCACCGAGCCAGCTCCACCCATCAATTATATGGAGCTCTACACCCGCCATGAAGCACGTATGTTCCGTACTAAGTCATTCACGTGTTTCAACCGTTATAAACCTTTCCTTTTGTTAGCTTCTCCTCCTGATATGGGTCATACCGTTTATTTGATGATTCAAAGCTTACGGAATACGGTTCAAAACCATCATTAAACACAAGCTTCGCCACAAAACTCCTTTTATGCCCTTTCGCCGATACCGGCCAAACCTTTATCTCATTAACAGCCCGTTGCATTAATTCTCGCACCTCTAACCTTGCTTCATAGTTCGAGGTATCAAGTGCGTCATCGGCTACTTTTTTCCATCGTTCACTGAGATCACCATCTACCTTAGCAACATTAATTTGCGCAAGTACCAACTTATCTTCTAGCTCTTTCTTAACAGCTTTACACTCATTGAGTTTCAGGCTTATTTGCGCAATATCGCCGTTCAGGCTTGCTAACTCAACTAGACGTTCAATTCTGCTTTCCGTGTCGGCTATTTGCTTGCTAAAGGTATGTATTTCATCATCCTTGGGCTTATTGACGCGGAACTTACTCATTCTCAAACGACTATGTTTCAGGATTTCCCTTTCAAGGTGAGCACCTGCACAAGTCCAACCTTTACAGTTTGTTTTCCTGTGGGTTTTCCCTAGGCAGTTATAGGTTATGTTGCCATGGCGATTTCTATAACTACCTATAGGTGCTCCACAAAGCGCGCATTTAGCCACTCCAATACCTGTGATGAAGTTAACATGCTTATCTGAACCTCTAGGCCTTTTACGAGACTGCCTAGCATCAACTAACCGGAAGTACTCCATTTCAGAAAGCACCGATGGATAGTAATTAGCAAGGGTATGTTCCTGCCCATCAATGGTGATCGTTCGTTCTCCCATCAACGAACGATTTTGGTGAATCTTAGTAATACTGGCATACGTCCACCCCTCATTCTTTTTACTCTTACGAGTGGTTGGTGGTTGAAAATTGGCATTAAGATAATCGAGAATACGTCCAGTGCCATAGCCGTCGAAAATCATCTTGCATACATGTTTGGCGATGTCGAAGTAAACTTCATGCTCTTTGACCTCACGTGTTACCGGGTCAACCGAACACCACCAAACATGTGTTCCAACCGATTGAATTGCGTATGCCAGACCATTTTCAGAACGTCCCCCCTTCTGATGCTCTGCAATTAGCTTTAAAGCATTTCCTTTCGTTCGGTTGGATTTATGCAGGCTCTCATTATGAGCGCGCTCAAGGTAGACCATACTAAGCAATATATCGGTAAAGTCAGAATTACCCTCACCATAAAGCTTGTCATCAATAGCTGAATAAACTCGGATACCACTTTCAATCAGCTTTAAAAACAAGCTCTGGGCTGCAACAATATTTTGCCGAGACAATCGGTCTAGGCTAAACAAAGCCAATATTGAACCAGGCTTCACCTGCCCTGTTTTCACTCCATCAATGAAACGCCCAAGTGCGCCATCAAGATGCTCACCGTGGTAGGCTGACTTACCATCATCAACAAAGCTTTCACTCGATATAGGCAAATCGTACTTTTGAGATAGCTCCTCTAGCTTAATTGCTTCTTTCTGCTGTGCTAAGCCCGTTCCCTTTTTTTGCTTAGCGCTTGATATTCGGCTGTAACTATAAATCTTTGGCATCCTTAAACTCCTTTAGATGATCCATTTACAGCTACTCTATATCACTAGGTGCATACTTTCTGTGACTTGGCGGACCCAATGCCCTAATCGATACTCAGGCATCCGCCGCAGGTCTGAAAAAAGTCATCGATAACCTCACCCCATCCGATTCGGGTTTGTTTATGGATTATCAGGGTAACTATTTGCCGTGGTAAACGATTAACCTTGGTAACCGTGATGTGCCTTGGTAACCATTATTGCAACGACTTAGCCCCATCCCACTTCTACAATACCCTCTTACTTTTAGCTGGCTGAGCAATTAGCCAGTTACACCTATCCGTGTAGTTCGTCGCATTTTCGTCAACCAATCGTTAGAAAAGCGCTAATTTGCTATACCCATAAGCCTTTTATCGTAAAAAATTCGTAACAATAGTACGTCACAAGCTGCATTTACGACTTCACTCAACCAAAAACTATACCGGATACACAACAACTGGAGTTCCTTGGGAGCTGCAGTGTGGTAATGACACGAATTAATATCAACTATTTGGGAAGGTCACTTGGCGCAAGGTTCACACATTCAAGACTTTTACGATCGGGTGATCTCCCTTTCAGGAAAGTCACACGGTTTAAGGGCAACCTGTGAACAAATTTGCAGGAACCTACTGTTGAGCTTTTCCGTGCAAGATGCCACCTTGGTCGTCGTAGACGGCTCTGAATGGAAAATACTGCTAACCGTAGATAATGCAGGGATCAATTACCAATCCCCACCAATTGAATACCAAGAAACCAAGATATTTCCATTTGATCAGGTCACTCAAGCCGTGCGGTTACAAGTGGCTACTATTCGCGAGCTAAACAATACCTACCGCCTTTATCTCCCCTTAGAAAGGCGTTCGACGATCATCGGCTGCTTCATTGCCGATTTTCCCCAAAATAGGGTATCCAAACAATTTAAAGCCAAGGACTTCAGCTTTCTGGGTGTTTTACTTGCCTCTGAACTCAGTACCTCGATGACTGATGCCATCATCCAAGATAAGCACAGCAGCTGGCGTATTGCTGAGCGGGAGCTCAAGATTCGTCAGCACGAACAGCACAGCTTGCAGAAACAGCTCCAAGCCCTGCATGACATCTCATTCAGGCTATGGCGTGCCGACTCGCTCAACAGCATGCTCTTTACTGCTGTTGATGAAGCAAAAAAGCAACTCAACATCGACAGGATGGCGATATTCCTGTTCAAACCTGGCAACCGAATGCAAGGTACTTATGGTACCGACGTTCATGGGAATACAGTCAATGAGCATTATTTTGAGACGGAAATTCCTGACCTGTGGTTTTCGGTAAATCCACTACAGAAAAACGAAGAATACTTAGCAATTGAGGAAAACACCCCGTTGTACCATAACCTCATGGTGGTCGGATTCGGCTGGAGTGCCTATATAACTTTGTGGGATGAAGATACGCCGATTGGCTGGATAGCCTGTGATAACTTACTCAGTGGGATGCCGCTGCCGACCCATTTGCACCAGTTACTCAAGCAATTTGCCTTCATTGTCTCCCAACACTTGGTCAGACGCCAAGCTGAAGAGAAACTTATCCAGCTCAATACCGAACTGGAGCTAAGAGTAGCCGAGCGAACCCAAGCTTTGCAGCAGGCCAACGAAAAACTAGAAAAAGTCTCCCGCGAAGACTCACTAACTCAAGTGGCCAATCGCCGTCAGTTTGATGAACGTTTTTTTGATGAGTGGCGACGGGCCGAACGACATAGCCTACCAATTTCGCTACTGATTATTGATGTCGACCACTTCAAGGACTATAACGATAGCTTCGGCCATGCTGCGGGCGATCAGTGCTTAAAAATGATTGCTGCGACGCTGGCCCCTTTAGAGCGACGGGCAGGCGCGCTTTTTGCCCGCTACGGCGGCGAAGAGTTTGTCTTGCTACTGCCTGGCCAAGACCAACATGCGGCGCAATATGCGGCCGAACGGGCACTGGAAGCCATCAGGGAGCTCGCTCTACCGAGGAGAACACAAAATAGCGACACTACCGACATTGTCACCATCAGTATTGGCGGATGCACTCTCACGCCTTCGGACAATAATTCAGCCGATACCTTCTTCAAACTCGCCGATAATGCACTATATGAAGCCAAATCCTGCGGCCGTAATCAGCTATTCATGAATAACTACATTAACGATTTTAATCACGAGTTACTTCCCTAGTCCGTTTTTTTCGGAGCACGACGACGAGGGGAACGTACTTTACCAGAAGAAGAGCTTCTCGTTGGCGACTTACCGCTACCTTTGCTATAACGGCGCTTCTTAAATGGTTCTGGTGACTTCAAGTCACGTAGGCTCTGGGGAACCTCACTGGTTTTCACCTTTTCCATCAATTGTGTGACCTGCACTTCCAGCGCATCCATGAAAGGCTTGTAAGCGCACTTTTTATCGGCCATATCCTGCAACTGGTGCTCCCAGTGTGCCGTCATATCCGGATAAGTCGCCTCATTTGGCAAGGCATAGATCAAGCCTTTGCCCGCCTCTGTCGCGTGGATGCTTTTGCCTTGGCGCATCAATAGCTGCCTTTTAAACAGAATATCGAGGATCCCGGCTCGGGTAGCTTCCGTACCCAAGCCATCGGTATCGCGAAGAATTTTTTTCAACGAACTGTCAGAGACAAAGCGGGCGATCCCCGTCATCGCCTGTAACAAGGTTGCTTCAGTAAAGGCTTTTGGCGGTTCGGTCATCTTGTCCAGGATCTCACCATCACGACAGGTTAGTACCGTTCCCTTTTCAAGCGGGGGGACTTTATCAGCCAAATCGGCCTCTTTATCTGTCGGTTCATCCCGCCCCAGTAATGCACGCCATCCAGCTGACATCAACTGTCGACCGCGCGCAACAAACAACCCACCAGCTATCGTGAACTCCAACTTGGCTTCGCTGTATATCGCAGCCGGGTAAAACTGCATCAAGTATTGCCTTGCGATCAGCTGATATACCTTCTGCTCACCGCCACTTAGGCTCGCGCTATTGACTGATTTAGGGGTCGGAATAATCGCGTGGTGGGCATCGACTTTTTTATCATTCCAGGCTTTTGATTTCAGGCTGGTATCGGCCCCTTCAACCGCATTCAATAGTTTGCTATCGGTGTTAGCAATCGCTTGGCAAACATCCCCGGCCTGCTTGAAATGATCCATTGGCAGATAGCGGCTATCAGAACGTGGATATGTGATAACTTTGTGCTTCTCATACAATGACTGACATGTTGCTAGGACATCAGCCGCACTCATACCAAAACGCTTAGCGGCATCAATCTGAAGGGCCGACAATGAATACGGTAAAGGCGGTGCCTGACGGGTTTCCTTGCGCTCGGACGCTGTGACTTCTGCTGGCTGGCCTTTTATTCGGCTGACCACGTTTTCACAAAGCTTGCGGTTGAGTATCCGGCCATCTTCATCCTGCCAAGGCTTGCACGATTCACTCGGTTTCCACCTCGCACGGATCTCCTGCTGCTGGTATGGGATCAAGGCAAAAAGCTCATAGAAGGGTTTAGGTATGAAGTTGGCAATATCATCATCGCGACGGGTAACCAAGCCCAGTACCGGCGTTTGTACTCGGCCAACAGATAGCACCCCTCGGTAACCTCCTTTTTGGCCAAGCAACGTATAAGCACGAGTCATGTTCATGCCATACAGCCAGTCGGCACGGGAGCGGGCCAGTGCCGATACTGACAGCGGAATAAAATCGCGGTTGCTACGCAGTTTCCCCAGCGCACGCTTCACTGCGGCAGGGTTGAGATCGGAAATCAATAGCCGCTGCATCGCCGCTTTTTTTCCTTGGGCTAAATTGACGTAGTCAATCACCTCATCCACTAACAGTTGGCCTTCTCTATCCGGGTCACCCGCGTGGATCACTTCCCCAGCTTGCTTGCAGAGCTTCCTTACCACTCCCAACTGCTTCTTGGCTGTTTTACGGGGCGTCAACAGCCACTGCTGCGGCACTATCGGCAAGTCGAGGATATTCCACTTTTTGTATTTCTCGTCATACGCATCCGGCTCGACTTGTTCGAGTAAATGGCCGATACACCAAGTGACGATATCACCGTTGCCCGCTTCAATATAACCGTCATGGTTCTTGTGGGGCCGAGGTAACACGGCGGCAATGGCACGCCCGAGGCTGGGCTTTTCTGCAATATATAGACGAGACATAGTTGGAATTCAGTTGAATAACGTTGGCAAGTATTGGCTGAACTATAAGAAAAAACTGCGGTGAGAACAAGAAAATACTGGATATAGATACAGGTTGACGTTGTGAAAAAATAGCCCAGTCACTGGTGCTGGGCTTGTACTTATGAGCTTAAGCGCAATTTTCTGCCAACCAAGCTTTAACATCGGCATATTCGCCACGATAGGCAATGCGCTCTGCCTTCTTGCTTAGCTGGTAGGTGTACATCGGATCGTAATACTGCTCGAGCAGCAAGCTAAGCCAGTCATAATGACCTGACAGTTCACCACTGGACTGCATGACCTTAATAGCCTGCTGCTGTACCAGTAGCAACTTCTCGTAGCGCTGGTAGCCAAGGCGCTTGCGGATACTGAACATACCGTGCTCAAGGTACTGGGTAAAACGCTCCCAGCCCTCTTGCTCGCCGAATTCAGTACAGAAATCACGTTGCATCTTAACCACGTAGTCGTCCAGCAATCGTTCCAGTCGGACATCGAGTGGATCATCAACAATCGCTATCGGTGCAGCCTTCATCGCCTGGACAATAGGCAAAGGCACGCCGACCGATCCGATGATCTTCCCTTCATCTTCATAGACAAAGTGCGACACGCCCGCTGCTTGCTTCTTAAGCATGGATATCGCCAGCACATTTTCGAAATTAATCTGGGTACGCTGAGCTGATACATAGCGGCCAAATGACGAACCACGATGATTTGCTGCGCCTTCCAAATCGATCCCATTGGCAAGCTCATTGACCATGATCGTCTTGCCACAACCAGTATTACCACCAATCAAGGTCATCGGTTTGGTGGCTACATCATCGATAGTCTCGATCAAGAAGCGTCGCAGCGCCTTGTAGCCACCCTCGATAAACGGATAATCAATACCCGCTTCTTTCAGCCACTGCTGGGTAATACGCGAACGTAAACCGCCGCGGAAGCAATACAGATAGCCGTTTGGGTTAGCCTCACAAAATGCTTTCCACTGCGCGACTCGCTCGGCTTTAACCTCGCCGTTGATCAATTCATGGCCGAGGGCAATCGCCGCTTCCTGACCTTGTTCTTTGTAACATGTCCCTACCGCTTTACGCTCTTCGTCCAGCATCAAAGGGAGGTTACGGGAAGAAGGATAAGCACCTTGTACAAACTCCACCGGCGCACGCATATCCATCAGCGGCGTATCGTTGATTAACAACTGGCGGAAATCTTGGCAATTAGGGCGAGACATACTTAGCAAATCTCAATCAGTACAGTGTCATCGGCTGCAGCTGCAACCAGCTCGCCAATAGCATTGAGTTCAATGTCATGTTGCTGTGCCAAGGCTTTGACCTCGGCCTCCGCATTAGGTGCGACAGCTAATAGCAGACCACCAGATGTCTGGGGATCGCAAAGCAAGGCTTTTTGCTGATCGGTCATCCCCCCCAAACGGTGGCCGTAACTAGCAAAATTGCGCCCGGTGCCACCTGGTACACAGCCTTGCTCAATATAATCAAATACGCCCGGAAGGCTCGGTACCTGTGCAAAATCAAGCTTGGCTTTCAGACCGCTACCTTCACAAATTTCATTGAGGTGCCCCATCAAGCCAAAGCCAGTCACGTCAGTCATGGCTTTCACGCCTTCTACGTTAGCAAAATCAACACCGGGTTTGTTCAATTGACACATCCAGTCACGAGCCAAACCACGGTGTTCATCAAGCAACTTGGATTTTTTCTCTGCGGTTGTCAGCACACCAATACCAAGTGGCTTGGTCAAATAAAGCTGACAGCCCGCTTCCGCTTGGTTGTTACGCTTGACGCGATCAGTATCGACAATACCGGTTACCGCCAAGCCGAAAATAGGCTCCGGTGCATCAATCGAATGGCCGCCCGCCAATGAAATTCCTGCTTCACGGCAAACGGCACGCCCACCTTCAATCACCTGCTGAGCAATTTCTGGCGCCAATACATTGATCGGCCAACCAAGGATAGCAATAGCCATGATAGGTTTACCGCCCATGGCGTAGATATCGCTAATTGCATTGGTTGCCGCAATACGGCCAAAGTCATACGGATCATCAACGATAGGCATAAAGAAGTCCGTGGTACTGACCACTGCCGTACCATTGCCGAGATCGTATACCGCGGCATCATCCTTACTTTCATTACCCACTAGCAGATTAGGGTCGGCAAACGGAGCGAACTGCGTTCGTAGAATAGTATCAAGAACTTGAGGAGATATTTTACAACCACATCCTGCTCCGTGGCTGTATTGGGTTAGGCGAACACTTTCCATGACACGCTCCGGTAAATTGACAAGAGCAATAAATTCTACTCCTGCTGCCAGATCCTGTCATCAACCTGGATCAAAAAGGGGAAACCTATTGGCTTCCCCTTTCAATCAATATAATAGCGGCTATAGGTATTCAACAAATTGGCTGAGATCCCGCCCCGGCGCTTTAGCATCACGGCATCCCGGGGTCCCCAGGTACAGAAAACCGACAATCATATCATCACCCTGTACCCCCAAAGCCTGCCTCACAACAGCATGATAGGCCCATTTACCGGTACGCCAAAATCCGGCAAAGCCCTGAGCGACCGCCGCTAGTTGCATCGCCTGTACCGCGCATCCTGCCGATAAATGCTGTTCAATCACTGGCACCTTGTCATGCTCAGAGACTTTAGCAACTACCGTTATGACCATCGGTGCTCTGAAAGGGGCTTTACTCGCTTTTTGCAAGGTAAGTTCATCAGCCCCCTCACTATTCGCGGCTTCAACAAAGATATCGGCAAGCTTTTGTCGACTGTCGCCTTGAACACCACCCTCATGAGACACAATGAACCGCCAAGGCGTCAGACCGGCATGGTCCGGTGCTCGCAGTCCTGCACGGAGAATGGCGTCCAATGCTTCTCCCTGTGGCGCGGGTGCCACCATTTTGGGCAGCGACCGACGGTTGAGCAATAAGGTAAGTGCGTCCATAACAACCTCGTAAAAATCAGTAGTCACAATAGACGGTAGCATAGTTTGTTCAAACTAAATCCATTAAGAATGAATGGGCTATTGGCAACTCAAGACAACAAAGGGGGGATCTGTACGAGTGTCAATGCAATATGTACATTTCAGAAAAAGCGCTGGGTACGCTTTTCTCGGTACCCAACTTCTTTTGCTGTTCCTATTGCCCCGAGCCTATGGCCGCTCTTGCCAAACGGGTTCCTACAACTTCGCCGCCAACTCAACACCTTGGCGGATCACCCGTTTGGCGTCAACCTCACCAGCGACATCAGCGCCACCAATCACATGGACATTGATGTTCTTGGCCTTGAGCGCATCAGAGAGCTCATCGACAGACGTCTGCCCAGCACACAGTACAATATGATCGGCATCCAATACCCGCGATTGGCCTTCGACAGTAATGTGCAACCCTTCATCATCAACCTTCTCGTAGCCCACCCCACTGAGCAGCTCAACCCCGCGCTTTTCCAACACTTTCTTGTGGATCCAACCCGTGGTTTTACCCGGCCCTTTACCCATTTTGCCCGGACGACGCTGCATCAACCACACCTGTCGCTGGCTTACATACTCTTCATGGGGATACAAACCACCAGCATGCTCAATCGACTTGTCAATTCCCCAGTCTTTCAGCCAGTCGTCCAAGTTTTGGTGCTCAGGCTCTGTCAGCATCGTAGACACATCAACACCGATCCCACCAGCACCAATCACAGCCACTCGCGAACCCAACTCTACCTTGTCTCGGATCAGGGTTTGGTAATCAATCACCTTCTCATGGTCAATACCCGGAATAGGAGGACGGCGTGGTTGAACACCTGTCGCGACAATTACTTCATCATATCCGCTCAGTTCATCAACCGAAGCCGCTTGCCCTAACTTCACATTCACGCCAGTTTGCTCAAGACGACGACTGAAGTAACGGATTGTTTCCTTGAATTCTTCCTTACCCGGGATCTGCATCGCAAGATTGAACTGTCCGCCAAGGTGATCATTCTTCTCGAACAAGTCGACGTCAAAGCCCCGTTCGGCAGCAGCAACTGCCGTCGCCATGCCAGCAGGCCCTGCTCCGACAATCGCAATACGTCGCTGACCCGCTGTCGGAGACAATACCAATTCCGTTTCGTAGCACGCCTGCGGGTTAACCAAACAACTGGCCCGCTTACCAACAAACACGTGATCCAAACAGGCTTGATTGCAACCAATACAAGTGTTGATGTCATCCGCCCTGTCTTGTTCAGCTTTCACCACAAAATCCGGATCAGCAAGGAACGGCCTAGCCATCGACACCATATCGGCTTGGTTACTAGATAAAATGTCTTCGGCCACCTGCGGAGTATTAATCCGGTTACAGGTCACCAAAGGAATCGAAATTTCAGACTTAAGCTTTTCTGTCACCCACGCGAAGGCCGCTCTTGGCACTTGGGTAGCAATAGTTGGGATCCTTGCCTCGTGCCAGCCAATCCCGGTATTAAGGATCGTCACACCAGCTTGTTCTAGTTGCTTAGCAAGCAACACCACTTCTTCATGGGTACTGCCCTGCTCGACCAAATCGAGCATCGACAAGCGGAAAACAATGATGAAGTCACGGCCAACCCGGGCGCGAACCGCTTTGACCAATTCAAGCGGGAAACGCATGCGGTTTTCATAACTCCCGCCCCACTCATCATAGCGATGGTTCGAACGCTTACAGATAAACTGGTTGACTAGGTACCCTTCCGACCCCATCAACTCAACCCCGTCATACCCCGCCTCTCGAGCCAGCTCTGAACTGCGGGCAAAGGCCTCTATGGTTTTTTTAATTTGTCGGGTACTCATTTCCTTGGGCGTAAATTTTGAAATAGGCGCCTTAATTGCCGACGCACTGACGGCAAAAGGATGCATGGCATAACGACCGGCATGGAGCAATTGCAAGGCTATTTTCCCACCCTCTTGATGCACGGCATCGGTGATCACCCGGTGCGCCCTGGCGGCGCGACCCGAACTGAACTCGGCACTTAGCGGGTGAAGACGACCGCGAAAATTCGGAGAGAAACCGCCGGTAACAATGAGCCCGACACCGCCCTTGGCCCTGGCAGCGTAGAAAGCAGCTAGTTTTTTGAATCCATCGCGGGATTCTTCCAGGCCAGTATGCATCGATCCCATCAACACACGATTACGCAATTGAGTGAAACCAAGTTCTAGCGGCGCTAACAGATGAGGGTAAGATTTATCGTCCATGGCTTCCATTCTTTATATAGTTATGGTCTGACCAGTATACGAATCAGGCAAACATATTTCAAACAATCGTTTACATAAACGCAACAATATATTGATTTGGATCTAACTATTCGTAAAAATAATGCATCGACATATTGATCGATAACTATCCTGCATTTGTTTAGCTAAACGGTTCACCCAATACGATTAATTACTGTAATTACTTGATTACTCGGTTAGCATAGAACTAAACCATTATTATTACGTCCAATCTTATATAAATTGCGAAACAAGCAGGCCAAAGGCCATTGCGAAAAATCAGGAACCTTCATGAAAGTGATCTTTAAAGGAATTGGAAAACTCTTCCGTTGGGTATGGAAACTAATCAGCTTTACTCGTCAGCTGATCATCAACCTACTTTTCCTCATTATCATCGGTGCGCTTTTCTTTGCCTTTACCGAAAGCGGTAAAGAACCAGAGTTACCGGAGCAGGCAGCATTAGTCTTAGACCTTTCAGGGCCGATCGTCGAACAGCGTACCAATACAAGCCCGTTAGATAGCCTCACCAGCAGTGCCTTTGGTAATGAGCAGACACAAGAAAACGTGTTATTCGACATTGTCGACACCCTGCGTACCGCAGCCACTGACGAGCGTATTACTGGACTGGTCCTCAATCTCCGTGATATGCAAGAGACTAACCTGACCAAACTCCGCTATATCGCCAAGGCGCTAAAGGAGTTCAAGCAATCAGGCAAACCGGTTTATGCCATTGGCGATCATTACAAGCAAAGCCAGTACTACCTGTCGAGCTTCGCCGATAAAGTTTTCATGTCACCTGATGGCGGTGTGATGTTAACCGGTTACGGCAGCTATACCCTTTACTACAAGACTCTGTTCGAGAAACTGGACGTCAATACCCATGTCTTCCGTGTTGGCACCTACAAATCCTTTGTCGAACCTTACACTTTGGACGGCATGTCTGACGAAGCCCGAGAGGCAAACACCGCATGGCTCAACCAGCTTTGGGGCGCTTACACTTCTGACGTTGCCAGTAACCGCCAGATTGAAGCCAGCACACTGACACCTGAACTTGATCAGTTTGTAACCGAGCTGAAAAGTGTCGACGGTGACTTTGCTCAACTAAGCAAAAAAATGGGCTTAATCGATGAACTCGTCAACCGTCCGCAGCTTCGCCAGCAACTCGTCAACGCCTTTGGCGAAAACGACGACCACAGCTTCAATCAGATCAGTTACTACGATTACCAGCCTACAATTGGTGATATCCAGCTGCCGAGCGACAACCAAATTGCTGTTGTGGTAGCCAGTGGTGCCATCATGGATGGCACCCAACAGAGAGGCAACGTCGGTGGTGACACTACGGCAGCCCTGCTGCGTGAAGCCCGCCTTGATGACAAGGTTAAATCTGTAATTCTTCGTGTCGATAGCCCAGGAGGCAGTGCCTTTGCCTCGGAAGTGATCCGCAACGAAGTTGATGCACTAAAAGCGGCTGGCAAACCTGTTGTGGTCTCGATGTCGAGTGTCGCAGCATCTGGTGGTTACTGGATTTCGGCCTCTGCTGACAAAATCATGGCCCAACCAACCACGATCACCGGTTCGATCGGCATTTTTGCCATCCTGACCACTTTCGAGAAAGGATTGGAAAAAATGGGGATCTACAGCGATGGTGTTGGCACGACCCCATTCTCGGGCGTCGGGGTTACCCGCGAGTTACCGCAGGGCATTGCTGACATCTTCCAGCTTGGTATCGAAAATGGATACCAGCGTTTCATCGGTTTGGTTAGCCAATACCGCGATATGACTCTTGAGCAAGCAGATAGCGTTGCACAAGGTCGAGTGTGGACAGGTAAAGATGCCCTTGCCCTTGGCTTAGTTGACGAGCTTGGAGACTTTGATGATGCCATCGCCAGTGCCGCTGAACTGGCGACGCTAGGGGACGACTACGAGGTTCGTTGGATGGCCAAGCCATTGAGTACTGCAGAGATGTTCATACAGCAATTCAGCTCTGAAGTTAAGGTATTCTTCCACCAACTGGTGTGGGGTGAGCTGCCTGAAGCAATGCAACCTGTCACACAAAAAGTAGTAACAGATCTCTCCACCCTTGGTAACTTCAACGATCCAAAAGGGCAATATTCCTTCTGCGTAAACTGCCCAGAACTATAAAAGTGAGATCAGCCCGGCGTCACCGGGCTTTTTTTACGCTACATACACCGTATAATGCGCCCACCAAACCGATAATTCTGTACCTTCATATGGAAAGAAAACACATTTACATCGCCTACACTGGCGGCACAATTGGTATGCAGAAGTCAGACCATGGCTACGTACCCATTGCTGGTTTTATGGAACAGCAACTGGAAAGCATGCCAGAATTCCATCGTGCAGAAATGCCAAAGTTCACCATCCACGAATACGATCCCCTTATCGACTCGTCGGATATGACGCCAGCGGATTGGCAGCGCATTGCTGATGATATTAAAGCGAACTACGACAAGTACGACGGTTTTGTGATCTTGCATGGTACGGATACCATGGCATACACCGCCTCAGCCTTGTCTTTCATGTTCGAAAACCTCGACAAGCCAGTGATTGTCACCGGATCGCAAATTCCGCTTGCGGAGCTGCGCTCTGACGGCCAGAGCAACCTGCTCAACGCCCTTCACGTCGCGGCAAACTACCCGATCAATGAAGTTACTGTGTTCTTCAATAACAAACTGATCCGCGGTAACCGCAGTACGAAAGCCCACGCTGACGGATTCGGTGCCTTTATTTCACCTAACCTACCACCGTTGCTGGAAGCGGGTATCAACATTCAAACCAATAATGTTGAAATCGACAAGCAGCCAGATGGGCCATTCAAGGTTCATAACATCACACCTCAACCGATTGGCGTGATCACCATGTATCCGGGGATCTCACCAGAGGTGATCCGCAATACCCTCCGCCAACCAGTCAATGCCATGATCCTACTGACATTTGGTGTAGGTAATGCCCCGCAAAACAAAGAATTGCTGGATCAGCTAAAAGAAGCGAGCGAGCGTGGTGTTATCGTGATGAACCTTACCCAATGTCTGTCAGGCAAGGTCAATATGGGCGGCTATGCAACAGGCTGTGCCCTTGCCGATGCCGGTGTCCTCAGTGGATATGACATGACACCAGAAGCCGCACTGGCCAAGCTACATTTCCTTCTGAGCCAAAATCTACCAGTAGAAAACGTACGCAGTCTAATGCAACAAGATTTACGAGGCGAGCTAACGCTCTAATCCTCAATATCGCGGCAAGATGAATATAAACGGCAACCATTGGCTGCCGTTTTTTCTAGTTCTTCCCGCATAAACAGCAACTCGGCTACACTTTGACTATTCCTGTCAGTGAAAGGCCGTACGTACATTATGATCCTACATGGTTCCTCGATTTCACCTTTTGTCAGAAAAATCATGCTGGCCCTTGCTTATAAAGGGATCACCTATGAGCTGCAGCCCCTCAATCCCTATGTCGAAAAAGAACTGGCCCAAAAGCGCCATCCGCTGGGAAAAGTCCCCATATTGGACGTTGAGCAACACAGCATCATGGACTCCACGGTTATTGCCCATTACCTAGATGACCAATACCCTATTCCGCCGTTGTACCCCGGAGATGCCATCACCAGAGCCAAAATCCGTTGGTTGGAAGAGTACGCCGATACCCGCCTTACCTCGCTCATTGGCGGAGTGCTGTTCTACCAAAAAATACTCAGGGGAAAGATGCTCGATAAAGATGTCGATGAAGAAGCCGTTGAGCAATGTCTCGAAATCCACCTACCAAGAGCCATACAATACCTAGAAGAGCAACTGCCAGAACAGGATTACATCGGTGAGCACTTGTCGATGGCTGAAATAAGCTTGTGGAGCGTACTACGAAGTGGCTGGATGGCAGGGCTGAGATTTTCGCATTACCCGCGCTTAGATAGCTACCTCTCACGTATTGAGCAAGAGCCTTGGGTTGCTAATCTGGTTGGCGAAGAAGACCACGAGCTATCTGGCTTCTATTGCCCGCCCGTGGTACTCGCTAGCATCAAATAGTGTAGCTTGGTAGCGACACCTCAAAGTTCGTCGTGGTCAAAACGAACAATATCATCTGCCGTCATTTCAGCGGTTGAGGCATTGTCGCCTGCAAATTCCTTTTTCAGCTCTGCCTTCGATTTAAATTTTATCTCTCCCCCTTTCTCAACCGTCATGTGGGCAGCATCGGCATTATGACGCGACTGATATAACATTACCGCTTGCATTGAAGAGTCACGCTGTTCAGGAGTCAGGGAGCTACCGTCTGGCCACTTACCAATTTCAACCGCAGTGGCTAGCCGTTGGTAAACCTCTGGGGTCATAGCATTAAGCAAAGTTTCAAGATCCATTGCGTTTCACTTTTTCCATTTAATATTGTTGTTGCCCGCAGTAATAACAGTTTCTATTAAAGCTCGCCAAGGATACGTCGATAAACTGCTTGGGGGATCACACTGCTGAAAACCAGCGGCCCGCCGCAATCTTTTATCTCTTTTTTGATAAACTCGTAAATTAAAGCCACCTTTGCCGAAGTCCTTGAAAACTATAATGAGAAAAGCCACATTAAAACTTACCCTACTGCTGGCCAGTGCTGTACTCCTTAGTGGCTGCTTTGAACGCCACCGCTCGACAGACAGCTTATGTCAGGCCGAGCCACAGCTTTGTGCCGATACCAACCTCAATGATGGCCAGTGTCGCCTGCAACGGGTCAGCCTCATTTGGCAGCGATACGATGTGCAAAAAGATCCAACCGACAAAAATAAATTCAAAGAACTGCAATACACCTACGATTACCAAAAGTGCCTGGAATATGCCGCCCGTATCGAGCCTACGGAATTGAAAGAGCGTAAAACCCACCGCACCCAAGCAATGCTCAGTGCTTACGCCTCGATCGACCGACTCAACACTGAGCTTGCCACATCGAACGATCCTGAGATCCTCTATTTTCGCTGGAGCCAAGGAAATAAAGAGGCGTTGCGGAAATTCTTGAGACTCGAAGGATCTTCAGCAATGGAAACGCCAGAGATGCAATTGGCACTAGCCACCTTCTATACATCGAAGGATCAGGAGAAAACCATTGGCCTACTCAAGCGAGCGCTTGAGCTCTATGCTCGTAAGCCGAAGATAAAACCAGAAATCCTCCAAGGCCTGGCCACGTTATCCCATCAACAAGGCGCTAGGGAACAAGCCTACCTTTGGGCCAAAGTCGGTGAAGCGTTAGCGATGCCGGTTGCCAAACAAGACAAATTAAATGCGTTCTATCCGATGAGCGACGAGCGACGTAATGAATTGAATGGCCAGGCAGAGATGATAGCCCGAGCACTTTATGACGGTGACTTCAACGCCAGCATGGCCGAGTAGCACCATTCAGCAGAGAGGCTATTAGGCATTACTCAAAGGCGCCCCGTGTAGAATGCAGGGCGTCACGATGAGCATAGGCATGAATACCCGCCTAACGGCTACTCGTCCTGTTGTTCGGGATCCTCATTCTCGTTTTTAAAAATTAAAGATACCGAATTAACACAATACCGCTCCCCGGTGGTTTTTGGCCCATCTGGAAATACATGGCCAAGGTGGCTATCACACTGAGCACAGCGGATCTCAATCCGGTGCATCCCATGGCTGTTATCTTCAATATATCGAATCACATCACGCTCAGCCGGCGCATCAAAACTCGGCCAGCCACAACCGGAGTCATATTTATTGCTCGAGTGGAACAATGGGGCCTGACAACAAGTACAGCTATACACACCCGTTTCACGGTTGTGCAGTAACTTACCCGAGAAAGGCGCCTCCGTTCCTTGCTCCCGACAGATGCGATACTGCTCTTCCGACAGTTTATCACGCCAATAAGAGTCTGATTTAACTGACATTACATTCCCTTCATTGAATTTTAACGTTATCTATCTGAAAAATGGTTGCCATTTACGTCAACTGTGGCACATACTTTCTGCTCGAAAGGATTTTACATCTTCACTGCTCATTTAAGCATATTTTGGGTGGGCTTCGTGTTGATATTAAAAGTTAATAACAGCAATGATTGATATTCATACAACATCTGTACGAATTTGCAGCGTTGTAGTTGGAATGTAAAAAAGATCCGAACTTTTTTTTGACCTCACGCAATTTAAGTTCGTTTTTCACTTGCAGGGTCACGTTATATTCTGTAATTTTACTACCAGTTATCTTTCATTAGAAATTAAGTTGTGGAGCAACTGTAATGACTATCAAAGTAGGTATTAACGGTTTTGGCCGTATTGGACGTTTTGTTTTCCGTGCTTCTGTAGAGCGTAACGACATCGAAGTTGTTGGTATCAACGACCTAATCGACGTTGAGTACATGGCTTACATGCTTAAGTACGATTCAACTCACGGCCGCTTCAACGGTACTGTTGAAGTTGAAGGTGGTAACCTAATCGTTAACGGCAAAACAGTTCGCGTAACTGCAGAGCGTAATCCAGCTGACCTTAAGTGGGATGCAATCGGTGTTGACGTTGTTGCTGAAGCAACAGGTATTTTCCTAACTGACGAAACTGCTCGTCAGCACATCACAGCTGGTGCGAAGAAAGTAGTTCTTACTGGTCCATCTAAAGACGCAACTCCAATGTTCGTTATGGGTGTTAACCAAGACTCTTACGCTGGTCAAGACATCGTTTCTAACGCTTCTTGTACTACGAACTGCCTAGCGCCAATCGCTAAAGTTCTTAACGACAAGTGGGGCATCGAATCTGGTCTTATGACTACTGTTCACGCTACTACTGCTACTCAGAAGACTGTTGACGGTCCTTCTGCTAAAGACTGGCGCGGTGGTCGTGGTGCTTCTCAGAACATCATCCCATCTTCAACTGGTGCTGCTAAAGCTGTAGGCGTTGTTCTTCCAGAACTAAACGGCAAGCTAACTGGTATGGCTTTCCGCGTACCAACTGCTAATGTTTCTGTAGTTGACCTAACAGTTAACCTTAAAGAAGCTGCTTCTTACGACGAAATCTGTGCTGCTATGAAAGCTGCTTCAGAAGGCGAAATGGCTGGCGTTCTTGGTTACACTGAAGATCAAGTTGTTTCTCAAGACTTCATCGGTGAAGTTCAGACTTCAGTATTCGATGCTAAAGCTGGTGTTGCTCTGACTGACAAATTCGTTAAAGTTGTATCTTGGTACGACAACGAAATCGGTTACTCAAACAAAGTTCTAGACCTAATCGCTCACATTTCTAAGTAATGTAAGCTTTTAGCTAGATAATAAAAGGCGACGCTACGGTGTCGCCTTTTTTGTATCTGGCTTTATACAAAAGCCGATATCAATATCTGATCAGTATTTGCTGGTTACAGCCGTAGATCTCAGTGCTAGACATCAGAGTCACTCATTACGGTACTCAACCTTGATAACAACTTATTAAGCTTGGTCTTCGTGTCTCCCAGCTTAGAAGCAGTAAACACCAGCTAAAAAATAATTACATATTTAACAAATAAGTTTTAACATGGATTGTTAATTTTCAAATAAAAAGAAGTATATAAATAACTGTTACTTTCACGTCAAAGTGGCAATTATTTATACATTGCTACAACTAAAGGATAGTCTGATGGATTTCAATACTCTTCCAGCAGTAGCAGCCTTATCGGATGCTGTTACCATCTGTGAATACCAAGGGATCAAGATAGTAAGAATCAACCATGCCCAAGCAGAAGCCGGGATTTCCCTTCATGGTGGCCACCTGATTTGGTTTAAACCACAAGGTGAAGAAGACGTTATTTGGCTGAGCGAAAAAGCTGAATTTGATACCACCAAGGCAATCCGTGGTGGTATTCCTGTCTGCTGGCCTTGGTTTGGCAAAGCAGCAGCACCATCACACGGTTTCGCCCGTAACAGTGAATGGACTCTTCAGGAGCACCGTGAAAATGACAGCGGTGTTATTGTCGCCCTGACGCTGTCCGACTCAGAAGCAACCCGCGCTATCTGGCCGCACAAATTCCACAATGTGCTGACCTTCGAAATCGGTACAACCCTAAAAGTCTCGCTAACCTCAACCAATACGGATGATACGGCGTGGAGCTTCTCAGGTGCACTGCACACTTATTTCAGTGTCGCAAATATCCATGATATCCACGTAACCCAGATGGGCAACGAGTATGCTGACAGTACCCAAGGCGGTCAAATTTGCCAAGGCGGCGAGCAGCTGAGCTTTGAAGGTGAAGTGGATCGTGTCTATACCCAACCAGAGCCAACGGTAATGATCCACGACGGTAATAGCCGTAAAATTGCCGTCACTAACAGCGGCCACAATGCCGCGGTGATCTGGAATCCGTGGCAAGCGCTGTCAGAAAGCATGGGGGATATGGCAAACAACAGCTTTGAAACCATGGTATGTGTTGAGTCAACCATCCACAACAGCCAGAGCATAACCCTAGCGCCCGGTGAAGTGCATACACTTACCACGGAAGTCAGTGTAAAACGCTAACAACCTTTGCGGGGCTACCGCGTAAGATCAGCATATTGAATACCTGTACGGCAGTTTGCCGTCAGGTATCTTTTCATCCTCACCAACGTGAGATCAAATGGCTTTAATCCCTTTAAGCTGCTCTGATACATCAAGCTAGCATCTGCGAGTTAGCCTCAATAAGTACCCAGCCATTGCCATCAGGATCGGCAAAGGTCGCAAAACGCCCCCCAATCAAAGTTACAATCTCTGATAATGACACACCTCGGCTTGAAAGCTCATCATACGTCGAGTGGATATCATCTGTCTGCACCACCAGCCCCTGCACAGATCCGGCTTTCATCCCTCCAAAGGGCATCACCAAACTGATCGTGGTCTCAGCTCCTTTCGGTGCAAGTTGGATCCAACGCTTATGCTTATCTGCTTGGTGATCACGTATCAGCTCGAAACCCAGTGCATCACGATAAAACGTCAATGACTCGCTTTGATCAGACACAGGGATCGAAACAGTATCAACACGAGAAATACTCATTAAATAGGCTCCCCCCAAATATCGGCATTTTTTTAGCTTAAGCCAGAGTTTTTGATTTAGCTCTCAAAATAACTCCGGATCGCAAATTTTTGACACTCAAGCTAGACCAAAACATCATTACATAATTACTTTGATTTCCCGCGTATTTGCAAAAATCAGCCTTGCAAATTAGTGATTTTGCAAAAAAGCCATCATGCACTAGCCAGAGCATCATTTGTTACCCGTTGGGAGCGATGAAAACCTTTACATTCAGTAAATAACTCTGCTCTGGAAATAAATTTCATCATTTATGACTGTCTATTTTGACAAGCATGGGGAGTCACAATACATCAACATTTTCGTGATTTTTTTTAAACAAGACCTCTTGCAGAACCTGATTTATAGGAGGATAGTAAACAAATGAGCAAAATTTATTCAGCTTGTAAGGAACACCGAAAAAGGAAATTTAGTTTATAAACCAACAACTCAGTCAAGCACTTTAATCAGTTAGGTCTAGTCTTAAGATATGGGGGATGTGAAAGATTTGTGTTTTCGTCCTTTCTAATTGATTAAAGAACGATTCAGGGGGCATACCATGAGTATTTTTGACCACTATCGTCAACGCTATGAAGAATCCAAGGATGAAGAGCTTTCATTGCAAGAGTTCCTTGAGATCTGCCGTAACGATCGAAGCGCTTATGTCAACGCAGCAGAACGTCTGTTGATGGCTATTGGCGAACCCGAGATGATTGACACCGCTCAAGATCCGCGCTTGAGCCGCCTTTTCTCCAACCGTGTAATTTCCCGCTATAAAACCTTTGAAGATTTTTATGGCATGGAAGAAGCGATTGAGCAGATCGTTTCCTATCTAAAACATGCCGCGCAGGGCTTAGAAGAACGTAAACAGATCCTCTATCTATTAGGTCCTGTCGGTGGGGGTAAATCATCACTGGCTGAAAAACTGAAAAGCCTAATGCAGAAGGTACCCGTTTATGTGCTGACAGCCAATGGCGAGAGCAGCCCGGTAAACGACCATCCATTCTGTCTATTCGATAAAACTGAAGATGGAGATATCCTCAAGAAAGAATACGGTATCCCAGAGCGCTACCTCAACAATATCATGTCGCCTTGGGCTGCTAAGCGCCTGCATGAATTTGGTGGCGATATTACAAAATTCAAAGTTGTGAAAGTACGTCCATCCATTCTTGATCAGGTTGGTATCGCCAAAACTGAACCAGGCGATGAAAACAACCAAGATATCTCCTCGCTGGTGGGTAAAGTTGATATTCGTCAACTTGAACATTTTGCCCAAGACGACCCAGATGCCTATAGCTACTCAGGTGCACTGTGTAAGGCTAACCAGGGCTTGATGGAATTCGTCGAGATGTTCAAGGCGCCATTGAAAGTTCTTCACCCGCTGCTAACCGCAACACAGGAAGGTAACTACAACGGTACCGAAGGCCTTTCAGCCCTACCTTTCGACGGCATTATCTTGGCTCACTCGAATGAATCCGAGTGGCAGACGTTCCGTAATAACAAGAACAACGAAGCCTTCTTGGACCGCGTCTATATTGTGAAGGTTCCGTATTGCTTACGCGTTTCAGAAGAAATTCGCATCTACGAAAAACTCCTGCAAAGTAGTGAACTATCAGCAGCACCTTGCTCGCCAAGCACGCTGGAAATTCTGGCCCGCTTCACAGTGCTTTCTCGCCTGAAAGAGCCTGAGAACTCGAGTCTGTACTCGAAAATGCGAGTCTATGACGGCGAAACACTCAAAGATACCGACCCGAAAGCCAAGTCTTATCAGGAATACCGAGACTACGCCGGTGTCGATGAAGGGATGGCCGGACTATCAACCCGTTTCGCATTCAAGATCCTATCTCGCGTGTTCAACTTCGATCATTCTGAAGTGGCGGCCAACCCTGTTCACCTATTCTATGTACTTGAGCAACAGATTGAGCGTGAGCAGTTCCCACAAGAGCTGGCAGAAAAGTACCTTGAGTTCCTTAAAGGCTACCTAACGCCGAAATACGTTGAGTTTATCGGTAAAGAAATTCAAACCGCCTACCTCGAGTCGTACTCTGAGTACGGCCAGAATATCTTTGACCGCTATGTCAGCTATGCCGACTTCTGGATCCAGGATCAGGAATACCGAGACCCAGAAACTGGCCAGCTGTTTGACCGCTCGGCATTGAACAACGAACTGGAGAAAATAGAGAAGCCTGCCGGGATCAGCAACCCGAAAGATTTCCGAAACGAAATCGTCAACTTCGTGCTCCGTGCCCGTGCCAGTAACGCAGGTAAGAATCCGAACTGGACCAGCTACGAGAAGCTACGCACGGTTATTGAGAAGAAAATGTTCTCGAACACAGAAGAGTTACTTCCAGTTATTTCATTCAATGCCAAAACATCAACGGATGAGCAGAAGAAACACGACGACTTCGTTGCTCGTATGATGGAGAAAGGCTATACCCGCAAACAGGTCCGCCTACTTTCTGAGTGGTACCTACGCGTTCGTAAGTCTTCATAAACTGAGTGGTTTGATGAATAAGGGGAGAGCTTATGGCGCATTTTATAGACCGCAGGCTCAACGGTAAAAACAAAAGCACGGTAAACCGTCAGCGTTTCCTGCGCCGTCACAAGCAACAGATTAAAGAATCTATTGCTGACGCGGTAAATAAACGCTCGATTACCGATGTGGAAAGCGGTGAGGATATTTCTATTCCAAGCCGTGACATCCGCGAGCCAAGCTTTCACCAAGGCCGTGGTGGACAACGTGAAGTTGTCCACCCGGGCAATGACCAGTTCAGCCCCGGTGACCGCATTGAACGCCCCCAAGGAGGGGGCGGACAAGGTGGAGCCGGTGAAGGACAGGCCAGCCCCGATGGTGAGGGCCAGGATGAATTCGTGTTCCAAATCTCCAAAGACGAATATCTCGATTTACTCTTTGAAGATTTAGAGCTGCCAAACCTTGAGAAAAATCAGCTCAACAAAATTGTTGAATGGAAAACGTTTCGCTCGGGCTTCAAGTCGTCCGGCGTACCGGCCAATATTGCCATTGTAAAATCGCTCCAGAATTCTCTGGCTCGACGTACCGCAATGACCGCCGCTAAGCGTCGCCAGCTTCGTGAGCTTGAGAAAACACTGGATCTGTTAATGAATACCGAACCAGCCCAACCTTTCGAGGAAGAGCGGGTGAAAAATGAGATCCAGGGGCTACGTCAGAAAATTAGCAGCGTACCGTTCATTGATACCTTTGATCTACGCTACAAAAACTACGAACGTCGGCCACAGCCTAGCAGCCAAGCGGTTATGTTCTGTTTGATGGATGTTTCAGGTTCAATGGATCAGGCAACCAAAGATATCGCCAAGCGCTTTTATATCTTGCTGTACCTGTTCCTTAACCGGACCTATAAGAATGTCGATGTGGTATTTATTCGCCACCACACACAGGCCAAAGAGGTGGATGAACATGAGTTCTTCTACTCTCAAGAGACTGGGGGAACCATAGTGTCGAGTGCACTGAGGTTGATGAATGATATCGTGAAGAAACGCTACTCCCCTGCCGAGTGGAACATCTACGCGGCCCAAGCATCGGATGGGGATAATTGGGCAGATGATTCACCGGGCTGCCGTGAGCTATTGGACAAGGAACTCTTGCCAGTAACCCGTTACTACTCATACATCGAAATTACACGCCGGGCACACCAAACACTATGGCGGGAATATGAGGCGCTACATGCCAGCCACAGTAACTTTGCGATGCAGAACATAAGGAGCGTGGAAGACATTTTCCCTGTATTCCGGGAGCTTTTTAAAAAGCAAGTCAGTTAACGTCGCTTTAGGGGGGATGTGCTATGGAGACAGTCGCTAAATCAAAGACACTCAGTGACGGTCCAGATTGGACATTCGATTTGTTGGATCAGTACCACAAGGAAATCAAGCGGGTAGCCGACCACTACCGGCTTGATGCCTATCCCAACCAAATCGAGATCATCACTGCCGAACAAATGATGGATGCTTATTCCAGTATTGGTATGCCTATCAACTACCATCACTGGTCTTTTGGTAAGCGCTTCATCGAAACTGAGCGAGGCTATAAACATGGTCAAATGGGCCTTGCATATGAAATTGTGATCAACTCTGATCCCTGTATTTCATATTTGATGGAAGAGAATACCATCACAATGCAGGCGCTCGTTATGGCCCATGCGTGTTATGGCCACAATTCGTTCTTTAAAGGGAATTATTTATTCAAGACATGGACAGATGCCAGTTCCATCATCGACTACTTGTTGTTTGCCCGTAAATACATCACCGAGTGTGAAGAAAAATACGGCGTGAATGAGGTTGAAAGGCTGTTGGACTCCTGCCATGCGTTAATGAACTACGGCGTCGACCGCTACAAGCGACCACAGAAAATCTCTATGGTCGAAGAAAAGGCACGACAGCAAGCCCGGGAAGACTACCTGCAAACACAGGTCAATTCATTATGGCGTACCATTCCGGTTACCCATGAGGAAGAAATCGAAGCGGAAGAAATACGATTCCCGGCGGAGCCGCAGGAGAATATCCTTTACTTCATCGAAAAGCATGCCCCTTTATTGGAGCCATGGCAGCGTGAGGTAGTCAGGATTGTGCGCAAAGTAAGCCAATATTTCTACCCGCAAAAACAGACTCAGGTGATGAACGAGGGGTGGGCAACGTTCTGGCACTACACCATTCTCAATCACCTTTATGATGAGGGCCTGGTGACCGACCGCTTCATTATCGAGTTTTTGCACAGCCATACCAACGTAGTGGCGCAACCGGACTACAACAGCCCGTACTACAGCGGTATTAACCCCTACGCGTTGGGCTTTGCGATGTTCCAGGATATTCGCCGGATCTGTGAAAATCCAACCGAGGAAGATAAATACTGGTTCCCGGATATTGCAGGAAAAGATTGGTTAGATACTCTTCACTTTGCAATGGAGAACTTTAAAGACGAAAGCTTTATCAGTCAGTTCCTGTCACCGAAAGTGATGCGTGACTTCAAGTTGTTTGCCGTCGATGACGACGACCGACATAACTATGTCGAAGTCAGTGCAATTCACAATGAGGAAGGTTACCGGGCTATCCGGGAGAAGCTCTCGTCACAATACAACCTCAGCAACAATGAGCCGAATATCCAAGTATGGAATGTCGCACTGAAAGGTGACCGCTCGCTAACCCTGCGTTATGTACCGCATAATCGCATCCCGTTAGCCGACAGCCACCAAGAGGTTCTGAAACACATGCACCGGTTATGGGGCTTTGACGTCACACTGGAGGAAGAGCTCGCCGATGGCCGTTCCCATATATTAGGAACCTGTCCAAACCGCGCGCAGTACAATACGGAGATCTGACCGAAGATTAAATTGCCTGTCAGCCTGTACCGACAACGCCAAAAACACCGTGTTGCCGCCACATACTTATTAACACTTAGAAACAAAAAGGAGATGCCATGGCATCTCCTTTTCTTTTGTACAATGTAATTCGCTTGGCTTACTGTTCTTCTTCGTACAGGTAGCGAGCAATTTCAATACGGTTAGCGTACCAAATTGCCCCACTCTCACGGCCGTATTTGCGGATACGATCAGCAACCATCTCAGGCTGACTGTTTTCACAGTATGACTTCATGTCTCTGTAAAATTCTAGAGCAAGCTCACAGGCTTCTCTCGACATAAAGTAGTAACCACCGACGCGGGTATAAATTTTGCGTAGACCATTGATTGTGAGTACATACAGGGTATTGCCTGATTTCGTCGCCAACCCTTGGAACATGCGGTAATCAAAGTAATTGAAAGCACGAGCGCGGCTAATAGCCTCGCACAGCTCAGGATCGTCTTTACCGTATTTATCGACGATCTTTTTTACTTCCTGCATCAAGTCAGCTTTGTCTTCACTGTGTTCAATATAATCAGCGAAGCTATCAGCCTTCAACAAGGCTTCACACTCTTCGATAACATGATCAATCAAAGTAGAAGATTCTTCCGGGTTACCCTTGATGGCATAGCGCATGTATACACTGCTGATGTCTGTGCGCGCCGAAAGAAGATCTTCCATCACGCCTTGAACATCTTGGCCATCAAGTGTAATTAGGGTATCGAGAATGCTCAGTCCCGAGGTGTCCATGTAGTTATTCACCCGTGTCGGTTTACCGTGCTGAATTGTCAGCCAACCATCACGAGCGAGACGCTGCAATACCTCACGAAGAGTCGTCCGTGTAACACCAATTAGTTCTGACAATTCTCGTTCTGCGGGAAGGATTGAGCCCTGTGGGAAGTGATTATTCCAGATACTCTCAATAATATATTTCTCAGCAAATGTTGCTGGGCTATCAGCCTTTATAACCATCTGATCAGTTTTCCAGTTGCTTCTTGCTCTATTTTTATTAACTCATCATACCACCAGTCTTTACTTATTGCCCACCTAATTACCAAAAGAAGTATCTCTGTTATCTATTTATAACCATGCACACTCATGTGAGTGATATACATTGAGCATACCCATACCACGCAACATTCGGCCCACCGTTTCGTCGGACCAAAATTTGACGAAGCTCAACGCAAAACGAAATTTGTAAGCATATATTTCACAGAGACATAGAAAAACACACGCAAGCCTTTTTTTGCGATGAATTTTCACAATCTTAAATAAATTCATCTATAAGCACTTGACTGCGACGGATCTCGCGGTAGAGTTAGCACGTTTTCACTCTGGGAGCTGAACGGATGCTGCTGCCTGCTTTAAGTTAAACACCATCAAGGAAATGGTTTTTAGCTTAGAGGGTCTCTATAGAAAAATTAACCAAAACAATTACATAATGGTTACCCTCTCTCGGACTTCAAAGGCAAGATAGCAACGCAGCTTATTATTAGTATTTGCGTATATCAAGAGACTCGAACACATGGCAATTTCGCTAGGGAACGCTTTTATAAAAAACTTCCTCGGTAAAGCACCCGACTGGTACAAGGTCGCCATCATTGCTTTTCTGATCATTAATCCTTTTGTTTTCTTTTTGATTGACCCTTTCGTTGCAGGCTGGCTACTCGTTATCGAGTTCATCTTCACCCTGGCAATGGCATTAAAATGTTACCCATTACAACCCGGTGGCCTGCTCGCTATCGAGGCGGTCGCTATCGGGATGACCAGCCCTGAAATGGTCAAGCACGAATTGGTTGCCAATATCGAAGTGATGTTGCTACTGATCTTCATGGTTGCTGGCATCTACTTCATGAAGCAGCTGCTACTTTATATCTTCACCAAAATATTGATCGGCATCCACTCCAAAACCTTGTTATCGCTGGCGTTCTGCATGATGGCCGCTTTCCTGTCAGCTTTCCTTGATGCGCTGACAGTCATTGCTGTTGTGATCAGTGTTACTATTGGCTTCTACAGTATTTACCACAAGGTCGCTTCTGGCCAGGAACCCCACTCCTCACACGACCATACGTCAGATTCAAATATTCTTGAAGTCAGCCGTGACGACTTAGAAAACTACCGTGCCTTCCTGCGCAGCCTGCTGATGCACGCCGGTATAGGTACTGCACTTGGCGGTGTAATGACCATGGTGGGTGAGCCGCAAAACCTGATCATCGCCGATCAGGCCGGTTGGCTCTTCGGTGAGTTCATAATCCGCATGTTGCCAGTAACCCTGCCAGTGTTCCTTTGCGGTATTGTTACCTGTGTGTTAGTCGAAAAATTCCAGATCTGCGGCTATGGTGCTCGCCTGCCAGAAAACGTCCGCCGTATCTTGGTCGACTTTGACAACGAAGAACGTAAACGCCGAACCAATTTGGATTATGCCAAGCTGATCATCCAAGTCGTGATCGCTGTCTGGTTGATCGTTGGCCTTGCAATGCACTTAGCCGCAGTGGGACTGATCGGTCTGACCGTCATTATCCTAGCGACTTCGTTCACTGGTATTACCGAAGAACATGCACTGGGCAAGGCGTTTGAAGAAGCCCTGCCATTTACTGCCCTACTTGCTGTTTTCTTCTCGATTGTAGCGGTGATCATCGACCAGAAATTGTTCGCCCCGATCATTGATATGGTACTGAGCCTTGAAGGCAGTATGCAGATGACCATGTTTTATATTGCCAATGGCCTGCTATCTATGGTGTCAGATAATGTCTTCGTCGGTACGGTATACATCAATGAAGTTAAATCAGCACTGATTGACGGTATTATTACCCGTGAGCAATTCGACATGCTAGCTGTAGCCATCAATACCGGTACTAACCTGCCATCTGTTGCTACGCCAAACGGTCAGGCTGCATTCCTGTTCGCATTGACCTCGGCGCTGGCTCCGCTAATCCGCCTATCCTACGGCCGCATGGTATACATGGCACTGCCATACACTATCGTGCTATCACTGGTTGGCTTGGCCTGTATCGAGTTCACTCTGGTACCTATGACACAATGGTTCTATGATCTCGGTTGGATCACACAGGCGACAGTGGAGGCCGGTTCACATATTGCCCCGGTTGTTGGTCATTAATTAAATTTATCTAACATCTGATTGTCTGTATTAAAGCCCTGAATCATCAGGGCTTTATTGTATTTTTCGTTATTATTTGGTGCTAATATTTACCCTTAAGGCCAAATATATGACAGAAATTGATATTTATTTGATCTTTGTATACTCAAATAACAGTTAAGTGCTAAATCTGCTCGTGATGATAATGCATGACCGAAACCAAGTCGCTTTAGCCGTTAACCTTTCAACCAGGAAACCCGTATGTATTTTCTAAATACTTTTTCGAAGAGTCGACTTTCGTGGGCTATCTTGCTGGCTTTCATTATCTTTTTTGAAGCCTGTGCCCTGTTCTTCCAGCATGTAATGAAACTCGACCCATGTGTGATGTGTGTTTATGAGCGCGTTGCCATGATGGGGATAGCTTTTGCTGCAATTTTGGGAATGATCGCGCCAAAGAACAATGTTATTCGCTGGGCAGGACTTGCAGGTTGGGCTTACAGTTCTTACCAAGGCCTTGCACTGGCTCAAGAGCATGTCTCCTACCAGTTTCCGGAATTCCCATGGTCAGCCACCTGTGCGCTAGACGTAAACTTCCCAGCATGGGCACCGCTTAACCAGTGGGTTCCGTGGTTCTTTGAAGCCTCAGGCGATTGCGGCAAGATTGTTTGGCAATTCTTCGGCCTTTCAATGCCACAGTGGCTAGAAATTATCTTCGCTGCTAACTTGGTTGCTGTTGCTATTATCGTTGTCGCGCAGATCCTTGGAACCAAGAAAGACTAGCCCCCTCCATTCATTGCCCAGCCCAAGGCTGGGCAAGCCTATAGCCCAGTAGCATTCTGTAGAATGCGGTCTAGTAACCTATCTTTTGTATCTACTTCCCCCTGGTAATCTGAGAAGACCCCAAATATTTGCGTAACCGTCAGGCTTGATTTAGCTATTTGCTGATAATATCGACGTCAACAAAATACCTATATTGACCTTTTCTTCCACAAATTAGTTATGGTCCAGTAGTTCTTGAACTACCATTGTCTATGGAACAACCAACAAGAAGGAGAAAATGTATGACTTTTAAACCCATTATATTGGTCTGTGCATTAGCAGCATGCAGCAATTGCTTTGCTGATACCAATACCAATACCAATACCAATATAAAGATTACACTATTCTATGACCAACTCTCTGTTACAGTTTTCAATAATGACGGAATTATGGAAAACGTCATCGTTGAAACCGATTCATCAAACGGGATTAAGTCGGTCACTAACTCATATGGAAGAACGACTATCCCGATTCAACTCAGAGATAGCCGTTATGTTAACGTCAATGTATGGAATAATGAGCAAATCATTGCTAGTCAAAGAGTCTGGGTTCCTGACTATGAAAGATCTATGTTTGGCTCATCATCTCATTAGAGGTAGTTAAAAATGGTTACCACCACGCTTCAAACTGCGCACCAAATGTCCAAGTGTCTAGTTCACGGCTATCTGCGACGTGGTAACCAAAACTGTCTTCCTTCCAATTAGTTTCTGAATCTGCATATGTTGCATAGATTCTTAGGTGTGGAACCCCACCAAAATGGAATTTTTGAGCGATGGTTGATTTAAATGCTGTGTTCTTATTACTGAATCGATCACTTTCCGCTTGCTGATATCCAATCTCGACCTCTGTTTGAGTGAAATCTGTCCAATTATATCGTGGGCGAACACCAACACTGAGTGTTTCCTTACCATCTAAATTATTATCTAGAGAGATATTTTCGTACATGAATGAATATTGACATGACCATCTGTCGTTGATGGTACAAAAACCATTATTTAACACTCGGTAACTATTACCCGGAGTATCCAAATGTACTTTTGCATCTTGAGTCCACCCCGCAACACCGATACCACCATTAAGTTGAACAGTAAAAATGTTCCACGCAGGTCCAATACTCGCTTTGTGGTTGACAGTCAGCATATAACCCGCCTTTTCAGCGTCACTTCCTAAGTTATCAACAAGCTGTTCGTCATCAACAACATAGGCAAAGTTGGCTCCAAGTGTTAGGTTACCTCCCAAAAAATCAATTCCATGAATACGTGCTTCTGGTGAAATAACAGCTGACTTAAGACGACTTGAATCGACTCCGAGTTCATTATAATCACCATTATGGTAGGCAACGGATACATCAATGAGCGAGCCACCAAATGAATCACTCAATTCAAGATCACGTATACCAATACCACGACCAGTATTATCCCAGTGTTTAAAATCGAGCATATCGTCAGCTAAATTACGCGTGTATCGGTGACCAGCCCACATACTTGTGATATCACTACCAAATATACCGTACAGTTGTCCCCATGCTTGCATAATTGTGAACGAGTTAGAGCGAGAAATTGGGTTATGCCAAGTTCCCATCATAAAACCTATTTCAGCTCTTTGGTTATCTTGGTGGTAAAGATCATGCCTTACACCAAGTTCTGCCCAGTCATCCTCATTACCCAGCCTGTATTTCCCTGAAGCTCCTTCAGCCTTAATGTAGTCTGGGTGCCCATTGCCATTTGAGCTGTCAGGTGAAACATGTAAGCCAGCACGTGCGTAGCCAAAAAAATCAGTGGATGCTATCGCACTGCTTGATAAACAAATAACTGAAAGTAGAGCTGCTGTTGGCAGTAATTTCATATCCATGTTCAATATCCATCATTTACGTTATATATAAAGTTCAGGTACAAAAATCCATTGTGGAAATCCCACAACTATTGTTAATTAGGGGTTATGAGAGCTTAGAAGTAAGCTCTCATATTATATTTATATTTATTGATTTAACTCAGTTAGACCAAACTACATTTGCGATTACAAACTCACAAGGACCATCGAGGTAAATAACGAAAGGTGTATCTAAATAATTAACATCAATATTATTGTTTATAATATCTTCCACTGGGATAGCTATTTCTTCAAATGAATCCGACTTATTAAAGTATCGAGTAACATCAATCATGTTGATATCATCAATATCACTAATTAACGTCGTTTTTTGAAGAGATAAATAAACTTTATTCTTCGGTTCAAGTAGCCCTTTAATCTCGAATTTAAGTGTACCATTTCTGTATTTAGAAAAGTTCTCTACACTTCCATCACCAGTTTGAAGATAGACAGCACAAACTGTTTGACCGACAGTCACCTGCATTGCATCCTGCTGCTGCTGATAATTATACGGTTTAGTCCAAACCTCATTCAGCGTCATACTGTTATTTCTGGATATATCATGCCCAATCCAATGTACTTGGTCTGCAATTTTGAGTTTATAGTCGCCAATCGTCGACTTAACACCATAAAGGTGGGTCTCATACGAAGCGATCTCATCAAGCTCAGCATCATTGATATCTAAGGTAAGGTCGTCTAGATTTCGGTCTTGAATTTTATTTGTGTAATTCAACCCATAACCGTACTCAAATAGTGGTTTATGCTCCCCATTAGGACACTGCTCATTATCAGGCAGCACATAATTTGGAATATGAGATGGAATTTTATTCACCGTTGCACTTCGTTTCTTATTTGGCCAGCTGTATGAAAGCTTTCCGGTGAAATCATATTGTGTATATCCTGAGCTATCTCTCAATAACAGGTCTGTAATACCAAACCCTTCACTACCCGGTAAAAATGCAGCAATGAAAGCGTCTGAATTGGCAATTTCTTCATTAAGATACAAAGGACGGCCACTGAAAAAGACACTAATCACTTTAACGCCAGCATTTTTCAGCTTCTTTATTTTATCGCAATCAGCCTTATATGCTTTCTTCAGGGCACTAAACTCTAGCGTCTGCCATACTTTAATGTCACCCATCATTTCTGCATAAGGATCTTCACCAAAAACTACGATGGCAACATCACCAGACTTTAGCGAGATCTCAAGGTTTGGATCATAAGTTACGTTCTCCTGACCTAACTCAGCTTCTAGTGCCATCTTAACCGTTGATGCGCCCGGAAAGTCATCAAGCGTGTTTTCGTCCCCTTGCCAAGTTAAGCTCCATCCGCCCGCTTGCTTTTGCAAGTCATCTGCCGCACTACCCGTCAGGATTATTCTCTGATCTCTATACAATGGTAGGAGCTGATGTTTATTTTTAAGCAAAACCAAAGACTGTCGTACCGCTCGTCGTGCAATATCGCGGTGAGAGCAAGCACCTAACTGCTCCTGCATACCTGCATATTTCCTTAAAATAGGTCTCGACTTATTCCATAGCCCGGCACGCATTTTTACTCTAAGAATACGTGTTACAGCATCGTCTATTCGACTTAACGGTATTTCACCATTGTTTACCCCTTCAAGGGCAGATTTAATGACTCCCTTCCAATTAGATCGGATCGGCACCATTAAAACGTCATTACCCGCATTAATGGCATAATTGGCATTGGTATCTGTACATTTATTAACTTCAGAATGACCATGCCAATCTGTTACAACCACCCCATCAAAGCCCATCTGGCCTTTCAAAACATCACAGATCAAATATTTACTGCCGTGAATTTTGTGGTTGTACACCTCTCCTTGTCCTGGACTCAAGTCATAGTTTGATTCATTTTCCCAACTATTAAATGAAGACATCACCACTTGGGCCCCTGCCTCAAGGCCGCTAAAGTAGCCACAGGCATGAATATTTCTCAGTAACTCTTCACTGTAAGCATTCACCCCACGGTCGATACCTGACGAAGTACCGCCATCTCCAACCCAATGTTTAACATTGGAAAGAACCTTCTCATCACTCTTCAGCTGTTGAGCATCACCTTGCAATCCCTCAACCATTTTAGCTGCATACTGATAAGTAATCTCAGGATCTTCGGAGTACCCTTCATATACCCTTCCCCATCGTAGGTCTCGAGGGGTGGCAACTGTAGGTGCAAATGTCCAGTCTAAGCCTGTTGCAACAATTTCCCTCGCTGTCACTTGGCCTATTTCGAGGATTAACTCAGGGTCACGAGCACACCCCAAGCCAATATTGTGAGGGAACACAGTAGCACCAAATACATTATTGTGGCCATGAACCGCATCAGTCGCCCAAATAAATGGAATTCTAAATGAACGATCTGAGAACATTTCTTCTGTTGCCATCCAGAAATCATCGGCCTTACTTGCCCAATCCTTTGCTGATGCATGTTTATTATCATTGGGCCATGCGCCACCACCATTTAGTATTGAACCAATCTTATACTCTTTAAGTTCTTCTGTTGTAATCTCTCTTATCTCAGGTTGAATCATCTGACCAATTTTTTCTTCGAGGGTCATCTGATTTATAATTAATTCAACCTCATCTTCAATTACATTATCTTGAGAGATTTTAGACACAATTTTAGGCCACGCCTTAAAGTAAGGAGTGCTACAAATATTACTCATTAATATCACCAGCTAATTTTTATTAACCACCTAATTTATATTTAGGTGGTTATTTATCAATTTAAAATAAATGACAACGCACAAAGTGTTCAGGCTCAATTTCTACCGGTTCAGGCAAAGACTGCTTACACTCGTCTCTTGCTTGAGGGCATCGTGATGCATAAGGGCACCCTGTTTTTTCTGGTGACCACATCGGTGTTTCCATGGAACGGTGCGTCGGTAACTTTTCATGAATACTACGACTAGGATCAGGTACCGCTGCTAATAACAATTGCGTATATGGGTGCTTCGGGTTTTGCGTGATACCCTCTGTGGAGCCCCATTCAACCATGTGTCCGCAATATAGTACAACAGTATCCTCTGCAAAATATCTTGCCGTCGCAATATCATGGGTAATATACATAAAGGCTTTACCCATTTCGCGCTTCATCTCATTCATGAGGTTAAGCACACCAATGCGAATAGAAACATCAAGCATTGACGTTGGCTCATCGGCCAAAATAACTTTCGCTCCAATTGCCAAGGTTTTAGCAAGAAACACACGCTGTCGCTGACCACCAGAGAGCTGATGAGGGAACTTATCAAGTACCTCTTTTGCCGGTGTTAGGCCGACTTGCTCAAGAATCTCTATGAGTCTAGATTCCATTTCGGGACCGGATTTAAATCCATGATGGATTTTCAACGGACGAGACAAGTGATAGCGAATGGTATGGAGCGGGTTCAACGAAGCAAACGGGTCTTGGAATACCATTTGCACATCACGACGGTAAGCCTCTAACTCATCTTTAGAGGTAATGTCATCGATATTTTTACCGTGGAAATAGATCCCACCTTCACTTGCCTGGTGAATTTTTGTCGCAATCTTTGCACTGGTACTCTTGCCACAGCCCGACTCACCCACAACAGCCAAGCATCGTCCTTCACGTAGTTGGAAGTTCAACCCATTAAGAGCGCGAAGGTATTGCTTTGGCCCAAACAAAGAGCCCCCCTTCTTACGAAAATCAATCGTTAGATTCTTGGCCTCTAGAACAACTGGGTTCGTTTCGTCAAGAACGCTGTTTTCTGTTTTAATTGCATGCATTTATACGGCCTCCGTGACAGCATCAATTGGCAGTGGGTGGTGACAAGATACCCATCGATTTTCCCCTGCACCTAATAACTTTGGCGGGGTTGTTTTACATAGCTCACATGCTTTAAAACAGCGAGGGGAAAAGCGACATCCCGAAGGAACATTTTTGAGATCTAATGGGCTCCCCGGTATTCCCTTCATTTCTTGCAGTTCACCATGCAAGGTTGGGAACGAGTCACCAAGTCCAAACGAATAAGGGTGCTTAGGCTTAGACAAAATTTCTTTCGATGGCGCCAACTCCACCAATTGACCTGAGTACATAATACCAATGCGGTCACACAGCTCGACCATCAAACTCAAATCATGGGTGATAAATAAAATCGAAAAGCCAAACTCTTCTTTCAATTGGTGAACTTTCTGTAATATTTCTCGCTGTACTACAACATCAAGTGCCGTTGTAGGCTCATCCATAATTAATAACTTAGGCTTCAACGCTAATGCCATTGCAATAACTACTCGTTGACGCATACCACCAGAGAACTGGTGTGGATAATCGAACAGACGCTCTGTAGGGATATCTACAATTCGCAATAATTCTTTCGCTTTCTCGATAGACTCTTCACGGGTTTCTACCAGACCATGAGCATCAAAGATATCAAAGAACTGATATTCGATAGTTTTCACCGGGTTCAAACAGTTCATCGCACTCTGAAACACCATCGAAGTGTCTTTCCAACGGAAGTTACGTAATGCTTCTTCATCCATTTGCAAAACATCACGCCCGTCAAACAATATTTCTCCTTCTGAAATCAAAGCAGGCGGACGGTGCAAACGCATCAGTGAATACGCAATGGTCGACTTACCACACCCTGATTCACCCGCTAGACCTAGAATTTCACCTTCACCAATATGAAAGCTAACATTGTTTACAGCACGCACTCGGCCATCAAAGGTAATGTAATCAACGGATAAGTTATTAACTTCTACTAACTTCTTCATTACACAACCTCCACTACATTGGCTTTTTCAGCTGCCGCTGACTTAAGTGCTTTCTTTTCCTCACGACGGAAACGAGCCATGATACGCTGTGCTTTCAATTTAGGGTTTGAGATCTCATCAATTGAGAAGTTGAGCAACGCAAGGCCAATTGCAATGGAAGCCAGCGCGACACTTGGAGCCGCAATTTCCCACCATGCTCCGATTCGAATCGCAGAGGTTTGATCAGCGTTGTACAGCATCCCCCCCCATGTCACACTTAGAGGATCACCCAGTCCGATAAACTCAAGGGTCGCTTGGGTCATAATGGCGTAGATCACTGTGCCAATAAAACAAGAAGCAAGAATTGACATCATGTTTGGCATTATCTCAGCAAACAGCATGCGTTTTTTAGTTTCACCCATAACTTCAGCGGCATGGACAAAATCACGATTTCTAATCGCTAGCGTCTGAGAGCGTAGTACCCGAGCCCCCCAAGGCCAAGAAGTTGCACCGATAATGACAGCAATGACAACTGGCGATACTTGATCCAAAAATGAAGCAAGAACTAGCATTAGAGGAAGGCTAGGAATAACCATTACCAAATTCGTAAAAAACGAAAGAACGTTATCAACTACACCACCGAAATACCCAGATGCAATCCCAACAACCATCGCCATCAAGATAACAAACGTGCCGGCAACAAAACCAACCATAAGTGAAACTCGACCACCATAGAGAAGCTGTGAAAACACATCACGTCCCATTCTTGTGGTGCCTAAAATATTCTCCATATTAGGTGCCTGGTGTGGCCTTGCAACACGAGCGCCAGGATCAAACTGAGTTAAAAATGGGGCGAATACGCACATCAAACAAACAGAGGCAACAATAAAAATACCAATCGCCGCTTTTGGGTTGTCTAACAAGAATTGCTTTATTAATTTAAGTTTTGTCATTTTATTTCTCTCCCATTAGTCCAGCTGGGTGCGAAGTCGAGGATCAAGGATAAACAGCAAGCAATCTGCAATAAAGTTTGCGCCTAAAACCATCGCTGTCATTATCAGTAAGTAACCTTGAATAAGCGGATAATCACGGGCAAGCATTGCCTGGAACATGACCTGTCCCAACCCTGGGTAATTGAAAATAATTTCAATAATTAATGAGCCACCAAAGATACCACCAACAGACATCGCAAAAGTCGTAATCATTGGCAAAATGGCATTACGAGCTCCATATTGCATCATGACTTTTCTGTCTTTAACACCTTTTGCCCACCCCATAACAATGAAGTCTTCACCCAACTGGTTAATCATATTTGAGCGCATACCCATCACATTACCCATGCCCAGAGCGACCATACACACAAGTGGAAGCACCAAGTGATAAGCGACGCTACTGATAAACTCTGTATTCCAGCCAGCATCCAAAGATGGGTTATAAGCATAACCGGTAGGGAACCAACCCAAATTTGAAGCAAACAAGAAATACATCCCAAGGGCCATTACAACCGCCGGAATAGATGAGATGACCACCGACCCAACAGTAACAATCGAGTCCGCCCATGTACCACGCTTCCAAGCCACATAGATACCGAGCATTGTCGTTACTGTATAAGAGACTAGAAGGTATGAGCCGACTAAAAGTAATGTCCAGAACATACCCCGGCCTAATACTTCAAAAACAGGCTGGAAAAATCGAGTCGACGTTCCCCACTCTCCCATTAAAATAGACTGCACATAGGTTATAAACTGTTGAAACAACGGTGTGTTTGTTGAATAACCATATAATACCTCTAAAGAAGCAATCGTTTCCGGGCTTATTTGACCACCATTTTGGGCTAAGCGTGCTAGGAATGATTGAATTGGGTCACCCGGCATAAACCTTGGCAAGAAAAAGTTAATCGTTATCGCAGCTAAGAAGGCGAGGAAGTAAAAGCCTAATCGACTTAATATAAATTTCATGTTAACCCCTGAAATCGGATTTTATTCCTTGTTGATATTGAGAACGCCACCAACTAATTCATGGCGTTCTCATTTATATATTATTGCTTACCATTATGTTCTTGGCTTTATATGCATAACATGCAGAAGTTTATTTGATTCAAATGGAGCTGGGTGCGCTACTGGATTATCAGCATTAAAGAATCCGGTAAAACGGCTGTCATTATATGAATACCAAATTGCGTTGTAATACAAAGGAATTTGAATAGCATTGTCAGCAAAATGGCGTTCAATTTTTGTCGCTATTTCACGCTGTTCATCATGGTCAAATGTGACACTTAGTTGCTGAATCCAACCATCTAGTTCAGGGTTTTGGTAATTAGTCATTGTTGAAGACCACCATTGACCACTTTTAGCGTAACGAGAATGCATGGTGTAGTCATAAAACTTCCAACCAGAGGAAGCGATACTTCCTCCGCCAAATGTGGCGTCAAAGTTCCCCCCTCTCCAGTTTTGGCTGTATGCCTGAACCTCTGGAGTAATTAAGTTCGCATTGATACCTGCATCCCTTAAGCCATCAATCGCAATCATGGCATTATTGACCATTGCAGACCAACCACTTGGTACTTGCATCAATAATTTAAGCTCTGAACCATCTGGGTTTTCAACATAACCATCACCAGTAACATCTTTATATCCAGCATCGAGAAGATATTTTTTTGCTTCTGCAAGATTATATTGAGTGTATTTTGCCCAAGTCTTATCAGCTTCCTTATTTCGCCAGCTATGTAAAGAACCCGGTAAGTTTGAAGCTGAATTACCTAGTTCAACATAACCATAGGCACCGAGATCTCTCATCGCTTCTCGATCCATCGAAAGGTTAAACGCTTTTCGGAAATTCACATCACTAAACGCTTTTCTTGCACCTTCATTCTTTGTCTGGAAATTAAGTGTAATACGCACACCATCACCAGAAGGGAACCAATATTTATTACCTTCCGCTGCCTTAACAAACAAACGTTCAATATCAGGTACGAAAATACCATTCCAATCGCTTTCCCCTTTCGCCATCATTTCAAGTGCAGCATCACTTGAAGAAAACTGAGGGAACTCCAGACAATTCAATGCCAGATCAGGGTTCCAATAATTTTCATTTTTACATTGGATATAAACCTGCGGCGTAAAACGCTCAATCTCAGTAAATGGTCCCGTACCAACAGGGTTTCGTACTACTTCTTGAGAAGGGTTTTCAATTTCAGACCAAATATGCTGTGGGATGATTTTTGTTGTCAAAATATCATATTGTGAAAATGCATTTTGCTTACTAAGATAAATCTTCACCTCGTAATCATTAACTTTCTCAATACTTTCAACGGATGAACCTAAGCCTGTTAAATCAATACCGGGGTTGTTATGCGTATACTCGAAAGAGAAAACAACATCATCAGCGGTAAATGGCTTGCCATCAGACCAAGTAACGTTTTCCCGCAGTGTTACTGTTAACACTTTTAGATCTTCACTCAGTTCATACCCTGTCGCGAGCCAAGGATACTCTTTTGTATCATCCAATAGGTTAAAAACATAAAGAGGCTCATAAGCAAACTCGGCAGAGCTCAGCCCCCCAAGCCAGGGGTTAAAGTTATGTGTCCAGGCTGTCGTTGACTCACTAAGAATTTTCAGGTTCGGTATTGTTGAATCATTAGCGCTTACAGAAGATACAGATATAGAGGCAAGAGCTAAACCTATCAGAGTTTTATTCATTATTAACGCCTTCTTTCAATTATTAATTATTGTTAGGTGAAACGATAAATTTGCTAGATATTTTGTGTTTCCCTGGCTCCAACTTTGTAAGCAAGTACGGAACATGTGTTCTAGGGGAAACTAAGTTGCTATGGATTCTACAGCATTGCTTGGAGTCTTTATTATGCTGGTCTTGACTCATGATCAATGACGAACCCGTAGTACCTAAAAGTTCAACTGTTGCACTGATACCGGAAGCCTGCTGAAGGGTTTGACGTTCTTGATACCAGTTGCTGACAGCGAAACCGGTCTCGACAATCCAGGCCGCTGAGTGTATTTCAAATTCGTGTGTCCGAATTGATTCTCCATTTTCCAACACTTGAATTAGTGTAGTCACATCAACAGAGCCACTAGTCCATTCAATGACTAAGTCATTATGGTCAACCTCTACCCTGCTATTGCTTAGGCGAGTTTGCCAATTTGCCCCTTGATCAAAACTAAACGCCAAGATGTTATCGCCAAAGCTCAGCATATTGCTGTACTGCAGTGCACCAATATCAGCACCAAAACAGGTTGAATAAGCAAATTTGTTGTATTTATCCAACTCAAATTGCGGCTCAATTGGCCCAGCAAAGTGCACAATACTATGACCATTTATTCGCTGTACAATCGAGCGCGCTGCCGGCATCGGATACACATTTTTATCAAGGATCTGCTCTTGCTCCTCACTCTGCCAAAACGGATGGTTGTCTTCGAGCATCAGAGGATAAAAAGCTTTAAAGGCCCAATATGGAGATGTCGGTGAATTATAGCCTTCACATACTTTGAGGTTCGGATAATCGTAACCACGGCTCAGTAAACCTTCTTGGGTGAAAATAGGCTTATCTTTCCATTGACGAATCTGGCGAGCCCACATACCTTTGATGGCACCGGGCTTCATCGATGCTAAGTCTAAACTAGCAACTGCTCCCCAAAATCCAGCAGTGGCAAATCGATAAGTCAAAGAACGTCCCTGTGCAAGGCACTCCCCCGACTCTGCAAACCAGTATGAAAACGGTTCACAATATGCCTCAGCCCGATCAAGGAATAGCTGGCTTAATTCACGGTCAGGGTTATCGAACAAAGTCGCATAAATAATGCTGTAGAAGTGAATAGCAAAACCACCATAGTGATCAATATTTGCTACTTCACCATCGCCATACCAACCATCTCCTAAGTAAAAACTTTTAAGTTTGTTTAGGTAATCAGCTTCGACGTCAATATCAACTAGATCACTGCGGCCCACTTTACGTAAACCCGCTTGTACTAAAATGGTGAAAAACAACCAGTTATTTTGAGGCATTGGACAATTTTGAATATTTGCCAACCATGCGGCAAAATTGTCCTGCACAACTTCAGGTAACGGATCCCAACCATGCTCGGGAAGAACGGCCAGCAACAAACCAAATGCCGCCATTTCTACACTGCGCTGATTAATACCTGCCGCAGCCCCCCAATAGCGTTCGCTTTCAGGATCGGTGCCTTGTGTAATAATGTCATGGTATAAGTGCCAATGCTTAAACTCACCCCCACCTTTGACCAATGGAATAATTCCCCATAATGGACGGGCGACGCCCTCCAATCCACTGGCTGACATATCAAAGATGGCCCCACCTTCATGGAAATCAGGATGCGAGCCCTGACTTTCTAAATAAGGCAAAATTGGCGTAAAAAGGTCTTGTACTAATTGTTGGAAGTCTTGTTTCGATCTCATTGGGTTTTCAGAAAAAGGAGCATAAAAAGGCATCGTTATTATTCCTTAATTCCAAAAAAATTGGTTATGACCCAAAGCACGCATGGCCGCTTCAAAATAATAGTAATCACCATAAGGCAACATGCCATCCGCAAAATAACTTGTATCAGGGCCTTTCATCATATTTACAAATGAAGCGGCGCCAGAAAGTAAGCCTTGTGCGTGTTCAATATTTGTCAAATCATGGTGGGTACGCAACGCTAATAACATTTTTTCAGCAACGGCATGATATTTTTCTGCCTCAATGCTACGTCCAGATTTTTTATAAACATCAGCCAAAATATAAATACCTGCCGCAGTTACAGCCCCGGCAGATGTATCTTTATATTGCTTCTCACCTGGCGGTAAAGAGTAGTCCCATACTGGAATGTAGTCATCCGTAATATGTTCTATAACATAATCAGTCAACTTTGCCGATATATCGGCATACTCAAGATTTCCCGTCGTCTCTGCTAATTGAGCAAAGCCATGGATAGCCCATGATTGCCCGCGACTCCAACACGAATCATGAGCAAAACCCTGTACTGTTCTTCCTGCTTTCGGTTGGTTTGTTCGTGGGTCGAAATCAAAAGAATGATAAGTACTAAAATCATCGCGAACAAGATATTTCAGTGTTGTATCAGCCTGTTGAATTGCCACTTCTTTATAAGTTTCGATACAGGTTTCTTTATATGCCCACAGTAATAAGCCAAGGTTTTGCATACAATCAATAATGATTTTTCCCTGTACAAACTCAGCATGTCCAGGGTTATCAGCTTGTGCATTCCAAGCTGGTAAATAACGACCATTCCAATTAAAACGGTTTCGTAATGCATCTGCAGCGCGTAAAGCTTGCGTGCGTGCTTTTTCACATCCCGTCAATTTATAATCAGCTACTGCCGTTAAACTAAATAAAAAGCCAAGATCATGATCAATCCACATTGGTGTTGAGAGAATTTTCTCCATTTGAGGACTTCTCATTCTAGCGCTATTTTTAAATTTATCATCACCAGTCAAGCTATACGCTAGCCATAATTGTCCAGTCCAAAAAGAATCAGTCCAAAAATATTCATCTGGATAATGCCAATCAAAATTTGGGGCGCCATTTCCAATCATTGGATTTCTATTTCCAATACGTGGCAAATTACGTTCAATAGAAGCCAATATACTTTCTTGAATTTGGTAGCGGTTATTGCTGGTCACTGTCACTGTTAACCTTCTTTACTGATTGATTTAATGCTTGAGCATTATGAATGAGAATTATCCCTTGCGCAGTGAGCAATATCACAAAGATTGAATATCCCACACTCGTGAAATATTTCACAAAAGAAACATAGGTGAAATTATTTTCTGAGCGGTTTACAATGTAAGCAAAGCAACGATAGATAAGCGTGCGATTAAAATAATGACGACTAAAAAAGTAACAATAACCGATCTTGCCAACATCACAGGCATATCGAGAAGTACCATTTCAAGGGTGCTGAACAATAACGATAAAGTGCATCCGGATGTGAGGCAAAAAGTTGATCAAGCAATAGAGGAGAGCGGTTACCAAAGAAAATCAACCAAAGTCAAATATGAAGTCCCTATCCGCTCAGTAACGATAGCGACGTTAGTGCATGTAGATACACCAGATCATTATTACTCCAATATGATCAGTAAGTTTCGTGACAAATTTAGACAGATGGGTTTAGATGCACACCTCGTCATGCTCACCCCAGAAATGAGCGACTCACAAGTTTTGAACAAGTTTTCCGATTCGGAATGTGTACTAATCCTTGGCCCAGAATTACCTATAATCGCTAACGCGCTGAAAAGCAGAGGAACCCCTGTCGTCTTGGTGAATGGTTTTGATTCTGATATGAAAATATCGAGCGTATCTCTAGACTATTCACTTGGCGGAGAGATGGTTGCAAATTACTTGCTGCATAAAGGCCATAGAAATATTGCGATGCTCACAGCACAAACGAGACCATCAATTAGCCAAAGAACCTATGGTTTTGAACAGAAGGCAAAAGAGCTAGGGGCAGATAAAGTCACAGTGGTTGATATTCTGGACATATGTAACAAATTAGGAGACGCAACGCTAGCCCAAAGTATTAGGCAAGGAAAAGCTGGGGCTGATTTTGGAGCCAGTAAAATACTAGCCTACATCCTAGATAATAAGCTCTTTAATGGCGCAAGCGCTGTATTTTGCTTATGTGATAGAACCGCTATTTCGCTGATTGATGAACTTGAGAAACGCCAACACCAGGTCCCTCGCGACCTGTCAGTAGTAGGCTTTGACAACTCATCTATCGGAACAATGATCACACCATCACTAACCTCTGTAGGTTGTGATTATAACACGATAGCCCAAACAGCCATTCAGCTCATCATTCAAGAGTTTAACACCCCCTCAACAACAGCCAAAAGGATTAACATCGGTGTAGAACTATTTGAAAGAAAATCCGTTATTGCTTTCGAGGATAGCAAAGAGTTTGCCACCGTATAGATTTACGCTCTACCAACCAATACCGAAACCTTATGTTTCTCGCCCTTTAGGCCTTCTAGAGGAAAGACTTAAAAGCACCAGATACGAAAAAGCCCGTTGATAATCAACGGGCTTTTTCATGAAATGTGGCGGTGAGTGAGAGATTCGAACTCTCGATACGTTGCCGTATACACACTTTCCAGGCGTGCTCCTTCAGCCACTCGGACAACTCACCAAATTGTACTGTTTCGGCGTGTCGCCTTAACAGGGTCGCACTATAGTGGCTGGGGTGGTAAAGGTCAACAAAAAACACTGCACAATCAATCAAGTGTTCACAATTACAGCAAAGATCTTGATTTACCTGTGAACAGTCCCACCTTGGTCACTACCCTGTTACTATATGGTATAAACCTAAATCGTGTTTTTCCAGCGGCAAGTGGCGTTGGACCAATCCAGATAAAAATTTACGAGAGCGAATTATGTCTTCATCTTTACGCACACTGCTGGAAAATCCACAACTGGCTCAACAGTTGCTTTCTGAAGCCCAGACCCGTGGTTTTGTTACCGCAATGGCGGCGGCACCGCACCTGATCAACCCATCCGAATGGCTGGCTTTCATGTGGGGTGGCGAAGAAACGTCTCCTTTTAACAGCCAAGAAGAACTAGAAACCTACGCTAATGCCATCATTGACCTATGGAACGAAAGCCGTGAAGCCTTGCTAGAAGGCAGCTGGCACTGGCCGCAAGGCTGTTCGCTAGATGATAAAGAGCTGGTATCTATCGATACCCGTGAATTTGCAGAAGGCCTACTTCAAGGCTGGCAGCTATCTCGTGATGACTGGGAAACTATCATGCCAGAAGAGAGCGAGAACAATGCACTGCTTGGCGGCGTGTTACTTTGCTTCAGCCTGCTGTACGATCCAGAAAATGCGATGGAAGCTCTTTCCCAGGAAGGTGCAGACGGCCTTGCCCAGTTCGAAGAAATCTTTGCTTCTGTCCCAACCATGCTAAGTGGCCTAACAATCCGTGCCTACCAACTAGTCAACGACGGTGAAGAAGACGCTTAGTCGCAAAAACACTCACTAAAAAGGCGGTAACTCAGTTACCGCCTTTTTTCACTACCGCAAAACCTGGCTAGCGAGCAAACAGCGAACGCAACGCCCCCCGCTGATGGCGGAAAATCATTACTGCGACCGGAATATTCATCAGCACACCATACAATAATGGCGTCAGTGCCAACTCAGGCTGCCCAAGCTGAACCACTGCAACAAAAATCGCAGTCCCCGCATTCTGGATCCCTACTTCTATTGCCAATGTCTTGGTCAACACCTCTCCGCCTTTGAGTAAACGGGCGACAATGATTCCAAGCGTCATACCCAGCAAGCACAAGGCAATCGCAACAATTGAGGCACTGGAAAATAACTGCTGGAACACCTGGCTATTCGCCGCTAAGGTAATAGCAACCGTGAACATCAGCACCCAAATCGATGAGCGCCCAGCCCACTTGGCAAAGCTCGCAAACCATTTGCCACGGCCAACATGATGACAGATCATACCGATTGAGACTGGCACCAAAGTCACCATGATCAGCTGTAAGATTGCCGTTTTAAGTGGTAACACTAACTGCGAGTCACTCAGAACGACAGGAAGCAGTAACGGTAGACTGAAAGGTATGATCAGGCTGCTTACTGCAGTCATAGAAATAGACAATGCGGCATTGCCGCCGGACAGATGGGTGATCACATTGGACGATGCCCCACCCGGTGCAAGCGCCAAGAGCCAGAGACCAACCGCTACAACCTCGGGCAATCCAAAAAAGTGGATCAAGGCCAATGCAATCAGCGGCAAACCAACCAACTGGGCAGCCAGTCCGGAGAAAATAAATAGCGGATAACGGCCAACCCGCTTGAAGTCAGCCAAAGACAGCGTCAGGCCAACGCAGTACATCATCCAAGCCAGCGCAATGGGCAAAGCAACAGTGAGCATTGTCAGTCCCATTTAAAACCTCCTATGTTTAAACGTAGAGTCTACGTCAATATGCGTTGTAGCACATAGAAAAAGAGCGACCAATGGCCGCTCTTTTATCTGTCGCTTTATGGTTTGTTACGCATTACCCTTCACATTAACCTGCAGTTGGGCTGCAAAGTCCAACATGCGGTTAAGTGGGATCAGCGATTTTTCGCGTAGCGACTCGTCAACAAAGATCTCGTGCAGCTCACCGCCTTCACGCAAGCCCTGCTCAATCGCCTTGAGACCGTTCATTGCCATCCACGGGCAATGGGCACAGCTTCGACAAGTGGCACCTGCGCCTGCTGTCGGTGCTTCGATAAGTTCTTTACCCGGTACCATCTGCTGCATCTTGAAGAAAATGCCTTTGTCGGTTGCGACAATCAACGTCTGGTGAGGTAAAGACTTGGCTGCCTTGATCAACTGGCTGGTTGAGCCGACCGCATCAGCCAAAGCCACCACACTGGCGGGTGATTCTGGGTGAACCAGAATCGCAGCCTCAGGATACAAGTGCTTCATATCACGCAAGGCTTTTGCCGAGAACTCGTCATGTACGACACATTCACCTTGCCACAGCAGCATTTCAGCACCGGTTTCTTTTGCGATATAACCGCCTAGATGACGGTCCGGTCCCCAAATGATTTTCTTGCCTTCGCTATCTAGCTGTTCAACGATTTCCAGTGCGATACTTGAGGTCACGACCCAATCAGCACGGGCTTTTACCGCCGCAGAGGTGTTAGCGTAAACCACTACAGTATGATCCGGGTGGTCATCACAGAATTTGCTGAATTCATCAATCGGACAACCAAGGTCAAGCGAACACTCAGCTTCCAGTGTCGGCATCAGTACGCGTTTTTCTGGGGTCAGGATCTTGGCCGACTCACCCATGAAGCGTACGCCACAAATCACAAGCGTTTTAGCTGGGTGCTGGTTACCGAACTTGGCCATTTCCAGCGAGTCACCAACGAACCCTCCGGTTTCTTCTGCCAGTGCCTGAATTTCAGGATCGGTATAATAGTGGGCCACCAGCACTGCATCTTTTTCCTTTAGCAATGCCTTGATTTTTGCCTTGTACGCCTGTTGCTCATCGGCAGTTAGCGGTGTTGGCTTAGGTGGAAACGGATAGACCATTTCAGAGGGATCAAAAGTAAGACTCATAGCTCGGTTGCTCTATTGCTGTCCATGTACAATCCGCGCATTATACACCGCAAACGTTCAAATATCATGGATCAAAAAAGGCCGGTTAACCGGCCTTTTTCAATACATACGAGCAAGCGCTTACAGCTTATCGAGATTACTTTTCGCCTGACGCGAACTGGTTGAGTTCGGGTAGGTCGAAATAACTTGCTGGTAGTATTTCTTTGCGTCTTCCGGCTTCTTGCTGCGCTCGGCAATAATACCTAGCTTCAACAATGCATCAGCACGCTTGTTAGACTTCTCAACACTGGCAACAGCGGTGAATTGCTCTGTCGCTTCAGAAAGTTGGTTTTGAGTAAAGTAGAGCTGGCCAAGCCAGTAATGAGCATTAGGCTTGTAGCTTGATTCAGGGTACGTGACCAAAAACGCTTTAAAAGCAGTAATCGCACCGGAGTAATCCTTCTCTTTTAGGATCAGGTTAACCGCGGATTCATACGCTTCATTCTCGCCCACATTACTGGAGTAAACTTCAGTACTTGCTTTATCCGATGCTGGCTCTTCAGTCGCCTTTGCCTGAGGCTGGCGATTAAGGCTGTCAACCTCTCGGTAGAGTTCGCGCTGACGCTCAAGCATCTGGCTGAGATCATAGCTGTTTTTTTCTACGATCCCTCGCAGCTCATCCATTTCGGTTGCCAGCTGATCCAGTTGCCGTTGCATATCCAACTGCACCTGGTTGCGTGCCTCAATCATCCTTTCCAGACGTTCCAGGCTACCGCCCTGCGCACTGTTACCACTGATTTCAGTAACAGGAGCAGGTGCGGCGACCACTTGGGTCGCCGCACCAACCAGCAACGTTAATGCGAGCGTTCGCATTGTGTTACTGTTCATCGTAATTACCTATTATGGCTTAGTAAACCAGAACCGAACGACGGTTCTTGGCGTAGTCAGCTTCAGTATGGCCAAGGACTAGTGGCTTTTCCTCACCGTAGCTAACAATTGAGATCTGGCTTGCAGATACGCCTAGCGCCTGAAGGTACTTAGCAACTGCGTTAGCACGACGCTCACCTAGGGCGATGTTGTACTCAGGTGTACCACGCTCATCGGCGTGACCTTCAACAATCACTTTTACTGCTGCGTTATCGCGAAGGTACTCTGCGTGAGCGGTTAGCATATCTTGGTAATCAGGCTGGATTTCAGCGTTGTCAAACTTGAAGTAAATAGTTTGTTCCTGACGTAGCTGCTGGCTGCGTAGTTCCTGCTCAGAAAGCACTGGCTCTTGCTCAACTGGCGATGTTACGACAGTCGATTGCTCTGTCGTTGAACCGGTGTTAGTTTCTGAAGCTGCAGAGCTATCAGTGCTATCACTAGAGCTACACGCCGCTAGAGTGAACATTGGCAGCGCAATTGCCAATCCCTTTAAAACTTTGTTCAGTTGCATTTTATTTTCCTTTTTTATCGCTTGTTGCCGCTAACTTAGAGGAAAGGTCCCCAGGCGGGAGCCCTCACCCGCCCATTAGTAGCAGGTAATCTTGCCTTAAAACGCCCATCAATCGACACTAATGACAACTCGTTAGATTTGTTATTAACCGAGCTGTAAATCACCATGCCGCCATTCGGTGCAATGCTTGGTGATTCATCCAAAAATGTCTTGGTCAGTACCTGAACAGCATTGGTTTTTAAGTCTTGTTTAGCAATGTTATAGCCAGAATCAGACCTATTCACCATCACCAGGTAGCGGCCATCAGGCGTCAATTGACCACCGAGGTTCTGACTTCCTTGCCAAGTCAGGCGCTTAGTCGAACCGTCAGCTAAATTTACTCTATAAATCTGTGGGTTACCACCTCTGTCTGAGGTAAAAATTAAAGAGTCGCCGCTTGGATCCCAAAATGCTTCGGTATTGTTAGCCCGACCACGGGTGATCTGCTTCAATTCCTTGGTTTCTAGGTCTTTAATGTAGATCTGCAAGCTACCGCTCTTCGACAAAACAATGGCCAGTTTCTTGCCGTCCGGCGAGAAACGAGGACTACCATTATGACGCGGGAATGACGTCACCATTTCACGGGTACCTTTGTAGATATCCATAATGAAAATCTGTGCCTGCTGGTTCTCGAAGCTAACATATGCCAGCTTGCTGCCATCTGGCGACCATGACGGAGACATCAAAGGCTGCTGGGATTTCAGTACCAAACGTTCGTTGAAGCCATCGTAATCGGCAACACGGAGCTGGTACGGATACTCGGCCTTATCATCAATCACAACGTAAGCAATACGGGTAAGGAAAGCCCCTTTCTCGCCGGTCAGTTTTTCATAGACAATATCTGAAATACGGTGAGCGTAGTGGCGAAGGCGTGATTCTTTCACTGTGGCGCGATTATTTAAAAGAAGATGATCTTTGGTTAACACCAGCTCGCCATTCTCCAAGCCGCGGCTCTGACCGCTGGTCAACTGACCGCGCACCACATCAATAAGCTGGTAGTTGATCACATAATTGCCCTGCTCATTCATGGTTACAGTACCAGTCACCAAAGCATCAACCCCCATAGAGGTCCAGGCATTGTAATCTACCTGCTCTTCGTTAGAAGGCGTTTGTGGCATGTTACTGGTCGACACTGGCGAGAACTTACCGCTTCGACGGAGATCAGAGGCAATAACCGCTGAAATATCAGTCGGCATTTTGCCTGCCCCTTCCCATTTGAAAGGAACGACGCCAATCGGACGGGCTGAGTCCACCCCTTCCGTTATCACCAATTCCAGCTCTGCTTGGGCGATTTGGCTGAAACTCAGCAACGCCACGCATAAACCCAATAACCAACGTTTCATCATTACTCCTTCCTTATTGCGGGCTTACTGTTAGTCTGATGTTACGCAGTTGCTCTACAACCGCCTGGTCTTCCGGCATAGGGAACTGACTAACCTTAACCACCGCGGCTTTTGCCGCTCGGCAAAGTGCACTGTCACCGCTATCTTCCGACGCATCAAGAACCAAGCCATTGCTCGACAAGCGCATGCGGATCACACACTCCTTGCCGATAAAACTCTGTTCAACCAACAAGTTCTGCTGGATCATCTGTCTATAGATAGCGCCGTAGCGATCTCTTTCATCAGCCACAAACTGGCCGCGGGCACCGCCACGCAGCTCAGATTCGGCTTCAAGGCCGGCAAACATATCGTTTAATGCCGCTTCCTGCTGGCGTTGAGTTTCACGGGCTTCTGCCGCCTTGCGCTCGGCTTCCTCACGGGCTGCCTCTGCCTGGCGAGCTTCTTCTTCCGCTTTCTTCTTAGCTGCTACTTGGGCCTGGCGTTCGGCTTCTGCTTTCGCGGCTGCCGCTTCAGCTTGACGTTTCGCGTCTTCGGCTTGACGTTTTGCTTCCTCAGCTTTGCGTTGTTCAGCGACCTGACGCTGGCGCTCTTGTTCGGCTTTACGCGCCGCTTCCTGCTTCACCTTACGGTCAGCCTCTGCCTTGGCCGCTTGTTCTCGGGCCACACGTGCCGCCTCATCAGCTTTGCGCTTCTCTTCTGCCACCTTAGTCCGTTCAGCCGCCACTCGCTTTCGCTCCTGCTCAGCATCACGCGCTTCTTTCTCGGCTTTGAGTTTGTCCGCCTTGAGCTGACGCAAACGCTGCTCTTCTTCCAGACGCATTTTTTCCAATGCATCAGCTTGTTGCTCTAAACGCTTCAACCTGTCTTGTTCGGCAACTTTGGCCGCTTCACGTTGCTGGCGAATACGTTGCGCCTGCTGGTTCACCAACGCCGGATCGACCACCACCGCCTGAACGATGTTGCCCGACGGCTTGGGTTTTGTCATGACGAAATCCGATCCCCACAACAACATCACGACCAGTGAACCATGCATAAGTAACGAAATAATGAAGGCAGCACTGTAATCTTTCTTTTTCATCCTGCCTACCTACTTATTGCTCTAATGGCTCGGTCATCAGGCCTACCGACCCAACACCAGCTTGATTAAGGGCATCGAGGGTTTCGATGATATAGGCATAGGGTGCTCGAGCATCGCCGCCCACCAGTACCGCTGACTCTGGATTCAGCTGTAACTCAGCACGCACTCGAGTTAGCAGGTCATTAAGGCCAAGCCCACGCTGCATTTCGTTGTCATCCACACTAATGCCGAGGTGGCCATCTTGGCTGACCTCGACAATAATCGGTGGCTTTTCGTTGTTCTCACCAACTAACTCGGCCGCTGTTTTGGCGGTCGTGGTACTCGGCAAGTCAACATCAACACCTTGGGTGATAAATGGCGCCGTCACCATAAAGATGATCAACAGTACGAACATCACGTCGATATAAGGTACAACATTGATCTCGCACGTAACTTTACGCTTCTTCGGTTGATAAGCCATGCTATTTACTCCTGGTGAGCAGCAAATGCCTGGCGGTGCAAGATGCTAGAAAATTCTTCCATAAAGGTCGCGTAAGAATGCTCAAGCTTAGAGACCTGATTGGTCAGCTTATTGAAGAACATTACCGCGGGAATCGCCGCAAACAGGCCGATAGCCGTCGCAATCAATGATTCAGCAATACCAGGGGCAACCATTGCAAGGGTCGCCTGCTTCACTGCTCCTAGGGCAATAAAAGCGTGCATGATCCCCCATACCGTACCGAACAAGCCGATATACGGGCTGATAGAGCCGACAGTAGCGAGGAAAGGTAGGTTGGTTTCGAGCTCTTCTACTTCACGTGATAATGCTACGCGCATCGCACGGCCAGCCCCGTCCATCACCGCTTCTGGCGCCTTGCCATTGCTGCGGTGCAAACGGGCGAACTCTTTAAAACCAGCATGGAAAATCTGTTCGGTGCCAGTTAGGTTCTCTTTTCGCGCTTCCACTTCTTGGTAAAGCTGCGACAAATCAACACCAGACCAAAAACGGTCTTCAAATCGCTCAACATGGTTCTTTGCCTGCGACAAAACTTGGGATCGTTTGATGATCATTGCCCAAGACGTGACAGACATACCCATCAAAATGAGTACAACAACCTTACCCAGCAGGCTCGCCTGTAGGAAAAGGTCTAAAATCGATAGTTCAGCAGTCACTTCGTTATCTCCGATAAAATATGCTCTGGGATCTTGATAGGTTTCAACGTATCGGGGTGGACACAGGCTACCTGAATCGATGCTCTACACAAGGTTTGCCCGTTATTGTTAACTAAAACCTGACAAAATTCGATAGATGCCCGGCGTATAGTATTAGGCCAGGTCCGCACAACAAGTTGCTCATCCAATGTGGCACCTTTGAGGTAGTCAACCTCCATATGGCGGACAACAAAACTGACTTTATCGGCGAACAAGTCGTTAAGACTGACACCGAAGTGGCGGAAGAGTTCCGTCCTCGCCCGCTCAAAAAACTTAATATAGTTAGCATGATAAACCAAGCCACCTACGTCCGTATCTTCGTAGTAAACCCTAATAGGCCATTCAAATGGGTGCTCTTCGGTCATTATCATTCCAACCATGGTGTTCGTGTGCCAATGTATTTAGGCTTTTACTCAATCGCTTACTATACCTAACTTGGCTACCTGATTGGAATCATGCATTGCTAGTAAACACACGGAGTTTTACTTTTTGATGACCTTGTCACTACTTATCATCCGTTACCAATACGTTACCTGGTTGTATTTTATCCGGATATAAAAAAACAGCCCATTACTCAATTGCAATGGGCTGTTTCAATTGTATATTTTTGTATCAGCGTGAGCAGTTTGAAATCACTTCGCTACGCTAAACGCAGAAACAAAATATAAGCCAATATTGGCAACGAGATGTACGGGGTGAAAAACACCTGCCAGTACCAACGGCGCGGAACAAAACCAACGCCGAAGATCATTGCGGCACACGTTGCCCATATCAAGGCTGGCGAGATCATCGGTCCGAATCCGCCAATCGCCTGGGCAAAGAGTGTGGGTTCCCACACCACCAGTCCTGCTGATGCCAATGACATCAGCAGCGCCACTATGCGCAATAGACCAAAATCTACCCACTGGTGGGCACCCTTCACCCAGTGATCGAGGTTACTCACCAATATCCTCTTTATCCATATTTTCTGTCGCTTCAAGCCACAGCGCGTTGATGATACCGAATGAGCAAGCAAGAAGCACACCCAGGATCCAAGCGAAATACCACATAGTCTGTCTCCTTAGTACAGTGAGTTCTTGTTCTCTTCAATATATTTAGTATCAAGACGGCCAAACATCTTGTAGTAACACCAAGAGGTGTACGCCAGGATAATTGGAACCATCACCACCGCTACACCAGTCATGATGTTCAGCGTCAGTTCTGATGACGTCGCATCCCACATCGTCAAGCTATGAGCAGGGATCAGGCTTGATGGCATGATGAACGGGAATAGAGCAAAACCAGCAGTCAAGATAACACCCGCCATGGTCAGGCTTGAGGTAATAAACGCCAGCGCGCCACGGTTTGCACGAGAGCAAAGCACGGTAAATACAGGCATAGCAACAGCCAATAGCGGTGCAATCCATAGTAGCGGATACGCATCGAAGTTATTAAACAGCGCACCGGTCTGGCGAACAACCTCTTTCGTCAGCGGATTTGATGGTGCATCTTTAATAATTTCAGATGTGATCACATACCCTTCAAGGCTCTGTGCCCAAAGGCCTGCAATTGCAAAGCACACTGCAGTTCCCACTGAGGTTCGCATCGCAACACGGCGTGCACGCTCACGGATAGCGTCGGTTGTTTTCATCTGCAGGTATGCCGCACCTTGGGTTGTGATCATCAGAATGCTCACGATACCGCATAGCAAAGCAAACGGGTTCAGCAGGCCAAAGAACGATCCTTTATAAGTCGGGATCATGAACTCGTTCAGCTCGAATGGAACACCTTGCATCAGGTTACCAAACGCCACACCGAAAATAACAGGCGGAACGAAGCTACCGACGAAGATGGCTTTATCCCATGCTTCACGCCATTTTGGATCTTCAATTTTTGAACGGTAGTCAAAACCAATCGGACGAAGCCAAAGTGCCGCCAGTGTAATGATCATGGCAAAATAAAAGCCAGAGAACGCAGTTGCGTATACTAAAGGCCATGCCGCAAACAGTGCACCACCTGCGGTGATCAACCAAACCTGGTTACCGTCCCAGTGAGGAGCTATCGAGTTAATCATTACTCGGCGTTCGCTGTCTGTCTTTCCGATAATACGGGACAGCACACCGACACCCATGTCAAAACCATCTGTGACAGCGAAACCGATGCATAGCACACCGATCAACGCCCACCAGATAAATCGCAATACTTCATATTCAAACATTGCTCAACTCTCCCTGATTATGCTTCAACCTGACGCGATACCACATTCTGCGGTGCATCATTAGTTTCAAAGTGGTAGCGGCCTGTTTTCAAGCTGCTAGGACCTAGACGAGCAAACTTGATCATCAGGTACAATTCAGCAATCAGGAACACTGTGTACAGTGCAATAATTGCCAGCAAAGAAGTAATGATGTCAGAAGGTGCCAAATTTGACACAGCCATCGACACCGGCAGGATCTCACCTACCGCCCATGGTTGACGACCATACTCGGCAACGAACCAACCCGCTTCAATTGCAATCCAAGGCAATGGAAGACCGTAAAGCGCGGCTTTCAGTACCCATTTATTGTCAGTGATCTTGTGACGGCAAGACTGCACGAACGCTGCACCGATAATACCCAGCATCAAGAAGCCACAACCCACCATAATACGGAAGCTCCAGAATAACGGCCACACCGTCGGGATAGAGTCATCTGCAGCACGTGCAATGTCTTCATCTGTCGCATCAACAACATTGTCAGCATAAGGCTTAACCAGGTAGCCATAGCCAAGGTCATGTTTAACTTCATCGAATGCTGCGATGTTTTCTGGTGTCTTATCACCGGCACGTAATTTTTCCAGCAGGCCGTAAGCCACCATACCGTTACGGATACGGACTTCGTGTTCATCTTTCAAATCACGCAGACCGGTTACTTCCGTATCGATAGAACGTGTTGCGATAATACCCATTAAGTAAGGGATCTTGATCGCATAATCCGTTTCCATGGTTTCCTGATTTGGAATACCAAATAGCGTGAAGGCAGCAGGCGCTTCTTCTGTGTGCCATTCAGCTTCAATCGCTGCTAGCTTGGTTTTCTGAACGTCACCAAGCTCATAGCCTGATTCATCGCCCAATACGATAACAGATAGGATTGATGCCATGCCGAATGCTGCAGCAATCGCAAATGAACGGCGAGCGAAGGCAATATCACGACCTTTAAGCAGATAGTAAGAACTGATAGCAAGAACGAACATCGCACCGGTTACGTAGCCAGACGCAACAGTGTGAACGAATTTCACCTGTGCAACCGGGTTAAGTACCACTTCAGCAAAGCTTACCATTTCCATACGCATGGTTTCGAAGTTGAACTCTGCACCGACAGGGTTCTGCATCCAGCCGTTTGCAACAAGAATCCATAGCGCCGAGAAGTTAGAGCCAAGAGCAACGAGCCAAGTAACAGTAAGGTGCTGACGCTTGGATAGACGATCCCAACCAAAGAAGAACAGGCCAACTAGGGTAGATTCAAGGAAGAAAGCGATAAGCGCTTCGATAGCCAGCGGCGCACCGAAAATATCACCTACGTAGTGGGAATAATATGCCCAGTTAGTACCGAACTGGAACTCCATGGTAAGACCCGTGGAAACACCAAGGGCAAAGTTAATGGCAAAAAGCTTACCCCAGAACTTAGTCATGTCCTTGTAGATTTGCTTTCCGGTCATTACGTAAACCGACTCCATGATGGCGAGCAAGAAAGCCATACCTAGAGTCAGTGGGACGAACAAAAAGTGATACATCGCAGTTAATGCGAACTGTAACCGCGATAGTTCGACGATATCAGTGAACATTGAGAACTCCTTCTTTCGCCAGGCTGACTGACGACAGTACAACACAGTGCACTTATGGTTGGGCTTAGCAAAATGTAGCCAAACGTCGTCGCAATTTTTTCACCTTCCTGGTTGCCATCTTTATTGTTATCAACGGCATCCTTGATATGTTGCAACGCTGTACCAAATTGGTTAATTTGTTGTTAAGCTACAGCTAATAAAGTCATTGCTAATATTACTGACATTCGCTCTCAGGCTCAATGGATTAATTGCACAATTTGCTTTGATAAATATCAATAAACCCTGTTCACTTATTAACCACCACCACCTTACTTGACCTAGATCAAGTTATTGCAAGCCATTTAGGCTGCTGGCAGTAAGAGAATAAAACGTCGGTGTTTTAAATCATCAATAGCCCTATTAATGCGACTTAACATTCTGTTTTATCCATTCATATTCCGGCCAATTACCCTTAGAAAAAAAGAGCATTAAATGAAAACAAAAAGATTGAATAACCCGCACAAATCATCATCAACCACCTATTTATAGGTAGGTACAGTCACCAACAAATACAAACTGGGATTAGATTTAATAATCTTAATAGTGAATTTAATTCGCTTTTTGAACTATGGAAAATACCTATAATCAGCTCCAGAAGCAGATAAGGCCGCCCAGATGCCAAAATTCCAATTTTGGGCGGGCTACAGGCTGTTTCCCCAACCACGTAAATTTAGATTGAGGAAGTAGATATGGCTCGTTTATTTGAAAAAATCGTTGCACTTTATCAACCAAGCTTTGCTGAAATGTACAAAAGCAGCTGCTAAAAAGCGCTCACAAAGCAAGCAATCGCCCTGCTGGCGATTAAATGCATTATCACTTGAATCCTTCGGCAGCCGTTTAGCTTGTTGTGGAGCTGTGACAATAAAAACATAATCCAAACAAAAACCAGCGCTGCTAAGTGTTAAAAAAACAAAAACGAGGCCATATAGCCTCGTTTTTGATAACAATAAATCTTATAAATAGATCTATTTAGTTTCCGGCACATCAAACCCGAAATGCAGGTAGGCACGGTGGGTGGCAATCCGACCACGCGGCGTGCGTTGCAAGAAGCCTTGCTGGATAAGGTATGGCTCAAGCACATCTTCGATGGTATCGCGCTCCTCACCAATGGCCGCCGCAAGGTTGTCCAAGCCAACCGGCCCCCCCATAAACTTATCGATAATCGCCATCAGCAACTTGCGGTCCATATAATCAAAACCACTGCTGTCGACATCCAGCATATCCAGAGCTTTGGCGGCAACATCAGGACAGATATGGCCATTGCCTTTCACTTCGGCATAGTCACGTACCCGACGCAACAAACGGTTAGCGATCCGGGGTGTTCCACGGGCACGCATTGCCACTTCCATCGCGCCAGCTTCTTCAAGCGACAAATCTAGGCAATTGGCACTACGCTGAACAATCCCTTTCAGATCTTCCACCTTATAGTATTCAAGACGCTGAGTAATGCCAAAACGGTCTCGAAGTGGCGATGTCAGTGAGCCAGCACGGGTTGTCGCACCAATCAAAGTAAACGGTGGCAGATCAATCTTAATTGAGCGCGCTGCCGGGCCTTCACCGATCATAATATCCAACTGATAATCTTCCATCGCCGGATATAACACTTCTTCTACCTGCGGACTAAGGCGATGGATCTCATCAATGAACAACACATCATTTTCTTCAAGGTTGGTCAACAACGCCGCCAGATCACCGGCTTTTTCCAACACCGGGCCTGACGTGGTACGGATACTCACGCCCATCTCGTTAGCAACAATGTTGGCCAAGGTGGTTTTACCCAAACCCGGAGGGCCAAAAATCAATAAATGATCCAAGGCTTCATCACGTAGCTTGGCAGCCTGAATGAAGATCTCCATCTGACCACGAACATGATCCTGCCCCTTGTAGTCTTCGAGCAACTTAGGACGGATCGCGCGATCGACAATGTCTTCTTCGCGCGTAGTGGGGAAATCATTAGCGACCAATCTGTCTGCTTCTATCATCAAGCTTACCTAAATAGCGAAACCTAAAACTAAACGGGCAACCACGAGTTACACCATTGAACGCAGGGCGTCACGAATGATCATTTCGCTGGTCATCTCCGGCTGGGCAACCTGCGCAACCACTTTCGAGGCTTGCTGAGGTTTGTAACCCAGTGCAACCAGCGCACTGACCGCTTCATCTTCGGCTCGTGCCTGTGATGTCGTATCTTGTATTGGTGCGTTCGATGCCGCCGTATCAAGTGCAGGCGTAAACAGATCGCCCTCACCCCAACCTTTGAGACGGTCTTTCATTTCAACGACCAAGCGCTCGGCAGTCTTCTTACCCACTCCCGGAATTTTCACCAACGTCGTAACGTCTTCGTTTTCAACACTCAAGACAAACTGGCTCGCCGTCATTGCCGATAGGATAGCCAAACCCAATTTTGGGCCAACACCATTGGCTTTGATCACTTCGCGGAACAGATCACGCTCGCTTTTTTTGTTGAAGCCATAAAGCAACTGAGCATCTTCACGTACCACAAAGTGAGTCGAGATAATCGCTTCCTGGCCAACTTCCGGCAGCTCGTAAAAGCAGCTCATCGGCATCTGAACTTCATAGCCCATGCCGTTCACCTCAAGCAATACTTCAGGTGGTTGTTTTTCAATGATGATTCCACGTAGTCGACCAATCACAGCAAGATCTCTTTTCTCAATCCACAAAATTGGCTCTAGGATAGTAAAGAGCTGGATGTATATCCAGCTCTTTTTTCATTCCTAGTCATGACCAACAGTCGTCGACTATGCCATTTGCTGGCGGCCCCCGACGACCTGATTAAGGCTCTCTGCTAATGTATTAAGTCGTTCAACCTGTTCGGCAAGTAATGCGCCTTGGGAGGCAACAGCATCAGAAACCTGATTAGTTTCGACCACACTGTTGGCGACAGCCTGGCTGGCTGAAGTCAGCTCCCTGAGCGCTTCAACTTGCTGGCTAATGGTTTCAGCCAACTGGGTAACGTCTACCGAGACACTGGTGACTTGCTCGATGATCCCGCCCAGCTCTGATGTGCTGCTTTCAATAACGGCCTGCCCTTGCGATACCTCTCGACGGCTTCGCTCCAACAAGGCACGGATATCCACTGCCGAACTGTTACTTTTAGCCGAAAGCTCGCGGACCTGATCAGCCACAACGGCGAATCCCCTGCCCTGCTCACCGGCCCGTGCCGCTTCAATCGCTGCATTCAATGCCAACAAATTGGTTTGCTCGGCTACGGAAGTGATCACATCCGCCACCGACATGATCTCATCATTGCTACTCTGGATCCGAGCGATGGCCACTTTGGAAGCTTGAAGGGATTCGGAACTAGTTTCGGCTTGACGGTATATGATATCGCTACGCTGCTTCAGCTCAGTCACAAATTGATCAGACGCTTCCATCCCTTGGGTGAGGTGTTTCACTTGCTCACTCATTTGCTCTGCAGCACTGGCTTGCGACTCACAGTTGATATTCAAGGTACCTACCTACCGGTGCAGCGCTGATGATTGCTGCTCAATCACGCCCGAAACTTGGGTTAAGGACTCAGCATTGCCGCTGGCTTTCTCCAACACATCAGATAACTGGCTTTCCCCCTGCTTGGCTTGTTCCGCGATCGCCTCGCTCGCCTTATAGGCTAACTCTGCTTGCTCAATTGCCACTTGCCTTTGCCGTGAAACCCACGCTTGGGCAACGACAATCACGACCAATGGCATTAAGAAACCAGACCAGGCCTCAATAGCAAGAGACGTTGGACTGAGTTCCACGTTAGGGAAAACCTGGCCCGATAGGTGGCCATTCACCATCCAGCCGGACACCAACACCACCAGTAATGACCACGTTGTTGCCGTGTACAGTCTTGCCGATAGATAAAAAGCCACAATCAACAACGGTAACCAGAAGGCCTGGGTTGATTCTGCAATACCGCCAGTTTGGTAAATGATATTGACGGCGTGGATCACCATACCAAGAAAGCCGATGTTCAAGGCAACGTCGGCCTGCCAACTTATCGTGGTTGGCATAAACAGCGCTCGCCAAAGTGCCAATGGCGTCATGGAATCCGTTCCTTATTCTGTTTGGATTATTGTTATCAGGTATTGTTTCGAGTATTTATGGATTTATACCAACCTACATAAATATTTGATCAACGACTTATCCAGATTGGTATTACTCAGCAGTAGTCACCATCACTTGGTCATATGACCTCTGACCAATATATGCCAATAAACAATATCGTTACATAATAAAAAAGCAGCCAAAGGCTGCTTTTTTGATCAAACACTCATTATGCAAGTAAGACAATAATAAGATAACGCTTTGTATTTTTGGTGGTTATCGATAGCGTCCACGGCGAGCTCCACGAGCTTGGCCAGCCATGGCGATCAGTGTTTTATGTGTATGGGCATGACAGATCGCCACCGCCAATGCATCGGCGGCATCAGCCTGGGGTTTACCCGGCAGCTTGAGTACCGAGCAAACCATATGCTGGACCTGTGCTTTGTCTGCCCCACCGGTTCCAACGACGGCCTGCTTAATCAAACGAGCTGCGTATTCACTGACCGGCAAATCGGCATTCACTGCGGCGACAATAGCACTGCCACGGGCTTGTCCCAACTTGAGCGCTGAGCTGGCATTTTTACCCATGAAGACTTCTTCGATGGCAAAGGCATCAGGCTGAAATTGGGTAATGACTTCACTCACTCCAGCATAGATTTGCTTGAGGCGACCCGGGATATCCTCAACAGAAGTGCGAATACAGCCACTACCGAGGTATTCAAGATGTCGCCCAACTTGGCGGATCACACCGTACCCGGTGATCCTTGAGCCGGGGTCAATCCCTAAAATAATAGACATAGTCTTCAGGCGTTACAGCTGCGCCGCAACCTCATCAGAAATTTCACCGTTATGGTAAACTTCCTGAACATCGTCCAAATCTTCCAGTGCATCAATCAGGCGAAGCAGTTTAGGTGCCGTGTCTGCATCCAGTTCAGCTTTGGTTGAAGGCACTAACGTCACTTCTGCATTCTGCGCTTCAAAACCCGCAGTATCCAACGCATCTTTTACCGAACCAAATTCAGCCGGCGTCGTAAACACGTCGATTGACCCATCGTCATTGGTTTCAACATCGTCAGCACCGCCTTCCAGCGCCGCTTCCATAACCGCATCTTCATCTAAACCTGCTGGGTAAGAAATCACACCTTTCTTATCAAACAGATAGCTCACACTGCCATCAGTACCTAAGTTACCGTTCGCCTTTGAGAAAGCATGGCGTACACCAGATACTGTGCGGTTGCGATTGTCAGTCATACACTCAACCATCACCGCGGTACCTGCAGGACCGTAACCTTCATAGATCACGGTTTCCATATTTTCTTCCCCCTCGCCACCGGCACCACGGCTAACAGCGCGATTGACAGTATCGCGGGTCATATTATTCGATAGCGCTTTATCGATAGCAGCACGCAGGCGTGGGTTATTGTCAGGTTCGGCACCGCCTTCTTTTGCAGCCACAACAATTTCGCGAATTAGCTTAGTGAAAATTTTACCGCGTTTCGCATCCTGTGCTGCTTTACGGTGTTTGATATTGGCAAATTTACTGTGACCAGCCATTTCATTCTCCGGATTCTATTAGGCATCTATGCCCAAGTTTCACAATCTGTAGGGGTATATACCCAAGCAACCTCAATAAAACATCTTCAGCAGGAGAGCGAGTTCAGCAAGCGGCGTGCAGCTGAGCATTAAATTTGAAGTCACTTGGGTATATAGGTTAGAAAAAAAGACTGGCCTTTCGGCCAGTCTGTTTTGTTCGCTTATTGCTTATTCTTGCTCGGCGTTTTCTTTCTTCGCCAAGTTAACCGCAATCGCCAGCTCTTCAAGCGCGGCTGGGTTTGCCAGGCTTGGCGCATCTGTCAGTAGACATGATGCCGCTGTTGTTTTAGGGAACGCGATAACATCACGGATATTATCTGTACCACATAGCAGCATAACTAGACGGTCAAGACCGAATGCAAGGCCTGCGTGTGGTGGCGTACCGTACTTCAATGCTTCAAGTAGGAAACCGAACTTCGCTTTTTGCTCTTCAGCTTCAATACCTAGAATGCTAAATACTGCTGATTGCATGTCTGCATTGTGGATACGAACAGAACCACCGCCGACTTCGTAGCCGTTGATAACCATATCGTAAGCATTTGAGTTAGCCGCTGCTGGGTTAGCTGCAAGCTCTTCTGGGCTTACGCCAAGCGGTGATGTGAACGGGTGGTGCATCGCGTGCAGGTTACCTTCGTCGTCTTCCTCAAACATAGGGAAGTCGATAACCCATAGTGGTTTCCATGCTGACTTATCAGTCAATTCAAGGTCTTCACCGAGTTTAAGGCGAAGTGCGCCCATCGCTTCAGTTACAACACGCTTGCTATCAGCGCCGAATAGAATGATGTCACCCGTTTCAGCTTCAGTACGATCAAGAATGGCGTTAACAACGTCTTCGTTTAGGAACTTAGCAACAGGAGATTGAACACCTTCTAGGCCCGCTGCACGGTCATTCACTTTCATCCAAGCTAGACCTTTCGCACCGTAGATACCTACGAACTTAGTGTATTCGTCGATTTGCTTACGAGACAGTGAAGCGCCACCTGGTACGCGAATAACCGCTACACGGCCTTTTTCATCATTCGCAGGGCCAGAGAAAACTTTGAATTCAACATCTTTCAGAATGTCAGCAACATCAACAAGCTCTAGAGGGTTACGTAGATCTGGCTTATCAGAACCAAAACGACGCATCGCTTCTTCAAACTTCATGATTGGGAATGCGCCAAGATCTACGTTTAGTAGTTCTTTCCACATTTCAGTGATCATACGCTCAGTCACTTCACGCACTTCAGGTGCAGTTAGGAAAGAGGTTTCGATATCGATTTGAGTAAACTCTGGCTGACGGTCAGCACGTAGGTCTTCATCACGGAAACATTTAACGATCTGGTAGTAACGGTCAAAACCAGACATCATTAACAACTGCTTGAATAGCTGTGGTGACTGAGGCAGTGCGTAGAAGCTACCTTTGTGAACACGGCTCGGTACCAAGTAGTCACGAGCACCTTCCGGTGTCGCTTTAGTCAGTACAGGTGTTTCGATATCCAGAAATAGGTTGTCATCAAGGAAACGACGCACAAAGCTTGATGCTTTAGCACGTAGCTTGATGCGATCACTCATTTCTGGACGACGAAGATCAATGTAACGATACTTCAAGCGTTGCTCTTCAGAGTTCGTTTGGTTGAAATCTAAAGGAAGCGCTTCTGAGCGGTTGATGATCTCAAGGCCCGTTGCTAGTACTTCAACTTCACCAGTCGCCATGTCTTTGTTTACTTGGCTTTCCGGACGAACACGTACTTCACCAGTAAAACGAATACAGAATTCGTTGCGCAGCTGGTTCGCGACTTCGAATACTTCTTTCATATCCGGATCAACGACTACCTGAACAATCCCTTCACGGTCTCGCATATCAACGAAAATTAGACCGCCTAAATCACGGCGACGGTTAACCCAGCCGCATAACTCTACTGTTTGCCCTGCTAGGGACTTGTTCAGGTGACCACAATATTGGGTGCGCATATGAAATTCCCGATCTGTTTACTAACTTTCCTGTGCGTATGACGGAGCCCGAAGCAACCCGTCATACACAAGCTGAATCCTTCCCGGCCAATTTGATTAAACTTCACGCAACAATGACGCTAAGTCGGGCCGAGAGACAAAAATAACGACGTATTATATACCCAAGCGCCTTCAACATACATGATCAGCGAGAATTAATTGGCAAACAGCCCCAACAACGAACCATTGAGCTGGCAGCCCTTCTCAGGCATAGCACTTTGTATTTTGAAAAGACGAGGGGAATAAGGCGAAAGACCACTTTAAGGACAAGTCGCTAACAAGATCAAGGAAAAACCGGTTATCGGTGACCTAAAAGATTGACCTAGCACTAAAAGCCTTTGCACAATGGGCGCTACTTCTCACTTTGGAAGCCTTGCTATGCCGTTAACTCAAGTTAACCTCCCTGTTCGACTCGGCCTTGCCATGTGGTCTCACAACCATTGGCAGCAGAGCCTTTACGGTAGTGGTTGCAAAGCAGGTGAGCGACTCGCTAAGTATGCAGAGGTTTTTCACACCGTCGAGGGTAACACCACCTTCTATGCCACACCCGGGATCCCCACGGTAAAGAAATGGCATCAAGCCACAGAAGACGACTTCCGCTTTACCTTCAAGCTCCCCCAAGCCATCACCCACCAAAACCAACTGGTACACTGTGATCAACTGTTGGCTGACTTCTTTACCACCATGGCACCACTTGAAGGCAAGATAGGCCTGTGGAAAATCCAGCTACCGGCCCACTTTGGCCCTGCCGCCCTGCCAGCCTTGGAAAAATTTCTCAAACGGTTACCAGCCAATTACCCCATCGGAGTAGAAGTACGCCATCCGGCCTTTTTTGCCAAGGGCGAGGAAGAAAAGCAGCTCAACCGCTTGTTAGTCGAACATGGGGCTAATCGTATCATCATGGATAGCCGACCTGTTTTTGCCGCGCCTCCGACCACTGAGGCGGTGATCGATGCCCACCAGCACAAACCCAAGGTGCCGGTGCATGCCATAGCAACCGCTGACTATCCGATGATCCGCTTTATCGGCCATCACGATGACGCCAGCAACGATGCTTTTTTTGCCAACTGGCTAGTCCGGCTACCACAGTGGCTGCGCGACGGCAAACAGCCTTACCTGTTCATCCACACCCCGGACAACAACCATGCACCGGAGTTGGCCACCCGGCTGTATCACATGCTGCAGAAAAAGGCCGCCGATACAAAACTGCCGGATGTGGATCTGCCAAAAGCTGAGCCGGATCCGCAGATAACATTGTTGTAGGACGATAAACGAACCAACATTGCAGTTTATCTAATCAAATGCTCAAAAAACTCTGGACAGCGGAGAAAATCAATAAAGACAAATGCGCTCATTTTCACTACAATACGCGACCTTTCAGCGGTGATGGATCACCCCAGTATGTAGATTGGCGCCAAAGGCGTGAAAAAGTTCATACTTATCATTTGGGATTTCTGTTTTTTTGTATAGATGAGGTTCGTGAAGATGGCCGGTCACGACAATATTTTTTCGGCACCGATAGATAAAATCGGTGATTTTACGTTTGACGAACGCGTCGCTGAAGTTTTCCCGGATATGATCCAGCGCTCGGTGCCGGGTTACAGCAATATCATTTCAGCCATTGGTATGCTAGCTGAGCGTTTCGCCAAGCCGCATTCGAAAGTGTACGACTTGGGCTGCTCGCTGGGAGCGGCAACCTTGTCAATGCGTCGCCATATCCAGCAAGAAGGTTGTGAAATCATCGCTGTTGATAATTCCAGCGCCATGGTTGAACGTTGCCGTCTGCATATTAACGCCTACCGCTCCGACACCCCGGTCCAAGTAGTAGAAGCGGATATCCGCAACATCGATATCAACGATGCTTCTGTCGTAGTTCTGAACTTCACCCTTCAGTTTCTAGTTCCAGAGGATCGCCAAACGCTGCTTGAAAAAATTTATGCCGGCCTGCGCCCTGGGGGCATATTGATCCTGTCGGAAAAATACATCTTCGACGATGAGCGTGCCCACGAGCTGCTTATCGACCTGCATCACGACTTCAAGCGTGCCAATGGCTACAGCGAGCTGGAAATCAGCCAAAAACGCAGTGCCATTGAGAACGTCATGTTGCCAGACAGCATTGATACCCACAAGCAACGCTTTGAAAAGATTGGCTTCACAAGCTCAGAAGTTTGGTTCCAATGTTTCAACTTTGGCTCGATGTTCGCCATTAAATAAAGGTTTCTATTGTCTATGTTTACTTTTGCTGAGTTTTACCAGCTCCTTGCCCAGCATGAAACACTGCGCCCATGGCTAAACACCCTGCCAAAACAACTGAGCGACTGGGAAGAGCAAGCCCATGGTGACATGGCTCGCTGGATGCGTGCTCTGAAGAAATTTCCAACCGACATGCCGGATATCATCGACCTGAAAAATGCGGTCAGTGTCCGCAATGAAGACGGTATTGCTGACGGCGAGCAAAAACGCCTTGAAAGCTTGCTACGCTTGCTACACCCATGGCGAAAAGGCCCATATCAGATGCACGGCATCGATATCGATACCGAGTGGCGCTCAGATTGGAAGTGGGATCGTGTCCTGCCACATATCTCTCCGCTTAAAGGCCGCACGGTCTTGGATGTCGGTTGTGGTAATGGCTATCACATGTGGCGCATGCTGGGTGAAGAAGCCAAGCTGACCGTTGGTATCGACCCATCGAATCTATTCCTTATTCAGTTCGAGGCTATCAAGCGCCTGATGGGCATGGACGAGCGTGCCTACTTGCTGCCACTGGGTATTGAACAACTGCCTGAGCTTAAAGCCTTTGATACCGTTTTTTCTATGGGTGTGCTTTACCACCGCCGTTCGCCATTGGATCATATCATTCAGCTGAAGAACCAACTGCGTAAAGACGGTGAGCTTATCCTTGAGACCCTCGTCATCGATGGTGACGAAAACGATGTGTTAGTGCCAACCCACCGCTACGCCCAGATGCACAATGTCTACTTCTTCCCATCGGCCAAAGCACTAAAAGTGTGGATGGAGAAATGTGGCCTGGTTGATGTGAGAATCGTTGATGAGTGCGTAACAACCACTGACGAACAGCGTTCAACAGATTGGATGACCAACAATTCGCTACCGGAATACCTTGACCCTAACGATCCATCAAAAACAGTCGAAGGTTATCCTGCACCGAAGCGTGCCGTGCTAATTGCACGAAATCCTGACTAACTACTGACAAGGGGTGCTGTTCGCATCCCCTTTTCTACGCTAAAATACTGCCGCCTAAGAAAAAAGAAGTACCTCCGGGAGATAAAATGCTTCGCCGCTTTGTACCATTACTGACCTTTGCTGTCCTTTCTGGTTGTAGCCTTACCCAGCCACAACAAGACCAAGAGCAAACTATGCAAGCAATTAACATCATGGAAGATCGTGTCAATTTCCAGCTTGCAACCATGATCAAACAAATTGATGACCAAAACGCTAATATTGATAAGCTAGACAAGCAAATATCTACCTTGTCGGAAGATATGAGCCAACGCTACACGGATTCAACTTTACTTACCTTCACTGAAGAGGAAGAGGAAGAAACACCAATTCCTGCGATTGTCGACAACGATCCACGTGTTGCCCACGGCAAAGTGATCCTGGGTGAAGAAGAATGGGTGTGGCTGGATGCGACCCAGAGCTTTTATAAAGCCCGTATTGATACGGGAGCAACGACCTCATCGGTCAGTGCGACCAACGTCCAAATTTTTGAGCGCGACGGTAAAGAATGGGCACGTTTCAATATGAACCATACCTCGGATGAAAACCCGAGTGAGGCTGATATTTTTGAGGCTCCGGTCGTTCGCTGGGTGAAGATCCGCCAAGCCAGTGCTAACGGCGCAAACCGTCGTCCGGTGATCGAAGCGTGGGTAAAACTCGGTCAGCTTCATGAAAAAGCACAATTTACATTGGCAGATCGCACACAAATGACCTATCCAGTATTATTAGGGCGAGAATTTTTCAAAGACATAGCGCTTGTTGACGTAGGTAAAAAATTTGTTCAGGGAATGAATGAGCAACAACTACAACAAAACTAATAACAAATGATGAGGACGTCATGACATCAAGAATCCCGTTTTATTTTCTTATTACCCTGTTAGTCATCGCAGGTGCGGCACTGAGTATGTACCGCCACGATGTCTACGGGGTGCCATGGACGCCGGGTGAAGAGCGTGCGCTATGGGAACTCGAGGCACGCATTGAGTTTGATGCCATTGGTGATCCGGTTAAAGTCTCCATGGCAGCACCGGAAACTCAGCAAGGCTTTACCCAAATTGATGAGAGTACCTCATCACCAGGTTATGGCGTCGCTCTCATTGACACCAACAAAGGCCGACGTGCTGAATGGTCCATCCGCGAGGCGACCGGCAAGCAGATTCTTTATTACAAAACCCAAATGCTGGTCGACGATCAGGCAAGCTTCAACATGGCCCCACCTAAAGGTGAGACCGTTGCAGTTAGCCTTGATAACCCGCAGCAAACTGCCGCTACCGCACTACTTGCCCAAGCTCGCAGCCTGTCTTCCGACAACATCACCCTTACCCGCGAGCTTATTAAGCAATTCAACGATCGCAACAATCAGAATTCTGCCTTGTTGCTCAACAGCCTCAGTCGCGAGCAGGCTATCATCAACCTGCTTTCTCTGGAAAAGGTCCACGCCCGTATTGTCGGGGGCTTACAGCTGGAAGATGGCCGACGTCGCCAAAGCATAACCCAAATGGTAGAGGTGTGGGGTGGCCAAACTTGGGAGCTGTTTGACCTTCAAACAGGCCAAGAAGGCAAACCTGACAATATCCTGCTTTGGAACCAACAAGGGCACTCCCTGTTGGACGTGATCGGTGGTCGCAACTCCAATATCAGTTTCTCGATCATTGCCCAGGACATCACACCGCAACAGGCAACAAGAGAAAAAGTTCAAGCCGAAGACTTACTTAACTTCTCGATCCACAGCCTTCCGGTTGAAGAACAGGCTATGTTCAAGACCATTATGCTTGTACCTATCGGTGCGTTGATTGTGGTATTCCTGCGTATCATTATCGGTCTGAAGACCTCTGGTACCTTCATGCCTGTTTTGATCGCGGTGGCGTTTGTCCAGACCCAATTGGTCACGGGTATTCTCGGCTTCCTACTGATTGTCGGTACCGGTTTGGTGATACGTAGTTACCTGTCTAAGCTCAACTTGCTTCTGGTGGCGAGGATCTCTGCGGTGATCATCACGGTTATCATGATTATCTCGGTATTTACCGTTGTCGCCTTCAAGATTGGCTTGGTCGAAGGCCTGACAATCACCTTCTTCCCAATGATTATCCTATCGTGGACCATCGAACGTATGTCCATCCTGTGGGAAGAGGAAGGCGCGAAGGAAGTTCTTGTCCAGGGTGGTGGCTCGCTACTTACCGCTGTATTCGTGTACTTGGCGATGACGAACCCGTTGATCCGCCACCTGACATTCAACTTTATTGGTATTCAGCTGCTTATTCTGGCGCTGATCCTAATGTTAGGTAACTACACTGGCTACCGTTTGAGTGAGCTACGACGCTTCAAGCCACTAGCGGAGGACTAAACTATGTCACTGTTTTCACAGTTTACGTCTCCGTTCAAGCTGCGTGAGCGCGGTATCATGGGGATGAACCAGCGCAACCACAGCTACATCGGCCGTTACAACGATCGTAGCCTGTACCCGCTGGTTGACGACAAGCTTAAAACCAAGCTGATCGCCAAGCAGGCCGGAGCCACGGTTCCCGAGCTTATTGGCGTTATCGACAGCCAGGTTTACGTTAAGCGCGTCCATGACATGGTTAAAAACTGGCCCGGCTTTGTTATCAAGCCGGCCCAAGGCTCTGGAGGTAAAGGGATCTTGGTTGTGGTCAAGCACAAAGATGGGGTTTACGTAAAACCGTCTGGCGCCGAGATCAACAAGCAAGATGTCGAACGACACATCACCAACACGTTGGCGGGACTGTTCTCTCTGGGGGGCAAAAACGATGTAGCGATGGTCGAAAACCTAATCCAGTTTGATGACGTTTTCGATGGCTTTAGCTATGAAGGCGTGCCCGATGTACGGGTTATCGTTTTCAAGGGCTACCCGGTAATGGCGATGATGCGCTGCTCTACAGCGGCGTCTGATGGCAAAGCCAACTTACACCAAGGCGCAGTCGGTGTGGGTATCGATATCGCGACCGGCAAGGCTATCCGAGCCGTCCAGTTCGACCAACCGGTTGAACGTCACCCTGATACTGACCGCTTACTGAGTGAGCTAGCAGTGCCAAACTGGCATAAGCTACTGACCTTGGCCTCCAGTGCCTGGGAGATGACCGGATTGGGTTACATGGGTACCGACATGGTGCTTGATAAAATTCACGGGCCCATGGTTCTTGAACTTAACGCCCGGCCGGGACTTGCGATTCAAACCGCCAACGGTGCCGGTCTGCTGCCGCGTCTTCAGCATATTGAAAATCTTGGTGTGCCATCCAAGCCGCCAACACCAGAAGAACGCGTCGCCTATGCGGCCGAACAGTTTGGTGTGAAATCAAAGTTCTAATAGTAATAACGTTGATATTCGGTTGTTAACATCGATATTAAGCCCCAGCCTTGTGCTGGGGCTTTTTTCTTTGCTCATCCTATGGCAATAATGAACCTTTGCAGCAGCGTAAAGGACTCATGAATGCACTCCGACACTCGGCAACTCGATCCCCTGTTTGATCAACATATCGACCGCACCAACAGCAACAGTATCAAATGGCAAAAATACCAAGGCCAAGATATTCTGCCGATGTGGGTGGCCGATAGCGACTTCAAGGTACCGCAGGCGATCACCGATGCTCTGCATCAACATGTTGACCATGGTATCTTCGGTTATGGCAGTGCCCCAACAGCGCTGACCGATCTGATCGTCGAACGGATGCAGCACCTCTATCAATGGCATATTGAACCTGAATGGATTGTTTACCTACCGGGGCTGGTTTGTGGTATCAATTTAGCCGTTCGATCGGTCTGCCAGCCAGAGCAAGGGGTTGCCTGCCCGAGTCCAATTTATCCGCCATTCAAGTCTTCCGCCAAACTGGCCAAACGACCGCTGAGCAAGTTGCCTGTTACGCTTGAGGAACAGCGCTGGTTAATGTCATTAGATGACAGCGCCTTATTGCCTGATACACGATTGCTGTTATTCTGCAATCCGCTTAATCCCGGCGGCACCGTATATCGCAAGAACGAACTGGAAGCCGTTGCTGCATTTGCCCAGCAACATAAGTTAATTGTCTGTTCCGACGAGATCCACTGTGACTTATTGCTTGCACCCAATTGCCAGCACATTCCCTTCGCCAGCCTCAATGATGATGCCGCGCAGCGCTCCATCACCCTACTTGCACCAAGCAAAACCTTTAATATCGCCGGGCTCGGAGCCTCGATGGCCGTTATTCCCAACCCGACGTTGAGACGAGAGTTCGTCCGCGCCAAGGCCGGGGTCGTACCCGACGTCAATGTACTGGCCTATACCGCCGCTCAGGCCGCCTATGCCCAAGGCCAGCCATGGCTGGAAAAACAACTCGCTTACTTAAGGCGCAACAAGGCCACGGTTGAACAGGCCATCAAGAACATGCCCTACCTTACCATCGCTCCAATAGAGGGAACCTACTTAGCATGGATCGATGCAACAGCATTACCGGTTAGCTCTCCGTTTAAGTTTTTCGAGCAAGCCGGTGTGGGGTTATCACCCGGTGCTGATTTTGGCAACCCAGGCTTTGTCAGGCTAAATTTTGGCTGCCGTCACCACACATTACTGAAAGCATTAAACCGAATGGAAAAAGCCGTTACGACGCTACAAGCACAACAAATGGCGAAAGAGTAACCATTCGATTGCCAACCCATACTTTTAATTAAAGAAATCATCAGCTGTACCGATACAAACCCCATAACACTGGTTTGTTTGATTCGGTACAGTTCTTAATGCAAATTCATTCACTCGACAAAGCACAGCTGATCAATGAAGTTCAGCTTGGTAGCCAACTCAGCCATGCGGTTGAGGGGGGACGTCGTGCCGATTTTGCCTTAATGCTAGCCCTGCTCTCTCCCGATCAACTTGAAACCACCCCCGTCGACGCACTTCCAGCGCAGGGCAAAACCGAACGCGAGCTCCGTGCTTACTTTGAGTTGCCCGAGCCACAGCCGCTTTCGACCAATGAAAGTAGTTATCAAAATGCCGCCCAGCAAGCCAAGGCCTTTCATGAAAGTGGCTTGGCCGATGCACGCCTGCTTGATGGGCTAAAGCCAACGCCACTGTCTTACCCGCCACAAGGCACAAAGGGCATGCCGGAGGAGGTATACCATAACCTTTCTGGCCACGAACGCCGCCTGCTGCCACCAACCGAAGATGCAACGATCAAGGCATCACCTCAGGATCTTTACCTTTCTTTGGTACAAGCCAAACGGTTCGCCGAAATGTACGGTGTATAACCCTCACCTTTACGGTATGAAAGGCAAACTTGCCTAATTTTCATGGCATGTTAGGCCAATTTACCAGTTATAGCGTTGATAAAGCTGTCATTACGGATTTAATTTCGTGACCGCCCTCATAGCTTTGTTACTTGAATGCTGCACTGTGATCACGTTTCACTAACATTTTATTGCTAGGTCGCGAGTTTGGGGGATTATTCACAGACATGCTTTCAGCGACTCCGTAACCTAACTACATGATTTGTAAGTTGGCTTTTTGACAGTAACAGTGTGTCGGCAGCCTAATATAGGAAGAGCTATGAATATCGCACATTCAGTCATTCTCATCACCGCTGCGGGCAGCCCGCTGGGTAAAGCCCTATCGCTGCACTTTGCTTCTCTAGGCGCAAAGCTAGCTTTGGTTGATGAGCGCCAACATGCCCTTAGCCAAACCCTGCAAGCATGCCAGGCCGCAGGCGCTCCCTGTCAATCCTACCTGATCCCAGATCAAAGCGAGAGAACGATTGGTACGCTGATCAACAACATCCACCAGCATTTTGGCAAAATCGAAGTGCTGGTTAATTGCTGGGTGGGGTCAGAATTACCGTTGTTGCTCAGTCCTTCATCAGTGGATAAGTTCAACCGTTCGATGAATGAAAAAGCGACCCCGTTCTTTACCTTCGGCAAACAAACTGCCCATTATATGCGGGATCACAATTGCCACGGCGTCATTATCAACCTGGCTGCGAATGAAGATTGTATCAATAGCTCTGTCCACTCAAGTTCAAAAGCCATCGTATCAGGCCTGACCCAGAGCTGGGCCAAAGAGCTTGCCGAGTTCAAAATCCGGGTCGGAGGTGTCGTGCCACTCAATATCGAGTGTCCCTGCAGTAATCACCCCAGCAAACTGAGCTCACCGCTTCAATATGAGATCGCCCGTAGCGCTGAATATATTGTTGCCAATGACTATTTCAACGGCAGAATGATTGAAGCCGAAGTCAGTTAATATCAACCTGGATAAGTAATACCAACCTACATAAATATTTGATCAGCCTTGCTACTTTTTGGCAGGCAATAAAAAAGCCCGCCAAAATGGCGGGCTAAATTCAGGTAGTCTTTCTTGCGCTAGCTAAGCTAAAACAATGCTTATGCTTCAGCTTTTTCTTTCTTTGCTTTCGCTGCTGGTTTTTCTGCAACTGGCTCAGATTTCTTGATAACTGAAGTGCCTTCGTACGTCTCACCTTCAACGTAAGGCTTACCGTAGTAAGCAGCTGTTAATACTTCTTTCAGCTCGCTGATTAATGGGTAACGAGGGTTTGCACCAGTACACTGGTCATCGAACGCTTCAACAGATAGCTCGTCTAGTTTCGCTAGGAAGTCAGACTCTGGAACACCTGCTGCCTGGATTGACAGTGGGATATCTAGGTCGCCTTTCAGCTCTTCTAGCCATGCTAGTAGACGCTCGATCTTCTGAGCAGTACGGTCACCTTCTTGGCTTAGACCTAGGTGGTCAGCAACTTCAGCGTAACGACGACGTGCCTGTGGACGGTCGTACTGAGAGAATGCAGTCTGCTTAGTTGGGTTATCGTTCGCGTTGTAACGTACAACGTTAGAGATTAGTAGTGCGTTCGCCAAACCGTGTGGAAGGTGGAACTCAGCACCAATCTTGTGCGCCATTGAGTGACAAACACCTAGGAAGGCGTTCGCAAACGCGATACCAGCGATAGTTGCTGCGTTGTGAACTTTCTCACGTGCGATTGGGTCGTTAGCACCGTTCGCGTAGCTCGAAGGTAGGTACTCTTTAAGCATCTTAAGTGCTTGAAGCGCCTGTCCGTCAGAGTATTCGTTCGCAAGAACAGAAACGTATGCTTCTAGTGCGTGAGTCACGGCATCGTAACCACCGAAAGCAGTTAGCGACTTAGGCATATTCATGACTAGGTTCGCATCAACGATAGCCATTTGTGGTGTTAGTTCGTAGTCAGCTAGTGGGTACTTAGCACCAGTCTTGTCGTCGGTAACAACCGCGAAAGGTGTAACTTCAGAACCTGTACCTGATGTCGTCGTGATACATACAAGCTCAGCTTTCTTACCCATTTTCGGGAACTTGTAAATACGCTTACGGATATCCATGAAACGCATCGCTAGTTCTTCGAAGTGTGTTTCTGGGTGCTCGTACATAACCCACATGATCTTCGCAGCATCCATTGGTGAACCACCACCAAGCGCTAGGATTACGTCAGGCTGGAAGCTCTTCATTGCTTCAGCACCTTTCTCAACAACAGAAAGCGTTGGATCTGCTTCTACGTCGAAGAAAGTTTGAACTTCAATGCCTTGCGCTTTAAGCAGGCTAACTACGTCATCTGCGTAACCGTTGTTGAATAGGAAACGGTCAGTTACTAGGAATGCGCGCTTCTTACCTTCTAGGTCGCTAAGAGCGATTGGAAGGCTACCACGACGGAAGTAAATTGATTTAGGTAGTTTGTGCCACAACATATTTTCAGCTCGCTTCGCTACTGTCTTCTTGTTGATAAGGTGCTTAGGACCTACGTTCTCAGAGATAGAGTTACCACCCCATGAACCACAACCTAGAGTTAGAGAAGGTGCGACGTTGAAGTTGTAAAGATCACCGATACCACCGTGGGTTGTCGGGATGTTTACAAGAATACGTGCAGTTTTTAGCTTATCACCGAAGTAACGGATACGGTCTGCGTTTACATCTTGGTTAGTGTAAAGACCAGATGTGTGACCGATACCACCGATCTCAACCATAGTGACGGCCTGAGCAACCGCGTCCTCGAAGTTGTCAGCACGGAACAAACCTAGTGTTGGAGACAGTTTCTCGTGAGCAAATGCGTCGTCGTAAGACACTTTACCCAGGCCTTCACCAACAAGTACTTTCGTATCTGCAGGAACTTTAACGCCCGCCATCTCTGCGATAGCTGCCGCTGGCTGACCAACGATCTTCGCGTTTAGGTTACCGTCGATAAGCAGTACTTTACGTACTTTATCGGCTTCTGCTTTGCTTAGTACATAAGCTTTGTGCGAAGCGAAACGCTCTTTTACTTCGTCGTATACTTCGTCAACTACGATTGCAGCCTGCTCAGAAGCACATACCACACCGTTATCGAATGTCTTAGACATTAGGATAGAAGCAACAGCACGCTTAACGTCTGCAGTTTCGTCGATAACAACAGGAACGTTACCTGCACCAACACCGATAGCTGGTTTACCAGAAGAGTAAGCCGCTTTAACCATACCTGGACCACCAGTCGCAAGGATAAGGTTGATGTCATCATGCTTCATCAGTGCGTTAGAAAGCTCAACTGAAGGCTGGTCGATCCAACCAATGATGTCTTTCGGTGCACCAGCAGCAATCGCAGCATCAAGGACTAGCTTAGCAGCATCGTTTGTTGAGTTCTTAGCACGTGGGTGTGGCGAGAAGATAATCGCGTTACGTGTTTTAAGTGAGATTAGAGATTTGAAGATTGCAGTAGATGTTGGGTTAGTTGTCGGTACGATACCGCAAATAATACCTACTGGTTCTGCGATAGTCATGGTGCCGAACTCTTCGTTCTCGTCCAAAATACCGCAGGTTTTTTCGTCTTTGTATTTGTTGTAGATAAATTCTGAAGCGAAGTGGTTTTTAATAACCTTATCTTCAACAATACCCATACCAGACTCGGCTACAGCTTGTTGAGCTAGAGGAATACGAGCATTGTTCGCGGCAAGAGAAGCTGCGCGGAAAATTTTGTCTACTTGCTCTTGAGAGTATGTAGCAAACTCTTTCTGAGCCGCTTTAACGCGTGCAACCATTGCATCTAGTTCAGCCATATTAGTAACAGGCATAGTTAACTCCTAACTTAAGATTGAAAACTTTTTAGTAAGGATGCGAAAACATCCTTGGGGGTTATCCGGGAGCTATCCTGCTCAAAAAACCGGTAACACACATACTTAGTAAATTGCTTTCAAAACTGATTATATTCTTTCACAGCTCGAAAATAATTGATTTAGATCACTTGTAACCATTTAGAGCTACACCATGCTATTTTTTGACGCATATCACCCAAGACACTAACCTGAATGGTCAAATTGTGACCCGATCGATTAATAACCAACAAACAGCAGCTGTATCACACCGACATCAAGCCATAAAATTACGTAATAAAGCTACACAGTTTGTCATATTTAGTTCATAACGAGAGCTGATTCACACTTTTTAAGGTCACCAATCCAGTTTTGTTTCATTAATGTAGCACGTAATCCGCTCATCAAAGAGTAACCTAAATCAACGCCTTTTACACCACCGCAACAAGATATTCATAAATAACTTTTTATAGGGGTAGATATAACTATTTTTAATTGGTGCAATACAGACTATTGGCTTAAAGTATCGCCGATCAACAGGTTTATACTGTTTTAATCGAAGGTTCGATCACGGGATGAACAAGCCTAGCTGACTTTAGTCACCATTCCCTGCGATGCAATTTCTTACCCTTTGGCTATTCTGGTTACCTGTTGGGCTTAAAACTCCCATAATTAATACTAAAATCTATATGCAAACATTTGAATTAGCCATTTTTCTGCAGTTTTTTGTTGGCCTGATTGCTGCCGTCAACCCGATAGGTATCATGCCGATTTTTGTCTCGCTGACTGGCCATATGAGCCCGGAAGAACGAAACAAAACGGCACTGACGGCCAACATTGCTGTCACTGTTATCCTGACCGTATCACTACTTGCGGGTCAGTTCTTGCTGGACATGTTCAGTATTTCCCTGGACTCATTCCGGGTCGCCGGTGGTCTGCTACTATTAACCATCGCGTTTTCGATGATGAGCGGTAAGCTGGGTGAAGATAAACAGAACAAACAGGAAAAATCCGAATCTGTCAGCCGTGAACAGATTGGCGTTGTACCACTAGCGATGCCATTGATGGCTGGCCCCGGTGCGATCAGTTCAACCATTGTTTATGGTTCACGTTACCCGGGGATGAGCAGCACGGTCGGTATTGCGCTAACTATCGTTGTTTTTGCAACCTGTTGTTGGATGCTATTTCGCGCGGCACCCATTATCGTCCGTTTCTTGGGCCAAACTGGTATCAACGTGATCACCCGTATTATGGGTTTGATTCTAGCCGCGCTGGGTATTGAATTTATTGCCAATGGCCTGCGTACCCTTTTTCCAGGATTAGCCTGATCAATTAAGCGGAAAACCTTCATTTTCTCCCACTCAAATAGCCGAATGTTCACTTCGGCTTTTGAATAACGCCTCCCCCCCCTTCCGTACTCAATTTAATCAATAATCGCGACTAAAAATTGAGCGGTTTAGCATAACTATAAGATAAATAACTATTTGCGCTTCAGCGTCAACTATACTCGATTTAGTTCCTTTCCACCTACAGACTGCATCAGCCATTATGGGAAGACACGTTGAAAAATAAAGATAAAGTCATAGTTGGATGGCAAGAATGGGTGAGTTTGCCTCAACTTGGAATCGAAAGAATTAAAGCCAAAGTAGATACGGGCGCCAAAACCTCATGTCTACATACATTTGCCATCGAAGAATTTCGCAAGAATGAACAGCTCTGGATACGATTTTGGGTCCACCCCGTTCAGTCAAATGATGAGTTAGTTGTTCAGTGCGAATCACAGGTGTTAGACCAACGGTTAGTGAGGGACTCTGGCGGTCATCAGACACAGCGTTACGTTATTAATACGGAGTTAGTCGCTGGCAATTTATCTTTTCCGATCGAAATGACACTCACTCCAAGGGACAATATGAAATTCCGAATGTTGCTCGGTCGTACATCACTGAAGGCGAAAATGGTGGTTGACCCAGCGAAATCCTTCCTGCTTGCTAAGGAGTAACACGTAGTGAAAATAGGTATTTTATCCCGCAACAAAGAATTATATTCAACTCGCCGACTCATAGAGGCGTGTGAAGCTCGTGGACATGAACACAAAATCATTGATGTGCTTCGTTGTTATATGAACATCAACTCAACATTACCCTCCATTCACCTTAAAGGAGAGGAACTTGAAGGGTTTGATGCCATTATTCCTCGTATTGGCTCATCCGTCACTTTCTATGGATGTGCTGTGTTGCGGCAATTTGAAATGATGGGGGTTTTTCCTGTCAATGAATCAGTCGCTATTACTCGCTCTCGGGATAAATTACGTTCATTACAATTACTGTCGCGTAAAAATATTGGCATGCCCATCACTGGTTTTGCTAGTAAACCGGGTGACATTAAAGATTTAATAAAAATGGTTGGCGGTGCACCTGTCGTCATAAAATTATTGGAAGGCACACAAGGTATTGGTGTTGTGCTTGCTGAGACTCCAAAAGCCGCAGAAAGCGTAATTGAAGCATTCATGGGGCTCAAAGCAAACATTATGGTACAGGAATATATCAAAGAAGCTGGTGGTGCTGACATTAGGTGTTTCGTTATTGGTGATAAAGTGATCGCCGCCATGAAGCGACAAGCACAGGCTGGTGAATTTCGTTCAAACCTCCACCGAGGTGGAGAAGCCTCACTCATACGAATAACGCCAACAGAAAGAAAAACCGCCGTTGAAGCGGCTAAAGTGATGGGACTCAGTGTCGCTGGGGTCGATTTACTACGCTCCGAACGTGGCCCCTTAGTCATGGAAGTGAACTCTTCCCCGGGTCTAGAAGGCATAGAAACAGCAACGGGCAAAGATGTGGCTGGTATGATCATCGATTACATTGAAAAAAATGCCCACTCAAAAAGGACAAGAACTCGTGGTAAAGGTTAAAAAAAATCAGCCTTTTCAATGTAGCGATACAATCGTAAACCCGGGCGAGAGAGTTAGCGTGGACTTGGAAGTCGCCCGGCTATATACCCATTCAAAACTGTCGGTCACATTAGAAATAGTTAACGGCCGCCTTGCTGGCCCTACATTACTTGTTGATGCAGCTATTCACGGCGATGAGTTGAATGGCGTTGAGGTTGTGCGCCAATTATTAGCCAAAATCGATCCGCATAAACTGAGGGGGACCTTAGTTGCCGTGCCTGTCGTTAACGTGTTTGGCTTTATTCATAAGTCTCGCTATCTACCGGACAGGCGCGATCTCAACCGCTCTTTCCCAGGTTCGCCACGCGGATCCATTGCGGGACGTATTGCCTATCAGTTCTTCAATGAAGTTGTCATGAAGTGCACGCATGTTATTGACCTTCATACCGCTGCCATTCATCGCACAAACTTACCTCAAATACGGGCTAACCTGAGCAATCAAGCCTCCTCCCAAATGGCCATGGCTTTTGGTACACCTGTTGTTATAGATGCTTCTTTGCGTGATGGGTCATTACGCGCCGTAACTGAAAAAGCAAACATTCCCATCATTACTTATGAAGCGGGTGAAGCATTAAGATTTGAACCCTATGCTATCAATGCGGGCGTGAGGGGAATCCACAGGGTCATGAGACAACTTGAAATGCTACCGCAAAAGAAACTACTTAAAACAAAGCAGCCCGTAGTTGCGAGCGCTACCCGATGGATACGGGCAGATCTTGATGGCATTCTTCGCTCCCACGTTGCTTTAGGGCAACGCGTTGAAAAAGATCAGACGATAGCTTACATCAGCGATCCATTAGGCAGCGAGGAATTGGCCGTCAAAGCAATACAAGGCGGCATTGTTATCGGTCAACAAACATTACCATTAGTCAATGAAGGTGATGCTATTTATCACATTGCTTATTTTGATGAACCCGATCACCTTGTAGAAGAAAATGTAGAGCTTTATTTAGATAATGTAATGGAAGACAATGACGTTGAGATAAAAACGGGGTTCGAAATCAATAGATGACCAGTAAAAAAGTCATCTATCAATTTCAATTAATTATTACTACCGTAAGATTATACGCTAACAAATAAGTTTAGTAGTAAAACCGGGTACCAAACACATCGTCGGCGTAGTCGAAATCGAGGCTTCCTTGTAAACCGAACTCTTGCGTTCCTTTTTTAAGGTCAACAAAAAACGTTGCAAAAGAGAAAATACTCGAAACGATAAATAGTGCCACTAACTTTTTGTTCATGATAATTATTCATTAGGACTGGCAATTATTATCTTTTTTGCCATATGCATGAATATTATTGCTGCCGCTATATCTGGTACCGTAATTCCATTTAAACTTAAGCCGTTAAATATTTATCCAGCGGTTGCAGGTTCAGTAATACTAACGACTGTAACAGATGTTGTGGTTTTTTTAGTCTTTCTAGGACTTGGTGCTATTTTCCTTGTTTAGAATTAATTTACATTTATACCAATCTGGATAAGTAGTTGATCAAATATTTATGTAGGTTGGTATTATAGCTAATGTTTTTTATTTTTATAAAATACTATCCCCAAGTAACGTCAAGTTACTGGGGATAGGCACTTAAGTGGATGAAGAACAAAGTATTCTAGTTACATGCTTCACTTTTCCAAACCACTTCCCAAATTCCATAGATAGGGCTTCTTAATACCGATTTACCTACCACGCGCTCTATTCTACTGTCTCTCTGAGCATTCCACCCATAGTCTGGGTATTGGCTATTCATTTGATAATGGTAATTGTCAGAACTGCTGCTAACCTCAAAGCTATCTTTACATGTACCAGTACGTAAATCAGTTTCAATTGATGCCCAGCGTGGTACCACACCGGTGTCTAGATCATGTAAAAAAAATGAGCCGCTATATTCTGTATAGCAATCGCTTGCACTAGAGCACTGCCAATAATGAATGTGTTGTTTTGACCTAAATTCAAAGTGGGGTTGTTTCACAACAGTACTATTTGACTCACTTATTTTGTTTATTCCGCTTAAATTTAACGCTAGTGTTTGTTCACTAACATCATCATTACTCGAACACGCCACTAAAAATACGACACAAAGTATGAAGCTTATTATTTTAGACATGACGAACTCCTAAGAACTCACGATGAGTAAGGTATGACGAAGTGCGATCATATCGGTTACAACATGATAAACACAGTTCAATATTAGTTCTTAGAAGTAATGCACCCATCTCACGATTGAGACTCCAGCCTATCTAAATAACTATAGCCTTGATTTGATAGCTGATGATTATTATAGGAAAATAAAAAGCCGGAGCAAAAACTCCGGCTTTTCAATTACGAAAAAGGCTAACCTTTACTTACGACGCCAAGTTGTACCTTGAGGGCCGTCTTCCAGAATGATCCCCATCGCAGTCAGCTTGTCACGGGCTTCATCTGCTGCCGCCCAATCTTTTGCGGCACGAGCATCTAGGCGTTGTTGGATTAGCGCTTCAATTTCAGCCACATCATCGTCTTCACCTGCGCCACTCTGAAGGAAAGCCTCTGGGTCTTGACCCAATAGGCCAAGTACATCAGCCAATTCACGCATACGTGCACCCAGAGCTGATGCCGCGGCAAGATCTTCGGCTTTCAGACGGTTGATTTCACGCGTCATGTCAAACAGTGCCGAGTAAGCTTCTGGTGTGTTGAAGTCGTCATCCATCGCTTCTTTGAAGCGTGTAACAAACTCATCACCACCAGCGGCTTCAACAGAGCTATCAAGACCACGAAGTGATGTGTACAGGCGCTCAAGTGCAGAACGAGCCTGCTTCAGGTTATCTTCGCTGTAGTTTAACTGGCTGCGGTAGTGGCCAGACATCAGGAAGTAACGCACAGTTTCGGCGTCGAAGTGGCCCAATACATCACGGATCGTAAAGAAGTTACCCAAAGACTTAGACATCTTCTCGCGGTCAACCATTACCATACCGCTGTGCATCCAAGTATTCACGTACTGGGAACCTGTTGCACAGCAAGACTGGGCAATTTCATTTTCGTGGTGCGGGAACTGCAAGTCTGAACCACCGCCATGGATATCAAAATGATCACCCAAAATAGCAGAGTTCATCGCTGAACATTCAATGTGCCAACCCGGACGGCCTGCGCCCCATGGTGACTCCCACGTCGGTTCACCCGGCTTGGACATCTTCCACAGTACAAAATCAAGTGGGCTACGCTTAGCCGTTTCGATGTCAACACGTGCACCGGCTTGCAGCTGGTCAAGATCTTGTTTAGATAGCTTGCCGTATTCGTCAAACTTACTCACTTCAAACATTACGTCACCATTATCGGCCACGTAGGCAAATCCGCGCTCAATGAGACGCTCACACATTGCGATAATTTCAGCAATGAAATCAGTCGCACGTGGCTCGATATCGGGGCGCTTCATACCTAGCGAGTCAAAGTCAGCGTGCATTTCGCCGATCAGGCGCTCGGTCAAAGAGTCACAGCTTTCGCCATTCTCTGCTGCACGCTTGATGATCTTGTCATCGATGTCGGTAATGTTACGTACAAAAGTCAGATCGTAACCCGAGTAACGCAGGTAGCGAGAAACCACATCGAATGACACAAAAGTACGACCGTGACCGATGTGACAGAGATCGTAGATGGTAACCCCACAGACATACATGCCAACTTTACCTGGCTGAATGGGTGTAAATTCCTCTTTCTGTCTTGTCAGTGAGTTATAGATCTTCAACATGTCTCTTCGATACTCATTATTGGGGGTTACGGTATAAGGCTGTAATTACACCTTTATTGGCAAGCTAAGGCAAGGAAAAATACCGTTCAGGCGGCTTATGCCCGTGTAAAGTATATCGCCCAGCCGTAAATTTGCGCACCCTACCTTGCCGATGCATCACATGCGAACTAAACGACCTTCATCTATAGTTAGGCAACAGGCTAATTTTTCACCTATTTGAGCCAGAGAAAGCGAACAACGTCAGTTAATATTGACGCCTAGGTCGGTTAAGATAGAATCCAATGTTTAAAGCAATATACACCTATCAAAGGACAAGCTCATGGTAACGCTTCACACTACTTTTGGTGACATCAAAATCCAACTAAACACTGAGAAAGCGCCGGAAACCTGTGCAAACTTCCTGCAATACTGCCGCGACGGCTTCTACAACGGTACGTTGTTCCACCGTGTTATCGATGGTTTCATGGTTCAGGGCGGCGGTATGTCTTCTGGTATGGAAGAAAAAGAATCACGCGCTCCGATCAAGAACGAAGCAAGCAACGGCCTAAGTAACAAGATTGGCACGCTAGCAATGGCTCGCACCATGGAACCGCATTCAGCAAGCTCTCAGTTCTTCATCAACGTGAACGACAACAAATTCCTAGATTTCAAATCAGAGACACCTGATGGCTGGGGTTACTGCGTATTTGCTGAGGTTGTTGAAGGCATGGACGTCGTAAACAAGATCAAAGGCGTTGCAACGGGTAACTGGGGTTACGTTCACCAGGACGTACCGGTAGAAGAAGTTGTTATCAACAACGTAACTATCGAAGAGTAAGACTTCACAAAGGGTGGCCGTTGTGCCACCCTTCCCGCCTATGACCACACTTTTTATTTCTGATCTGCACTTGAGTGCCGACAGGCCAGATATCACCGCCTGTTTTCTTCATTTTATGTCCGCGGAGGCTCGTGGTATTGATGCCCTCTATGTCTTGGGCGATCTATTCGAAATGTGGATTGGTGATGACGACGACTCCCCTTTCCACCAGCAAATTAAAACGGCCTTCCGCCAACTGACCGACAGCGGTGTCCCTTGCTATTTTATCCATGGCAACCGGGATTTTCTCATTGGAAAGCGGTTCAGCCAAGAAACCGGCGTCCAGCTGCTGCCTGAGCACACCGTGGTTGATCTCTATAACACTCCAACTCTGATCCTGCACGGAGATACCTTGTGTACGTTGGATGAAGGCTATCAGCGCTATCGCAAGAAGGTACATAACCGCTTTATTCAATGGCTGTTCTTCCGGCTGCCACTGAGCTATAGGCAGCGTATCGGTGATAAAATGCGTAGCGGCAGCAGCCAAACCAATCAAGCCAAAAGCCAATCCATCATGGATGTAACGCCAGATGAAGTCATCCATGTCATGGCCGAGCATCAGGTCAGGCAGATGATCCACGGCCATACCCACCGCCCTGATGTCCATACCCTTACAGTCAACGAGCAAGCAGCCAGCCGTATCGTGCTTGGCGATTGGTATGATCATGGCTCTGTATTAGTTTGTACCCCGCAAGGCTGCCAGCTCGAAACGCGCGATTTTCAACCGCAATAGCTTCCGGGCCATAATAGTTCCCTTGCGAATATTCAGCCACTCAGAAACAAAAAAGGTACGCCATCGCGTACCTTTATTATATCAAAGAGGCCAACCTCAAAGGGTTATTTACCCAACCCCGTCAATACCTCGTTTCCAGCATTCGGTCGATCTTTTGCCCACGAGCGGTACATAGTAATTGAGGTATACAACACCACGCCAATCACCAACCACGCCAACAAGTGCAAATCCAATGACTTCACTAAATACGCCGCAATGACCACACAGATAGGGCCAGTAATCGCCACAACCAACGCCGCACGGCTATTAATCCGGTTCATACGAATAAAGCCACCCGCCGAGAAGAAGCTCAAGAAAGCACAGGAACACATCATGATCGGAAAAGCCGCCAACGGATGCATACCCAGCAAGTACACCATGGTCATGCACGGGGCATAAAGGCCAATCCCTACCGTCATTAACGCACCGAACAAGAAGTTACCAGCAATAGCTACCGCCAATTTCCAACCCGTTAGCCCGAGTTCAAGCCCCCCCAAAGGGAAAAGCTTAAGCTGACCGGCCAGCATTAGGCTTGCAACGACCAATAGAGCGATACTCATTACCAAGCGGATCAACTGGCGATCCCAGCTTGACACCAAACGAGCGCCAACTGTCGCCCCCAAACACGCAGCCAGCACCATACTAACAAGGGTCGTCGGGTCGACGTCTACAGCCGTCAGGAAAATAAGCGATTGAACCACCGTCGCCAACACCGCCTGGCAATTCAACGTGCCCGGCAAAAGCTGATCATCAATAAGTTTGAACTGTTTATATCCTGCGGTTTTGATGGCAAAGCTACCCACCCCTAAGGTGTCACAAAAGTTGGCAAAGCCACCAATAAGGCCAATGGGTAAAATTTTTGTTTGTGCTTCCTGCACTCGATTTTTTCGCCACGAAACAAGTAGCATGGCGATGAAAATCAGTCCACCTACAAGCAATCCCGCTTGTATGAATGTGAATACTGTCATGAGTTACACAAATTTTTTCGGAAAGGCGCGGATTATCCATTATGCTCGAGCATATTTCCATGCTTGAAATCATGACAAATAATAAGAAACAGTAACACTGTCTTAATCGGGTTATTTTTGTCATAATTTGTACGGAAAGCCATACATCAGTCATGAAATGCAACCGCGTTTATAATGACTACCATGCCTAAGAACGACTATTGTTTACATGAATTCATATCTTGCCAGACAGCCTGTACTAAATAGGGAAAAGGATACCATCGGTTATGAGTTGCTATTCCGAGATGGCCCGAAAAACAGCTTCCCTGATATTGGTGACGAGCAGGCAACTCATCGCCTGCTGACAGATAACTTTTTAAGCTCTGGCAATAGTGATGTGACCTCGGGAAAAAAAGCCTTTGTTAATTTCCCACACTGTAGCCTGATCAACCGGGTACCGCTGCTATTTCCTAAAAAAAGCTTCATTATTGAAATACTGGAAACTTGCCAGCCTGATGATGAGCTTTGGGAAGCCGTGGTAGAACTTCACCGAGCCGGTTATACCTTAGCCTTGGACGATTTTACTCCTAGCCCTGAATGGAACCGCTTTATCCCGTATGTTCATATTATCAAATTTGATCTTCGGGTGACGCCATTGGCCAAGGCGAGCTTTTTTATCCGTCGCCACAAAGAAAAAGGCAGCCGCCTTACCTTTCTGGCAGAAAAAGTTGAGACCCATGCCGAGTTCATGGCGGCCAGCGAAGCCGGATTTGACCTGTTCCAAGGCTATTTTTTCAGCCGCCCTGAAATCGTGCGTAAGAAAGCGCTCAAGCCTTCTGCCCTCACGACTTTGCGACTATATCGTGAAATAAGCTCTGCCGAAGTCGACTTTAACAAGGTAGAGCAGATTATCGCCACCGACTTAACGCTGTCATACAAGTTGCTGCGCCATGTCAATAACATGACTTATACCCGCGCCAAGCCCATCTCCTCCTTCAAACAGGCATTGGTGTATTTAGGCGAAGAGAAACTACGACGCTTTGTGACCTTTGTTGCGACCTCCCATGCGGTTGAAAAAAAACCCGAATCGCTTTACTTCTTATCGCTACAGCGCGCCCGCTTCTGTGAACAGTTAAGCCAACAATTCCAGTTACGAATAGACAGTAACCAAGCCTTCTTAACCGGTTTATTTTCCCTGCTCGATTCTATCCTCGAGCAACCTATTGAAGCGCTGATTGACCAATTACCACTGGATAAACCCGTCCAGCACGCCCTCATTAACCGCAAAGGCCACCTAGGGGGACTATTGCGCCTAGCTATTGCCTACGATCAAGCTGACTGGCAGACCATTGAACGGCTGTGCAAAGCACTAACGATTGATGAATCAATCGTTGCAGAGGCCTATCTTGAATCTTTAAAATGGGCAACTGTCTTTGAGCAAACATTACCGAGTAAACCATGACCCAATCCCCCCTGTCGTGTCCATGTGGCAGCCAACGTCCGCTGGCTGAATGCTGCCAACCTATCCACCAAAATCCAAGTTTAGCTAACCACCCAGAGCAATTGATGCGCTCCCGTTACAGCGCCCACGTGCTAGGGTTAGTCGATTATGTTGTGGCAACCTACCACCCTAGTTGCGAAGCAGAGCAACACCGTGAAGCGATTGCCGAATCGGTCAATAGCCAATGGCTGGGTCTAGAGGTAATCAACAGCGAAATTGCAACAGAGACCGAAGGTTTTGTCGAGTTCAAAGCGTTTTATCAAGATGGCGACGAGCAATACTGCCTACACGAACGCTCTCGCTTCATCAAAGAGGCAGTTAATAACCAACTCCAATGGTTCTACATTGACGGCGAATACCCAGGGCCTTCAAATTCCGAAGAGCACCGTGCAGCTGTCGAGAAGCATAAGCCAACCTCAGCAGTAAGCGATAAGATCGGCCGCAATGATCCTTGCCCATGTGGTAGTGGTAAAAAATACAAAAAGTGTTGCGGTTAATACCAACCGATACCTTCATTTAGCGCCCCTGCCTATGCAGGGGAGCTTTCTCTTCCAGAACATTATTCACCAATTCGAATAACCACCTTCTAGGTTGTCTTTACTCTCCCCAGATCACCGTTAACGGTTCGTAAAACACCTTGTTGCAAACGCGCATGCAGCTTCTTGTGGTAACCGCTTAAAAACGTCTAATATCATCGCATCATCCCTATAGTTGACTGTATTTTACCCACCGCCCAATCACCGCCTGATAAATTTTTAATATTTCCGTAAAATTGCTATTGCAAAATAAATCCAGCTTCGTTAGTGTGAATCACAAGCAAGCGTTAATAATGATTTATACAGAGTACATAACTATGCGTATCCCAATGGTAAACTTTCACCACCATCATCATCCTGATTAGTCTTTCGGGAGGATACGCCTCGCTCTGGAAGACGCAAAAAATACTCTTCCAGCGGTCGTCATAGTACAGATTACAAGGCCCTCGGAAGAGACATCTTCCGAGGGTTTTTTCGTTTTCAGGCTCAACATCGAGTAACAGGGATTAAAACAATGCAGACACAACGACTACGAATTGCGATTCAAAAAAAAGGACGCCTGAGCAAAGAGTGCCAGGAACTGCTTAAGCGCTGTGGCGTGAAGTTCAACATGTTGGGCGAGCGCTTGGTGGTGCACTCTGAAAACATGCCAATTGACCTACTGCTGGTACGTGATGATGATATCCCAGGCCTGATCATGGACGGTGTGGTTGACCTTGGCGTCATTGGCGAAAACGAACTGGAAGAAGTCGGCCTTGAGCGTGAAGCCCGTGGTGAGCCAGCAGACTACATCAAACTTCGACGCTTGGACTTCGGCGGTTGCCGCTTGTCGATTGCCATCGACAAAGATGCCCAGTACAACGGACCTCAGGACTTGCAAGGTAAGCGGATTGCGACCACCTACCCGCAGTTGGTAAAGCGCTATATGGACGAGCTGGGCGTGACTTTCAGTACCTGTATGCTTAACGGCTCAGTCGAAGTTGCCCCACGAGCTGGACTTGCCGATGCTATCTGTGACTTAGTCTCAACTGGAGCAACACTGGAAGCCAATGGCCTAAAAGAAGCAGAAGTGATCCTTCGCTCTAAAGCGGTTCTTATCCAGCAGACTGGCGACCTAGCTGCTGACAAGCAAGCCCTTATCGAGCGTTTGCTAACCCGTATGCAGGGTGTCATCCAAGCCAAAGAATCCAAATATATCATGCTGCACGCGCCAGCAGAGCGCCTTGACCAAATCAAAGCACTGCTACCGGGCGCTGAAGATCCAACCGTGTTACCTCTTTCACAGGATAAAAGCCGCGTAGCCGTTCATCTTGTTAGCTCCGAAAACTTGTTCTGGGAAACCATGGAACAACTTAAAGAACTGGGCGCTAGCTCAATCCTGGTTCTACCAATTGAAAAAATGATGGAGTAAGCAATGAAAACCGTTGTGTGGCAATCCCTTAGCAAAAACCAACAAGAAAACCTGCTTGAGCGCCCAGCAATCACCGAAGGCGCCAACATCACCGCGATTGTTGCCAATGTGATTGCTGATATCCGCAATCGTGGCGATCAGGCCCTGCTTGAACTGACTGAAAAGTTTGACGGTGTTAAACCTGATAGCATCAAGGTCGGTGAAGATGAAGTATCCGCCGCCTGTGCGAGGTTGAGCGATGACATGAAGCAGGCGCTACAGCAGGCCTACAAAAATATCGCGACCTTCCACAAAGCGCAAAAACAACCCACTTTGCGGGTCGAGACCCAACCGGGTGTAGTGTGTGAACAAGTGACCCGCCCGATCAACTCTGTGGGCTTGTATATTCCGGGCGGCAGCGCCCCATTGCCATCAACGGTTCTCATGCTTGGTGTACCAGCCCAGATTGCAGGCTGCCGCGAAGTGGTACTTTGTTCACCGCCACCGATCGCCGATGAAATCCTCTATGTCGCCAAACTGTGTGGCATTACCAATATCTATAACGCCGGTGGTTCGCAAGCTGTTGCCGCCATGGCTTACGGCACCGAGACCGTGACCAAGGTGGATAAAATTTTCGGCCCAGGTAATGCGTTCGTTACCGAAGCTAAGCGCCAGGTCAGCAATGACTTTCGCGGCGCAGCGATTGATATGCCAGCAGGCCCATCCGAAGTCTTGGTCATTGCCGATAGCAGTGCCGATCCTGATTTCATTGCCGCTGACTTGCTCAGTCAAGCCGAGCACGGCCCTGACTCACAGGTCGTCCTGCTCACACCGGACCCAAGTATTGCCGATCGTACCGCCGATGCGATCCAACAACAGCTCAAGGCCCTACCCCGTGCAGACATTGCCCGCCAGGCGCTTGGCTCAAGTATTTTGATTGTGGCCGAAAGCCTGACCCAATGTGTATCGATTTCCAACCACTACGGTCCAGAGCACTTGATTGTTCAAACCCGCAATCCGCGAGATCTGGTATCGCAGCTGGATAATGCAGGATCAATATTCCTCGGTAACTGGTCACCGGAATCGGTGGGCGATTACGCTTCCGGAACCAACCATGTATTACCAACGTACGGCTACACCCGTACTTATTCAAGCCTGGGTTTAGCCGACTTCAGCAAACGCATGACAGTACAAGAGCTCAGTGCCGATGGCCTGAGAGAGTTAGCGCCAACAGTTGTCGCTATTGCCGAAGCCGAAGGTCTCGATGCCCATAAACGTGCAGTCACAATCCGTATGGAAAAACTGATCGGCACAAACGATGTAAACAATGAGGCATAAAATGAAAATAGATCAACTGGCACGGAAAACAGTTCGCGAGCTGACACCTTACCAGTCAGCACGTCGCCTTGGTGGCAGCGGTGATATCTGGCTCAATGCCAACGAGTCGCCTTTTGCCAATGAATATAACATCAACTGCGATCGCCTCAATCGCTACAGCACCTGCCAGCCAGCGGAGCTAATTGCAGCCTATGCCGATTACGCTGGTGTCCGCCCAGAGCAGACCCTGACCTCACGCGGCGCCGATGAAGGTATTGAGCTGCTGATCCGCGCATTTTGCGAGCCAAACCAAGATAGCATTCTATACTGCCCACCAACTTACGGTATGTATGCCATCAGTGCGCAAACCTTCGATGTCGGCACCAAGACCGTTCCGCTGACCGAAGAGTGGCAGCTTGATCTTGAGGGCATCCGCGACAACCTCGATGGGGTTAAACTGGTCTTTGTTTGCAGTCCAAACAACCCAACAGGCAACCTGATCAAGCGTCAGGATATCGAAACCTTGCTGGATATGACCCAGGGCAAGGCACTGGTTGTGGTCGATGAGGCATACATTGATTTCTGCCCTGAGGCCACAACGGCCAATATGCTGGATCAATACCCGAACCTGGTTGTGCTGCGTACTCTGTCTAAGGCCTTTGCCCTTGCCGGTCTGCGGTGTGGATTTACCTTGGCCAGCCCAGAGGTCATTGATCTGCTATTAAAAGTCATTGCCCCCTACCCAGTACCGGTTCCGGTAACCGATATCGCGGTGCAAGCGCTGTCCCCTGCTGGTCGCGCCAAAACCAAATTCCAGGTACTGGATATCGGTGCCAACCGCGCTTATCTCCAAGCTGGCCTCGGTATGCTGAAAAACGTGACCGTTTTTGAAGGCTACGGCAACTACCTACTGGTGAAATTCCCCGATGCAGAGGCCCTGTTTAACGCCCTGTGGGATCACGGCATTATCCTGCGCCGTTCACCAATAGAAAACTGTATCCGGATCAGCATCGGTAACCGCGACGAATGTGAAAAAACACTGGCCTTCATCCGAGAGCAGCTAGGACAAAACTAAGAGAAAAGGACAACACTGTGAGCAAGGAAAAAATCTTATTTATCGACCGTGACGGCACCCTGATTGTTGAACCGCCTATTGATTTTCAGGTCGACCGCCTAGACAAGCTCAAGCTGGAGCCCTTTGTGATCCCTGCATTGCTAAAGCTTCAGGATGCAGGTTACAAGTTAGTGATGGTCACGAACCAAGACGGCCTTGGCACCAGCAGCTACCCACAAGAAGAGTTCGATGCCCCGCATAACATGATGATGGAGATCTTCGAGTCGCAAGGGGTGAAATTCGACGATGTGCTGATCTGCCCGCACTTCAATGAAGACAACTGCAGCTGCCGCAAGCCAAAACTTGGGCTCGTCAAAGACTACCTTCAACAAGGCAAGGTGGATTTCGAAACATCGGCAGTGATCGGCGATCGCCAAACCGATCTCCAGCTGGCTGAAAACATGGCTATCCGTGGTATCCAGTACACCCCGAACTCTAGCGAAGAGGACGGCATGAACTGGCAACAGATCGTTAAAGATCTAACCACTCGCCCACGGATCGCCGAGGTGGTGCGCACCACCAAGGAAACCGATATCCGAGTCAAGGTTAACCTGGATGAAACTGGCGGCAACCACATTGCCACCGGCCTTGGCTTTTTCGACCACATGCTGGATCAAATTGCGACCCACGGCGGTTTCCGCATGGAGCTGACCGTCGATGGCGATTTGCACATTGATGATCACCACAGCGTAGAAGATGCAGCGCTGGCACTGGGTGAAGCCTTGAAGACGGCCCTTGGCGACAAACGCGGGATCGGCCGATTTGGTTTCAGCCTGCCAATGGACGAATGCCTGGCCCAGTGTGCACTGGATCTATCCGGCCGCCCATTCTTGAAGTTCGACGCAACGTTCAGCCGTGAGCAGGTAGGCGATTTATCGACGGAAATGGTCTCGCACTTCTTCCGCTCACTAACCGATACTCTAGCCTGTACGCTGCACCTATCATCGACCGGTAACAATGATCACCACATTGTCGAAAGCCTGTTCAAGGCCTTTGGTCGTACCCTGCGCCAAGCTATTCAAGTGGAAGGCAACGAGCTGCCAAGCAGCAAGGGAGTATTGTAATGTCAGCGCCTAACCAACAAGTCGTTATTATCGATACCGGTTGTGCCAATGTGTCATCAGTGCGTTTTGCCATCGAGCGGCTAGGCTACCCGGTAACGGTAAGTAAAGATCCCGAGGTCGTTTTGGCAGCAGACAAACTCTTCTTGCCAGGCGTCGGCACTGCCAGCGAGGCAATGAAAAACCTCGAAGAACGTGATCTTATCAACCTGGTAAAGAAGGTTGATAAACCGCTGCTTGGTATATGTTTGGGGATGCAGCTCCTCGGTGAGCTGTCGGAAGAGCAAGGACAAAGCGGTACCGAAAAGGTCGATTGCCTCGGCTTGTGTGGCGCGCCGGTGAAAAAGATGCAAACCGGCAATCTGCCCCTGCCTCACATGGGCTGGAACACCGTTGCCGCGGAAGCTGAACACCCTCTATTTAAAGACATCCCAGCAGAGAGTTACTTTTACTTTGTTCACAGCTATGCGATGCCAGTGTTCGGCGAACCAGAATCTGAGCAAGGTAAAGGTCGAACGATTGCCCGTTGCGAATACGGACAACCATTCACCGCAGCGGTACAGAGCGGCAATTACTACGGCGTGCAATTCCACCCTGAACGCTCAAGCAAAGCCGGCTCGCAACTGATCAAAAACTTTCTGGAAATGTAAGGACAAGGACGAATTATGATTATCCCCGCACTCGATTTAATTGACGGTCAGGTTGTCCGCCTATTTCAGGGAGACTATGGCAAGGTCACCGAATACAAGGTTGATCCTGCCGAGCAGTTCAGCCTCTACCACCAAGCTGGTGCCGGGTGGCTACACTTGGTTGACCTTACAGGTGCCAAAGATACCGCTGCCCGCCAGTTGACTTTGATCAGCAAGTTGCTGGCTAGCACACCGGCCAATATCCAAATTGGCGGAGGCGTTCGTACCGAGCAAGACGTTGCGGATCTTCTCAATGCCGGCGCTCAGCGCGTGGTGATTGGTTCAACGGCCGTGAAACAACCTGAATTGGTCAAAGGCTGGATGGAAAAATACGGCCCTGAGCGTATTGTGCTGGCACTGGATATCAATATTGATGCAAACGGCAAGCGTAATGTCGCCGTTTCTGGTTGGCAAGAAGACTCGGGCGTGACGATCGAAGCCCTGCTCGATAACTTCCTGACTGTCGGCCTCAAGCATGTTTTGTGCACCGACATTTCCCGTGACGGTACATTGGAAGGCTCCAATGTCGAGCTCTACCAAGATCTTTGTGCCCTTTACCCGCAAGTACAATTCCAGTCATCGGGTGGAATTGGTTCACTCGATGATATCGCCGCCCTAAAAGGCTCAGGCGTTGCTGGCGTGATCGTTGGCCGAGCCCTGCTTGATGGCAAATTTACCGCTGAGCAGGCCTTTGCTTGCTGGGCAGAATAAGGCAAGGAGATTGACAGATGTTAGCTAGACGAATAATTCCCTGCCTTGATGTAAGAGATGGTCAAGTAGTTAAAGGGGTACAGTTCCGTAACCACGAAATTATCGGTGACATCGTTCCGCTCGCCAAACGTTATGCAGAAGAAGGCGCCGACGAGCTAGTGTTCTATGACATTACCGCGTCCAGTGACGGACGGGTAGTCGATAAGAGCTGGGTTGCCCGTGTGGCAGAAGTGATCGACATTCCTTTCTGTGTTGCCGGCGGGATCAAATCTGCCGAAGACGCCAGCCGTATCTTGCAGTTTGGTGCTGATAAAGTTTCGATCAACTCGCCAGCATTAGCTGATCCAAACCTGATCACTGAGCTTGCTGATAAATTTGGCGTGCAATGTATCGTGGTGGGCATCGATTCCTACTTTGATGCCGATACCGGCAAATACCAAGTCTACCAGTTCACTGGAGACGAAAGCCGTACCAAGGCTACCCGCTGGGAAACTCGCGACTGGGTGCAGGAAGTCCAGCGACGCGGTGCTGGTGAAATTGTCCTCAACATGATGAATCAGGACGGCGTTCGCAACGGTTACGATCTCACTCAACTCGACATGGTGCGTGACGTCTGCCATGTGCCGCTTATTGCCTCGGGAGGTGCCGGGGAGATGGTGCACTTTGCCGATGCCTTTAACAAAGCGAATGTCGATGGTGCCCTTGCCGCATCGGTGTTCCACAAACAAATCATCAATATTGGTGAGCTCAAGCAATATCTGAAACAACAAGGTGTGGAGATCCGACTATGAGCCTAGCAAGCAGCATTAATTGGGACAAAGTAGACGGATTGGTTCCGGCTATCGTGCAAGACAACACCAGCGGTCAGGTACTGATGCTGGGGTACATGAATGACTCAGCATTGAGCAAAACCCTTGAAACCCAACAAGTCACTTTTTGGTCTCGCACCAAAGAACGTCTTTGGACCAAAGGGGAAACCTCCGGCAATGTGTTACAACTCAAAAGTATCAAACTCGATTGCGACCAAGATACCCTCCTGGTGAAAGTTGATCCTATCGGCCCAACCTGCCACTTGAATACCACAACCTGCTTTGACAGCGATACCGCTGAAGAAGGACAGGTTGAGCAGCCTGCTCTGGTGTTCCTTCATCAACTTGAACAGGTCTTGGCTTCTCGTAAAGGTGCCGATCCCGAATCGTCCTATACCGCCAGTTTGTATGCCCGTGGGACCAAGCGGATTTCGCAGAAGGTGGGTGAAGAAGGCGTTGAAGTCGCGCTTGCGGCAACGTCGGGTGACAAGGCGGAATTAGTCTGTGAGTCAGCTGATTTGATCTACCACCTGTTGGTGCTTTTGCAAGATCAGGGGATGTCGCTGTCGGATGTCACGGCCAAGTTACAAGAGCGCCATAAATAGAGCGACTTGACAATTGTTAACAAAAAGCCCGGTCAAAATTGGCCGGGCTTTTTATTGAATGCAATATTTAGCGCTCAAGGGCTTCCTTGTAGTGCTTTCGGCATACCGATACATAGCGATCGTTACCACCAATTTCAACCTGATCACCGTCAGCAATTGCTTTGCCGCTGGCATCTTGGCGGATCACCATATTGGCTTTACGGCCACAATGGCAGATGGTTTTCAATTCAACCAATTTATCTGCCCACGCAAGTAAATAACGGCTTCCTGCGAATAATTCACCACGAAAATCACTGCGCAACCCATAGCAAAGCACAGGTATATTTAACTTGTCGACGACTTCCGTTAATTGATAAACCTGCTCTTTGGTTAAAAACTGGCATTCATCAATCAATACGCAGTCAACTTTTTGTGTTGCATTCATATCTTGCAGGCGGGCGTAAAGATCATCGCTTGCATTAAAAAGCTCAGCTTCTTCTTGCAAACCAATACGAGAGCTGACCATGCCTTTGCCATAACGGTCATCAATCGCCGCGGTAAAAATCACCGGCGTCATACCCCGCTCGCGGTAATTAAATGATGACTGTAATAATGTTGTCGACTTACCCGCATTCATTGCCGAGTAATAGAAATACATCTGGGCCATTAAGCTTCCCTAGTAATACGATTGGTGCGTAAAAAATCAGCCGAGATGCTACAGAAAAGCCCTTCAGATTGAAAGGAGCAAGCTCAACTTCTTTGTAACCAGATAGCGGACAACCTCACATCTCACTGAAATAAAAAAGCCTGCATCAAAATACAGGCTTTTTCATATTCAAACGATCAGCATCAAGCGTTAGCCGTTGCTTCCTGAGGACGGCGAGATAGCCATGACAATCCAGCACAAGCTAAGATAAAGGCTACGGTTGCGGCCAAGAACGACACCGCGAGAGAACTGGTGAAGCCAAGTACCAAGAAGCCAATGGTTGATACTACTGCCATCGACAACGCATACGGTAGCTGAGTAGAGACATGATCAATATGGTGACAACGGGCACCTGTCGACGACAGGATAGTCGTATCAGAGATAGGCGAACAGTGGTCACCAAAAACAGAACCCGCCAATACAGCGCCTAGCATAGGTAGCATTAGCATGATATCCGTCGCGGCAGCTAAATCACCCGCGATTGGTAGCATGATGCCGAACGTACCCCAAGAGGTACCGGTTGAGAATGCCATCAGGCCTGCAAGCAAGAACAGAATAGCAGGCAACAGCATCGGGCTGATATTCCCTTCCACCATTGTCGACAGGTATTTACCGGTCGCCATATCGCTGATCACCGAACCGATGCTCCACGCAAACAGCAGGATTAAAATCGCGCCTAACATAGACTTAGCACCGATCCACAACGTAGACGACACATCAGCCGCCGGGATACGCTGGCGGATTACAGGAATAAGCGCAGCAACAAAACCCACAAGGCCACCGTAGACCAGAGACATACCCACATCGGTATTCTCAAAGGCGCCTAATACATTAAACGCAAGGCCGTCAGCTGCCAGCGCTTGGTAACCCGTAAAGATCATAAAGAAGAAAGTCGCCACAATCAGCATCACGATTGGCATGATAAGATCGGCAACACGACCATTTTTGCTTTCTTCAATTTCAAGTTCATCATTCAGATCTTTGGCACGGCTGTCGTCATCACCTTCGTCAAAACCGCGGCAGTGACTGGCTTCTAGCTCGTGTTTTTTCATCGGGCCAACATCAATTTGGAACCACGCCACCACGAATACCATCAGCAGGGCAAACACTGCATAGAAATTCATTGGTGCCAGCTGCACGAATGCACCCAACGGAGTATATTCCGTCACACCATGCGATGCCAAAATACCGCCAATCAAAGTGATAATATAGGCACCCCAGCTAGAAGCAGGCATGAGCACACACATTGGCGCAGCTGTTGAGTCAAGGATATAGGCCAGCTTAGCGCGGGAAACATAGAAGCGATCTGTCACTGGACGTGAGATCGAACCAACGGCCAAACTATTGAAGTAATCATCAACAAAAATAAACACACCCAAGAAAGCAGCTAGCAGTTTAGCACCACGCTTGCTCTTGATTTTAGTTTGTGCCCATTCAGCAAATGCACGGGTACCGCCAGAAAGTGTTAGCAATGCTGTGGTCATACCCAGCAAAATAAGGAAGGCGACGATACTCATGTTCCAGCTGTTAATGGCACCGTCATCAATAAACAGCCCTTTAACCGTGGTTCCAATATAGTTTGCGGTGCCACCTACCGAAAAATCAGTCAGCAGGAATGCGCCCAACAGGACACCAACACCCAAAGAAACTAAAACGCGTCGTGTAAGGATTGCCAAACCCAATGCAACCAAAGGTGGCAACAATGACATGGCGGAATGGGAAAAATCTACAATATTCATGATCTCGACTACAACCGATCCTGGTTGGAGATCTACTGTTTAACACGACATCTTGTCGTGTATAGAAGAGCATAAGGAAGGGATAAGACCCTTTTCCGACTCCACAGTAGCGCTCCATAGTTAATGTAATTATATACTATGGCAGTGTTATCCCTATTCGGTGACAACCCCAGCAAGTTGGCTTGATAATCCGAGCTTGCTTCGGCAACGGCTCCTTTCGTAAATCCTCATCGGTATCACCCTACGATTTACTACTAATAGACGATGCACCTCTACCCTTAGTCTAGGTTTGGTCAATTCTACGGAATAGACATTCAAATGCAACCAGTTAACGTGAAAAAAATGACACAAATAGTGAATAGTCTTGCCGCAAAGAACAAGAATTAGACAGTTAAAAGCAATTTTTCACACCCGTTACATATGAAATTGATGGCAATTATTTAACCGTCCCTGTTGATTGTGGATAAGAATATTTACTCATCTCGACCATTACAATCTATTACAAATGAGAAATGAACCCAGTAAATTGCAAAAAAATAAATAAACACTTCATTTTTTAATTGGCATCGCCGTATTAAAAGTATTATTATTGCAATTATTGAATTGTCACTGCTATTATTAATTTATAGTTTTAGACCTACAGGAAATAAAAAAATGTCTGATGCAATGAAAGCGCTACTTAACCTTCGCAGCCTTCGCGCTCTTTCTCGTGAATATTCTCTTGAGCAACTACAGGAAGCGCTAGAAAAACTTCAAACTGTTGTTACTGAGCGTGAAGAGTCTGAAGCTGAAGAAATCGCTAAAGAAAAAGAACGTACAGAGAAACTAGCTCAATACCGTGAAATGCTTCTTGCTGACGGCATTGACCCAGAAGAGCTTCTAGCAACTCTAAATAAAGCTCCTAAAGCGAAACGTGCACAGCGTCCAGCTAAATACCGCTTCATCGATGAAAACGGTGACGAGAAAACTTGGACTGGCCAAGGCCGTACACCAAGTGCTCTTAAAAAAGCTCTTGATGACGGTAAGTCTCTAGAAGAATTTGAAATCTAATAGTTCAAATCATCTGCGAACATCTAAAAAAACCCGACTTTTGTCGGGTTTTTTATTATCCGTTAAACGTCAGAAGCCTTTTATTTAAACCTTTGATTTTCAAAGGCTAAACTTGTATTACCAAGTGCTTAGTAACAACACGGTTAGATTGAACACTATATGACAGTCAATAATAAACCATTGGTATTGCGCCATCATTACAGGTTATTGGTGAGTCTTTACTTACTTTTTAGCATAAAAAGCCAGACCTTTTAGCCTGGCTTTTTTGTCATATTATGACATTAACGAATCTGATCGGCTAAATGACTTACCGCTAAGGCGAAATAGTGCGAACGGTTCCACTTAAGTAAGGATTGGTAATTACCGTAGATCAAGTAGGCTCGACCATGTTTATCATCCGGTTGGATAAGCCATGCTTCAATATCAACACTCGGCAGTGCCTGGCCATTAAAACGGCGAACACCTAATCGTTGCCAGTCTACTAGGCTTTTGGCTTTGCTCTTTTCAACCCCCATCAACGAAGCATCGAGAGAAGCGGGTAATGAAACTTGTCGGCCCCAGGTATATTGATCATCCCAGCCCGCTTTTTTTAAATAATTCGCGGCAGAGGCAAAAACATCAGCCTCTGTCTGCCAGATATCAATCTTTCCGTCATTATTGCCATCAACTGCATAAGACAAAAATGACGTTGGCATAAACTGAGGTTGCCCCATCGCCCCCGCCCAAGAGCCCTTCATCTCTTTTGGACTAATATGGCCAGCATCCAATATTTCCAGCGCCGCCATGACCTGCCCGCGAAAAAACGCTTCACGACGACCTTCATAAGCCATAGTTGATAAAGCTTCAACCACATTATAATTACCCATCAGGCGACCGAAATTACTTTCCACCCCCCACAGGGCAACAATAAAGCGTGGCTGAACGCCATATTGCTGGCCGATTTTATCCAGCGTTGATTTATGCTGACGATAAAGCTCATTTGCCTGCTTTACTTTCCAAGCTGGCACCGCACGCGGAATATACTCATCCAGCGTCAATTTACGCTCTGGTTGGTTTTTATCCGCTTTTACTGCACGTTCGACAAACGTAATGCCCTCAAAAGCAGAGTTGATAATCGACTCTGAAATTCCTTTTTCCTGGGCTTCTACTTTTAGTCCTTCGACATAATCATCAAACCCCTCATCAGCATAAACTGCCGACGATAATCCTAACCCTAAGGCCACAAAGGCCGATATCAATCGCTTATGCATAGTTTATCCTTTGCTGCTGGCGGCTTTATCCGCTTTGTATTGCTCCAGTAAGTTTGGCACGGGTGGCGGTACTTGCAGGTAATATCCATTTCCTTTGAGTTCCACTTTCACTTTTTCGATATCTGCCTGTGCCAACTTATGCCGTTCATCTAACTTAATTACCATGACAAATTGTGGCGTACCAAATGTTTTCAACAAAGCGTCAGGTACTGGTGAGAAATCATCTTTATTGTTGATATACAGATAGGTATTATCTTTTTTAGGGCTTTTGTAAATAGAACACAACATATTGTCGGTAACCTGTACGTTAATTTCGCTCTTTGTCAGACAACGATTCACGCGAATCATTCCCCTGTCGAGGGTGAATCGCCTACTTGATGAGACGGTTGTCTGAATTTCCAACGCAAAAGCAAGGATAGCTTGCTGATATACGGTTTGGAATATAACATGCAAGTTACCCAAGAGATAACGTTCCCGAACGACTAATTTAGCGACAGTCATCAGCAAACATGACAAAATCTGCAGAACTCAAGGGAGGCTCATTCACCCTCTCTGCCCTCCATTTAGTGGACGGCGACATACAGCAAGCAGTTAACTTTCTCAAAGAGAAGGTTGAGCAGGCTCCCCATTTCTTTTCAGCAGCCCCCATCGTCATTGATGTCAGCCAAGCCGGAAATAAGTTGGACTTCGCGTTACTAAAAAGCCAGGTCAAGAAGGCCGGAATGATCCCTGTCGGAATAAGTGGTTGCAAACAACCTGAACTGCAAGAGCGGGCGAAACAAGCCGGATTTGCCATCATGAATGCGGCCAAACAGGCCAAAGCGGCCAAACAGGCCAAAGCGGCTGAGCCTGTGATGACACCGACAAAAATCATTAAGAATCCAGTTCGGTCAGGGCAGCAAATTTATGCTAAAAATAGTGATCTGATAGTATTGGGACATGTAAGCCCTGGAGCAGAAATAATTGCTGATGGTTGTATCCATATTTATGGAACCCTACGAGGCCGTGCTATCGCCGGGGCCAACGGTCAAAAAGAGGCGAAGATATTCTGTCATAACTGCCAACCGGAGCTCATTTCCATTGCTGGAAATTACTGGTTAAGCGACAAAATACAAGAAGAGTTCTGGGGAGAGAATGTCGTTATCTCGCTGGCTGAAAATAATTTGAACATAGAGCAAATGGCTTTATAGCGTTTAATAAGGAATTTTAAGATGGCACGAATTATCGTTGTTACCTCAGGTAAAGGTGGCGTTGGTAAAACGACCTCGAGTGCAGCTATTGCATCGGGCCTTGCACTTACAGGCAAGAAAACAGCGGTGATCGATTTCGATATCGGCCTGCGTAATCTTGACCTCATCATGGGCTGCGAACGTCGTGTAGTATATGACTTCGTCAACGTCATCAATGGTGAAGCTAACCTAAACCAAGCACTTATCAAAGACAAGCGTGTCGACAATCTGTATGTCCTGCCCGCTTCCCAAACCCGTGACAAAGACGCGCTGAGTCGTGAAGGCGTCGAACGTGTTTTCAACGATATGACTGAAATGGGTTTTGATTTCATTATCTGTGATTCACCGGCAGGCATCGAGACCGGCGCACTGATGGCGTTGTACTTTGCAGATGAAGCCATCGTCACCACCAACCCTGAAGTCTCTTCTGTGCGTGACTCAGACCGTATTCTTGGTATCCTCGACTCTAAGTCCCGCCGTGCCGAGCAAGCCGAAGACCCAGTGAAAACTCATCTACTGCTAACACGCTATAACCCAGCTCGTGTGACATTAGGTGAAATGCTGAGTGTTGGCGATGTCGAAGAAATTCTTCATATCCCTCTACTCGGAGTGATCCCTGAAAGCCAAGCGGTACTGAACGCCTCAAACAAAGGTGAGCCAGTCATTTTTGACAAAGAATCGGATGCGGGTATCGCCTACGAAGATACCGTTGCTCGATTGCTTGGCGAAGAGCGTCCCTTCCGCTTCCTTGAGGAAGAGAAGAAAGGCTTCCTAAAACGCCTATTCGGAGGGTAATACACGATGGCATTGTTAGAATTCTTCCGCCCCAAGAAAACAACGACTGCCAGTCTAGCCAAAGAGCGGCTGCAAATTATCGTTGCTGAACGCCGCTCTGCTGATCAAAGTGCACCTAGTTATTTACCGCAGTTGAAGCAGGATATCCTGGACGTCATCCGCAAGTATGTTGAAATCAGCCCTGAGCAGGTAACAGTCAACCTCGATCAGAAAGAAGAAGATCTTTCCGTACTCGAACTCAACGTTACCCTACCTGACGAAGAAAAGTAATACCAACCTCGACTTACTCCTATTAAAAAGCCCCGCACACAATGCGGGGCTTTTTGTTTGCTATATAGCGGCTTTTGTTATGCCCTTAATCTTTTTTCAACAGGGGCAAGACTTTTTTTTCAAACAACGGTTTGCGCCATGTCTTTAGCATATCCGGCATGTTTTCAGCCGGTGAGTCTTTTTTCCAAGCCCACGAGATCAACTGGTTGATCTGTTTTTTCGATGCTAAGAACTCAGCCATCAGACCGGTTTCCGCCTCCACCGCCGTCACCACATCTTTGATATGCTTAACTTTCTGCTTGTAACCCGGAAAATCCACCAGCCTACTGAGCTTTTCAGGGTACTGTTCTTGCGGCATGTCATCGACATCGTGAACCATTTTCAGCAAACGGTTAGCATGGCGTTGAATCTCCATGCTCTCGAAACCTTCTTTGGCCATTACCGCTTTGGACTTAATGCCGAAACGGGCCAGCTTCCAAAGATGCAGCTCTTTAACCACGAAATTGAGGGCCAAGTCGCGCTTGCGCGCTTCCAATAAACGCCACTTGGCCGCTTTTTGCAAAATAGCCAGTTGCTTAGGGTTTAGCTGCCAAGCGTTTTTGATATCAAGGTAGGCTTTATCTGGATCTATGGTCTTGACCCGCTTGAGCATCAAACCAGCACACTCCTGCGCCAGTGCCTCTTGCCAGCCTTTATCAACCACTTGCGGCATCAGTTTCTGGTAAAGCGGCAGCAAATAGTACACGTCGGCAGCGGCATAATCGAGTTGACGATCGGTCAATGGACGAGCGAGCCAGTTAGTTCGGGCTTCGCCTTTATCAAGCTCAACACCAAGAAAGTCCTTAACCAAGGTACCGAAGCCGGCTGACACACCGTAGCCAAGGAATGAGGCCATCACCTGGGTATCAATCATCGGCACCGGTAAGCAGCCGGCGTAATATTGGAAGACTTCCAAATCTTCACCACAGGCATGAAGTACCTTGATCACCGATTGGTCACGCAGCAGGTCCCACAACGGTTCTAAGTCATCTATCGCCAACGGGTCGATCAATGCCAAAGACTCACCGTCAAACAGCTGGATCAAGCCAAGCTTCGGATACAGTGTGCGGGTTCTAACAAACTCGGTATCTAACATTACCGCTGTCTGGCGGCGCGCCTGGAGGCAGATCGTCTCCAACCGTTCGCGGTTGGTAATTATTTCAAAATTCACAGTATTCTCACCATAAATACCAAACTGAGCAATATGCTGAGCATATCAGAGTTCTCTCTGCCGTTTGAGAACAACCTAAATTGAAGAAGATATAGTTACTCTACATCAATGCAATTTGGGGAAGTTATCGAATGGCAGAGAAACTCCCAAAGGGCGAGTTTAAAAAGCACAACTACTTCGTTACTTGCTTTAGATGGATATGAATACACCGGCAAACAAGTGCCTTGTATCTGCACTTTTTAATTCTCGCTGATAGAACAGAATATTACTCAGCTTGGTATCAAATGCCGGCTTGAGGCCGGCATTCTTTGTATTAATTCACGATGCGCTTACGCACTCTGGCTTTGCTGAGCAGACTCTTCACGCAATGCTCGGCGGAGGATCTTACCGACATTGGTCTTTGGAAGCTCATCTCGGAACTCAACAATTTTCGGCACCTTGTAACCTGTCAGGTGCTCGCGGCAGTGCTCAAGCAGCTCTTCGCGAGTTAGGCTAGCGTCGCGCTTAACTACGCAGATCTTGACCAACTCACCTGAAACCTCATGAGGTTCACCGATCGCTGCCACTTCCAACACTTTACTGTTGAGGGCAACGACATCTTCAATTTCATTCGGATAGACGTTAAAGCCTGACACCAAAATCATGTCTTTTTTGCGATCAACAATATGCAGGAAGCCTTCATCATCAAAACGGACAATATCGCCCGTTGATAACCAACCGTCTTCAGTCAGTACTTCTTTGCTCGCTTCTGGGCGCTGCCAGTAACCTTGCATTACCTGAGGACCACGGACTTGAAGCTCACCAGTCTGGTCATTAGCCAGTACCAGGCCTTCGTCGTCAACAATACGGACGTCTGTTGACGGTACCGGCAAACCGATAGAACCATTATAGTCGGTCAAATCATACGGGTAAGCAGCAACCAATGGTGAACACTCAGTCAGGCCGTAGCCTTCCAGCAAGTAGTTGCCCGTGATTTGCTTCCACTTTTCAGCCACGGCACGTTGTACCGCCATACCGCCACCGACCGATAGACGAAGCTGGCTGAAGTCAATTTCATGGAAGTCTTCATTATTGACCAACGCGTTGAACAAAGTATTCACACCGGTGATCGCTGTAAACGGATAACGCTGTAACTCTTTAACAAATGTCGGAATATCACGCGGGTTGGTGATCAGCAGATTCCGCCCACCCATTTCGATAAACAGCAAGCAGTTCACGGTCAGGGCAAAAACATGGTACAGCGGCAGCGCTGTCACAATCAGTTCACGACCTTCGGTCAGAACCGGACCATAAGCTCCCTTGGCCTGCATCACGTTGGCCAGCATATTACGGTGGCTTAGGACCGCGCCTTTGGCTACGCCCGTCGTACCTCCGGTGTACTGCAAGAAAGCAGTATCTTCGCCAGACATAAACGGCTTAACATATTGCATGCGGCGGCCTTTCCGCAGGGCCATACGCATCGAAGTCGCATGCGGAAGGTGGTATTTAGGTACCATCTTCTTGATGTATTTCACGACAAAGTTAACTAATGTGCCTTTCGGGCGTGACAGCTGGTCACCCAGACTGGTCAGTACCACATGCTGAACGCTGGTGTTTTTAACGATACTTTCTAGGGTGTGGGCGAAGTTAGAAACAATGACGATAGCCTTGGCACCGGAGTCGTTCAACTGGTGCTCAAGCTCTCGAGGAGTATAAAGTGGGTTAACATTCACCACCACACAACCGGCACGTAAAATACCAAACAAGGCAATAGGATACTGAAGTAAATTAGGCATCATCACCGCTACGCGGTCACCTTTTTTCACCTTCAGTTCATTTTGCAGGTAGGCGGCAAAAGCACGGCTACGCTCTTCCAGTTTGCGGAAGGTCATGACCTGTCCCATATTGATGAACGCCGTCTGATCAGCGTACTTCTGTACTGACTGCTCAAACATTTCAACCAATGACGGATACTGATCCGGGTTAATTTCAGCCGGTACATCTTCCGGATAGCGGTTAAGCCAAACCTTATCCACTTTGCACTCTCCTTATTGATTTTGGCATGGTGCCTATACTGTGCTGGCGGGTAATTAAAACATGTGGTTACACCGCATTACAGCACACTTAACATACAAGTAACACTGACCTATTTAGTCAATGCATTAAAATTTGAACTGAATAACAATATCTCACCGATCACCCGTTCAGGGCTGTCCAGGTGACAGTGGTGGCCACCAGCAATCTCTACTTGCTCAAGCTGTTGCCACTCTAGGGCTTGAGATTGGCTCATTTTCAGCTGCCGATAACCGGTTTGCCCGATGAGCGATAACACCGGACATTGCACCGATCCCACCAAGGCACTGACCTGCTCTGGTGTCATTCTATATAACGACTCACACCTCAAGCGGTTGTCATGACGCCAATACCAGCGGCCATCACGCTGATAAACACCGCGCTCTACCACTGGCTTGATCTGCTCTGGCAGTAGGCCGTTAACCGCACAACGCAGATCCAGCGCCTGCAGGAAAGAATCCATGGAACGATTCTGTCGCTGATGCGCCCTTGAACGGTAGCGCTGTCGACTTTCAATACCCTGACGTAGTCGCTCCGGGGCATTTTCCGCCGCCTGTGATAGTGGAGACAAGCCTTCAATCAGCACCAAAGAGGCGACCTTATCGGCAAACGCCGCAGCATAAGACATTGCAACCAAAGCGCCCATCGAGTGACCAGCAAGCACCACCTGCGGCTGATCTAATAAAGCGACCAGTTGGGCCAAATCATCGACATAATCGAAAAAGTGGTAGAAGTTATCTGCCGCTCTCGGTGCCGACAACCCGTGCCCAGGCCAATCTATGGCGATGATATGGAAGTGCTCGGCCAATTTGCCAAACAAAGGGGCAAAACTTGCGGCATTATCCTGCCAACCATGTAGCATTACCATGACTGGCTTTTGCGTTAAAACAGCGCTTAACTGGGCTTTGTTCTCTATCGGTAATGGGGCAGAAAACGAGGCTAACCCTGACAACATCTGATCGGCTAACTGGAGCTCTATCTGATACATAGCAATCTACTTGGTCACCCGCTCTCTGACTTCAGCCCTTGAGAAACCATTATAAATAAGGCTGGGTGAACACTGTAGACCGACACAGCTCCTGAAACGGTCAAAATCATCGATCCAGACTTCCTGTTTCACTTGCCATAGTTGGGTTCCAGAGGCTGCAACGACTGGGAAACGGTAGTTAAACTCACCCACCTTGCCTTCTTCTTCCCCAGCAACGTGTCCCGCAACAGAAACCAGTCGCCCTGGATGGTATTCAATAGGCTCTAGGAAGCCATCAACATACGCGACAAAGCGCGGTTGGGCGCTGCTACCCAATTTGGGTTTACCGTCACTGCCTATCGGCATGGCTACGATTTCCAACCGGGTTTTATGTTCGCCATTATCAATTGCTGCAATCACCCCGCCGAGGCGGATCGCCTGGCCAAAATCTTGACCTGTAGGATCGCTAAGCACAGTGACATCTGTGATTGGGTCATCACTATCAGTCATGAGGGCCTCAGGTACCGCGGCGCAGCCTATCATAGTCGCAGCAAGCAACCCAACGATTAGCTTCCTAAACATCGGTAACTCCATTGTAAATGATGAATATCCACGCAATCCCCTGACTTTCAGGCAACGAATCACACGGCTTATTCCAAACAGACATGGTATTAAACATAGACATCGACCCCGACCAGCATCGAGAGTTCATCTCGCTTTTGCTGGTGCATCACCCCCATATAGCTCTCCAGCGCCTGGCGGTTTTTACCTTCAGGCTGATCATACTGAATTTGAGAGTGGGCTGCGCCTAGCAACTCAGGATCACGCACCGATTGAGCAACGGCTTTGGCAACAGGGGTTGGGTCACCGGCTCCTTGCACAGGGGCGCGGGTAACTTTCGTCTTTGAAGGCGTTTGGGGTATTGTGACAGGAAGGCGCTGAATAGAAACCATAGGAAACGTCCAGTATCCAAGTGATTGCCGAGTATGCTACGACAATAGTATGCATACACGGCAATGAGGCAAACGTATTATTCGCGACCCGGCAACTTTTTCCAGGTGACAGTATCACGAAGGTACACCGGGCTAGCTTCCTCAGCTATCACGGCCTCGCTACGAGCCAATGCATATTTGGCTAAATGCACCATATCTGCGGCATCCGGGTAAAGTACTGAACCCGATACGGCTTCAACAGGCAATTGTGCCAGTTGATCAGCATAGCTTTCCCAACCTGTACCGGCCGTTAACCACTGCCCTTCACTCATTGGCAGTTGCGTGATCAACATCTCAGGCTTAATCACTAACTCACTGCCTTGCACTGCCCAGTCGCCATCTGCCTGACGACGATACTGGCCCCAGTAGATTTCATTCATGCGGGCATCAATGGCTGCCATGACCTGCTCGGCCTGATGCTGGCGATATGTACCCTGTGCCATCGCGGCCAAGGTCGAGATACCTAGCATTGGCAGATCTGCGCCAAATGCCAACCCCTGAGCAATACCAATGCCGATACGTACCCCGGTAAAGCTACCTGGGCCACGGCCAAAAGCCAGTGCATCAAGTTGGTTTAATTTAAGGCCAGCCTGTGCCAGTACGTTATCCACCATAGGGAGTACCTTAGTGGTGTGCTCACGTGGCGCATACTCACAGTGAGAAATCACTTCATCGCCCACCAGAAGGGCTACGGAACAGTTTTCGGTTGCAGTATCTACTGCAAGAATTTTGTTGCTCATTCAAGCCTCTGAATGCTGTTCTTCGATTGTGGCAGGCTCTTGGCGGCCATTAACCGAAGATAAGAATTGCCCGACGCTAACAACATCCCGAGTTCGCGGGATAGACGGCAGGCTGTTAAGAAAGACCGCGCCATAAGGACGCGTTACTAACCGGTTGTCACAGATCACCAGGACACCTTTATCCTGTGTGTCACGAATAAGTCGACCGACCCCTTGCTTGAGGGTGATCACCGCATCCGGGATCTGTACTTGCGCAAAAGGATCTCCGCCACGTAAACGGCAGTCCTCTATGCGCGCTTTCAGCAGCGGATCATCCGGTGCTGTAAAGGGTAATTTATCAATGATAACACAGCTTAGGGCTTGCCCTCTAACATCCACGCCTTCCCAGAAGGCACCGGTCGCTATCAATAAGGCATTGCCCCGCTCAAGGTATTCCGCCAGCAACTTCTGCTTGGTCGTTTCACCCTGCACCAATACCGGAAGGTCGAGCTTGGCCCGGAACCCTTCGGCCAACTCACGCACCATCTGATGTGAGGTGCACAAGAAGAAACAGCGCCCTTGGTTCTCTTCAATAACTGGGGCCATCATCTCCACCAGCCTGTCAGCAATACCAAAACTATTAGGCTCAGGCAAAAAGCGAGGCACGCACAGTAAGGCCTGTTGCTGGTAATCAAAGGGACTTTCCAGCGAAAACTGCTGTTTGGGTTTGAGCCCCAGGCGCTGGCTGAAGTGGCTAAAGTCATCATTCACCGCAAGGGTCGCCGAGGTAAAGATCCACGCCCCGCCCTGCTGCTCAATCTGTTCGTTGAACTTATCGGCGACCGACAATGGCGTTATATGCAAGTTGAAATGGCGCGGGGTACATTCATACCAGTAGGAATAGCCCGTAATGCTGGTATCGCAGACCCGCTCTAGTCGCGCCTTAATCAAGGTTGCCCGCTCAAAGGCTGCATCCAGCAACTGGCTCCGGCCCAATGCCAGCTTCAGAACTTCATGGGTGAGATCCAAGGCGTCAGTCAACCGGGTAATTTCACGCTGAATCGCCTGGCTGGTTATCGCTTCGCGCCAATTGCCACGAAAACCGGGTTCGCCAAGCACAATACGCATATCTGCCGCCGCTTGATGCAGCCTGTCGGCGGTTTTTTGCAGCTGGCGCATATCTTTAGCTTCGGTGCGGTAGCCTATCTCGACATCTTTCGCCAGCTCTTGGATCTGGCGACTAGATAAACTCTGGCCAAAATACTGGCTGGCAATATCTGGCATCTGATGGGCTTCATCAAAGATGAATACTTCAGCTTCAGGGATCAACTCACCAAAGCCGGTTTCCTTGATTGCCTGATCGGCCAAGAAAAGATGATGGTTTACCACCACGACATCAGCTTCCATTGCCCGACGGCGCGCTTTGACCACGAAGCAATCGTCATAGGACGGACATTCCCGACCGAGGCAGTTTTCATTGGTCGAGGTGATCATCGGGATCACCGGGCTGTCTTCGGCAATATCTTCACAATCACCCAAGTCACCGCTCTTGGTCGATGATGACCAGCCCCGAACCTGAACCAGTTGGCTGAGCAGCTTCGGATCGGTATGGACGCCGTGGCTTTCAGTGATTTGACGGCTCAGCCGATCAAGGCACAAGTAATTAGACCGCCCTTTGAGCAAAGACACCCGACCGGTAAAGCCGAGGGCATCCGCCATTAACGGCAGATCTCGGTGGAACAATTGTTCCTGTAGGTTCTTGGAACCCGTAGAAATTATGGTCTTTTTTCCACTGACCAAAGCCGGCACCAAATAAGCAAATGTCTTGCCGGTTCCCGTTCCCGCTTCAACAACAAGCTGGCTCTCGGTCTTGATGGCATCGGCCACGGCTTGTGCCATATCGATTTGCGGTTGGCGGGCCTGGAATCCGGGGATGGCTTTATCTAACGCACCACCGGAGGCAAAAAACTTGGCTATCATAGGCTTTCGAATATCTGGACTTTAGGCTATTTGCTTGAGAAAAACGGGCTTAAGGCAACACCGTCGATTGACCGGGCATTATGCCAATATTCCAACTAAGCAGCCATGATTTATTCCCGTTCAAGATTTAGCCTTTGACCCCGCAAGCAATCCAAGGTAAATACTATGAAACCGGATTTGACAAAATAGTAGTTCAAGGAAGAGCACCATGGAAAAGAAAACCCTGCTGACCGATTGCCCTGATGCGATGGGTCTGATCAGCAAAATCACCAACATCTGTTACAAGCACCAACTCAACATTGTTCATAACAATGAGTTTGTCGCTCACTCCCATAGTCAGTTTTTTATGCGCACCGAACTGGAAGGCTACTTCAATGACGAAACCTTCCTTCTCGATCTCGACCATGCACTGCCAGAAGGGAGCCAGCGACGCCTGATCGGTTCTGAGCGTAAGCGCATTGTGATCATGGTGACCAAAGAAGCTCACTGTTTGGGAGATATTCTGGTCAAAACCTTTGATGGAACACTTGATATCGAAATTGCCGCCATTGTTGGCAACTACGATGATTTGGCAGAGCTCGCCCGCAACTTTGGCGTTCCTTACCATCACATCAGCCATGAAGGGATCAGCCGGGACGAGCATGAGGCCCTATTGCTTGAAACGGTGCAACAGTACACGCCGGATTATGTGGTGCTGGCCAAATACATGCGTATCCTCACGCCGAATTTCGTTGCCCAGTTCCCCCATAAAATCATCAATATCCACCATAGCTTCCTGCCCGCTTTTATCGGTGCCAAACCGTACCAGCAAGCTTTTGAACGCGGGGTAAAAATTATCGGAGCCACGGCCCACTTTGTGACTAACGACCTTGATGAGGGCCCGATCATTACCCAGAACGTGATTCCGGTTGACCATAACTTCAGTGCCAAAGACATGGCACGGGCAGGCAAAGATGTTGAAAAGTCGGTGCTGAGTAAAGCCCTAGGCTTAGTGATTGATGATCGAGTCTTTGTTCACGGGAACCGGACTGTGATTTTGTAATCACCAACAACACTGAACGCCAAGCAGCAGGGCAAATTATCAAAAACGCATAAAGACATCCATGTCGCTCCTACCCACCGCCCATGGTGGGTCGGTTTTGCTCATTTACCCTGCAACTGTCGCAAAAGCAGTACCGCAGATTCGATCAGTTCAATAAAGGAGTGACTTCTTTGCTTACTCCGCTTCACTTTCAATTACCGCCTTTAACGAATGCGGATGCAGCTTGATACACACCCCATCGAACTTGAAAGCATAGGTTGGGTTGGAAAGGCGCTCTTTCTCACCTGACGGGCTGCTGGCTTTCACCTTAATGCCTTTATCGACTAATTTGTCCCACTGACTCGCTAACTCAGGAAACGCTTGATCCAAAGTGACCTTCAACGCATCGGTATCACTCGCCTTTGACGGGATCACAAATTCGACATGCTCCCACCCCTCTTGTGAATATGCTTTCTCACCCGGATACGGTAATTCCAACGCTTCGATCTGCCAAGGGCCGCAGCTAAGCGGGGTATCAAAACCAATCACTACAATCGGCCGGCCGTTGATTTCATTGGTCGACCATTCCTTGCCATGCGCCAACCACGCCTTGTGTAACTGCTCTGCAACCTCCCAGTCGTTGACCCGCAAAGCAATATGATCGGCTTGGTAACCGGCAAGCGATAGACCCAACTCGCCGGCAAGGCGTTCAATTTTTGCCATGAAAGCGGGTAACTGGGCCAACATTTGCTCTGGTAACAGACCTCTTTGTTCTAGCTTGTGCATGTCTTTTCTCCAATTAGTCACGCTGAGCGATTGAACGCATAATTATCCACAGTTTTCGGCTTGACAACAGCCCTATTCGCATCGGCAAAGCCCTTGTGCTGGCTAGACTCCTGCATATTTTTCACCCCGCTATGGATATTAAAAAAAAATCGCAATCTATTGTCTTTACGGCTTGCCAAACCACCTAAATTTGTGGGTATTATTAGGGCAATGCAACTAGCGTATTCAAGATGTCTCCCCTCTTCCACTTCTGAGGCGGCCCCGTCAAAAATACTCACGTAAATAAATTATCACTTGGTGCTATCTTTAATAGGCCAATGGTCGTGATTATTTTTGACGGTTATATCCCTTGAATACGGTGCCGTTTTTGCCTCGCCAATTTGCATTACTTATTGGCGTTACAAACGATTTAAAGGATAAGCGTGTGAACATTCAAGCACTCATTAATGACAAAGTATCTCAGGCACTAGAAGCCGCAGGCGCACCTGCCGGTAGCCCTGCTGCAGTTCGCCAATCTGCAAAAGCACAATTTGGTGACTACCAAGCCAACGGTGTAATGGGCGTAGCCAAAAAGTTGGGTACTAACCCTCGCGAGTTCGCACAAAAAGTTATCGAACAGCTAGACCTTGACGGTATTGCTGAAAAAGTTGAAATCGCCGGCCCTGGCTTTATCAACATCTTCCTGAGCAAAACATGGCTTGCCGAGCAAGCGGAAAGTGCCCTGAAAGATGAACGCCTAGGCGTATCAACTGAAGAACAGCAAACTATTGTTGTTGATTACTCTGCACCAAACGTTGCTAAAGAAATGCACGTCGGTCACCTACGTTCAACCATCATCGGTGATGCAGTGGTACGTACCCTTGAGCACCTAGGCCACAAAGTGATCCGGGCTAACCACATCGGTGACTGGGGTACGCAGTTCGGTATGCTTATCGCTAACCTTGAGCGTGTACAGAAAGAGTCTGGTGAAGTTTCTATGGAACTTTCTGATCTGGAAGCGTTCTACCGCGAATCGAAAAAGCTTTACGATGAAGATGCCGAGTTTGCAGCACGCGCACGTAACTACGTAGTTAAACTCCAAGGTGGTGACGAGTACTGCGCTGATATGTGGAAGAAGCTGGTTGATGTCACTATGATCCAGAACCAGCGCAACTACGACCGCCTAAACGTATCGCTAAGCCGTGATGACGTGATGGGTGAGTCAATGTACAACGACATGCTGCCTGGCATCGTTGCTGACCTAAAAGAAAAAGGTCTAGCGGTTGAAGATGACGGCGCACAAGTTGTGTTCCTCGAAGAGTACAAGAACAAAGACGGCGAGCCTATGGGTGTGATCATCCAGAAGCGCGACGGCGGTTTCCTTTACACCACCACTGATATCGCTTGTGCCAAATACCGTTACGAGCAACTTGGTGCAAACCGTGTGCTTTACTTCATCGATTCCCGCCAGCACCAGCACCTAATGCAGGCTTGGACTATTGTCCGTAAAGCTGAATACGTACCAGAAGCGGTAAGCCTTGAGCACCATGCTTTCGGTATGATGCTGGGTAAAGACGGCCGTCCATTCAAGACACGTGCCGGTGGTACCGTTCGCCTAGCCGACCTTCTTGACGAAGCCGAAGTGCGTGCAGCGAAACTTATTGAAGAGAAAAACCCAGAGCTAGGTGCTGAAGAGAAAACCAACATTGCCAACACGGTTGCAATGGCTGCGGTGAAGTATGCGGATCTGTCTAAGCACCGTACAACAGACTACATCTTCGACTGGGACAACATGCTAGCGTTCGAAGGTAACACAGCTCCGTACATGCAGTACGCATATACCCGTGTCGCTTCTATCTTCAAGCGTGCTGATGTTGAGCTTGCTGATCTGACTCACCCTGTCGTGATTAACGACGAGAAAGAACAAGCATTGCTTTCTACCCTACTTCAGTTCGAAGAAGCAGTACAAAGTGTTGCTCGTGAAGGTCAGCCACACCTGATGTGTACTTACCTGTTCGATCTTGCCGGTAAGTTCTCAAGCTTCTACGAAGCCTGCCCAATCCTGAACGCTGAAGAAGAGATTAAGCAGAGCCGTCTGAAACTGGCCCTACTGACTTCGAAGACAATCAAACAAGGCTTGGATCTTCTGGGTATCGAAACCCTTGAGCGCATGTAATAAAACGCTGACATAATTCGGTAAATATCTAATAATTCATAGCCTTCTAAGGTATCCTTAGAAGGCTATTTTATTCTTTATAGCCACGTTGCGTCAGAAGACCCGTAATAATGGATGTTAGGTATGAGTAACGACAGCTTTGCGAAATCAACGGAGATCTTGAAACAAGCCGTTCCCCTGATGATTAAGCATAGGGTCCCCACCACTCCAACCAACTATGCTCTGTGGTATACCTATAGCTCTCAGCAAAACCCCTCGCTTAATATGGCGCTCGACCATGGTATCGAAGCAATTGGCCATTGTACGCCGACGTTGTGCGAGACCCTATACCAAAACCATCTCGCCAGCCAAACTGACAGCGACGTCAGGCAACTCAAACTTAGCCTCACTGCCATGATACAGGAACTCTCACACAGCATGGCTGATACCCTGTCGGATACCAACAGCTTCCACAATGCACTGGAGTCAACTTTCGGCCAGCTGGAGCAGGTTGGAAAAGATGGCATATCCCTTGAAGAAACCATAGGCTTGGTCCGCGAACTGCTCCGCGAGTCTCAGCAAATGCGCCAGTCAACCGGGCTATTCCAAGGCCAACTTTATTCAGCCCAACAAGAGATCCAAACCTTGCGGGCTGCGCTAAATAAAAGCCAACAGCAAGCCAATGAAGATGCACTGACCAAGCTCTACAATCGCCGAGCCTTTAATCAGGATATTCAAAGTTATCTCGACAACCAGATCCCCACCAGTCTCATTTTACTCGACATTGATCACTTCAAATTTTTCAATGATGAGTTCGGTCATCTTATGGGCGATCAAGTTTTGAAAATGGTAGCCAAAAGGCTAACGGAGTGTTGCCGTGATTATGCCAAAGCCTATCGCTTTGGAGGGGAGGAATTTGCTATTTTGCTGCCACATAAATCACTGCCTTCGGCCCGCCAGCAAGCGGAAACCATGCGTAGGGCCATTGAGAAAATTTCGGTACTCGACAAGAGGTCCGGACAGCGGATCAATTCAGTGGCCGCCTCTTTTGGGCTCAGCAGCTCCCAGGAAGGGGAGCACAGTATGGCACTTATCGAACGCGCCGATCATTTCCTCAACCAAGCCAAGCAGCTAGGTCGAAACCGCGTACTGCCGATTTCCTAGCCTAACACTGTCCAATAAAGCCCAACGCAACATGCTATCGCGATAAGTCAACCGCCGACTGACTAACCGCCTGAGCCCTTAGCTACTGACCAAACCGCTGACCGCCTTTATGCTGCAGCCACCCCAGCTCCTCCTGGGTCGATAAGCGACCAAAAGCCGCATTACGGTGCGGGAAGCGACCAAAGCGCTTAATGACATCATGATGGCTGACCGCATACTGATAGAACCCTTCGAAAGTCTCAGCATGTGCAGGGCTGACAGCCTGCATCAAACGGTCAAAACGAAATACCGCTTCCTCCTGATCCTCAATAGCTTCTGAATGTTCAAGAGGCAAATAGAAAAACACCCGTTCTATCGGCGTAAGTGCCAAGTCTTGATCCTTTGCCAAACCACGCTTGCACAGGGCCAGAGCCAATGAGTCATAGCGAAATGCCGCACTTAAGCCGCGGTAAATATTACGACTGAATTGATCGAGCAGAATAATCAGTGCGAGGGTTCCTCTTGGCTCCTCGGTCCAGGCGCTTAGTTCACCTAACCCAGCCTGGCTCACTTGCTGCTGGAAGCGTTCAGCGATAAGTTGATCCGTTTCTTCCCCACCACGGAACCATAGTTTATTCCGATCCGTGACCGTTACTTCCTCACCTATCTCACCGAACCAAAAGTCCAGCACATCTTGATATTGAGCACCCATGTCTCACTCCTATCTAGAACTTCGTCACGATACCGCTGATTCTTCAACGCGGATAAACCCGAACCCACTTTCTGATCACAACCTATTTCACTGACGCGCAATTAAATTACCGACAACCATGGCAGAAAGCATTGCTACTGCATTATATTCACATTATCGTATTGCCATCAGTGCAGCTCTTGATACCGGTATACCCAAGTAACCTACATCTTGAGGTTACTTGGGTATATCCTACCCCAAAGCCCATTTTTGGCTGTTGGCAAATATCTCAGCATGTGAGCTGCACAATACAATTAAGGAATAGCCCTATGCAATTTTCACTTCATCCGAGACTGGCCGCAGATACTACTATTGTAGGTAACCTTCCCTTGTGTCAGGTTTTGCTTTCCAAAGAAGCGCTAGGTCCTTGGTTAATATTGGTTCCCCGTAAAAACGACCTTCGCGAAATCCACCACCTGCCTGAAACCGAACAGCTTCAATTAATGAAAGAGTCCTGCGCTGTAGCGACGGTGCTAGAAAAAGATTATCAGGCCGACAAAATCAACGTCGGCGCCTTGGGAAACCTTGTCCCGCAACTGCATGTCCACCATATTGCCCGCTTTAAAAATGATGTTGCTTGGCCGGGCCCTATCTGGGGCAATACCGACGGCACCCAGCGCGATGACGCTCTGCAACAAGCTCTTACCGAAGAGTTAAGGACCGAGCTGAGCCACATCGACGGTTTCAGCGTCGTGGAATCATAAGGTAAAAAAAAAGGCAACCCGCAGGCCAAGGCGTTCGGTTAAAGTGTTGCTAAAACCTTGATTTAGTCAACAAACAGCCCTATATACAGTATGTTATGTACTTATATGGGGCTTTTTTGTGGGTAAAATATCTTTCTCAGATACGCTTAGACTCCCTCTTCCACATGATGGAGTGCAAGTTAACTTCTGTAAGAACCCTGCATGTAAAAATTTTGCTGAGCCACCCTTATTTTCCAACAGGTTCGACAACGAAGGGCTTCCCTTACCTGCTGGCAGCAGAACCGATCCTCTTTACAAGAAAAGTGGAGCTTCGAATGGTGAATGTTCGTTGCACTGTAAAGAGTGCGATGGTTATTCAGCAATAAAGAGCAATGAGGGTGTCAAAGAGGAACTGGACAGGATTAGTGCCTACCTGAAGCCTAAAGAATTGTCATGCCCAAATGAGGAGTGCGACAACCATAAGTTACCAATAAGCAGTAACTCAACAGCCTATAAGAAAAGCGGTAAGACCAAATCAGGCTCTCAGCGATATCAATGTCTATCTTGTAAAAAAACTTTCAGTGATACAAACCACCGAAGATCACAACGTCGTTCAGAGGTGAACAAAAGACTTTACCTGAGCATCGTTAATAAAGTCCCTGTTAGACGGGCTTGTGAGATGCTGGAAATTGCACCCGACACATACTATCGAAAACTGGATTTTCTTCATGAACAAGCTCTCACTTATATACGGGAGCGTGAACTAAAGTTGTTTGAGCAGTTTAGTAGCCGCCGCATTTATTTAAGCACTGACAGGCAAGCTCACTTTAGCAATTGGACAAACAGGAAAGATAAAAAGAACTGTGAGTTCCACGCTATTGGGACAGCTTGTAATCGCAGTGGTTACGTATTTGGTTGGCACTTCAACTTCGACAAGAATTCAAACAGTCAACAAGTAGAAGAAGAGATCCAATCTAGCCCTACCCAAAAACTTAGAGCCATGAGGAGGCATGCACGGCTATGGACGGAAAGCGACTTTGAGCAACTAAAGCGCTCCAGTAAGAACAATAGCTACCCTGCATCAATAACTGATGACATTGAACATCAGTGTCTAGATGAAAGTAAGCGTGGTAATCAAGAGCAAAGCGAAGTAATTGATGACACAATTACACTGCCAAGCGTTGGTATGCAAGTACACAGCGATTACACGATGTACGCACATTTCCACCTTCTGGAAAAGCTCCTTCATAACGTAGACAAAGTCTATTTCTATCTCGATCAAGATACGGGTATCAAAAACGCATTTCTTTCAGCATTTAATTCAAGAGTCTTGGATGGCTCAGCAGATGCTTTTTACGTTCGAGTGGAAAAAGAACTGACAGTCAATCAAAAGGAAGCAAAGGTTGCGCAGTGGCATCGAGATTTCTTCGACTTTGCGGGCTTTCATTTTTCTTCAGCAACAAAGGCAGAGCAAAGCCTAATACTTCAGCAAATGCTGATGAAACATATGGAGAAGCCACTATCCATAAAAGGCTCAACTGAGAAGTGGCTATATTACCCTAAGTCTACAATGGCAGAACCTAGCAAGGTTGTAGCGCCATTAACACTACCAATTGATCCTCATAGCAAAAGACTTTCTGCATTAATATCAAATGCGAGTCTTCATGGTATCGACCGATTCTTTATGCAAGCGAGGCGTAGAGTGAACATGTTTGAACGCCCATTTTCAAGCGGTACAAACAACCGTAGAGTTTGGCATGGTTACAGCCCCTATAAGCCTGATATGTATCTAAAACTAGCTGATCTATATCGCTTGTTCTATAACTTCGTTTCAAAAGGAAAGGATGGCAAGACTCCAGCGATGAGGCTAGGCATTGCAAAAGGGGCTGTATCTCTAGAAAAGATCATCTATCACAGTGAAACAACTTAAAGTAGGTATGATAAAGGTATTTATTATCATACAGTTAAATTAAAGAGGTAACTCATGGATACAGAGCAGTACGTAAAAGATATTTTAGAGAATCATTTTGAATTAACTGTTGAAAAAATACCTGAAACACAGACAAAAACTCCTGACTTTTTCGTTACAGGAGAAGAAGAACAGTACCTAATAGAAGTAAAAAGAAAAGAAGCTAATCCAGCCCTTGAAGAAGCTAGAGAGGAAGCATTTGCGAACGATGAAATGTTTGAAATTAGCCAAACGATTGATACTACGAACATTTTGCAGAAAGTCATCAGCAATGCTAACAAACAAATCAGAGCACATGCTGAAGGTGATGAACTACTTAGGGTTATATGGGTTCATTGTACAGGCGTAGCCCATGAGGCAATAGCTGATCAGTTAATAACTGGTCTATATGGCAGTGAAACAATTGTTAGCTTTGGGGACTCAAAGCAGCTATCAGGAAACTGCTACTACTTCGGTCACAGCCAGTTTTACAGATATCACGACATAGATGCTGTGATGGTTACGAATCAGAATGATTCGGCAATTCTCTGTCTGAACAATTATTCCCCACGCTATGAGCGTATGAAAGGCTCAAAGTTGGCCTCAAAAATGACCAAAGGTGTTAGAGACCCTATAGTCGAGGCGGAATCAGGAAAAGCATTAATAGTGGATGGCGAAGTTGACCGCAGGAATCCAGAGGAAGTGCTTAGGTTCCTCAAAGATAAGTACGAAGAGGAAAAGCTAATGGTTATGCCTATGACTCACTTTGAAGTACATACAGCGATTCCGCACCAGTAAAACAAAATCGGCGTGAAAAGCAACTATTTGCTCATCACGCCGATTTTTTTAGTTCAGCAACACATTATCCGAACGCCTTGCCCGCAGGCTGCCTTTTTCTTTTCGCTTGCTTGCTTGCTTGCTAGCCACGCATAACGGTGACTGAAAGCTCATCACTCTTGAGCGGGCGATACCAGATTTCTTGCGCGCTCTGGCAACACCCATCACTATCGCAGCCGATCAGCTCCTTGCCCAACTTGCCTTTGCGGATCCATACCTCCAGCATGGCCTCGACGCCGTCTTCGGACATTCCGAACCGCATTGCCAATGCCTTGCGGCTGGCGCGACCGTGTTGCTCAATATACTGTTTCAGCTGCTGCAGGATCATAGGGTGACGAGCTCCTCAGTTTGCATTTGCTGTCCCTTACGCTTGAAGGTAATAAATAGGCCAGCATTGATAGCCGTGAACAAACCAATCCACATCATGCTCGTTGCCGGGTGATCGGCAAAGTGAGCGATCTGGTAGTAATAAGTTGCAAAGGTATACGCCAGTAACATGGTATATGACGCAATGAACAGCGAATACTTCTGGCCAAATTCACGCACATAAGCCCCCATAGCTGCTGCACAAGGCGTGTAGAGCAAAATGAAGATCAAATATGCCATTGCCGCTGCAGAACTCACAAAGTGCGCCTGAATGTTACCAAAGATTGATACATCGACTTCCTGCTCTTCTGCAACCGCCGCTGTATCATCTAATTCCCCGACATCAATACCTAATGGGTCAGAGTAGCTTAGTCCAGATAGGTTATCACCAATGCTCGCTACCGCTTCTTGTAGGCTTCCCGCCAAGTCATACTCGGCTTCTTCCTCTCCTTCAGCAGGCGCATACAAGTTATTCAGAGTTCCCACTACAGCTTCTTTGGCAAAGATCCCCGTCAGAATCCCCACGGTTGCAGGCCAGTTATCGTCCTTCACACCAATGGGGGCCAGCACAGGTGTTATTACCTGAGCCGTTTTTGCCAGTACCGAGTTTGGCGTATCTTCGTTACCGAACGAGCCATCGGTACCCAATGAGTTGAAGAAGCTCAAAATAGCCACAACCATGACGATGGTCTTACCGGCACCCAACACAAACTTTTTCAGCTTCTGCCAAGTTTTGATGCCCACATTACGCAGTGTCGGCATCTCGTAGTCTGGCATTTCCATGATAAAGCTATCGCTGCTACCTGGATAAATAGTATGGCGTAGCACCAAACCGGTCAGAACGGCAGCCGCAATACCCAGCAGGTACAAGCCAAACACCACATTCTGGCCGTTTTCAGGGAAGAAAGCCGCCGCAAATAGCGCGTAGACCGGAAGTCGAGCACCGCAAGACATGAATGGCGCCATTGCGGCTGCCAGTTTGCGCTCACGCTCTTGCTCCAGCGTACGGGTTGCCATGATTGCCGGTACGTTACAACCAAAGCCCAGCACCAATGGTACGAACGCTTTACCCGGTAAGCCGACTTTTTGCATCACCTTATCAAGAACGAAAGCTGCACGTGCCATATAACCTGAGCTCTCGAGCATTGCCAAGAACAGATACAAACAGGCAATAACCGGAATAAATGTTGCGACAGTCTGGATACCACCACCGATACCATCGGCAATCACAGTCACCAGCCATACCGGCAGGTGATCATCAAGTAGGTAATGGCCTCCATCCACCAGAATTGCGCCAACACTGATATCGAAAAAATCGATAAAGGCGCTACCGATGTTAATGGAGAACATGAACATCAGGTACATCACGACAAAGAAGAAGGGGATACCGAATGCACGGTTGAGCAATACGCTGTCAATATTGTCACTCAGACTACGACTCAGTTTACCTTCCTGACGGCGGACTTTGCTGCAAAGTTGATGCAAGTAGCTATAGCGGACATCGGCAACCTGGATATCAGGATCGACATCAACCATCAAGTTATTGCGAACATTACATACCTGATTCTTTTGCTCTTCAGAGAGCCCGTTGATCACTAAGGTGTCATTTTCCAGCACCCTGATTGCTTGCGCGCGACTGTTTAGTTGATCAGCGGTAAAAAATGTTTCTGTCTCGGCAATAGCTTGCTCAAATTGGGTACCGTAATCCAGTGTTAGTTCGTTAACCGCAATCCCCTGAGCCAGCATTTTGTGCAGATGGATTTTAAATTCATTCACCTGCTTGAGGTTATTTGCCGACAGACTCAATACCGGACAACCCAACGCTTTTTCGAGCCCTTTGATGTCCAATTTCTGGCGCTGACGTTCTAGCACATCCATTTTATTCAGCACGACAACCATTGGTCGGCCCAACTCACGCAACTGAAGGGTCATGTACAGGCTACGCTCAAGACAAGAAGCATCAACCACGTTGATGATGACATCCGCCGGCATGGTCAATATAGCGCGAGAAGCAATCGCTTCATCCAAACTATTGACGTCGTTGGCACTATCAAGATTGTAAATACCTGGAAGATCAGTCAGCGCAAAGCTATCGCCAGCACACTCGTAACGGCCCGTTTTCTTTTCTACTGTTACCCCAGCCCAGTTACCAACCTGCTGCTTGGCCCCTGTCAGGCCGTTGAACAAGGTTGTTTTACCGCTGTTAGGGTTACCTACTGTCAGAATACTGTACGGCATCAGTTCACCTCCACATCAATGCTTTCTGCAAGTTGTTTACGCAACGCAATATCCACACCGCGTACTCGCACCTGCAGAGGATCCCCTAAAGGTGCCACACGAATAACACTCACAGGCGTATTGGGCAGCATCCCCATAACCATGAGCTTTTTACGGGTAGCGGCTGGTAAGCCAGCTAAACTGATAACCCTTCCTTCGGCCCCGCATGACATTTCTGACAGTTTCATTCTGAATCGCCACCCTAAATAAGAATAATTAGCATTAGTGCTTACAATGTTACAGATTGAAACACATTGTTTGTTGTTTTAAATCAAAAAAAAGCCCTCATTTTTGCAGTAATTGTTTGCAAAATTGACAGGTGGCACACTTAAAAATCCAACTGGTTGCTTTTTAAGCATTCGGATAAAAACATCAACGCACATACTTTAAAACAATTATTTATATTAAAGCTGGGTCATGGATTGTTCGATTTCATATATGAGCGCCACATATACCCAGGCGGCATTGCGCCACCTAGGTAAATAAGCATAAAAGGAAGAATATGTTAGGTACGTGATATGATCGGTCGACCATATCACGCGCTATTCTTTATCAGAGGAGACGCCACTGGCAAACTCAGAAGGTGATTGACCACAATAGGCCTTGAACCTAGCGTTAAAGTAGGAAGCATCCTTAAACCCACATGCAAGAACAACATCTGACACCTTGTCTCCTTGCCTAAGCATTACCGCCGCTTGTTCAAAGCGAAACTGAGTGACGTAGTCTGTGAAAGGTGCACCGAACTCCCGCCTGAAACGACGCTGGAAAGTCCGCTCCGACATCAGAAGCGTCTTGGCTGCTGCTGAGGAACCAAAATCCGGGTAATGAAAATGATCCGAGACCAAAGACTGAACATTATCTTGCCATTTACTTCCTTGATACTCTTCAAAAGATGGCCCCTTCTCTAGATTCGCTTGCTGTTGCCTAAGCAAGTGGTCAATTTCAACGAGCATCGATTGAGCCTGCAGTGGCTTCGTCAATACTCTATCGGCCCAGCTGACGGAGAGAAGCTCATGTTGGTTACTCTTTGTCGCACTGCTGACAGCTACCATTATCGGTCCATGTTTGCCAAAAAAGTCATCCCTTAAACCTTTAAGCAACTCAAAATCACTTGGCTCAAGCACTGACAGGTCAACAAGTAAAACATCAGGGAAGGGGCCATCAAGCAACATTAGATCCTCATAATCTCCCCGTGTATGAGTAACATGAAAGCGCTCAGATAACTGTTTGCTCCACTCAGTATCAGCGTCAGCCTCTTCACCGATAGCCATAATCCAAAAGCCTAATTCTAGCGACTCTTTCTGGACTCTTTGCACTGAACTCCCTGAGAGGCTGGCAATTAATGGCAGGCGAAGAATAAATTCACTCCCTACACCTTGATAACTAATTACCGAAATTGTCCCCTGGTAAGTCTCCACCAGTTGCTTAACGGAACTCAGACCCAGGCCAAAGCCTCCTTCGGGACTGTATTGTGGCTTTTCTTGGTAATAGCTATCGAACAAATGGGCTTTCGTCTGCTCTGACATTCCACGGCCGGTATCACTGACCGAAATAACCAGCTGCTGTTCCTGCTCCTTAACATTGACGGTGATCCCCCCTTTGCTATCCGTGTATTTCATTGCATTGGATAATAAGTTGCCCAGCATGATCTCGAGGTGATAAGGGGCAAGATCAATACATGTCTCAGCTGAGATATGATCTTCAAGACAAAGGGCTATCTGCTTTTTCTCGGCTTCGATTTGCCAGCTCATACAGCAAGCCTGAATAATCGGGCCGACTAATTGTTCACAAGGTTTGTCAGGTTCGACCAACGCAAAAACATCGCGGGCCAACAGTTGCTCGGTGACGTGCAAGGCGTGGGTTATATTCCTCTCGGTAATATCAATTTTGCTCGGGGTCTGGCAGTACGGTCGAAGATCTGACAATAAACCGAGCGACAGCTGCAATGGGGTTCTCAGCTCATGGGAAAGGTGTGCCATGATATGCTGCCGAACATCCAATATTCGCTGCAAATGCACATTACTCGCATTGAGTTGTTTCTTCTGCAACTCAATTTTGGCCGTCTTATGAAATACAGCCTGCTTGAGCTGCTGCGTTTGATCCCGAAATACCCGACTACGCCAGTAGAAGAGCAACAACACCAGTAACAACACCGATAAAACCACAAAGCCTATCAACGCTTGATAAACTCGCCACGCAGATTGGACCGTGAAAACATGGCTCAGTTCGCCGCCTTCGTCAGCAGATGGCTTAACTCGACGAACTTGCAATGTGTAACGCCCGGCAGACAAGGCCCCTACGGATAACAGTGGCTGCGTGGCAATTTGCCACTCTCCAGCCTGTTCGTTTTCATCAACCAAACGATATTGATACAAGAGTGAGCTTGACGGCATGGTCTCGAGCTTAAAGGCAATTGTCGATCCGTAAGGCAAGCGTCTCAGCTGGCTCCAAGAATCTCCCAGTGGCCAAATATCATCATCAACCCATACCGCACTCAGCGACAATTCAGGCTCGACGATATTTTCGTCGAACAATACCTCATCAGGAATACTCAGCAGCCCTTGTCGATACCCTAGCACCAACGCGTTCATGTCATCATGCAAGCAGGCACGAGAGCCCACATCATCAGGCAGTAAACCGCTACCGAAGCCAAAGTGCTGCTTTAAATCTGCATAATAGCTTACAAACGAAAGCCCATTGCTTGAGGAAAGCCATACCCCATTACTGCCACCAGCTAGACAATATGGTCGAACAAGCTCGGACGAAAGTTGAACTTCTTGCAATTTGATCGGCTTCAGGCCCTGAGATACCAACAGCGTGTAATTCGTCGCCACCCACAATTGTCCCATTCGATCTTCATAAATATCAACGATCCCCCCATGCTCATCAGTACCCGGCACGAAGTGGAGCATGCCTGCATCAAACTTGTACATACCATAGGTTGTGCCTACCCAGATCTGATGTTCACTGTCTTCCACGATACTGGTGATATGCTCGCCGCCCACCGGATCCCTCAACCAGTAATTGCCAAAAGGCATCCACTCCCTGAACTCCGGCCAATATCGGTACAGCCCGTTTTCAGCCCCGACCCAAACCGAGCCGAAATGATCCACCTCGACCCGATTGATTGTATGGCCTTGTATATCTTGCGGCATGCTGATGCGCTGTATACGGGACTGTCCAACCTCATAAAACGCCAACCCTTTCTCCAGCAATATCCAAAGTCGACCCTCAAACAAAATCAGCTGTTTGATTGCACCTAAGTCAGGGACGTGCTGGATAACATCGAACATTGGCGAGAGTTCAAATAAGCCATTATCGGTCGCCAACCAATAATGACCATTACTGGCATAGGCAACATCAGTAATCAAACCAGCATCTATTTTCCCACTCCCTTTACCCAGCAGCATTCGGTTTAGCCGCTGAGAACCCACTGGCAACTGACTCACTCCCTTTGGAGTAGAGACCCATAAGTTCCCCTGACGATCTTGGTGAAGATCCAACACACGGCGGTCAGGTAACGCATACTGATCGTAATCAGAGGGCATAAAATGCTGGCTTACCGTCATATCCAGCCCCATCAAATAGAGCCCCATGGTGCTGCCAACCCACATTCCTTCATGGGTTGCTTGCAGGCTAAGTACAGCCCTTTCGGTCCCTTGACCATCGAGAGACTGCAATATGCCGTCCTTGCCTTTGATTACCCCTCGCCGCGTACCAAACCATAGCTCACCGAGCAAATCTTGCTCCACAGCCGTAACATAGTGATCATCTAGTATTTTCGTGGGTGGTAAGTCCGGTGACTGGTATTCGTAAACCCCCTGCTGGGCGGCAACATACAGGTAATTGTCAGCCACATATAAACCCGATAGCTTTATCGGATGGGGAAAGGGCAAGAAGTGCACATTCGGTTCGTCCTCCGAAAGGCGGTACAATCCCCTGCGATTGGCAAACCAGGCGTCATTGTCCAGTTGGACTACCGACTCAATCGGGATCTGACTAATATTGTGCCTTTCCAGTAGGGCTAGTTGCGGAGAATAGGAGTAGGCATGGCTGTCTTTGACCAACCAAAGTGTTTTGTTGACCACGGATATCAACCAGCCACAGCCCCTTATTGGAATCATTGACAACTTTACGAACGGACAGTGTGCTTATCCCGTTTAGTTCTGACATTGAATGGAAGAGGAAGCTCGAGGCAAAAGCTGGCGTCGAATTAACCAGTCCCATGACCAAGATAAAGGCCACAAGTAATAATCGTCTGTCCATAACAGCGTAAATTAAATCCCAACCTCATGAAAACCCCGTTATTATGCAGTATTGACCATTTTAATATAAGCTGAGATTTATAAAATGAGGCAAAATGCATAAAAAAACGCACCTGAATGCGTTTTTTTATCTTTCTCATGCATCAAACCACAGGGAGAAAAACTATTCTGATTTCAGGCACTGGCTAAAACTGTTGCCCAATGTCTGGAGGAATTCCACATAGCTACCATCACCATAGGCAATATCGGTACCCATTGGATCCAGCGTTCCAATATTGACTCCCGTCCCCCTTACAACACTGTCAACCACAGCAGGTGAGAACTGAGGCTCACTGAAAACACAGTGCGCGTGCTGATCTTTCAATGAATTACGAATTGAAATCAAAGTTTTAGCACCTGGTCGACGGTCCGGTTCAACCGTAAAGTGACCAAGGTTGTTAAGACCAAATTGCTCTTCAAAATAACCATAACCATCATGGAAGACAAAATAGCCGCGATCAACGACAGGGGTTAACGTCTGCTCGATAGCCACCATTGCCGTTTTCACTTCATCAATAAAATTAACAAGGTTTGCTTCAAACTTATCTTTATGGGCTGGGTCAAGTGCTACCAACTTGTCAGTGATCACTTGCGCGGCTTGGACTGCCTGCTCTGGGCCTAACCAAAGGTGAGGGTCAATACCATCGTGGCTGTGGCCATGGTGATCGTGATCGTCGTGATCATGACCTGCGTGGTCATCATGCCCGTGATCATCGTGATCATGACCTGCATGTTCGTCGTGAGCTTCACCATAATGGCGGAAGTGAATGCTGTCCTGCTCCGTCAACGTCAGGACGTTTTCCTTGTCCTCAAGAATCTTGGTCAGGAACCTCTCCAGTTCAGGGCCAACCCAAATAACCAAGTCTGCATCATTGAGCTTTCTCGCATCCGAAGGACGCAGCGCATAATCATGTGGTGATGCACCTGCTGGCAGCAGTGTCTCTGTCGACGTTACGCCTTGGGTCAACTCCTGGACAATCATGGTGATTGGCTTCATGGTCGAAACCACTTTGAGGTCTTGAGCGTAAAGTGAAGGTGAACACAACAAGCCAAGGGTGCTACATGTAAGGAGTAAACGGCGCATATAAGTTTCCCTGAATAATTCTTGATTACAACATTTGCCGAAGATGTTATATTATAACATCTCACTTTGGCAAATATCTAAGCAAAGAAATATATGACCTCCTTAGTTGAATTACAGTCGGTCACAGTCACATACTCGGAAAGGCATGTGCTGGATCAGGTTTCCCTGAAATTAGAGCGGGGCCAGATCACTACCCTGATTGGCCCTAATGGTGCCGGCAAGTCGACACTTGTCAAAGTCATCACGGGTTTGACCAAACCAACAGTAGGAAACATTATTCGCCAGAAAGGACTTCGGATTGGCTATGTGCCGCAAAAATTGGCACTCAACAACACACTTCCGCTTAGCGTTGACCGCTTCATGCGCTTAGCCGGTCGTTACAAAGATGCACAGCGTATCGAGGCACTCGAACTTGTCAGCGGTAAGCACCTGCACCATAGCAATATGCACTCGCTATCCGGAGGTGAGATGCAACGCGTATTGCTCGCTAGGGCGCTACTGCAAAAACCAGACTTGCTGGTGCTTGATGAGCCAGTGCAAGGGGTTGATGTCAATGGTCAGCTAGAGCTGTACAGCCTGATCCAAACCCTGCGTGATAAGCTTAACTGCGCCATTTTGATGGTCTCTCACGACTTGCACCTGGTAATGGCAAAAACTGATCATGTTATTTGCCTGCACCATCATATTTGCTGCTCTGGCGAACCAGAGGCGATCACCAGTCATCCATCGTATGTTGCACTGTTTGGCCGCCACCAATGTGAACAACTGGCGCTATATCAACACCACCATAACCATGAGCATGATTTATCTGGCAACCCAGTCGGTCCCTGCCAGCATGAACACCAGCATTCAGAACAACAAGAGATAAACAATGCTTGATTTATTGCTGCCCGCACTGATTGCGGGCATTGGCATCGCCGTGCTTGCCGGCCCACTGGGCTCCTTCGTCGTTTGGCGTAAAATGGCGTATTTTGGTGACACCCTATCTCATGCCTCACTACTGGGTATTGCGCTTGGGTTCTTGTTCAATATCAACCTAAACCTTGCATTGCTCATTTGCTGCCTGGCATTAGCTGTTATTCTTGTCGGCCTACAAAAACAAAAATATGTGGCGACCGACACCCTACTCGGCATACTCGCGCACAGTGCCCTGTCGCTTGGCTTGGTGGCTGTCAGCTTCCTTGATCATGTCCGTATCGACCTGATGTCATACCTATTTGGTGATTTGCTCGCGGTCACACCTTCTGATCTACTGTGGATATATGGTGGCGGTGCGATTGTGATGACGATGCTGATCACCTTATGGCGACCATTACTATCAATGACCATCAATGAAGAGTTGGCACTGGTCGAAGGGGTAAATGTCGATCTAATGCGCCTGCTGCTGATGATTATGGTGGGTATGGTAATTGCCGTTGCGATGAAATTTGTTGGCGCGCTGATCATTACCTCCTTGCTGATCATCCCTGCCGCCACTGCACGCAAATTCTCACGCAGCCCGGAAATGATGGCCGCGCTGGCATCAGGATTGGGTATTATTGCCGTTATGTGTGGTCTAGCCATGTCTTGGCACTATGACACTCCGGCAGGTCCGTCTGTGGTAGTAGCTGCCGCTGCTTTGTTCCTGCTCAGCCAATTCAAGCGAGCCGAAGCCTAATTTCTATAAAAAAGGTAAACACAGCAGTCCATCCCGGGCTGCTGCCCTTCTCTTCCCCACAGCTATGCCAACATTTCAAACCAACAAACTGTAATCAAATTATACCAATCTGGATAAGTCGTTGATCAAGTATTTGCACTGGAAAAATCGTTGTTATCAAGGCAGAGATTGCAGTAACTAGTGGCTCTAATTACAAAATATCTAACGCAGAGAACAGCGATTTTAACCTGCAAGACTGATCAAATATTTATGTAGGTTGGTATTAAGCCTCACCTTGTCAGTTAAACAAACTGCGATGACGACTATTGCACGCGCTCTTTACTTGCATGGCTGTTCGTAGGTGCTTGGTTTCTGGTAGGTAGTCAAGCAGGCATTGGAAATACGCCTCATCTTTGTCCGACAACATGAAGTTATCGATATAGAGCCGATGACAGGCGTTGGTCATCAAGTTGGCTGATGTACCATTTTCGGCCAATGATACATGTTCGAGAATGCAGGTCTCGTAACCTTCCTTGTCTTCTTTCGCCACGCTAAACGCCGGACTTAACGCGAATATCAGCAGTAAGGCCACCTTTCTCACTGTCAGCCCTCCGGATCACTTACCTCTCCTAAGCATATACGTATACCCATCTAGCTACCTACGACCATGTGTAGCCAATAAAAAACCCGCCATTGGCGGGTTTGATATATGCGAGTATTTGGGAATTTACCAACCAGTCACTTCACGCAATGCTTTACCGATATCGGCAAGGCTCTTCACAGTTTTCACACCTGCCGCTTCCAATGCCTGGAATTTATCTTCTGCGGTACCCTTACCACCAGAAATAATCGCACCAGCGTGGCCCATGCGCTTACCCGGAGGCGCAGTAACACCTGCAATGTAAGAAACGACCGGCTTGCTGACGTGTTCTTTGATATAGGCAGCCGCTTCTTCTTCTGCGGTACCACCGATCTCACCGATCATAACAATTGCTTCGGTTGCCGGATCTTTCTCAAATAGCTCAAGCACATCAATGAAGTTCGAACCTGGAATTGGGTCACCACCGATACCGACACAGGTCGACTGGCCGAAGCCTTCGTCTGTGGTTTGCTTGACCGCTTCATAGGTCAATGTACCCGAACGAGATACAATACCGACTTTACCCGCTTTGTGGATATGGCCCGGCATGATACCGATCTTACACTCATCCGGTGTGATCACACCCGGACAGTTAGGACCGATCATACGTACGCCAGCTTCATCAAGACGAACTTTAACATCCAACATATCCAGCGTTGGAATGCCTTCTGTAATCGTCACAATCAGCTCGATACCTGCGTCAATCGCTTCAAGGATCGCATCTTTACAGAACGGCGCTGGTACATAGATAACCGTTGCCGTTGCGCCTGTGGCTTCAACGGCTTCACGAACAGTATTAAATACCGGCAAGCCGAGGTGCTTGGTGCCACCTTTACCCGGTGATACCCCACCGACCAACTGCGTTCCGTACTCAATGGCTTGCTCTGAGTGGAATGTCCCCTGACCGCCAGTAAAACCCTGACATATCACTTTGGTGTCTTTATTAATTAGTACAGACATTATTTACCCTCCGCTGCAGCAACAACTTTTTCCGCTGCTTCAGTTAGGGAAGTCGCAGCAATGATATTCAAACCACTCTTCGCTAAGGTTTCAGCCCCTAGCACCGCATTGTTACCTTCAAGACGGACGACAACCGGCACTTCGACACCGACTTCTTCGACCGCACCAATGATCCCTTCAGCGATCAGATCACAGCGAACGATACCGCCAAAAATGTTAACCAATACCGCTTTTACATTGGTATCAGACAAGATGATCTTGAATGCTTCAGTAACACGCTCTTTGGTCGCACCACCGCCGACATCAAGGAAGTTCGCTGGCTGACCACCGTGCAGGTTTACAATATCCATAGTCCCCATTGCCAAGCCAGCACCATTGACCATACAGCCAATATTGCCATCAAGTGCAACGTAGTTTAGCTCCCACTGTGCTGCATGTGCTTCACGCTCATCTTCCTGCGAAGGATCGTGCATTTCGCGAAGCTTAGGCTGGCGATATAGCGCATTGGAGTCAATGTTGATCTTGCCGTCAAGACAAAGCAGGTTGTCATCACCGGTGATCACCAATGGGTTGATCTCCAGTAGAGCAAGGTCATAATCAGCAAACATGTTACCCAGGCCTAGGAAGATCTTAGTAAATTGCTTGATCTGGTCGCCTTTCAGGCCCAATTTGAATGCCAGCTCACGGCCTTGATAAGGCTGCGGGCCAACGAGCGGATCAATCGCCGCTTTGTGGATTAGCTCAGGGGTTTCCTCAGCCACTTTTTCAATTTCCACACCGCCTTCTGTCGACGCCATGAACACGATACGACGTGTACCACGATCGACAACTGCACCTAAGTACAATTCATTGGCAATATTCGAAGCTTCTTCAACCAGGATCTTGGTCACTGGCTGGCCATTTGCATCTGTCTGGTATGTTACCAGGTTCTTACCCAACCACTTCTGGGCAAAACCCTTGATTCCTTCTTTGGTGTCATGAAGCTCCACACCACCCGCTTTTCCACGGCCGCCAGCATGAACCTGGCATTTCACGACCCATTTATCGCTACTGATTTTACCTGCTGCTTCTGCAGCTTCTTGTGGCGTATCGCAAGCATAACCTTCTGGAACTGGCAGACCGTACTCGGCGAACAGCTGTTTCGCCTGATATTCATGCAAATTCATGATGTTCTATCCGTTTTCTTATCCCTTGAGGGATTGTTATATCCATGTGAAATACTCTTCGGTATTTCTTCGATTGTAACTGCAAGAATGGCAGGCCAACTGTCGAGCCACACCGGCCTGCCTGCAAGGTTACACGTCTAAAAGCAGACGTGTAGGATCTTCAAGTAGTTCTTTGATGGTAACCAAGTAACCTACTGACTCACGACCATCAACCAAACGGTGATCATAAGACAGGGCTAGGTACATCATCGGTAAGATTTCAACCTTGCCATCAACAGCCATTGGACGGTCAGCAATCTTGTGCATACCCAAAATTGCAGACTGAGGCGGGTTGATAATTGGCGTCGACATCAATGAGCCAAATACACCGCCATTGGTAATGGTGAAGTTACCGCCGATTAACTCATCAACGGTCAGTTTGCCATCGCGTCCCTTGATTGCCAACTCACGGATACCTTTTTCAATTTCCGCCAAGCTCAGCTTGTCACAGTCACGTAGAACCGGCGTCACCAAGCCACGTGGCGTTGATACCGCAATGCTGACGTCAAAGAAGTTGTGATAAACGATATCGTCACCATCAATCGAGGCATTGACCTCAGGAAAACGCTTCAGCGCTTCAACAACAGCTTTCACATAGAAAGACATAAAGCCCAGGCGAATACCGTGGCGCTCTTCAAAGATGTCTTTGTACTGCTTGCGCAGATCCATGATTGGCTTCATGTTGACTTCATTGAAGGTCGTCAGCATCGCCGTGCTATTCTTCGCTTCAAGCAAACGCTCTGCCACACGCTTACGTAGGCGAGTCATCGGTACGCGCTTCTCGCTACGGTGAGCAAGCGGCGCTTCAATCTTGGCTTCCACAGCAGGTGCTACTGGCGCAGGCGCTGACTTGCCCTCTTTCACATAGGCTTCAACATCATCGCGTGTAATGCGGCCACCGACACCGGTACCTTTTACATCACCGGCGTTAATGCTGTGCTCAGCCAGCAGGCGACGCACAGCAGGGCTTAACGCTTCATTGGTCTCATCCCCCAGCGCTGCAGTATTGCGCTTGTTAGGCGATGACTCTGCTTCAGCAGGGACGTCCTGAGTCGGTTCGCCAGCAACTGCACCCGCCTTGATCTTACCGATCAGCTGCTTGGTCAGTACTGTGGTACCTTCACCTTCGAGAATTGCTTCAAGAATACCGTCTTCCGGTGCCGGTACTTCCAACACCACTTTGTCTGTTTCGATATCAACCAGAACTTCATCACGGCTTACAGTATCGCCTGGCTGCTTGTGCCAAGTAGCTACTGTTGCATCTGCAACTGATTCAGGTAAATCGGGAACCAGAATTTCGATCGTCATATCGGTTTTGTCCTTTTTGTTCCAGTTCTTACTAATTTATTGTCAATGCGTCTTCAATCAACGCTTTTTGCTGTTTCAGGTGAACCGACATGTAGCCTACAGCCGGTGATGCCGAGGCTGGGCGGCCTGCATACTCTAGCTGAGCACCGGCCGGAAGCGCAGAACGGAAGTTGTGCTGGCTGGAGTACCATGCACCTTGGTTCTGAGGCTCTTCCTGACACCAAATAAAATCAGTCACATGCTGATAGTCTGACAGGGCAGCTTCAACGTCTTCTTTCGGGAATGGGTAAATCTGCTCAATACGAACGATGGCAACGTCAGTTTGCTCGTTCTTACGACGCTGCTCCAGCAGGTCGAAATACACCTTGCCCGAACAGAACACCACGCGTTTGACCTGTTTCGGATCAAGATCGTCCACTTCACCAATCGCTGGTTGGAAAGACCCGTTAGCCAAATCATCCAAAGTGGACGTACATAACGGGTGGCGCAATAGCGATTTCGGTGACATCACCACCAGTGGACGACGCATAGGACGAACGACCTGGCGGCGCAGCATATGATATACCTGAGCAGGCGTAGATGGGATCACCACCTGCATATTCTGCTCGGCACACAGCTGCAAGTAGCGCTCAAGACGCGCCGATGAGTGTTCTGGACCTTGACCTTCATAGCCGTGAGGCAGCAGCATGGTCAAGCCACACATACGGCCCCATTTCTGCTCACCGGAGCTAATGAACTGATCAATCACTACCTGGGCACCATTGGCGAAATCACCAAACTGGGCTTCCCAAAGCGTCAGGCCACTTGGCTCTGCCGTTGCATAACCATATTCAAAGGCCAGCACCGCCTCTTCTGACAATACCGAGTCGAAGACTTGGAATGGGCCCTGTTTGTCATGGATATTGGCAAGCGGGATATACGTACTGGCGTCGCCTTGATTATGAAGCACCGAGTGACGGTGGAAGAACGTACCACGGCCTGAATCCTGACCAGTGATCCGGATACGGTGACCTTCATCGACCAAGGTGGCATACGCTAAGGTTTCAGCCATCCCCCAGTCTACAGCCTTCTCTCCGGCAGCCATCGACAAGCGATCGTTGTAGAGTTTCTGCACTCGACTCTGAAGCTTGTGACTTTCTGGGAACTGACACACTCGCTGGGCCAATTCGTTCAAGCGTATTGGATCAACCTTGCTCGGCCAATCGACTGTCCAGTCATGACCGATATACGGTTCCCAGTCAACAGAATGGAGCTTCATCGGACGCCATTCTTTGACCACACACTCACCACGATCAAGGGCATCACGGTATTCATTAATCAACGAGGTTGCCGTTTCCAGAGATACAGCCCCTTCATCGGTCAAGGCATCAGCATAGATCTTACGCGGCGTTGGGTGCTTCTTGATTTTTTGGTACATCAACGGCTGAGTCGCATTGGGCTCGTCCGCTTCATTGTGACCATGGCGACGGTAACAAACCAAATCAATCACTACATCGCGCTTGAAGGTGTTACGGAAATCAAGGGCGATACGGGTAACAAATGCTACGGCTTCAGGATCATCGGCATTCACATGAAAAATCGGCGCCTGCACCATCTTGGCGATATCGGTACAGTACTGGGTTGAGCGCATATCGCGTGGGTTAGACGTAGTAAAGCCAATCTGGTTATTCACCACAATACGAACAGTACCGCCGACACGGTAGCCGCGCGACTGTGACATATTGAATGTTTCAGCAACCACCCCTTGCCCCGCAATCGCCGAATCACCATGGATAGTGATCGGAAGTACTTGTGAGCCGTCTTTATCACCCAAGCGGTCTTGTCTTGCTCGTACCGAGCCGACAACCACCGGGTTTACAATTTCCAGGTGAGACGGGTTGAATGCCAATACGAGATGGACGTCACCGCCTGGTGTTGCAAAGTCAGCCGAGAAACCTTGGTGATACTTCACATCACCGGTACCCCACGTGTCATCATGCTTACCGGCAAACTCGTCGAACAAGTCCTGTGGCTTTTTACCCAGAACGTTAACTAGCATGTTCAGTCGACCACGGTGAGCCATGCCGACCACTACCTCACGGGCACCATTGGTACCAGCATAGCGGATCAGCTCTTTAACCATAGGGATCAGGGCGTCACCACCCTCGAGTGAAAATCGTTTTGCGCCAGGGAATTTAGCGCCTAAATAACGCTCAAGCCCTTCAGCAGCCGTTAGCTCATCCAAGAAAGTCAGTCTTTCCTCCTCGGAGAATGCGCCACGGCCCACCACCGACTCAAGACGCTGCTGAAGCCAGCGTTTTTCATCAGTATTGGTAATGTGCATGTATTCAGCACCGATTGAACCACAGTAGGTTTTTTTCAGTGCGTCATAAAGTTCTGACAGCTTCATGGTCTCCTGCCCAATGGCAAAAGAACCGACATTGAATGTCTCGTTGAAGTCGTCGACGGTCAGGTTATGGTACTCAGGATCGAGATCGGATACTCGCTCCTGCTGCCATAGCCCCAACGGATCTAAGTTTGCATGCTGGTGCCCGCGGAAACGGTATGCGTTAATCAACTGCAATACCTTAACCTGCTTAGCATCAACATCTGGATCGCTGACGGTAGCACTTAGATGGGTTGTTTCCTTCGCTAGACGCCGGAAGTAGTCACGAACCCGCGAGTGAGGCTGTTCAACAACCGTCTCATTCACGACAGGCAGCTCACTGAAAACGTGACGCCATTTCTCATCTACTAATTCTGGGTCGCTAAGATACAACTCGTAGAGTTCCTCTACATAAGTTGCATTGGCGCCAGCCAGGTGTGAAGACTCAAGCCAAGCCTTCATAACGCCGTTTTGCATTGTTTTCCCTTAACCACTAGTTATCGCCATTTTCCCGGTTATCAGACCGGAATTGAAGCTGGCTCCAGAGAGCGAATCATAAAGCCAGCATATCGATAATACTTATATTTATACCGCGCGTTTTAACAACATCGTCTTGATGTGTCCAATCGCTTTCGTCGGATTTAACCCTTTAGGACAAACATTTACACAGTTCATGATGCCATGGCAACGAAAAACGCTAAAAGCGTCGTCCAGATCGGATAAACGTTCATCAGTTGCAGTATCACGACTATCAATTAGCCAGCGATAGGCAGCCAGCAGACCAGCTGGTCCGATGAATTTATCCGGATTCCACCAAAATGATGGGCACGACGTCGAACAACATGCACACATAATGCACTCGTAAAGTCCATCAAGGTGAGCACGCTCTTCCGGCATCTGCAGGTTTTCACGCGCCGGCGGCTGGGCACCGTCATCGATCAGAAATGGCTTCACTTTGGCGTAGTTGGTGTAGAACTGTTCCATATCAATGATCAAGTCACGGATAACGGGCAGGCCAGGCAACGGGCGAATCACTATCGTGCTCTTGTCGGTCAACACTGACAGCGGTGTGATACAAGCCAAGCCATTTTTACCATTCATATTGATGCCGTCGGAACCACATACCCCTTCGCGGCACGAACGACGGAATGACAGGGTCGGATCTTGCTCTTTGAGCAAAATCAGCGCATCAAGCACCATCATGTCAGAGCCTTCTGGCACCTCAAGGGTATAGCCCTTCATGTGCGGCGCATTGTCTACATCAGGGTTATAGCGGTAAATCGAGAAATTCAGTTTCATAATTCTATCCTCCCCTTAGTATGTACGCGCTTTCGGCGGAAATGCCTCACGATGAACCGGTGCCATATTGACATCACGCTTAGTCATCTGCTCTGTCTCTGGGTTGTAGATAGAGTGGCACAGCCATTGTTCATCATCACGCTCAGGGAAGTCGAAACGGGCATGGGCTCCTCGGCTTTCGGTACGGTAATTCGCCGCGACTGCCGTTGCGTATGCCGTTTCCATCAGGTTTTCAAGCTCTAGACACTCAACACGCTGGGTGTTGAACTCGGTCGATTTATCCGACAAATGCGCATTTTTCAGGCGCTCACGAATCACTTTCAGCTCTTCCAAGCCTTTCGCCATTGCATCTCCTTCACGGAATACCGAGAAGTTGTTCTGCATGCACTGCTGAAGATCTTTACGGATTTGCGTCGGATCTTCACCACCCGTACTGTTTTCCCAGCGGTTATAACGCTCAAGAGACGCCTCGATATCCGCTTCAGTGGCAGGTTTCGCTTCCGCTTGCTTCTGCAGTGTTTCACCAAGATGAAGCCCTGTTGCACGGCCAAAGACCACTAAGTCAAGCAAGGAGTTACCGCCAAGACGGTTCGCACCATGCACCGATACAGAGGCAATTTCACCACACGCAAATAGGCCCTGAATCTCAACATCAGTGCCACGTTCATCTTGTTTGATCGCTTGACCAGACACTTGGGTTGGGACGCCACCCATCATATAGTGACAAGTAGGAATAACAGGAATAGGCTCTTTAACAGGATCGACATGAGCAAAAGTACGCGACAGTTCACACACACCCGGTAGGCGAGACTCCAGCACCTCTTTGCCTAAGTGATCAAGCTTCAGCTTGATATGTGGCCCCCAAGGGCCATCACAGCCGCGACCTTCACGGATCTCAACCATCATTGAGCGAGCAACCACATCACGGCCAGCCAAATCCTTCGCATTTGGTGCATAACGCTCCATAAAGCGTTCGCCGTCTTTGTTGAGCAAGTAGCCACCTTCACCTCGGCAGCCTTCTGTCACAAGTACACCAGCCCCCGCAATTCCCGTCGGGTGGAACTGCCACATTTCAATGTCCTGCATCGGTACGCCAGCACGAATTGCCATCCCCACGCCATCACCGGTATTGATGTGTGCGTTGGTTGTTGAGGCGTAAATACGACCGGCACCGCCGGTAGCAAGAATGGTGGCCTTCGATTTGAAGTAACACACTTCACCCGTTTCCATACAAAGCGCAGTACAGCCTAAAATAGCGCCGTCTTCGTTCTTGACCAGATCAAGTGCATACCATTCAGAGAAAATTGTTGTTTTATGTTTAATATTCTGCTGGTACAGGGTATGGAGCAATGCATGGCCAGTACGGTCTGCTGCCGCTGCCGTTCGTGCCGCTTGCTCACCACCAAAGTTCTTCGACTGGCCGCCAAATGGACGCTGATAAATAGTGCCATTATCAAAGCGAGAAAACGGTAGACCCATTTTTTCTAGTTCAATAACAGATTTTGGCCCGTTCTTACACATGTACTCGATTGCATCTTGGTCACCGATATAGTCCGACCCTTTAACGGTATCGTACATATGCTGTTCCCAGTGATCTTCATGTGCATTACCAAGGGCGACTGTGATGCCCCCTTGTGCCGATACGGTATGAGAACGGGTTGGAAATACTTTGGAAAGCAACGCACACTTTAGGCCCTGCTCAGAAATTTGTAGTGCGGCACGCATTCCTGCACCACCAGCACCGATTACTACGGCATCAAACTCTCGTACTGCAATGCTCACTTACGCACCCCACACAATAAAGAAACCTGAAAACAGGTAAACAAAAAGAACAGCGACGACACCAAATTGAATACCCGCTCGAAGCGCGGCAGGCTTAATGTAGTCCGTTAGTATTTGCCAGAGGCCGATCCAGGCATGAATTAAGATCGACAACAAAGCCAACATGGTGAAAACCTTAGTACTTAGCTTGCCAAAAAAGGCCGTCCAGGTTGCAAAGGTCAGTTCTGGGCCAAAGGCGAAGAAGCCCACCATATAAAGGGTGTACAGCGTAAGAATGATGGCGGTAGCACGGATCAGAATAAAATCATGAATTCCATTGCGGCCGATTGTTGAGACGTTGCTTACCATACCAGGCCTCCTGCAAACAAAGACAGAACACCGACGATGACAAAACTCACTTTGGCACTTTTGATCCCGGTTTCCATTTCTTCAAAATACCCCATGTCCATCATCAAATGACGGATACCCACCACGATGTGATAGAACAGCGCTGTCAGAATGCCCCACAGCACCAGTTTCACGAAAAAGCTGTCTACGATACCAGCAGCGCTCGCGAATCCGTCAGGGGATGAAAGGGAAAGGCTTAACAGCCATAGCAGGATAGCCACGGCAACGAAGGTGATCACGCCGGAGACGCGATGCAAGATAGACGCTATCGCAGTTAGGGGAAAGCGAATCGTCTGTAGGTCGAGGTTGACAGGTCTTGGCTTATTTACTTTCACGGTGATTGCCCACTCAGCTCCATTGAAGCAATGTTATTGTTATCACTCCCTGCTTCCACTGACGCCGAACAAGTGCATTAACACAACTGTAACCCTAGGTTGCAATTATGTTTTACATGCAAATGTAAAACAGTGCCTTACCTAACTTACTCTAATTATTGACAACTTTGGCAATTGTGTCTGGCGGCGGCAGAACCAGAGACCTGCCGCGAGTATACGCCCCGCAACAATCAAATACAAACACTGTTACATGACCTCTAACACGGTTTTAGAAATTTGCATCTTTTTATCCAAAGTTATTAACAAGTGCACACAAGCGGGCACAAAAATTGACATTTGGGCCGCTGAACGGTACAACAAACGTACATCCGCCTTGGATTAGGATTATAAAAACAAAGGAGATTGTTATGGCAGACAAGAAAGCTACTCTTCACATTGAAGGGAAAGCACCCGTCGAACTGCCGATTATCGGGGGCACTGAAGGGCCTGAAGTAATTGATGTACGTAAGCTTGGAGCTAACGGTTATTTTACATTCGACCCTGGTTTTCTAGCCACTGCATCATGTGAATCTCAAATTACTTACATTGATGGTGATAAAGGTATTCTGCTTCACCGCGGATATCCGATTGACCAATTAGCCAATAACGCCGACTACCTGGAAGTTTGTTACATCCTTCTTTACGGTGAAGTTCCGACCCGCGAGCAGTACGAAACATTCCGTACCACTGTTACTCGTCACACCATGGTGCATGAGCAAATCTCAAGCTTCTTCCATGGCTTCCGCCGTGATGCGCACCCGATGGCTGTAATGTGTGGCGTAGTGGGTGCATTGGCTGCGTTCTACCACGATTCACTGGATATCAATAACGATACCCACCGTGAAATCACTGCATTCCGCCTATTGTCGAAAATGCCGACATTGGCAGCAATGTGTTACAAGTATTCAAACGGTCAACCTTTCATCTTCCCACGTAATGATTTGGATTATGCAGAGAACTTCCTGCATATGATGTTTGCTACACCGTGCGAAGAGTATGAAGTTAGCCCTGTTGTCGCGCGTGCAATGGATAAAATCTTTACCCTACATGCCGATCACGAGCAAAATGCATCAACCTCAACCGTTCGACTAGCAGGCTCTTCAGGCGCTAACCCATTTGCCTGTATTGCCGCAGGTATCGCTTCACTATGGGGTCCTGCGCACGGCGGAGCCAACGAAGCTTGTCTGAAGATGCTGGAAGAAATCGGCAGTGTTGACAAGATCCCTGAGTTTATTGAACGCGCGAAAGACAAAGATGACCCATTCCGTCTTATGGGCTTCGGTCACCGTGTTTACAAGAACTACGATCCACGTGCAACAGTGATGCGTGACGCCTGCCACGATGTTCTTCAGGAGCTGAATATTCAGGATCCTCTATTGGATGTCGCGATGGAGCTTGAGCGTATTGCCCTATCCGATGAGTACTTCGTAGAGAAAAAACTGTACCCGAACGTCGATTTCTACTCCGGTATTATCCTGAAAGCGATCGGTATCCCAGTTTCAATGTTTACGGTTATCTTCGCTATGTCACGAACGATTGGTTGGATTGCCCATTGGAATGAAATGCATAACGATCCTGGCAACCGCATTGGCCGTCCTCGTCAGCTGTACACCGGTTACAACCAGCGTGAATTCAGTCCGCTGCATGAACGTGAATGATAGATAGTCTTCACTAAGTGAAAGGGCCTTCGGGCCCTTTTTTGTTATCGGGCGATGGGCGATGGGCGATGGGCGATGGGCGATGGGCGATGGGCGATGGGCGATGGGCGATGGGCGATCACAATTATTGATAAATCCTCCACATGTCAAACTATTACTTTTACTGTTTGTTCTTCCACTAGCCAATAGCCGTTCCTGCTATAGCCAGAAATACAAAAGGGCCCGAAGGCCCTTTTTATATTTAGCTATTTGCGATTAAACAAACTTGATCTTAGTCACTTCTTTCAAGCCAGATAGTACTAGCGTTGGAAGAGATGCAGCTAGGAACACAGTGATTAGGTGACTAGCCGTTAGACCTTCAGTGCTGAAGATGAACTGACCAACGCCTGTATAAATCACACCTAGAGACAACGTTGCAGAGACCGCTACCGCACCCAACAAAGATTTGTTGGTGAATGGGTTCTTGCGGAATAGCGTAGTAAACGAACGTGAATCAAAGATGTGCCATAGCTGACAGAACACTAGCATTGCAAAGGCCATTGTCTGTGCGTAGTTAGCACTTAGGCCAGCGTTCATTGCCCAGTTGAATGCCAAGAAGCTCATGCCACCCTGGGTAAGACCGCGAATCACGATACGCGTACCTAGGTGATCGCTAAAGAAGCTTTCGTTACGCTTACGAGGTTTACGCTCCATCAGATCTTTTTCTTCTGGATCAACACCTAGTGCTAGTGCTGGTAGACCATCAGAAACCAGGTTGATCCATAGGATCATCAATGGCGTTAGTGGCAGTGCCACTTCTGGACCCATGAACAGGAAGGCAAACAGGATTACCGATACTTCACCCACGTTCGCAGTCAGTGCCTGACGGATAAACTTGCGTAGGTTATCGAAAATCTGACGACCTTGACGTACAGCCTTAACAATGGTGCTGAAGTTATCGTCCAGCAAGATCAGGTCACCTGAGTCTTTAGCAACCGATGTACCAGTAATACCCATAGCAACACCAATGTCAGCACGACGAAGGGCTGGTGCATCGTTCACACCGTCACCTGTCATCGCAGCAACTTCGTTGTTGTGCTGTTGAGCCTGAACGATACGCAGTTTGTGCTCTGGTGTTACACGGGCAAATACGGCAACGTTCGGACAGATACGACGTAATTCTTCATCGTCCATGTCATCTAGCTGGCTACCCGTCACAACCAAGTCTTCTTCGCTGCGGATAATACCGATTTCACGGGCAATTGCAGCAGCTGTAAGCGCATGGTCACCAGTGATCATTACCGTACGCACACCAGCGTCGTAACAGCTATCAACCGCGGCACGTACTTCAGGGCGTGGTGGATCCATGATGCCGTATAGGCCAAGAATCGTTACATCTTTCTCAAGCTCTGCAGGATCACGCTTTAGGTCAGCTTCAGACAGCTCACGGATACCTACCGCTAGTGTACGAAGTGCCTGGTGTGCAAAATCCTGAATCGCAGCTTCATAGCTAGCGACTAGCTCTTCTGCTGGGTTTGCTGCAACGGCTAGGTTACCTTCAACAGCGGCTGGCTGGTTAGCAACCACTTCACCGTTAACCATGAAACCAGAAGCGTTGCGTAGAACAACATCAGGCGCACCTTTGATTGCAAGGAAGTGCTTACCTTCTGGACCCTTAACAATGACGGAAGCCATTTTACGAGATGAATCGAACGGGAACTTATCAACAATCGAGTAGCCACCCGTAGACAGCATTTCAGCTTGCTGAAGACCTGCTTTAGCAGCAGCAACAATCAGTGCACCTTCGGTTGGGTTACCACGTACAGAAGACTTGTCGCCATCTTGAAGGTACTCAGCATCGTTACATAGTGTCGCAACAACCAAGCCTTGCATCATCTCAGGGCTGTCTTTCACATCAGTACTGTGTGAAAGCGGCTTAAATTCACCTTGAGGGGAGAAACCTTTACCACTTACTTCCCAGTTACGGCCAGATGCATCGTAGGCTTTCATCACCTGCATTTGGTTCTGAGTCAGGGTACCTGTCTTATCAGAACAGATAACCGTTGTAGAGCCTAGCGTTTCAATTGCTGCTAGCTGCTTAGCCAGTGCATTGCTCTTAACCATACGGGTTGACCCCATGGTAAGAACGATAGTAACAACAGTTGGCAGACCTTCAGGGATTGCTGCAACAGACAGTGAAATACCTGTATTTAGGATTTCAAGCCATGGCATACCGTGGTACAGGCCAATAACACAAACAACCGCAACCACGCCCAACGCTACAGCCATTAGTGTTTTGGCGATAGTGTCCATGCGCTCTTGCATCGGAGTCTTGGTTTCTTCAGTGTTTGCCATCATATCAGCGATGTGACCAACTTCAGTCTGCATGCCGGTACTCACTACGATACCCAAGCCAGTACCTGAGGTAACCATAGTCGTCATGAAGCCCATGTTAATCTGGTCGCCTAGGCCAATATGGCCATCTTCCAGCGCATCAGCTGTTTTATCAACAGGCTCAGATTCACCAGTTAGTGCAGCTTCATCAATTGATAAGCGATTCGATTCAACGATACGAACATCAGCAGCAAGAATGTCACCTGTGCTGATCTTTAGGACATCACCCGGGACAATATCGCGCGCTGGGATATCCATCCATTCGCCATTACGACGAACCTGCGCCATCGGTGCAGCCATATCGCGCAAAGCTTCCATCCCTTTCTGGGCTTTAAATTCCTGCCAAAAAGCGATAAGTACGTTGATAACGATGATGACACCGATTGCTACGGCATCAATCAAGTGACCAGTAAAGAAGGAAACAATCGCACCGACCCCTAGAATAAAGATCAATGGATTCATAAATTGGTGGGCTAGCAGCTCAAGCACAGTCTTACCGGCTTGCTCTTGCAGTTCATTGGCGCCAAATTGCTCCTGGCGCTGTTTCACTTCTTCAGAAGATAAGCCATTCTCGGTTGACGTACCCAAATTGGACACAGTACTGGCAACCGTTTCGGTAAACCATTTTTTAGTCATGGGGGGAATCTCCAATTAAATACATTCAGTCGACATCAGTACAAATTCAAACTGATAAAAAGCATTCGCTGAATAGGTCAAAGTAATTTAAAACTCGTTATTAAAGGCATCGTGCCAATTAATTTTTATTACATCCCTGAACGCTTACTGAATAAAGCATTCGAGTTCATTAAAACGAGTAAATTTAAATTACCTGAAACAACGGTGAGTTGTAATTAAATTTCGCATGACCATACGATAATTCAGGTCGAATCTTTGACAATTATCAAGTTTCAGACCGAATCCAGCTTAAAACCCAACAAAAATTTGAAACAAAGTATGAGTTAGACCCAGATCTAACAGAAACAATACCTCCAAAATAACGAAAGATGAAATTTTACAACACAAATTAAAAGGCTTAATGCGCTCGCATTAAGCCTTTTTGCGCCACCAAAATGGTTAATTTAGTGTTAAACTGGGTTATCTATATCGATAAACTCTACATCTAAATTATTTTTTTCCGCTAAGTAATCACCTAATGATTTAATTCCATAGCGCTCAGTTGCATGATGACCAGCACTAAAATAATGAATGCCTAACTCTCGGGAAATATGAACTGTTCTTTCGGAAATTTCTCCTGAAATAAATGCATCCAACCCTTTATTTGCGGCTAATTCTATAAAGTCTTGGCCACCACCAGTACACCATCCCACCGTTTTTATTTCTTGTGGCGCATTATCGCTAATATGCAACGGCTCACGATGTAAGGTAATGGAAAGCCTCGCAGCCAACTCTTCACCACTTAGCGGCTGAGCTAACTGACCATAAATTGCCACCGAATTCGGATTACCCTCTTCCAAGCCTCCTAGCACTTCGATATCCAGCAATTCAGCCAGTTTTGCGTTGTTGCCTAATGTCGGATGTACATCCAAAGGCAAGTGGTAAGCATATAGGTTGATACCATTTTCAATAAGCGCTTTGATACGACGATATTTCATGCCGCGAATTTCAGCGGGCTCTCCCTTCCAGAAAAAACCATGATGTACTAATAGCGCATCAGCTTGCTCTGAGATCGCTCGGTCTATCAAGGCCTGACAGGCTGTTACCCCAGTGATGATCTTCTTAACCTCTGACTTACCTTCAACCTGCAAGCCATTTGGACAATAGTCTTTGATCTGGTGTGGGCTCAGCAACTCGTTAAGCACTGATTCTAATTGGATATTGTTCATCGTCTATTTCCTTCTCCGCAATCTCGATATTTTATACCCAAACCCCAGTGCCTGTTGACCTAAAAAAACTGCCGATTGGCAGCTTTATTTAGTAAGGTCACTATATAACCAAGCTTTTTGAGGTTACTGATGTGTAGGAATGGCAGTCATACTCAATAGAGATGCTGAGCTGCAAGCTCGGTCTGGCTCAACCAAACGGGTTTGGTACTGGTTTTCAACCATACCCGATGCAGGTAACTATAAAGCCGTGAGCGTGTTTCCATTGCGGTGAACATCATGACAGGAAAAGTGACCACACCAACAGTGACAACAAATGTACGGCGAACCAAAATACGCAATGGTGAATAGCGAGTATACATAACGCCTCCTTGGCCAAGCAAAACAACAGACTGGTCTTACCTCTATAAGATATGTAATTTCATTAGGCATCACTACCTAAAAACAAGGACTTATTAGTCTTTATCATTATAAAAAGAAGGGCCTTATAGCAAAATGTCTAACCTTTACAATAAAACAACAGCTAGAGAGCATGTTAATAACAGCCTCAATGCCATCCTAAAGCTCTCTCCTCTCCTGGCCGCCCACCCTTTTATTGCTGACCAAGAATGGCTTGACGATTTTGCTAGCCAAGCCGTACTCCCCAATGAGGTTGAATATCAAGGTGGGCGCCGTTTGGGTTACTTCTACCAATGGTTGTGGCAACAACTGATCCTACACCACCCTCGTTATGAACTGCTTGCTGAGGAAGTCCAACTGACGGTCAACAAGCGCACTCTTGGCGCGATTGATTTTCTGGTAAAGGATTTACACAGCGGGCGGGTCGAGCACTGGGAGGTGGCGATTAAATTCTTCCTTGCCTATGAAGGTAGTTGGCCCGGCCCCAATGCCCGAGATAACCTGGATAAAAAAGCCAATAAGATGCTCAGCCATCAACTGATGATTTCTGACCATCCCGCTTTCATTAAGCAGTACCAAACGCAATTTGGAAAGATTGAGCGCCGCCGCCTGATCATGCAAGGTCGCTTGTTCTACCCAGCCTTCGAGGGTTATACCGGCTCAGATATCAAATTAGCAAAAGGTGCCACGCATGGATTGTGGTGCTACTCTCAGCAAGCGGCGGGCTTAGATCTGCGTCCCATCGCCAAACCGGAGTGGATCGCGCCACCTTGCTTCAGACAAATTGCCGATGAGCCAGTGCTGACATCCGTCAGCAATCCGACTATGGCTATCGCACCTGATGATAAAGTGTGGTTCGTAATGCCCGAACACTGGCCACAGTCTTCAATGAAAAAATAGCCAATAGCCAATAGCCAATAGCCAAAGATACAGACATAAAAAAACGCCCGCTATTAACGGGCGCTTTCAATACCATTCGCGAAAGAACAGCGAAAAGTTACAGGCCAGCGTCGGCAAATACCTTACTGACAATTTCCTGCGCTTCTTTCTCAAGCAAAGCCAAGTGTTCTTTGCCTTTGAAGCTCTCGCAGTAGATCTTGTAGATATCTTCCGTACCTGACGGACGGGCAGCAAACCAGCCATTTTCAGTCGTCACTTTCAGACCACCAATCGCAGCACCGTTACCTGGCGCATGCGTCAGGCGTGCAGTGATCGCATCACCCGCTAACGTTTCAGCGGCAACCATTTCTGGAGACAGCTTGCTCAGTACCGCCTTCTGCTCACCGTTAGCTACAGCCTGCAGGCGGTTGTACTCAGACGCACCGTGTTTGGCAGCCAGCTCTTCGTAGTATTGTTGCGGGTTCTTACCCGTTACAGCGGTGATTTCTGCCGCAACTAAGCAAAGCAGGATACCGTCTTTGTCGGTAGACCAAGGTGTGCCGTCCATGCGTAGGAATGATGCTCCCGCACTTTCTTCACCACCGAAACCAAGCTCGCCGCTGTAAATACCATCAACAAACCATTTGAAGCCTACCGGTACTTCGCAAAGCTCGCGGCCAAGATCAGCAACAACGCGGTCGATCAGCGCACTGGACACCAATGTTTTACCAACAGCAACTTCCTGTGCCCAATCAGGGCGGTGGCGGTAAAGATAGTCAATACATACCGCTAGGAAGTGATTAGGGTTCATCAGGCCAGCAGGCGTCACAATACCGTGACGGTCATAATCAGGGTCGTTACCGAATGCCAAGTCGAACTTGTCTTTGTGTGCCAGCAAGCCAGCCATCGCGTAAGGCGACGAACAGTCCATGCGCACCACACCATCTTTGTCCAAAGACATGAAACGGAATGACGGGTCGATAGACTCATCCACCAGCGTAAGATCCAAGCCGTAATGCGCAGCAATCTGACGCCAATACTCAATGCCTGAACCACCTAGTGGATCAACACCAATTTTCAGGTTGGCTTTCTGGATCGCGGCCATATCAATAACATTGACCAGATCGTCAACGTAAGGTGCCACCAAGTCACGCTCTTCAACCAGGTCGCTAGCAAAAGCGTCTGCGATTGGTACGCGCTTAACATCAGCCATACCCGCTGCAATGATTTCATTGGCACGAGTTTCGATTGCTGTTGTCAGTGCACCTTCCGCCGGGCCACCATGGACCGGGTTATATTTGATCCCACCGTCTTGCGGTGGGTTATGCGATGGCGTGATAACAATACCGTCGGCTTTGTCTTCCTGTACCTTGTTGTGGCACAAAATAGCATGGGAAATACCCGGTGTTGGGGTATAGCCATTATCTTGCTGAATCACAACCTGCACACCATTAGCGACCAATACTTCAAGCGTCGAGGTAAATGCTGGCTCAGACAGTGCGTGGGTATCTTTACCGAGGAAAAGTGGACCTGTTACGCCGTTGGCAGCTCGAACTTCAGCCACAGCCTGGGTAATAGCCCAAATGTGGTGCTGGTTAAAGGTTCCTTTGTCGGCAGTTCCACGATGGCCAGAAGTACCAAATGCGACCTTCTGTTGCGGATTTTGAGCGCTTGGCTCAATCAGGAAATAATTTGCCACCAACGCGGGAATATTGTGCATATCTTCTTGCAGGGCGCGCTGCCCCGCACGAGGATGAATAGCCATTAACGTATCCTTGTAAAAACTAAATTGACATAATGCCGGTTAAATTTCACCGCAAACTTTTTCAATGATGTCGCCACCGAAGCCCATCTTGACCATCAGCTGTTCAACCATCTGACGTTTACGATCTGTATTCGTGTTCGTGATCACCCAAAAAGGTGTTTCCGGAATTGGCTTAGGCTTAGTGGTTTTGCCACTCGCTAGCAGCTTCTCTTCAGTATCGGCAAAATAAATACGGGTACGCCCTTTAATAGCAGCCGCTTCAGAGAAGCCTTGAGGATCAATACGATAAAGCGAGGTTAATACCAACATAAATCGGCCAATCGCTTTTTCCTGCACAGCAAACTCGTCAGAAATCAGCAACGAACGCATTTCTTTCACGCGATCATTATTAGGTACCACGTTGCCCGCATCTTTGCTCACCACGACCCCTTTAGGACGTACGGGCATGACTACATCATGTTGCAAGGTCGCAACAGATTGATGGTCAGGCACCATCAGCAAGCGGCGCAGGATATCCGAGGCACTTTCACCAATGTGCTGGGTCTGGCTCGCGATATAACGATATAGCTCTTCGTCTACCTCAATAGTCTTCATCGTAGTGTTCATTATCGTTCCGTTTAAAAATCACCGAGAGATTATAACGTGATCCGAGGTTATACTCTACGGTAAAGCGTTAACTACAAGAGAAAATAGTCTGTGAATCTTCATTACCAAGTCGATGGGCAAGGCGATGTGATCGTCTTGATCCACGGCCTGTTTGGCAGCGCTGATAATCTTGGCCTAATGGCCAGATCATTGAAAGATAAATATAAAGTGATCAGCGTTGATCTGCGTAATCATGGCCGCTCCCCACACAGCAATCAGTTCACCTACCGCGAAATGGCACAGGATATCCTTACCGTTATCAACCAACTCGACATCGAGCGCTTCTCGCTGATTGGTCATTCTATGGGCGGCAAGGTGGCAATGGCAGCAACCGAGCTCGCCGCTGCCCGGATCAACCATTTGTTGGTCTTGGATATGGCTCCGGTTCACTACCACGTCCACCGCCACGAAAACGTGTTCAACGGGCTGCGCGAAGTCTCTCGCCACACCGTCAGCAAACGCAGTGAAGCCGAACCTTTGCTTGCTAAGCATGTGGTTGAGCCGGGTGTTCGCCAGTTCCTGCTCAAATCCTTTGCCAAACAAGAAAGCGGTGTGTTTGACTGGCGCTTCAATGTCGAAGGTCTGATTGCCAACTATGGCACTATCATGGGCTGGCAAGATATCGCACCGTTCACTGGCAAGACCTTATTTATCAAGGGCCAGAATTCTGAGTATATTCTACCGGAACACCGCGCAGCGATTGGTACCCAATTTCCCAATGCTAAGGCACACTTGGTGGCCAATACTGGCCACTGGTTGCATGCTGAAAAACCTGAAACGGTTAATCGTATCATTTTGAACTTCTTGCAGGCTGCTTAGCGTTAACAGGCGGGTATTGTCTATGATATAGTGCGCGCCTGGCTCAAAAGTGACGATAATGTGGAAAGGAGACACAGATGTTGTATGAGCACATGGATTTGCTTGAATCTATTGGGCTAGATTTGCTCTTTGCCGCGATATTTTTCTTTATCGGCATGGCCATTAAAGACGTGCTAAAACAAGGCAATGTTCCGCCTTTTGGCCGAAAAATCGTCTGGCTGGTTCTTTTCCTTGGGTGTGCCGGTTTTGTAACCAAAGGCCTGATCCAAATCAGCTGGGAAGGCGCAGGCATCGGTTAATACTTAACGAATACTGTCATTGATTGCCAAAAGCAGCAGCGTGCTGACTTTACTTACCGCGATCATTGACCATCAGGGTAACTCCTGACAAGGCTATTTCTATACGTTGGCAAGCAAGCTAACGGTCAAACATTAATAATGGGTAATTTCTACTATGGCAAGTGTAGGACTCTTCTTTGGTAGCGACACTGGTAACACAGAAGCGGTCGCTAAAATGATCCAGAAACAGCTGGGCAAAAAGCTAGTTGAAGTCAAAGATATCGCAAAATGCAGCAAGGAAGATATCGACAACTTTGACCTACTGCTGCTAGGTATCCCAACTTGGTACTACGGTGAAGCACAGTGTGACTGGGATGACTTCTTCCCAGAGCTAGAGCAAATCGACTTCTCAACCAAACTGGTTGCTATCTTTGGCTGTGGTGATCAGGAAGACTACGCTGAATACTTCTGTGATGCGATGGGCACAGTACGTGAAATCGTGGAAGGTCGTGGCGCGACTATCGTTGGCCACTTCTCGACTGAAGGCTTTGAGTTCGAAGCATCTAAAGCTCTGGTAGACGACAACCACTTCATTGGCCTGTGTGTTGACGAAGACCGTCAGCCAGAATTGACCGAAGAGCGTGTCCAGAAGTGGGTCAACCAGATTTTTGATGAAATGTGCCTAGCAGAGCTTGCTGACTAATATTTTATCGACCTGAGACTTAATGCCGGGCTTGATGCCCGGCATTTTTATATCTGAAAAACTTATACCAATCTGGATATATCCAAACGAAATATTCTTTACCGAGGTTCCCTATTAGCATCAAGGCGCACACCGGATCGGTCAGCGAAAAACCCCAACGACGTATTGAGTATGATTAGCATTTTTATTCCACAATATTAACTTTAGCTTGATCCGTACATCTCGGTAATCATCAGAAATGCAAACAATACGTATTCCCAAACCCCAGAAGGAAGGCCTTATATTCAGGGCAAAGTTAACAATTAACGGTCGGAAAAATAGGTATACGAAAATACTCGTCACAACGGATACGATGAGCTTGCTTTACCTCGCAAATGTACATTCCCACAACAATCAGGCAACAAAAAGAAAAGTTAGATATCAGCAAGATTGACCTGTTTTTAGGTTTATTGTTACCTTGTGGTCACTTATAATGAGGAAAGAAGAGCAAGACTACCGTATCATGAGGGTGCGGGTAGCCAATAGGAAACTCCAATGTCAGATAACAATCACGCACTAAAACAAGCTGGCCTGAAAGTAACCCTTCCACGCCTAAAAATTCTGGAAGTGCTACAGCAGCCGGATTGCCAGCATATCAGTGCTGAAGACTTGTATAAGAAGCTAATCGATATCGGTGAAGAAATTGGCTTGGCGACGGTATACCGCGTTTTAAACCAATTTGACGATGCAGGCATTGTTACGCGTCACCACTTTGAAGGCGGTAAATCGGTATTCGAACTGGCAACACAGCATCACCATGACCACCTAGTATGCCTAGACTGTGGTAAAGTTATTGAGTTCTCTGATGACATCATCGAAGAGCGCCAAAAAGAAATCGCTGCTAGCTTCAATGTTCGCCTTACCAACCACAGCCTGTACCTGTACGGTCACTGTGCAGAGGGCAACTGCCAAGAAGACAGTTCACTACACGACAAAAAATAATTAGGCCCAAGTAAAAAACAATAAGGCCAGGATCTCAACACTTGGCCACTCAAGCAGCCGCGTTTTTGTTGTTGTACACAAATAAAAAAACCAGCCAATAGGCTGGTTTTTTCTTATCAGGCTCAGGGAAGCTTAGTCGCCAATCTTCGCCCAAGTATCACGCAGGCCAACAGTGCGGTTGAAGACTAGCTTCTCTTTCGAAGAGTCTTTGCTGTCGACACAGAAGTAACCCATACGCTCGAACTGGAACGCTTTTTCCGCTTCACCTTCAATCAATGATGGTTCAACCACGCCATTCATCACGCTGAGTGACTCAGGGTTGATCACAGAGACGAAGTCATCTGCTGCACCTGGGTTTGGCACTGTGAATAGGCGGTCGTACAAACGGATTTCAGCTGGGATACCCTGCTCTGCAGATACCCAGTGGATCACGCCTTTAACCTTGCGGCCATCCGCTGGGTTTTTACCTAAGGTTTCGTTATCGTAAGAACAGAAGATAGTCGTAATATTACCCTCTTCGTCCTTTTCGATACGCTCAGCCTTGATCACATACGCACCACGCAGGCGAACTTCTTTGCCGAGCACCAAACGCTTATACTTCTTGTTCGCTTCTTCGCGGAAGTCTTCACGCTCGATGTATACCTCACGAGTGAACGGTACCTGACGGCTCCCCATCTCTGGCTTGTTCGGGTGATTAGCCACTTCCAGCATTTCAGCGTCGCCATCGAAGTTTTCGATCACAACTTTTACTGGATCCAGAACAGCCATCGCACGCGGTGCGTTCTCGTTCAGGTCATCACGGATACAAGATTCCAACGAGCTCATTTCAATGGTGTTATCTTGCTTGGTCACACCAATACGCTTACAGAACTCACGGATCGACGCTGAAGTGAAACCACGGCGACGCAAGCCCGAGATAGTTGGCATACGCGGATCGTCCCAACCATTTACCAGGTTCTCGGTTACCAGCTGGTTAAGCTTACGCTTAGACATCACTGTGTACTCAAGATTCAAGCGGCTGAACTCGTACTGGCGAGGCTGACAATCAATAGTGATATTGTCCAGCACCCAGTCATAAAGACGACGGTTATCCATGAATTCCAAGGTACAGATAGAGTGCGTAATGCCCTCTAGCGCATCCGAAATACAATGGGTGAAGTCGTACATCGGATAGATGCACCACTTGTCACCGGTTTGGTGGTGAGTGGCAAAACGCACACGGTAAATAACCGGATCACGCAACACCATAAACGGTGATGCCATGTCGATTTTAGCGCGTAGGCTCATTTTGCCTTCTTCAATTTCGCCGTTCTTCATTTTCTCGAACAGCTCAAGGTTTTCTTCTACGCTGCGATCACGGTACGGGCTGTGCTTACCGGCTTCGGTAAGAGTGCCACGGTATTCGCGCATTTGCTCTGGACTTAGCTCATCAACGTACGCTAAGCCTTTATTAATCAATTCAATAGCAAACCCGTGCAGCTTATCGAAGTAGTTCGATGAGTAACAAATCTCACCGCTCCACTCAAAGCCCAACCAGTTAACATCGTTCTTAATAGACTCAACGTATTCGATGTCTTCTTTCTCAGGGTTTGTATCATCAAAACGAAGATTACATTGACCCTGATAGTCCTGAGCAATACCGAAGTTCAAACAAATAGATTTAGCATGGCCGATGTGCAGGTAACCATTCGGCTCCGGCGGGAATCGGGTATGTACGCTTGTATGTTTGCCACTAGCTAAATCCGCATCAATAATCTGGCGGATAAAGTTAGTTGGACGAGCTTCAGATTCACTCATCAATTAGACCTCGTGTGCTTACAGGATTTTTAAGTCCCCTATGATCCATAAATATAGGGGCCGACTCAACAAATAGTGTACATTGTTTGTCGATATGAATAAAAAAACCCCGTAATAGCACGGGGTATCTAAAAGAATAGGTCGAAACTGGCAAGGTTAGCCCCGCCAATTGCAATTACAGCGTGACTGAGCGACGAAAACGCTGGCGGTCCGCACTCACTGCACGTACCTCTGCCCCCGACATCAGTCGAATATTGCCGCGCCAAACCCGGCATGCTGATTTTCATATGCAACGGCCCCCAGTACAGCACCAACCGCTGATAGCCTTCAGGGAAAACAAACATAACAATAAGCGAAAACCGCAGGCACAAACCTGAAAGGAAGGCGTTTCTTTGAAGTGTATGGTCGCAGGTGACTATTGAGTCTGATGGAATATCGGCCTCCGATTGGAGGCCGATAAAGTCGTTATCTATGACTTAAGAAAAAGTCATTAAGGCAGTTTTACCGCTGATAGATCTTCACTTGGAGAGACTTTCTTCATCTCACCAGCAACGATTTCAGCTAGAGGGCCCAGGATAACCTGTAGGTTGTTAGAACCCAGTTTAACCACACCCATTGCACCCAGTGCTTTCAATGTCTTCTCATCAGCAAGGCTGCTGTCTTTTAGCGTTAGACGTAGACGAGTAATACATGCATCGATGTTTTCTAGGTTAGATACACCACCTAGAGCAACAACGTACTGCTTAGCTAGCTCACCCGTTTCCTGAGAACCACCTGCATTCGATGCTGTTTCATCTTCGTCTTCACGGCCAGGCGTCTTCAGGTTGAACTTAACGATAACCGTACGGAAGATTGCGTAGTATAGGCCGAAGAATACTAGGCCCTGTACAATCAGCATGTACCAGTTAACCGCTAGCGGGTTACGTGTTGATAGAACCATATCAACCAGACCTGCAGAGAAACCGAAGCCTGCAATCCACTGCATTGACGCTGCGATGTATACAGAGATACCCGCTAAGAATGCGTGAAGTACGTATAGGCCTGGTGCTAGGAACATGAATGAGAATTCTAGCGGCTCAGTAACACCGGTGAAGAATGAAGCGAAACCTGCAGCAATCATGATTGATGCAACTTTATCTTTGTTCTCTGACTTAGCAGTGTGGTAGATCGCTAGCGCCGCACCTGGTAGACCAAACATCATGATTGGGAAGAAACCAGCCTGGTACATACCAGTAACACCTGGGGTTGCAACGCCTTCTGCAATTGACTTCGCGCCACCTAGGAAGTTAGGGATATCGTTGATGCCCGCGACGTCGAACCAGAATACAGAGTTCAGTGCGTGGTGAAGACCCACAGGGATTAGCAGACGGTTGAAGAATGCGTAGATCCCCGCACCTAGCTCACCCATACCCTGAATACCTTCACCGAAGCTTACTAGACCACCGTAAACTGTTGGCCATACGTACATTAGTACGAAGGCAATAAAGATACCAGCAAAAGAGGTCAAGATAGGTACAAGACGCTTACCAGAGAAGAATGCCAGTGCTTTATGCAATTCAACGTGTGAGAAGCGGTTGTAGATCTCAGCAGACACGATACCCACCAAGATACCAACAAATTGGTTGTTGATTTTGCCGAAGGCCGCTGGAACAGCGCTTGCGTCAATACCTTGAATCTGAGCAACTGCGCCCGGAGAAAGTAGTGTGGTAACAACAAGGAAGCCAACGAAACCAGATAGTGCCGCGGCACCGTCCTTATCTTTAGACATACCGTAAGCAACACCAACGGCAAACAGTACAGACATGTTATCGATGATTGCGGCACCAGCTTTAATCAAGAAGGCTGCCAGTGCACTGTTCGCACCCCAGCCGTTCGGATCAATCCAGTAACCAATACCCATTAGAATTGCAGCTGCAGGAAGCGTGGCGACTGGCACCATCAATGCTTTACCTACTTTTTGAAAATATCCAAGAATATTCACCCTTAGTTCCCCCTATGGTTTTCTTAGAATCGATTTGGATAACTTATTTTAGTTATCCGATTAAGTTACTTGCAGTTTAAGAATTTTATTTCGCCCCGCAAATTAAAAGGTCGTCATTTGTGATCTTAATCACCAGTATGGGCAATTAGCAGGCGATTTTGCTAGCTCGATCATAAAACTTATTTTATCATGCGAAACAAATGCGATATCACGCTATGATTTGACTGTAATTTAATTTTGGAATGAGGTGTCACTGTGAGACTAATCCCACTGAATGAAGCTAAAGATGTAGGTTTGTGGTCAGCCCGCTATATTGCTGATCGTATTAACAAATTTAAGCCAACAGCGGAACGTCCCTTCGTGCTGGGCCTACCAACAGGTGGCACCCCGCTAGCTACGTACAAGCGTCTTATCGAGCTTTATCAAGCAGGCGAAGTAAGCTTCAAGCATGTTGTTACCTTCAACATGGATGAATACATTGGTATCCCTGCTGACCACCCAGAGTCATACCATAGCTTTATGTTCAACAATTTCTTCAATCATGTTGATATTAAAAAAGAAAACATCAATTTGCTTAACGGCAACACAGAAGATCACGACGCTGAATGCCTACGTTACGAAGAGAAAATTAAGTCATATGGCAAAATTAACCTATTCATGGGCGGCGTGGGCAACGACGGCCACATTGCCTTTAACGAGCCCGCCTCTTCTCTTGCCTCTCGTACCCGCATTAAGACCCTGACGGAAGATACCCGCATCGCGAACTCCCGATTTTTCGATGGCGATATCAACCAAGTACCGAAATACGCACTGACCATCGGTGTCGGTACCCTACTGGATTCAGCCGAAATTTTGGTACTCGTAACCGGTCACAATAAAGCCCTAGCGCTACAAGCGGCGGTAGAAGGCTCAGTTAACCACTTATGGACAGTGTCTGCGCTTCAGCTTCACCCTAAGTCTCTTCTTGTGTGCGATGAACCATCCACACAAGAGCTAAAAGTGAAAACAGTGAAGTACTTCCGTGAGCTTGAAGCTGAAAACATCAAACATCTATAATCAAGGAGTTATTCATGTACGCGCTAACCCATTGTCGTATTTACACCGGTAGCGATGTGCTGAATAACCACGCCGTCATTATTGACGGCGTGAACATTCACGCTGTCTGCCCCGTTTCTGAACTTCCTGCTGATATTGAAATCCGCGACCTTGAGGGTGCCAATCTGACACCTGGCTTTATTGACCTTCAGCTGAATGGCTGTGGTGGAGTCATGCTCAATGATGAGATCAATGCCGACACGATCCATACCATGCACCGTGCCAACCTGAAATCAGGCTGCACCAGCTTTCTGCCAACGCTGATCACCTCTTCAGACGAAGATATGAAAGCAGCTATCGCTGCCGAGCGCGACTACCAGGGTCAATACCAAAACCATTCACTGGGCTTGCACCTCGAAGGTCCTTACCTGAATGTGATGAAAAAAGGTATCCACTCTGTTGACCATATCCGCCGCTCTGACAATGCAATGATCAACACCATATGCGAAAACGCCGATGTGGTGACCAAGGTAACCCTAGCGCCGGAGCAAAACGACCATAGCCATATTGAGCAATTGGTTGAAGCCGGGATAGTAGTATCTGCAGGTCACACCAATGCCACTTACGTCGAAGCCCGCAAAGGCTTTGCGTCAGGGATCAGTTTCGCTACCCACTTGTTCAATGCTATGACCCCTATGGCCGGTCGAGAGCCAGGCATGGTCGGTGCCATTTATGACACGCCAGAGGTCTATACCGGTGTGATTGCTGATGGTTTCCATGTCGATTATGCCAACATCCGCCTGGCCCACCGTATGAAAGGCAACAAACTTGTTTTGGTCACCGATGCAACTGCACCTGCAGGAGCAGACATGGATCACTTTATTTTTGTCGGCAAGAAAGTATATTACCGTGATGGTAAGTGTGTTGATGAAAATGGCACACTTGGTGGTTCGGCACTCACAATGATCGAAGCGGTTCAGAATAGTGTCGAACATGCAGGTATCGCCCTGGACGAAGCGATTCGAATGGCTACCCTCTACCCTGCTCGCGCTATCAGCGTTGATCAGAAACTGGGTGCCATCAAAAAAGGCATGGTTGCAAACTTAGCCATTTTTGATCGTGACTACAAGGTTCAGGCGACTGTTGTTAACGGCGAATACGAGCAGAATTAACTATGACAGGCGGACAAATAGGTAATGTTGATCTGGTAAAACAGCTGAATAGTGCAGCTGTTTACCGGCTCATCGACTTGCAAGGCCCTATATCTCGAATCCAGGTTGCTGATATCAGTCAGCTTGCACCTGCAAGTGTTACTAAAATCACCCGCCAACTGCTGGAGCGCGGCTTGATTAAAGAGGTCGCGCAGCAGGCTTCCACCGGAGGCCGGCGTGCAATTTCGCTGACCACAGAGTCAGCACCTTTCCACTCGATTGCGATTCGTCTTGGGCGCAACTACATCGAGCTAACGATTTATGATCTCAGCGGCAAGCACATTGTCGGTACAGCGCATTCTTTCCACTATACCAACGCGCAAGGACTTATTGATGGCTTGCTTGAACATATCCGCAAGTTCATTGCCGATAACCAGAATATCCTGCGCGAACTGGTTGCCTTCGGGATTACCCTACCGGGCCTGATTGATCCGGAAAGTGGTGTGGTGGAGTACATGCCACATATTGATGTCGATAACTTGCCGTTGTCGGAAATTATCACTGACAAATACGGTGTTGCCTGTTTTGTCGGCAATGACATCCGCGGCTTGGCACTGGCTGAGCATTATTTCGGTTCGAGCAAAGACTGCAAAGACTCTATTTTGGTTAGTGTCCACCACGGTACCGGTGCGGGGATCATCGTCAACGGTCAGGTCTTCTTGGGCTTTAACCGAAATGTCGGTGAGATAGGTCATATCCAGATCGACCCACTTGGCGACAAGTGCCAGTGTGGCAACTTTGGCTGCCTAGAAACCGTCGCTGCCGATCCGGCGATTATCCGCCACGTTCAAGCCCTGCTTGACCAAGGCTACCCGAGTTCACTGCAAGAGCTGGAAGATGTCACCATGCCAGCCATCTGCGAAGCAGCCAATAAGGGCGACGAACTGGCAAGCCAAGCATTAATCAAGGTGGGTAATCAATTGGGCAAAGCCCTGGCAATGACCATCAACTTGTTTAACCCCCAGAAAATTATCGTTGCGGGTAATATTACCCAAGCTAAAGATGTGATTTTTCCGGCGATTCGCCGCTGCGTGGAAACCCAGTCACTTTCGACCTTTAACAAAGACTTGCCAATCGTTGAATCAGTGCTCTACACCCAGCCGACCATCGGTGCATTTTCGATGATCAAGCGTGCGATGCTTAACGGTGTCTTGCTGCAACGCTTGCTAGAAGAGTAACGAAAACAAAGGGTAAAGCGAAAAACAAAGCAATAAGATAGCTTTTCAGATTGTTCATCCTGTTACAAAATATTAAGGGCAGACTTCAGACAGAAGACTGCCCTTCGTGTTATATTTTGCCGTCAATAAAGTACCCTCATCGATAGAGGTACATACCCAACAGCCAGTCCACACATCTAATTTATCCATATTTGGCCTGGCGAAAAACCATAAAGGAATGTCAGCCTAGCATGGAACTTATCTACATCATCGCCGCCTTCTTGGCTGGCTTTATCGCACTTAGGTGCAAGTTGCCCCCGCTCGTGGGCTTCCTTGTCGCCGGCTTTGCCCTGAATACCGCAGGCTATGAATCAACCCCGGTATTATCGACCCTGGCTGATCTCGGTGTAACACTACTGCTTTTTACCATCGGCCTAAAGCTCGATGTCAAAACCCTGCTAACCAAAGAAATTTGGGGGGGGGCCACCCTGCACAACCTGCTTACGACCGGCCTGTTTACCCTCGCTTTACTTGCCCTAAAGCAACTAGGGGTTGGTATGATGGCAGGTCTCGATGTGGCGCAAATTGCCTTGCTTGCTTTTGCTCTGTCGTTCTCCAGTACCGTATTTGCCATCAAGGCACTACAGGAAAAAGGCGAGCTCAACGCAACTTACGGTACCCTAGCCATCGGGATCCTGGTTATGCAGGATATCTTCGCGGTGCTTTTCCTGACCGTGTCGACCGGTAAGATCCCTGAAATCACAGCCCTTGCCTTGTTTGCCCTGCCACTGCTGCGCCCTTCGCTGTTTAAAATCCTTGACCGTGCCGGGCACGGTGAAATGCTGGTGCTCTATGGTATTTTCCTCGCGCTAGTCGCCGGTGCCGGCCTGTTTGAATTCGTCGGAATGAAGGCAGATCTCGGCGCGCTGATCATGGGCATGATGCTCGCTGCCCATCCCAAATCATCAGAGATGTCAAAATCGCTGTTCAACCTTAAAGAGCTATTGCTAGTCTGTTTTTTCCTCAACATTGGCTTGGCAGAGCAGCCGACGCTCGACGGATTACTGATGGCACTGCTACTGATGCTCATGCTACCGATCAAGGGGATTTTGTACTACGTTATCTTTAATTTGTTCCGATACCGGGTCCGCACCTCCCTGCTCGGTACCCTGACTCTGTTTAACTACAGTGAATTTGGTCTTATCGTCGGCGGTCTCGCCTACAAGATGGGGATGCTTCCAGGCAGCTTCTTGGTCGCTATCGCGATTGCGGTCTCCCTCTCATTTCTTGTTGCCGCCCCGCTCAACAGCTTGGGGCATCGCCTGTACAAAGGAGCCTCAAAGTGGCTCAAGGAATTTGAACCTGAAAAACTCAATGTCAGTGATCGCCTGATTGATCTGGGAAATAAGCAAATTCTGATCTTGGGGATGGGCCGGATTGGCAGTGGGGCCTATGACGAGCTGGTTGCAACCTACGGCAATAAGATCATCGGTGTCGAGGCCCGAGAAGACTCTGTTGAGCTACACCAAGCTCAAGGCCGCCATGTCATTCACGGCGATGCAACTGACTCAGATTTTTGGGCCCGAGTGATCTCCAAGCAAAATATCCAGCTGATCCTACTTGCCATGCCGCACAGCCAAGCCAATAATTTTGCCCTCGAGCAAATCCGTGAGCGAAATTACCAAGGCCAAATCGCCGCTATCGCCAAATACAGTGATGACGAAGAAGAGCTCAAAGCACTAGGAGTCGATGCTGCCTTCAATATTTACCATGAAGCCGGTAGCGGTTTTGCCCGTCATGTATGTGAACATTTGACGCCACAAATTAAGTCGAACTAATTTCACCTCTTCACGGTAAAACGGCAGCTTCGGCTGCTGTTTGTTTTTGTGCGCAAAATATCACCCACAGTTAACTTTCATTCGGAATTTGGCGTTAATTTTGAATATTATTCATCATCAGCTCTTTTTATTTATTGAATTGAAATTGATGGTTGCAATTCATTGTTGAATACGCAATTTTAACAATTAACAAAAGGACAGCGATGATGTGGACAAGACTGCCTAGCACATAACAAAGTGCTAACGCATCAGAAATGCAAACCTATACAAATATGGTTATGCACTCCGCCACGCTGATTCCGGCAATTTTCATGGATAGCAACATTTAGTAATTTTGGGGTAGGTAGTATGTGTTCAGTATTTGGGATCCTAGACATCAAGAGTGATGCAACGGCATTACGTCAAACCGCATTGGAAATGTCTAAAAAAATGCGCCATCGCGGACCTGACTGGTCTGGCATTTATTCATCGGATAAAGCCATTCTTGTTCACGAACGTCTGGCTATCGTCGACCTGAACAGCGGTGAACAGCCTCTTTACAATGCTGATAAAACACATGCCCTTGCGGTAAATGGTGAGATCTACAACCACAAAGAGCTACGTGCTGAATTTGCCCCAGACTACCCGTTCCAGACCGAGTCTGACTGTGAAATCATTCTGGCGCTATACAAAGAGAAAGGCCCTGAGCTACTTGATTACCTCAACGGTATTTTCGGCTTTATCCTGTACGATGAGCAGGAAGATGCCTACCTGATCGGCCGTGACCATATCGGCATCATTCCGCTATACCATGGCTATGACGAGCACGGTAACTACTACGTAGCCTCAGAAATGAAGGCATTGGTTCCGGTTTGTAAATCAATCAGTGAATTCCCTCCTGGCCACTTCCTATGGAGCAAAGCCGGTGAACCAACCCGCTACTACAAGCGCGACTGGATGGAATTTGATGCAGTGGTTGACGCCAAGACGGATAAAGTTGCGCTGACCGATGCATTGGAAGGTGCGGTTAAACGCCAGCTAATGACTGATGTACCTTACGGTGTACTGCTTTCCGGTGGCTTGGATTCCTCTGTAATTTCAGCTATTACCAAGAAATTTGCCGCTCGCCGTATCGAAGATAACGAAGAGTCTGATGCTTGGTGGCCAACCCTGCACTCCTTCGCCATTGGCCTAGAAGGCGCACCGGACCTAAAAGCAGCCAAGGTTGTTGCCGATAGCATCGGCACCGTGCACCATGAACTAACTTATACCGTTCAGGAAGGTCTTGATGCTATCCGTGATGTGATTTACCACATCGAGACTTACGATGTTACCACCATCCGCGCATCGACTCCGATGTACCTGATGTCACGTAAGATCCGCGCAATGGGTATCAAAATGGTACTGTCAGGCGAAGGTGCCGACGAAGTTTTCGGTGGCTACCTGTACTTCCACAAAGCGCCTAACGCTCAAGAGTTCCATGAAGAAACGGTCCGCAAGCTACTCGCACTAAACATGTTTGACTGCGCCCGTGCCAACAAATCAATGGCAGCATGGGGCATCGAAGCTCGCGTTCCTTTCCTCGATAAAGAGTTTCTGGAAGTGGCTATGCGCCTTAACCCAGAAGACAAGATGTGTGGCAACGGCAAGATGGAAAAACACATTCTGCGCGAGTGTTTCGGCCATTACCTACCAGAATCGGTTGCTTGGCGTCAGAAAGAGCAGTTCTCTGATGGCGTAGGCTATAGCTGGATTGACTCCCTGCGTGAGGTTGCTGAAGCCAAAGTGTCTGATCAACAGCTTGAAACAGCGAAGTTCCGCTTCCCATACAACACACCAACAACCAAGGAAGCTTACGTGTACCGTGAGATTTTCGAAGAGCTGTTCCCACTCGAAGATGCAGCTAAATGTGTGCCAGGTGGCCCATCAATCGCTTGCTCTAGTGCCAAAGCCATCGAATGGGATGAGAGCTTCAAGAACAGCGCGGACCCATCAGGCCGAGCGGTGGCTGCCGTCCACAACGAAGCTTACTAACCCCACCGTCTAGTTTTATGGTGTGATATAAAAAAACGAGAGACTTGGCCTCTCGTTTTTTGTGTTAACTGGCTACGCAAACTAGAAGTAGAAGCGTGTACCAAAGACAAAGCGAGTGAAACTATCTTCGAGGCCATCTTTCGTCACATTGATATCATCCGTCGCGATGCTGTAATTCACCTCGGCACTTATCGCTACATGTGGGTTAACAAAATACTTAATCCCGCCTGCAAATTTAAGCGTCATCGCAGTCGCATCTTCAAAGTCGAAGTCAAAATCACCATCACTCCCTGACAGGTTTGCGACTTGGGCTGCTAAACCCAAATATGGCACCCAGTTAGTGCTATTGGTAAAGTTATACTCAGTAAAAGCACCTAGCTGGAACTGCTGTGAGCTGTCACTCATGCTTACATCCAACACGCCACCGATTTCCCAATCTTCACGAATAAAATAGCCATAGGATGTGTTAAGGACAAACAGATAGTCATCAACATAGTCAAGGTCTAGACTACCTTGGAGGCCAAACTCTTGTGTCCCCTGCTCCAAAGTAACCCCTGCTAACGCTGGCGTTGCCGCCCCCAACGCTAATAATGTTGCTATTGCCACTGCATGCTTCTTCATGATTATTCTCTCCTTGTTGTATGCTGCAAAATAATCATAGATGCTAGAGCAAAAAGTTACTAAATTGTTTCATTATCTTTGTGACACAAAAAAGGCCAACTTACGTTGACCTTCTTTTTCAGCGTCTATTGGCACTAAAACTTAGCGTTCCCAATATGCTTCTTCCAGGCTGTCTTCACGCTCAGGCAGGCCACGAGACAGACGCGGAGAATGCTGCGCCAATACTTCGTAGCTCACTCGGTTCGAGTACAAGCAAACCTGTGAGAAAGACGAGTAAGTCAGGAAATCAAACTGATGCTTGCTCGACTTCGGTACATTGTCTTTGTGGTAACGGTTCGCAGACATATCGTGCAACAGTGCAGACAATGCACCATCACCGGCACCGTTGGTGTTCTTGATACGTTCAGGGCCACCCATATATGGGGCAATGTGAGAGTACACCTTGATCGGGGTCTGACACTCTGATTTCAGCATTGGGCGGCTGAATTCGTAACGGTTGAACTCAGGAATTTCACCCGGTAGCAACGGTAGGCTGGTTTCACGCTTGGCTTCATCTTCAGTGTAGCCAGCCGTGTAAAGACCGACAGGGCCTGCAGTGCAAAGCACCAAATCAACCCACTCAAGGGTTTTTTCAGAGGCGATCAATGGATCAGATTCACCGGTCAGGGCTTCGGCTTCATCTTCGTTCATCGCAACAACCGTCACATGATCACGAAGGAAGTCACGCCACCACTGTGGATCATCCTCAATCACAAACTTGGTCCCCAATGTCAGAACGACAGGTACATCATGCTTCTTGGCGTATTCAATGGCCTGCATGGTAGCTGCTGGCATTGGGTCGCCGTCTTTACAACGTACCAGGTAAGCGGTGAGTACCAAGGCTGAAGCGCGTTTAAACACATCTTCCGGAATGCTGCTTGGGTCAAGCTGGTTCATGCGCCCTTCGTTGATCGCGAAAGTGCGCTCGCCTTCTTTAGAGATCAGAGCGAAACAACGGCCGATAGGGCCATTGACCGGTTGCAGGTGGTTCATATCCATACGGCTTGATGTGTTGCACAGATAACGATAGGCATAGCTGCCAATTTCGATATCTTTACTCATCACACCCAATAGGACCGATTTATCATCAGCCAACACCGAGTAGTTATGGAGGGTATTACCGATAGTACCACCAGCGAATTCATGGCTGATCAGTTCTTTTTCTTTCAGCTCACGGTATAGCGCTTCAGCTTTCTCATCGGAGATCACCAACGAGTGACCTTTACTTAGCTCATAGCGTTCCAGGAATTCATCTTCGACGCATGCTTCAATATCAACCAGTGTCTGGTCAATACCGACAATATGCGTGCGTGTTAATCGCTTGTCTTGCTTAGCTTGACTAAGAAGGGGATCACGAGCATGGACCGGGAAATAATGCTTCGATTTGCGTTGGCCTGGAAATTTCATGTCAATGAGCTGTCTGTTGAGAAATTTTTGCGAATTCTATCACAGAATATAGAACAAAAAAGAAAAAGCTCTCACAGAATGTGAGAGCTTTGTAGCTAATCAGGAAAGTTATCCATACAGGGCGTTAAGCTATGGCGACACTCGGTCGCTATTAGGTTAATCCCTACCAACCTTGGCTATGTTGCTTTACCAGCGAAGCCATTAATTTGATATGGTCTGGGCTGTCATTCAGGCAAGGGATCAAATTGAAACTCTCCCCGCCGGCTTCAATAAAGACCTCTTTGCACCCTTCGGCGATCTCTTCCAGCGTTTCTAGGCAGTCCACCGAAAATGCCGGGCAAATCACATCAAGACGCTTCACGCCTTTTTGAGCCAACTCTCGAATCGTCCCTTCAGTATAAGGCTTGAGCCATTCTTCACGGCCGAAAATAGACTGATAGCTCATACTCATTTGCTCACGCGGCATGTCGAGTTGTTCAGCCAGCAGAGCCGTGGTGCCATTACAGTGTTCAGGATACGGGTCGCCATTGTCAGCATAGCGCTTTGGTATCCCATGGTAAGAACACAGCAGATAATCAGCCTTGCCGTTCTCTTGCCAAAAATCAGTAACAGATTCAGCCAGCGCTGAGATGTAATCAGGATGGTCAAAATAGTGGTTCACAAAGCGCAACTCGGGGATCTCCGCCCTCGCCTTAAGCACCTTCGCCACTTTATCGAACACCGCCGCAGTGGTGGTACGTGAGTACTGCGGGTATAAAGGAAGCACCAATACGCGTTCGCAGCCCTGCTGCTTGAGTGCATCAAGGCCATCGAGCATACTCGGACTACCGTAGGTCATGCCCAACTCAACGGGTACTCCCAGGGAGTCTTGCAATGCCTGCTGCTGACGTTTCGAATACACCATCAGTGGAGAGCCTTCATTCATCCATACTGACTGGTACAGCTTGGCAACTTTCGGCGCGCGGACAGGCAAAATTACCCCGTGTAAGATCGGACACCATAGCCAACGGTTCATATCAACCACACGATGGTCATGAAGGAATTCAGATAGAAACCGCTTCACTCCAGCCGGTGTTGCTTCATCTGGTGTTCCCAGATTAACTAGCAGAACCCCATACGGGCGGGTTTGATTATTGTTATCTATGTTTTGCTCGCTCATATCATCCTTCACGCTAACGGCGGTAATGGCCGATCAAGTCAACTATGGGTTGATATAACTGTATCAGTTTTCTTTTCAGTCGGTTATACCTTATCAGATAATAATTAGATCATTTTTCTGCAATAAAAAAGCGGGCTGACCCAATGGCCAGCCCGCTTGAAAACTTGCTAAGCAACGTGCGATTAAGCCAGTGCTTTTTCCAGCTCTGCGCTTACTGTTGCTACAGGTTGAGTACCGTCAAATTTAAGGTACTTAGTGTTGCCTGCGTCTGCTTCTTTGTTGTAGTAAGCAATCAAAGGAGCTGTCTGCTCATGGTATACACCTAGGCGAGCACGTACAGTTTCTTCTTTGTCGTCATCACGAACAACAAGATCTTCACCTGTTACGTCGTCTTTACCTTCAACCTTCGGCGGGTTGTAAATTGCGTGGTAAGTACGACCAGAAGCTAAGTGGGCACGACGGCCAGCCATACGCTCAACGATCACGTCGTCAGCTACGTCAAATTCGATCACGTAGTCAACTTCAACGCCAATTTCTTTCAGGCCATCAGCCTGAGGAATTGTACGTGGGAAGCCGTCAAGCAGGAAGCCTTTTGCACAGTCGTCTTCAGCAATACGCTCTTTAACCAGACCTAGGATGATGTCGTCTGACACAAGCTGGCCAGCATCAATGACGGATTTCGCTTGTTTACCTAGCTCAGTACCTGCCTTGATTGCCGCACGTAGCATATCACCAGTAGAAATCTGTGGAATACCAAATTTCTCCATGATGAATTGTGCCTGAGTACCTTTACCTGCACCTGGAGCGCCCAGAAGAATGATGCGCATCTTGTTCCCCTTTAGATTTGAATGGAGTTTTCAAAGAAGTGAAAAATACACTGATTAAGCCGTAGTCGCAAGCCCAGTCCCTGACTGGGCTGCGATTACATGCTGTATCAGAATACAATTTGACACCGGTAGCTGGCGATTAGACCTTCGTCATACCCTACTCCGGCGCTATTTTTCCCTTACATTAGCCAAGCAGTTTATTCACCGCGGCAAGGAACTGGGATGGATCGTCCATCGTGCCCTTCTCCGCCAGCATCGCCTGCCCCAACAACATTTCCACCCAACGGCCAAAGACTTCCTCGTCAGCTTCATCAGCCATCTTAATCACCAATGGGTGCTCCGGGTTCAACTCAAAAATGTATTGGACTTCTGGTGCGTCATGGCCTGCAGCAGCCAAAAGTTTCGCCATTTGGGTACCCATCTCATTTTCATCGGTGACCACAACAGCTGGAGTGTCTTTTAGCTTGAACGTAGTACGTACGTCTTTCACCCTTTCGCCAAGGTACGTTTTGCTTCGCTCAACTACCGATTGGAAGGCTTCTTCTGTTTCCTTGCGTTTCTCTTTCTCTTCTTCCTGTTCAAAGGCAGACAGATCAAGGTCGGCTTTGGTGATCGCTTGGAATGACTTACCGTCGAATTCTGGCAGATGGCCCATCAACCACTCGTCGATGCGATCATGCATTAGCAGCACTTCCAACCCTTTGCTGCGGAACTGCTCTAGGTGTGGGCTGTTCTTCGCCGCGCTGAAGCTGTCAGCCGTCAGGAAGTAAATTTTATCCTGACCTTCTTTCATCCGCTCGATGTAACCAGAAAGCGAAACAGTCTGCTCAACGGTTTCGGCATGGGTTGAACTGAAGCGAAGTAGCTTGGCGATCTTCTCGCGGTTAGTGAAATCTTCCACCGGGCCTTCTTTCAGTACCTGACCGAATTCATTCCACAGCGTTTGGTATTTGTCAGCGTCTTTGCTCGCCAAACGCTCCATCATGGTCAGAGCACGCTTGGTACATGCCTTGCGCAGTGACTGAGTTACCTTGTTGTCCTGTAGGATTTCTCGCGATACGTTCAGCGGTAAATCGTTCGAGTCAATTAGGCCGCGCATAAAGCGCAGGTAAGACGGCATAAACTGCTCAGCGTCATCCATAATGAAGACGCGTTGAACATACAGTTTCAGGCCGTGCTTGCTGTCGCGATTGTGCATATCCCAAGGCGCTTTCGATGGGATATACAGCAGGCTGGTGTAATCCTGCTTACCTTCAACGCGGTTATGACTCCAGGTCAACGGCTCGGCAAAATCATGGGATACATGATTGTAGAATTCTTTGTATTCTTCTTCAGAAATATCTGACTTATTGCGGGTCCAAAGCGCTTGCGCTTTATTGATTTGCTCCCACTTACGACCTGTTTCCTTCCCTTCCTCGTCACGCTCAACGGTTTGGATATGAACAGGAATACCGATATGATCCGAGTATTTGCCGATGATCTCACGCAAGCGGTGCTCACTCAGGAATTCCTTCTCGTCTTCACGAAGGTGAAGCACGATTTCGGTACCTCGGCTCTCTTTTTCGATATCTTCAATCGTGTAGTCACCTTCACCACCCGACTGCCATGACACCGCTTGATCGGCTGCAACACCCGCTGCACGGGTATTCACGGTCACGGAATCTGCCACGATAAAAGCAGAATAAAAGCCGACACCGAATTGGCCAATCAGCTGAGAGTCTTTCGTCTCATCTTCGCTCAGCTTGGCGAAGAAGTCCTTAGTACCTGACTTGGCAATCGTACCCAGGTGCTCAATCACATCATCGCGACTCATACCGATGCCATTGTCACTGATGGTTAGCGTACCAGCCTGCTCGTTGAAAGATAGCTTCACGCCAAGCTCGGCATCATTTTCATACAAGTCTGGCTGAGATAGTGCACGGAAACGCAACTTATCTGCGGCATCGGACGCATTAGAAATCAACTCGCGCAAAAAGATCTCTTTGTTGGAGTACAAAGAATGAATCATCAATTGCAGCAGCTGCTTCACCTCAGACTGAAAACCACGGGTTTCCTTGTTTTTATGGATAGTGTGTTCGCTCATTTCAACTCCGAAACTTGTATCAATAAACATTCAGGGGTCTAAAACAGCCGCATACCTGGTGCTGCATCCCTTTACATTTCACTTTAAGCAAAGTGTCTGAGTATATAGATGTGGCCAAACGCATCAATTTCAACCTAAAATGCAGCTTTTATGTTTTTGATGTTTTTTCAGAACCGTTTTTTATAATTTTTACATTCAGATGAGATTCAGGGTATGCATGGTATATATTCGCCGCAGGCGTACCCTTGGTGCTAAAAATGAATAAATTAGAAAGTAAATTCCTTATTGGTCAACGTTTTTTGTTTGATCCATATGACAACAGCTTGATCGACCAACACGAAAGTGATGAGCTTACTCGCCTCGGCAGTAATGAAAGCCGGGCTCTCAGTTTGCTTATCGAAGATCCAGGAGCCATCATCACTCGCCACCGCCTACATGAATATGTATGGCGAGAGCAAGGTTTTGAGGTGGATGACTCAAGCCTGACCCAAGCCATTTCTACCTTAAGAAAAGCGCTTAAAGACTCCACAAAATCACCGGAATTCATCAAAACCGTACCCAAACGCGGTTACCAGATGATTGCCATGGTTGAGTCGCTGTCAGAGATCGACTCTAGCACCAGTGCCGAGCAGGCTGAAACACTGGCCGAGAAATTGGACGAGCCGTCTGAAATTGAACGTGAACTGTTTGAGCACAGCCAGCAGGTCACGACAGCCAAAACGTATTCACCTGCTTCTCATTCACAGACTCCAAAACGCCCACTACCGATGGCAGCGATCTCTGGTGTACTGGTACTGATGGCCCTGCTATTACCTATTCTTGTTAACCTCGGAATGCCACCAAAGTCAGCGGCTTTCGAGCCTTTTGCCGTTGTCGATGATGTTCCGGTCCTTACCCCGGCCAACCATCCTTCGCTAACACAATGGCAAGGCATGATCACCCAATGCGTTGAAAGCTATCTTAGCTACCACCCGGCAGACAAGCGTCCAATGGAAGTCATTGTGTCTGGCGGCCAACACTCTCAGCTGTGGGTTAACTATGTTCACTCGTTTGATAATCCAGCTGAGAATGTGACCCTTCGTTTGTTGACTAGCCATAAGGACAATGTTTCGATATGTCAGTAAATACTCACAAACAGACCGCAAAACATTTTGTTTATCGGTATTGGGCATTTATCCTGTTTGGCCTATCCGTCCTGTTCAGTACTTGGCTTTATTACTCCAGCGACTACATGCAAGAGCAACTCCTGCTCTCTCGCGAGTGGCAATCAAAGACTGTAAGCCGCATCGAAGAGACCGAGATAGAGCAACTCGGTATGCTGCGCCGTGTCGAGCAAACCAGCCATGTGGTATACCTACCGAACTACACTTATTCGCGCATCACCTTGATGAGGCTTTTCAGTGACAATGAACAACCACTCACCATCCATATATCGGAGTCAGGCAAGTGGGATGTCAGCGGTAAGTACCTACTGACCGAACCTCTGGAATTCAAAGATATTACTTCAGGCACCAATGAAGACTTCCAACCAGAACATCTGCAGATCATCAACCAAATTTACCGTATGGATGCTCAGCAGAGCCGAAGAATGGATATCATTGACGAGAAGACCATCTTGCTTACCAGCTTGTCGTACGGCTCGCATATTCTTTACTCGCTGTAAGCCAAACATTCGAACTTAATTAACCGCTCAGCAATGGGCGGTTTTGTTTTTTGGGCGATAGGCGATAGGCGATAGGCGATAGGCGATAGGCGATAGGCGATAGGCGATAGGCGATAGGCGATAGGCGATAGGCGATAGGCGATAGGCGATAGGCGATGCAGATTTTAGAAAAGCCCACTAGATTTCAAGCTCTTGCTCTTTGTTCTTATACCAACCTACATAAATATTTGATCAGTCTTGCTGGTTAAAACCGCTGTTCTCTGCGTTAGATATTTTGTAATTAGAGCCACTAGTTACTGCAATATCTGCCTTGATAACAACGATTTTTCCAGTGCAAATACTTGATCAACTACTTATCCAGATTGGTATTACTCGTGCCTAGGGCCAAGAGCCGTTTTTGCCGCTCTTAAACAAGAACGGGCGCAACTTTCGTTGCGCCCTTAGGTCTTACATGCAGCAGTCCCGCTACTATGGTGCTCCCTGCATCATTCCATTGAATTGCTGTAGTCCGTCAGCATATTCCTTTTATTCTTCATCCTGAAGTTGTCCTTTGGCCTTCCTGACCTGCCAGCATATCCTATACTGACTCTCAACATCCTTCCTGGAGGGGTCCCTAACTTCGTCCTGAAGTGGTCCTTTTGTCATCCTGACGGGTAAACATCCTGTTTACCTTTTGCCGTTCCCCGGCTATTCCTTCACAGTCCTTGTTCGATATACCATCCTAGTACACCGGTCTCATCCTGAGACTCCCCAATCCTTGGGTATTTCCTGTTCCGTTCCGTCAGCTCCTTCCGACACCTATAAATATACGCCAGTGGGCCGAATAAAATAGCAACCTCAGGTGAAGCTCTCTTTTGCAATAAAATTGACAAACAGAAAGAGGCAATAAAATCACAATAAATACAGAAGCTTAATTTAAAACTAGTCGATTTACCCCTATATATATCACCTTCATTTCTCACGAGCTTGTAAGAGATCTCTTACAAAGGGGACAGAGTATCACTGCTGAGAACAAAAAAGGGGGAAGCCAAGCCTCCCCCAAACACAATGAACAGTCTAGCAATTAAATAAAATTAGAAGTACAGACGCATACCGATAGTGAATGCGTTGTCGTCGAACATCTTTTGACCGTCAATAGCCGTTTTCTCAGTGTCAAAGCTCTGATCTGCATACTCCATGTAGGAAACGACTTGGCTGGTTAGCCAGTAGTCAGCACCAATGGTGTACTGGTTTAGCTTATTGTCTTTCGTGTCGTAATCTACATAGTCATATACGCCGTACAGACCGAACCCCATAGGGAAGTCGTAGCGCGCCATCGCACCAACACCGGTTTGCTCATCACCCGCGAAATCGTAATCAGAGTACATGGCCGCTAGAGACAACGCCTGCCATTCATAAGTGGCATTCAACGTCCAAGAGGTATCTTTATCATCACCGAAGTAGGTACTCCTCTCGGTACGCTCTGACTGAGTGTAGGTACCCGATAGACCTAGACCGAAGTTGGAGTTCCACGCCGCACCTAATGCAAATGCTTGATCAATGTCTATATCGTCACTTTCTGTACCCGTGTGGTACTGAGCCATAACCGTAAAGTCATTGATATCAATCTTATACTCGATACCGTTGGTCAAGCGATCGGTTGCAGCGGCATCGGACTTGATGTTTGCCGTACCACCGTATTCCCACGTGATATCGTACTGGCCAGCCAAGGTATCTTGTACTGCTGACATGCGACCCATGCGGAACTCACCGAACTCACCACCGATGGCAACCGAGCCGAATTTCAAGAAATCTCCATCATCAAAGCCATCACCATCTTCAGGGATGATGTTAAACTCTTTCAGTACATCACCATTGATGTACATACCGTTATCCATAAAGTAATTGATGCTTAGGCCTAGCTCAGTACCTTCACCGGTGAAAGTGCTGTCTGCGCCCATATGACCATTGTCTGTCGTCTCGTAACGGGCACGTAGGTTACCGTATACGTTGACAGATAGATCATCTGATTTATAAACCTCTGCCGCCATTGCTGATGCGCTAGCCACTACCGAGCCGATTACGGCTGCAACTACTGTCTTTTTCATGTTCACTCCTAATCGTTCCCTGACCTTAAATAGTCGAAAACTTAGTATTAATTTTTTATTTGATACGCCGGCAATGACGATTGTTTTACAACCCTCAATAATTATTTCCCGGCAAGTGACACTATTATTTAACACATGAAAACAACTAGTTAGGAACAAAAATCCTATTAAAGAATATTTTGATAGAAATTATTAGAAAACAACTTGAAATGAAAACTAAATTTTTCTTTAGCCTTCTAAAGCAGCTAAATTTGGCTTTATAAGTAACTGATATGACAAGTAAGTAATAAAAAGACAAAAAAATACCAACGATAAACGTTGGTATTTTTATTAAATAACTTTATATAAAACAAGTTTTATATGTATCAGTAAAGTTTTTGCCGTCCCGCTAGGGAGTGGGACAACGTCGTACCGTCGACAAGCTCTAGTTCACCACCGACAGGCACGCCATGGGCAATCCGTGAGGCTGGAATCGAATACTCACTGCATAGCTCAGCAATGTAATGAGCGGTCGCTTCACCTTCCACCGTTGGGTTCGTCGCCAAGATCAACTCGTTAATCGGCTCGTTTTGCAAACGAAACTCCAAAGTATCTAGGCCAATGTCCGAAGGGCCAATGCCATCAAGTGGTGACAGGTGTCCCATCAACACAAAATAACGGCCAGAGAACTGCCCAGTTGCTTCAACCGCCACGATATCTGCCGGTGATTCCACCACACAGATCTCACCGTTTTCCTGACGACGAGGGTTAACGCAAATAGCACAAACCTCTTCTTCAGTAAACGTGCGGCAGTCGCGGCAGTGGCCAATCTCGATCATTGCCTTACTCAGAGCATCAGCCAGTTGCAGGCCACCCTGTCGATTTCTCTGTAACAAACTGAAGGCCATACGTTGCGCTGACTTGGGACCGACCCCAGGCAGGCACCGTAAGGCCTCCATCAGTTGTTCCAGTAAGTGACTGGTACGCATTAATTAGAATGGCATCTTGAAGCCGGCTGGTAAGTTCATACCACCGGTTACGCCTGCCATTTTTTCTTTCTGCGCTTCTTCGATACGACGAGCGGCGTCGTTAAACGCTGCCGCAATCAGATCTTCTAGCATGTCTTTGTCGTCTTCCATCAAGCTTTCATCCAGCTCAACGCGACGTACACTGTGGCTACCAGTTAGAGTCACTTTTACCAGGCCAGCACCAGACTCGCCGGTCACTTCCATATTTGCGATCTCTTCCTGCATTTCCTGCATGCGCTCTTGCATCTGTTGCGCCTGCTTCATCATGTTAGCCATACCGCCTTTACCAAACATATCTTCTCTCTCTGTGGTCTGGTTAATCTATAAGGGTCTTACGCTATCTTCATCAAGTACAGCAGAAAACCGCTGACAAATGAAATTAACGTTCGGATCGGACATTAAGCTTTGCTTGGCCTGATCCAATTTCTGCTGATAAATCGCCTCACGCCATTCAAGGGGCGAGCGGCCATTATCATTTAATTCAACGTCTAGCGACACGGTCTCAGCAAAAAGTTCACTCATTGCCATCGCCAGTTGCTCCCGCGCCTTGGGGGTATTCAGGTGCTGCTGAGAAGGGCGGAGACATAATTTCACCTGATTACCTTCTCTTTCGAACGCTGAATTAAGTGCCAGCTGCTGAACCATACGGCCAACTTGCAGCTTGGTCACCCAATCCGACCAACTATCCTGAATTGCTGCTTCCTTGACAAGTAATTTCACCATTTCAGGTGTCTTTTCATGCTCTAAGGCTTGTTTCAAAAGCTTGGGAGCAATGACTTGCTGAGTCTCGGTCGATTCAGGAAGCATGGTCGGGCGCCATCGGTACTCGGAGGAATCATCACCTCGCGGCTCCATGGCGTCAACCTGCGCTGCCGCTGTTATCGGTGCACCCGGTACCGGCATCGCATTTCCAGCCGCCTTTACCTGACCATTTTGCTTACTGGCAATACGATCAAGTACGCTGCTGCTTGCAACCTTTGTAGCCCGTACCGGTTCACCCTTTTTTCCGTTGTCCGGCCCACGGCCGTCACGCTTGTTTTTACTGCGAAGCTGGTTTCTTGCCGCCAGTAGCCCAGACGCTGCCGATGAGGGTTGAGACTGGGATTGAGCCGGGGCTGTCGGCGCCATTTGCTGTTGAGGAGCAACCTGAGTTTGTGCTGGCTGATGGCTTGGTGATGACTGATAGCTTGGTGCTGGCGCAGTACCGACTGAATCATACCCCGCTGGCGGCTGGTGCTCTGGCATCGGCTGTTCATAACCGGTTTGTGGTTGGTTATTCTGCGGCTGACCCTGTGGTGGCTGCCTCTGGGGCGACATAGTCTGCTGCGGAGCCGCCGCCTGACTGCCATTCATCTGTGCTTTCAGTGCCTGCACCCGCTGAATACCCTGCTCTTGTACCTGCGACGGCTGTGCCGCTGCTGGTTGAGTTGTTGGTACAGCGATAGGCTGCGGTGTCACGGCATTAACCGATACCGGCCTAAAAGCCAGCATACGAAGTAACACCATTTCTAGGCCGGTCCGGCCGTCAGGGGCAAAAGCCAAATCCTGGCGTCCCTGAAGGGCAATCTGGTAACTAAGCTGGACTTCTTGTGGTGATACCGACTGGCTCAACGTGCTAATTCGCGATGCATCTGGAGCACTGTCATCCAGCGAAGCTGGCAACGCCTGATGCATCGCAACACGGTGAAGCTGGGTAGCCATTTCACGTAGCAAACTATCCCACTCGACACCGACCGAGGCAAGCTCTTCCAAACAAGCCATCGCAGGCTGTGCTTCGCCACCCGCAACGGTTTCAAGCAGATAAAGAGCCTGTTCGGTATTGAGAGTACCCAACATTTCCGACACGGCATCCGCCTCAACCTGGCCATTACCCAGCGCAATCGCCTGATCGGTTAAGCTCAGAGCATCTCGCATACTGCCTTCGGCGGCACGAGAGATCAGTCCCAGTGCCCTAGAATCAAATGCAACTTGCTCTTCGCCCAGAACCTTTTCCAACTGCGTCTGGATCTGGCTATTGTCCAGGTGCTTAAGATGGAACTGCAGGCAGCGGGACAGGATAGTAACCGGTAGTTTTTGCGGGTCGGTGGTCGCCAGAATAAATTTTACATACTCAGGCGGCTCTTCAAGCGTTTTCAGCAAAGCGTTAAAACTATGACGAGAGAGCATGTGCACTTCGTCAATCAGGTATACCTTGTAACGACCACGCGCCGGCTTATACTGGACGTTATCCAGTAGATCTCGGGTATCTTCGACCTTGGTACGTGATGCCGCATCAATTTCAAGCAAATCGACAAATCTACCTTCATCGATTTCTCGGCAGGTTTCGCACTGGCCACATGGCGAGGCTGTAACACCTTGCTCACAGTTCAGGCCCTTGGCAAAAATACGGGCAATCGTGGTTTTACCTACCCCTCTTGTTCCACTGAACAAGTAGGCATGGTGAAGACGGTTATGGGCAAGCGCATTGGCCAGTGCCGTCAAGACATGGGACTGACCGACCACATCATCAAACTGGTGCGGACGCCATTTACGTGCCAGAACCTGATAACTCATGTTAACTAACCTTACAGAATCAAGAACTCAATGCTAGCACAGGGAGGATTTTTGAGCGAGAGGACGCTCCAACGAGCGCCCAATGATTAGCCAGCTACCACAGAAAAATATAACTTAGAGGTAAGCTGAATGACCAAAACAGAAGAAGATGATTAGTGGCCGTCGAAATCACAGATACTGAACACGTTCAGGTCGATCCCTTTCAGTCGCTCTTCGCCACCAATGTCCGGTAGGTTGATGACGAAAGCAGCATCTTCAACGATGCCACCTAAGCGGCGTACCAGCTTGGTTGTCGCTTCAATGGTGCCACCGGTTGCCAGCAAATCATCGACCAGCAAAACCTTGTCGCCTTCTTTGATCGCATCGACGTGGATCTCAAGCGTATCCTGCCCATACTCTAGCTCGTAGCTCTCACCAATCACTTCACGTGGCAACTTGCCAGGCTTACGAACCGGCACAAAACCTACGCCCAATTCAAGAGCCAGAGGGGCACCGAACAAAAAGCCACGCGCCTCAGTACCAATTACCTTAGTGATCCCTTTACCTTTATATTTATCGATGAGGATCTCCATGGTCGCGCGGTAAGCGGCTGGATCTTCCATCAGGCTAGTCACATCGCGAAACAGGATCCCTGGCTTTGGATAATCAGGAATGGATTTGATGCTATTTTTGATCAACGCGAGCTTTTCTTGGGTCATAATAATTTTCCAATAAATAATACGGCAGCATGATGACACACTGCCGAAAAAACTGGTTCAAATAGTAGTTTTTTTCCCATGGCGGGGCAAGGATTGCTACATACTCAACGTTCAGAGGATGATCCAGATACCATCAAAGAGTGACGAGGGGCCTGCTAACCTTGCGCCGTGGAATGATCGCGCTCAGGTAAGCGGTTAAACCAAACCAGCAGAATAACCAACATACCCACCAGCATGACTTTGTGCCAAAGCAGCGGCACGAGGAAAATAGACAGGCTAAAACTGGCGACAATCATGATATTGGCTCGTCGCTTAACGTGTTTGGACACCGCTCGGTGATGGTGCCAATTCTGCAAAATAGGGCCAAATCTCGGATGGTTAAGCAGCCAATGGTTGAGCTTTGGCGATCCCCGCATGAAACAGGCACTGGCTAGCAGCAAAAATGGCGTCGTGGGTAGCAGTGGCAGAAAGGCCCCGACTAGCCCCAAGGCAACACAGACCCAGCCACATAACAACAGAAGTGTTTTCTTTACCATAGCGAAACGGCTCTTTACCCTTTACTACGAGTTTACCAGCTAAAATAAAAATACCAACAATCCAAATCTTGTCAGAGTGGATTGTTGGTATTTATTTCAAGCCTCATAAGCATCGTCAGTGCTTATGAGGTAAGCATACCGATCCAAGTTAAGATTGCGGGTAGTGTCGGCAGCGCCAACACAGCAACAAAACCGAAGAAATATTTAACGTTATACGGATCTTGAAATCCCTGCTCCATGGTAGACTTCCTTTATTGATTGATTAGGTATTAACAGCTCTTAGGCCGCCATTTATTTGTGCAATCAATATAGCGGAAAGGTACTACGACAAAAACCGAGAGAATTTATGGTTATTGCCATACAACCCCATAATTATTTGATTCAAATCACAATCATTCTCAAGGATCGTCTTAGACTGAAATAATCACTAATAAAATAATAAAAGGCTTATGACAACGTCAGATAAACTTTACGAGCAGCTGCAACAGCGCCTGGAACAAGAGCACGGTATGTTGTCACGCGAACTCAAGCACGAGATGCTACTCAATACCTTGGTGCCGTCGGCAACAGCGATTGAGGATGCCGAATTGAGCGAGTTAATCGTGATGGCCAAATCTGCATTCATTCCCAACCTATTTGATTTGGCCGTTCGAATGGAGCGCATTGACGCGGCAGTATGCTCGGTCAAGCTGGGGATGTATGGACTGTGTGTCGATTGCGAAGATGAAATTGCAATTGAAGATCTTGAAAAAGACCCAGCTCAACCGCGCTGCAGCAGTTGCCGCGAGCACAGCCGCTACCACCACGACAACTAATACACCAATAAGCGAGCTCTCCCGCCTCTTGGTATATCAGGGTTTCAGCTAATACAGTACCGCCCTGAATACGGCTTGTCATTAGGGCGCTGATTGCTGCTTAACCCATTGCTCAAAAGCAACTCTTTCTTCCGCATTGGCTTTGCTATACCAGAGCTTGAGCTGGATAAATGCATCGCCAGTGATGCTGACTTCCCCTTTATCACTCACTTCGACTGTTGCCTGTTCTAGATCGACCGCGTAACCTTCTTCAAAAGTGATCCCGTGTTCACGGTTGTAATCGGCAACCAAGCCTTCCATGTCGCTATAAGACGCGAAACCTTTGCCTTGCAACTCGACATGCTCAAGCGCCTTCGTGGTGCCATCCGCCAATTCAAGCTGCCATTCAGGGCCGCGCTGGAAATAGGCTTTAGCCTGACTCAGGCTCGATAATCGAGGCAAGACAATAGTGGCATCCTGTTTGGGCACATCCATCTCAAACAGGTATGGTCGCGTAGTGTACATCTTGCTCTTCGAGCCATCTTTAACTTCGCCGTCAAAACGAACCACTACCTGATGTTGACCTTCGGTCAGCTCAATACTGTCGGCTTCTGACCAAAACGTTGACTCGACTTGCTTACCATCCACTACCAGCAGCTTGATGTTTTGGCCGGTACTCAGTGTGGCTGCCTGCAGGCCCACCGGCAGCGCCATTAGCCCAATGGCCACTAACCATTTATTCATTGTTAATCCCTTACTTGCTGTCATAACACAATTTTGTCATCACTAAGATAACAAAAAGCCGCCTGAATGAGGCGGCTTTTTTTGGGAGCGTTTCTTAACCGAAAATGACGATTAGAAGATGACTTCCATACCAACTACATAACCGAACTCTGCGTCGTCAACGTCTGTGTAGCCGATTTCAGCGTAAGCTTTTACGTTGCTGTGAAGCTGCTCAGTCACGTTCGCATAGAAAGTGTTGGCATCTTCAGAGTCTTTGCCGCCAGCTGTAGACTTAAAGTCAGCATTTAAGTAAGTGTAACCAAGAGCAAAGGTGGTTTTGTCCATAGTGTATGAACCAGCAAGGGCTGCTGTGTCAGCTTCAACTTTACCGGTATTATCTTCATACTCAACTTGACCGAAAGAAGCAGATAGGGCGATAGCGCCCATGTAGTATTCTGCCTCTAGATTATAACCGTCAATGTCAAGAACGGAGCCATCACCAAAGAATGAAGTGAATGAACCTTTAACATCAGAACCTGAGTATAGGTATACACGGGCATCAAAGTCACCAAAGCGGGCACCTAGACGACCATCGATAATATCGGTATCTGTTGTATCACTATCATTATCTTCACCAACAATACCAGAAATACCGGCATAGAACTGGCCGTTATCGAAAACGTATTTGATAGCCCGATTACCTTCAGCCTGCACAAAATCCAGACCGTCACCACCTAGCTCGTAATCTTTACCGATACCTGAGTCATCGGCAATCAAGAGCTGGCGACCGAACGTTAGGGTACCAAAATCACCACCAAGACCGACGAACAACTTATCGTTTGATACCTTTGAGTCAGCATTATCATCAAACGAGAAACCGATACCGGCAACCGCATTTAGCTGGTTAGATAGTGCAATCGTAGTATTTAACTGTAGATCACCATCATCCAAACGTAATTCTGCGTTGCTATCTTGGGCATATCCTTGCATGAACTGAACTTCCGCAGCACCGGTAAGGTCAACGAGAACGCCGTTTGCGTCATATAGGTTGATGCCAGCTTGCGCTGAGCCTGCTGCTAGTACTGCTAGAGCTAGAAGAGTCTTTTTCATAATATCCACTGCCTTTTCTTATTTAGACTGGAATTCCTGTTTCCAGAATTCCTTTTCTTTTTTTATCCCCAGTTTTCCATGCCCTACAAACATATAACGCATTAAGAAAACTAAAGAGTCGAAATTTATGGAACTCATCCTGACAGAAGATTCCTCTTTGTGTCAAATCTTCTAAAGCTAAACTAAAAAAACATTAACAGGCATTAAATTCAACAGGTTACAAAATACACGCATGCTAATTGAGCATTGTTTTTATATAAAAAATACCTATTCATAAAAAAGTAATGCATGAATTATCAACACAAAAAACTACAAATTTAGCAAAATAAAGCAACTAGAAGCGCAAAACACCGCGACTAGCAGATATTTGTGGTGATTTAGCATTAAAAACCATCGGCACAGATCTGCTTCCCACTAGTTCAATCTTATTTCGTGAACTGGTTCTCATTTTTAAAAGGCAAAGCTCAAAAACCAGTGAGCGGTCACATTCAGATGTTCGTGCTATAATGCGCGCCCCTGTCCCGATGAAGTTTCAGTTATGCTACACAACCAGATAAAGAGTGATATCAAGCAGTGCTATGAGAACCTGGGCAATCAGCTCGATAACTTTATACCTAGAAGAGCTCAAAACTATCTGGTTGCAGAGATAGCCAAGACACTTGGCGGTGAATACCATGCCAAACACCGCATGCTGGTCGGTGAAGCCGGGACAGGAATTGGTAAATCACTCTCCTACCTACTAGGGGCGATCCCGTTTGCGGTGTTCAACAACAAGAAGGTGTTGATTTCCACCGCGACGGTTGCCCTGCAAGAGCAGCTGATCAATAAAGACTTGCCTTTGTTCAACCGTATTTACCCCAAAGAGTTCAGCTTTATCTTGGCCAAGGGCCGTCAACGCTATTGTTGCAATCATAAATTGGAATCCAGCTGTAATAGTGACGAAAGTCAGCAGGTTAGCCTTTGGGATGAAAAACCTAAAAAGTCGGATTTAGACCTTTTGAAGCGGATGTTGATAGCCAGCGAGGGCGGGAAATGGGATGGCGACCGGGACAGTTGGCCAACCACCATCCCGGACCGTGTCTGGCAGCAGATCGTTGCCGATAAGCACAGCTGTCATGCTGGCTTGCCTAAGCACCGGGATTGCCCATTCGCCAAGGCGCGAGAGCACCTCGAAAAAGCCGATGTCATTATTGCCAACCATGCCTTACTAATGGCAGACATAGAATTGGGCGGCGGAATTATCTTGCCGGAGCCGGAGAAAACCATCTATGTTATTGATGAAGCACATCATTTACCCCAAGTTGCGCGTGACTTTTCTTCGGCAGCAGCCAGCCTTAAAGGTGCAGCCAGCTGGTTGGAAAAGCTCAACCAATCTGTCGGTAAATTGGCAGAGTTGGCCGATTACAAAAAATCAGGCCGGTTCCAGACCGCATTGAGCGAGAACATTGCGACGCTGATTCCAACACTGCGCCAAATCGCCAGCAGCATCGATGACAGCCAATTCAATAAAGACGGCGTTTACCGCTTTGAACACGGCGAACTTCCAGCATGGCTGCAAGAAGAAGCCAAGGGGTGTAAAGATGCCAGCAAGAAAGCCTTACAAGCATTGGGGAAAATCCACGATTTGATCTCCGAGCGCACGAAAGACAATGAAATCTTACCAAGACTCGGTGAACAAGCACTTACCGAATCCGGCTTTTATTTACAGCGACTTGAAAACCTTGAGAAGGTCTGGAGCTTAATGGCCCAGCCCAACAAGGACAAAGGCGCCCCGCTCGCACGCTGGATAGAAAAAAGCCAAGACCGTGAGAATGACTACGTTATTGAAGTCTCCCCGCTTGAAGTCGGCTACCGCCTCGATCAATTACTATGGAGCCGCGCTGTGGGCTCAATTCTGGTATCGGCAACCCTACGGGCATTGAACCAGTTTGACTACTTTTGTCGCCAGGCCGGTATTTATGAAAAAGAAGCCACCCGCTTCTTAGCCCTGGCCTCACCGTTTGACTACCAAAATAACGCCCGACTGGTGATCCCGGCCCTACCTCTCGAGCCGCAAGCAGACAAATTTACCGATTTGCTTATCGACACCCTGCCAGAATACCTCGAAGGGGAAACATCTAGCCTTGTCTTATTTTCTTCCTATTGGCAGATGAACCAAGTCGCAGACAAGCTCCGACCTCTGGCGAAAAAGAACCGGTGGGAACTCCTTGTTCAAGGTGAAGAGTCACGTCAAACCACTCTAAAAAAACATAAAGAGAACTGTAAAAAAGGTAAAACCAGCATTTTGTTTGGTACTGGTAGCTTCTCCGAAGGTCTTGATTTGCCAGGTGATTTACTTAAAAATCTGATCATAACCAAGATCCCTTTCGCGGTGCCGACCTCGCCAGTAGAAGAAGCCCACGCAGAGTACATTGAAAGCCGCGGTGGTAACCCGTTTTTACAAATCTCGGTACCGGAAGCGAGCAAGAAGCTTATCCAGTCGGTGGGACGCCTGCTGCGTAAAGAAGATGATACAGGGAGAGTCGTGCTGCTCGACCGCCGGGTGATCACCAGACGCTACGGCAAAGCCTTGCTCGACTCATTACCACCTTTCGAACGTGTCATAGAACACGTCAAATAGTAGATATAGTTGATAACGACTCATGATTGAAATGATAGAGCCAGGAATGTGGCTCTTACTTGGATTAATTGCCCTTCTGGCCGGTTTTATCGATGCGGTCGCGGGTGGAGGGGGTATGCTAACCGTCCCCGCCCTGTTGTCTATTGGCCTGCCGCCTCACATTGCATTAGGCACCAATAAACTGGCAGCCACTTTTGCTTCTTCTACAGCGGCATGGGCCTATTACAAAAAACAGCTTTTTTCACCCTCTTTTTGGCGTCAGTCCTTCATCGCCACCCTTATCGGTGCGATTGGCGGCACCCTGGTGGTTGATATGATTTCTACCGAATGGTTAGAGAAAGCGCTACCGCTGATCATTCTAGCCACTGCGGTTTATACCCTTTGGCATCCACACCCCAAAGGGAATAGCCACCGCTTACCGGAAAAATCCGCTAACCTGACCAAAAAACAGTGGGCACAGGGAACAAGCTTAGGTTTCTATGATGGCGTTGCAGGCCCCGGAACCGGTGCCTTCTGGACCGTGTCGAATATGGCGCTGTACCGTCTCGATATCCTGATGGCATCAGGCCTTGCCAAAGCGATGAACTTTACCAGTAACCTAACCTCACTGGTGACCTTTGCCATCTTAGGGCATATTAATGTATTGCTAGGCCTAACAATGGGCGTCTGCCTGATGATCGGTGCCTATATCGGCGCTCATTCTGCCATTCGCTTTGGCGCACGCTTCATCCGGCCCGTTTTTGTCACCGTGGTTATTGTTCTAGCCATCAAACTGGCCCTGCAGGCCTGGTTTTAACCCGCCGCTGAATCTGGAGTCATACTATGCTCGACTTCCAACGACTGGAAGAAATCGCTACCCAATTGACCGACGAGGCTGCCAGAACCGATAGCAAGCGGGGAGAAGCCCAGCGTCCGCTATTTGATGAGCAGCTGTTTCATTGCCGCAGTAAACTGCTGGTCCCTTGTGTCGAGGAAATCCGTGAAGAAATTCTGGCACTCAGCCGTGAGCACACCCAAGGAAAGCTCGCCCCCAGCCGTACCCAGCATATTTGTGAACGCATCGTTTCACAAATCCAGGCGGTACAGCGGGAACTGGCCACGCAGCAAATTCGCAAAAATGAACCGCAACGAACAAGGAGCTGGCGCAAGCCGATATATGAACTCAAGCAAGATCTCGCCCAGCACCAAGAATGGGCCAAACGCTTAACGACGATGCAGCGCAACAAAGAGCGTGCAGTGAGCCGCTGCCGCTCAGTTGAAGAGCGACAAAGTTTGGAGAGCGAAGCCGCAACCTTGGCTGATCGCTTGTACCGCTGCCGCGCCGCACTAGCAAAACTCGAAAAGCAGATCAGTATGCGGGAGCGAAAAGGTTAATGGCACTTCATTTGGTTTATCACCCTATTTACTCAGAGCTTGATCTGCCACCGCAGCATCGCTACCCCATCCACAAATATCGGATGCTGTATCAGCACCTAAACCAAGAGTTGCGACTCGGCTTACACCCTCAGCTGCAGTTGCACCAGCCACACCCCATCAGCATTGATGAGGTCAAACAACTGCACCACCCCGATTACATTGATGCCCTGTTTAGCAACACCTTGCCTGCCGCAAAAATGCGTCGAATTGGTTTTCCATGGAGTACGCAGCTTATTGAGCGTACCCTGACCTCTTCGGGTGGCACCAAGCTAACCGTCGATTTAGCTTACCAGCACGGCATCGGGATCCACCTTAGCGGCGGCTATCATCACGCCCATCATGATTTTGGCAGTGGTTTTTGTCTCATTAACGATCTGGCACTTGCTGCCCGCCACGCCCTTACCCTAGACGGTATCGACAAGGTCATGATCATTGATTGTGATGTCCACCATGGTGATGGAACGGCAACCTTATTGGCTGATGATCCGGAGATCATTACTTTTTCCGTCCACTGCGACAAGAATTTCCCCGCCCGTAAGCCAGCCTCAGATATCGATCTCGCCCTGCCTAGGGAAACGACCACCGAAGAATACCTCGACGCTTTTGCCGGTATTCTGCACCTTGCGCTGGCACAGCACCAACCGGATATGGTGCTCTACGATGCCGGAGTTGATATCCACCAGCACGATGAATTGGGCTACTTCAACGTATGTACCGACGGTATTTACCGGCGCGATCATTTAGTATTGACCCTTTGCCATAATACCAGTATCCCCGTTGCAGCTGTCGTTGGCGGTGGTTACCGCAGTGAACATCAACATCTGGTCAACCTGCATGCCCAGCTTATATACTCAGCGCTGGATATATTGGCGCAGCGCCCTTGTAACTAACCAGACAACGTGAGCATTATGACTGAATCAACATCATCACCCCTAGACAACGCCCCGGACGATATCAAATTAGCGGTGGATCTTATCTACCTACTCGAAAGCAATGAGGTCGATCTTGAAACAGGATTGTCTGCGATCAATATCGTGAAAGGGGATCTAGAAGCCAAGTTAAAAGCACAAAAAGTGTCAAAAGCCCAATAGCCCGACCTCTTTGAGCAATTTCGCGTAAACCCTCGCCGATGAGGGCGGTGAGTAGTCACTGCCTATCATTACTGCATCTCAAACAAGCAGCTTATACCAATCTGGATAAGTCGTTGATCAAGTATTTTCACTGGAAAAAACGTTGTTATCAAGGCAGAGATTGCAGTAACTAGTGGCTCTAATTACAAAATATCTAACGCAGAGAACAGCGATTTTAACCTGCAAGACTGATCAAATATTTATGTAGGTTGGTATTAATACCCAGCGAAGCTCATCCTCAAGCTGCTTACCTATTTCCATTTTAAACATATACCCAATAGGTACAACGCCCGTCAAAATAATGACTAACTGACCATTACTCGCCATGAAAAAGTCACTTTATTCAATTGACATGTTTTTAAATAAATAATTAAATCATTGGTATTTAACTTATTTTTATATCGTTCTACAATCTTTACCGCAAAAAATATAATTATATTTTCAAAACATATTTTTACTCATATACATACCCGTTGGAGCTGTAATGAAAAAGGGACTAACACTGTCAGCCATTGCTGTTACTGTACTTTTATCAGGCTGTGCGTCTGATTCTGATGCAACAAAAACACTTCCTCTAGAAAGCAATCAGTCTGAAATCTCCACCCAGATAAATTCAATTGCTCAGAGCATTAATCAAGCTAAAGAAAAGCTTAGCAATGCAAAAGCGGATGACCTTCCTTGGTTTGCAACTAAGCACTACCAAGATGCAGATAAAGCACTCAGTGATGCCAAAGAGTACTACGCTTTGTTTGAAACGGACCCAAGCAAAGCCCGCAGTAGTACCGGCTTCTTTAGCTCAAGAACCAATATTCAAGCAACTGAAGACGCGCTAAACCAATTCAACTTAAATATTGCAAAAGCAGAAATGATCCGCGAGAAAGCATTATCTGTTCTCGATGAAGCATTTTCTTACCGTGCACAATTAGCGTCTTTAGACGTTAATGAATATTATCCGAAAACTAATGCTCGTTTAGACACTCAGCTGCAAACATTGGTCAACTTTATTGCAGAGGACAGAACAGAACGTGCTACATCTGGCCAACCGGATTTAGTAAGCCGCCAGCGTGCGCTAGAAGTCAAAACAGTTACTCGTATTTATCTATCCGATGCACAAAAAGAATTGGCACGATTGAAGACGAGTAACACGGCACTGCATGCGCCAGATACCCTAGCTGTAGCCGCAACTCGTGTGACTGCTGCTGAAGCCTTCATTGGTGCTGAGCCTCGTTCGATTAACGAGATTGAAGACAAGGCAGCTGAAGCCATGTTCTCGCTACAGCATGCCGAGCACATCGCTGACGTAGTACAGCAATTAAAAGCATTACCAGAAAAAGACTATGAGCGTCATGTACTGACGTTTGAAAAACTACTGGTCAACATTTCTAAAGCACTTGGTAGTGACGACCTGCGTGATAACTCGATTAATCAACAAGGCAAACTTCTTGTCTCTCTGATTGAAGAGCAGAAAACCCAATCAAGCGAAGGTGAGCAGAGCTTACAACAACTTTTGGCGCAGCTGACTGACGAGCAGAAAAAAGTCACTGAGCTTGAAGCATCACTGACAGCAGAGCAGCAAGCTAGCGTTCAAACCAGTGAGAAAATGAAGCAATTGGAAGCCAAGGTTGCTGAACTGAATACCTCCCTTGTTGCAGCTTACACCCAAGCGAGCGAGCAATCAGAAGATTTAGCACAAGAACAAGAGACAGCCTCAGAAGACGAGACAGCTCTAGAAGCTACAGAGAAAGCCGTTGCCGAAGAACCAGCACTTGTAGAAGCTGTGGCTAATGAAGAAGTGCCTGAAGAAGCAATAACAGAAAAAGTGGCGAATGAAACCATTGAGGTTGAGGCTGCCGACGTAGAGTCTGCACCACAAAAACTCACCGCTGAAATTGAGCCAGAAGCGGCGAGCTAACCCCTAAACCATCTCAATAGTAAGAAGTGGCTAATTGGCCACTTCTTTTTATTGACGTTTCCCCTAGGGGAAGGTTTACACTTATTGGCAATCTTATAATTTACAGTTAGATATTGATGATCTTGCGCCGACCGCACAATATGCTGGCATTACTTCTGGTATTGATAATCAGCCTGATTATCAACCCAGTTTTTGCTATGTCTGGTCATCAAACCATGCCAAGTCAACAAACAAGTTCAAGCCATCATACAGACTCTGCTGCATCGACGACCCAGAGCACTGCTCATCACAGTGTTCATAACCAAGGCATGCTTCACTGTGATAACTGCGCTGATGGTTCGACAATGGACGCCAACCACTGCGGCAATGATAGCAATAACAAGCATTGCAAAAGCTGCAACAGCAGCCATTGTCAATACTCCACCCTGCCCGAATTTTATCTCGCACAAGTAAACTTATCCGCTCAAGGTACTCCCCAGCGTTTATTGGTAAGTGCTCCAATTTCCCGCCCCGAAAATAGCCTCCGCCCCCCTATTCACTAATTCGCTTCCGTTTACATCACTGGGCCAGTTCGCTTGTCCAGTCGCTATTTACGTCGAAAAAGTGAAAAAATATGTATAACAACAAGATATTCCGTGCGATCCGCATGGTGTCTCTCATTGGTTTTGCCGCCAGTTCTTGGGCGAATTCTTATCCAGAACATGCCCATTCAGAGCCAGCAACACTAAAGAGACTTATTAACTGGGCGGTTGAACATGATGTTGCCCAACAGCAAATACAGTTTCAGGCTGATGCGATCAGCGAAATGGGGATTGCCAATAGCCAACTTATGGATCCCAAAGTGAAAGTGGGTATCGGCGGTTTACCGGTCGATAGCTTTGCTTTCGATGAAGACCCAATGACCAATATTTCGGTCGGCTTAATGCAACAATTTGGTCGTGGCGATAGCTTATCCCTGCTGCAAAAGCAGAGCCGGCAACAAGCCGGGAGTATTCGCAAACAAGCCGATATCCGCAAGCTGGATGTCACCAAAGCGATTACAACTAGCTGGATCGAACTGGCCTACCTTGAACAAAGCCAGCGATTGATTAAACAAAACCAAGATCTCTTCCGCGAACTCACCCGCTACCTCAGCACCAACTACGGTGTCGGGGCTAGCCAAGTGCAGGATTTGATCCAAGCCGAGTTACAAGTCAACAAAATTGATGACCAACTTCAGTCAAACCAACAGATGCAACAGCAGCTGCGTGCCCAGTTATCTGAATGGTTAGGAGAACAAGCTTGGCAGATCAAACCCAAAGCCTATCCACAATGGCAGGCTCTGCAAGCCTATCTAGCTGCGTCTACACAGGATCACTATCAACAACTCGCCAGCCATCCGAATATTCTCGTGACAGATGAGCTGATCAAAAGTAGTGAAACCGGTGTCGAGATTGCCAATGAATCCTACCAACCACAGTTCGGTGTTGAGGTGATGTATGCCCATCGTCAGGCGGATCGTATGGATGGCTCTGCCGCTCCAGACTTGGTCAGCGCCTATGTCACCGTGGATCTCCCGCTGTTCACCGAAAAACGCCAGGACAGAAAGCTATCAGCCGCCCAGCATCAGGTCGGGGCGGCCAAAACACAGCGTGATCTCATGCTGCGCCAGATGCATGCACAGATCAGTGCTGCCGTTATCAACAGGGATAACACCCTGCAGCGTCTGGATCGCTACCGCTCAGCCTTGCTAAAGCAAGCCAAGGAAAAAACCCAAGCGGTCGAGCGAGGCTATCAAAACAATACCAGCCAGTTGGATGAATATATCCGGGCAGCCAGTGAAGAACTGGCCATCGAGCTGGAACAGGCACGCCTTGCCGCCGACTTACAACAAACAAACAACACCTTGGCTTACCTGCTGAACAAATATTAAGGGATATCATGAAACAGTCATTTTCTGTTGCCTTCATCGCTCTCGCCATTGGTGCTGGCCTGGGCTATTTCACGAACGCCTATTTCGCTAATAAGCCATTAGGCACAAGCCATGACACAAACAGCCAAGCAGCTAGCAACGAGCCTCTTTACTGGGTCGCTCCCATGGATCCGAACTACCAGCGTGATAAGCCAGGTAAATCACCGATGGGCATGGATTTGATCCCAGTCTATGAAGAAGATCTTGCAGGCGGCAATGATGACCCGGCCGGTACCGTCACTATCAATTCAGCGGTTGAGAACAACCTCGGCGTCAAAACAACCCAGGTTGAACGCCAGCAGCTCGCCCCAAAAATTGATAGCGTGGGCTATGTTAGTTTTGATGAAAGCCAGCTATGGCAGATCAACAGCCGTGTCAGTGGCTGGATCCAAAACCTCAGTGTCAATGCCATTGGTGAGCGTGTGCTTGCTGGGCAGGTACTGTTTGAAATTTACTCGCCAGACTTAGTCCGAGCCCAGGAAGAGCTGCTCAATGCCAAGCGCATGGGTAAAGCGGTGCTGGTCAATGGCGCCAAAGATCGCTTGCGTTCATTAGGCGTGGATAACGGCCAGATCAGCGATATTATTCGCCGCGACAAACCGCGTCAGTACATTGCGATCAAAGCCCCTTCCGATGGGGTCATTGCGACCCTTAACATCCGTAATGGTGCTTACTTGTCACCACAGCAAACCGTTATTAGCGGTGGTTCTCTTTCTGATATCTGGGTTGATGCCGAGGTGTTTGAGCGCCAAGCCCATTGGATCAAACCCGGTACCAGTGCGGATATGTGGGTCGATGCCCTTCCGGGTAAACGTTGGCAGGGCCGGGTCGACTACATCTATCCGATTTTAGATCCTGCAACCCGTACATTACGGGTGCGCTTGAAGTTCAGTAACCGCGAAACCAACCTAAAACCTAACATGTTTGCCAACTTAACCTTGATCCCGCAAACCGAGGAATCGGTATTAGTGGTACCGGAGCAAGCCGTGATCCGCTCTGGCAATATGGCCCGTGTTGTCCTCGCCCTCGGTGAAGGCAAATACCGCTCAGTACGGATTAAAACGGGGCGTACCGCTGCTGGCATGATTGAGGTTATTGACGGGCTGACGACTGACGACACCGTCGTGACCTCGGCTCACTTTATGCTTGATTCTGAATCGAGCCAAAGCGCCGATCTCAGCCGCATCAACACCCAGACACTGAGTCAACCTTCCAGCCAAGTCCACACCACCGGGGTGATCCGAAATATCATGCTGGATCATAAGATGCTAACGATAGAGCACCCACCCATCCCTGAATGGGGCTGGCCTGCCATGACCATGGATTTTACGGTCAGCGATGACAGTGACCTAAACCAATTGGTCGGTGGCCAGTCGGTACGATTTCTAGTGACCAAGCAGGACAATGGCCAGTACACGCTTTCAGGTATAGAAGCAGATAGCGGAGAAAGTGGTGCAATGATCGAGCACAGCGGTATAGATCACAGCGCCCACGACCATCAAAACATGGAACATGATATCCAGACTCCAGCGACTAAGGAGACTGAACAATGATCGGTGCCGTGATCCGGTGGTCAATCCAAAACCGTTTTCTGGTTTTGGTTGCCACCGCTTTTTTAATTGCTTCCGGCCTATACAGCGTCAAGCAAACTCCGATTGATGCCATCCCAGATTTGTCTGATGTACAGGTCATAATCAAAACCAGCTATCCCGGCCAAGCACCGCAAGTGGTAGAAGATCAAGTCACCTACCCGCTGACCACTGCCATGCTGGCAGTACCGGGGGCAGAAACGGTTCGTGGTTATTCCTTCTTCGGCGATTCCTATGTCTATATCATCTTCAACGATGAGACCGATATGTACTGGGCACGCTCGCGGGTATTGGAATACTTAAGCCAAGTCGCCCCAAACCTACCCGACAGCGCCAAGCCAACATTAGGGCCTGATGCTACCGGTGTCGGCTGGATTTACAGCTATGTTCTGGTTGATAAAACCGGCCAATACGATTTGAGCGAGCTGCGAAGCTTGCAAGACTGGTTCCTAAAATACGAGCTGCAAACCGTTGAAGGCGTATCGGAAATCGCCACGGTTGGCGGTATGGTCAAACAGTACCAAGTCCAAATTGATCCCAACAAACTACGCGCCTATAATCTGACGCTACAACAGGTCAATATGGCGATTCAGGCCGGTAACCAAGAAGCGGGAGCCTCGGTGATTGAGTTGGCCGAAGCTGAGCACATGGTGCGGGCAACCGGCTATGTTACCAACATCGACGACCTCAAGAACATACCGCTCAAAGTCACCGACAAAGGCACACCACTGTTACTTGGTGATATTGCCGATATTAACCTCGGTCCACAAATGCGCCGCGGGATCTCGGAACTCAACGGTGAAGGCGAAGCGGTTGGCGGGGTTGTCGTCATGCGCTTTGGCGAAAATGCCCAAGAAGTCATCAACAACGTTAAAGACAAGCTAGCTGATCTAGAGCGCAGCTTGCCTGATGGCGTGGAGATCGTAACCACCTATGACCGCTCAGGCTTGATCGACAGCGCAGTAAAGAACCTCTACGAGAAATTACTCGAGGAATTTATTGTTGTCGCCATCGTCTGCGCCCTATTCCTATTCCACTTCCGTTCATCACTGGTAGTGATTATCAGCTTGCCTATCGGCATTCTGTCTGCATTTATCATCATGCACTGGCAGGGGATCAACGCTAACATCATGTCACTCGGGGGGATTGCGATTGCGATCGGCGCTATGGTCGATGGTGCCATCGTGATGATCGAGAATGTCCACAAACACATTGAACGGACCCCACTCACGGATAAAAACCGCTGGCAGGTGATCAGCCGAGCAGCAGAAGAAGTCGGCGCACCGCTTTTTTTCTCGCTGATTATCATCACCCTAAGCTTTGTACCTGTGTTTGCCTTGGAAGGCCAAGAAGGCAAAATGTTCTCGCCACTGGCCTTCACCAAAACCTTTGCCATGGCGTCGGCCGCTGGCTTGGCAATCACCTTGGTACCGGTACTGATGGGCTACCTGATCCGTGGCAACGTGATGCCCGAACATAAGAATCCCATCAACCGCTTGGTGATTGCACTCTACCGTCCATTGCTTAATTTCAGCTTGGCGTTCCCAAAAACAGTCATTGTGATTGCACTGGCGTTGATGGCATCGGCCTACTATCCAATGCAAAAGATGGGTAGCGAATTCATTCCACCGCTGGATGAAGGCGACTTAATGTACATGCCTACCACCTACCCTGGCATATCAATCGGTAAGGCGCGAGAACTGTTGCAACAAACCGACAAGCTGATCAAAACCATCCCTGAAGTAAAAACCGTCTGGGGCAAAATCGGCCGAGCAGAAACCGCGACTGATCCCGCACCGTTGACCATGATCGAAACCATTATCCAGCTCAAACCGAAAGAAGAGTGGCGCGACGGCGTCACCACAGAAAGCTTACGGCGTGAGCTGGATAGCTTGATTCAGTTCCCCGGTTTGACCAACGCCTGGGTAATGCCGATCAAAACCCGTATCGACATGCTGGCCACCGGTATTAAAACCCCAATAGGGATCAAAATTGCCGGCCCAGATCTCAAACACATTGAGCAAATCGGTGCCCAGCTGGAAACCGTACTGCAAGGCGTTGAAGGCACAGCATCAGTCTATGCCGAACGAGTCGCCGGAGGCCGCTACATCACCATGGATATCAAGCGCCGAGAAGCCGCCCGCTATGGCCTAAGCATCCGAGATATTCAGCAAGTGATCAGTACCGCTGTTGGTGGCATGAACGTTGGAGAATCTGTCGAGGGATTGGAGCGCTACCCTATCAATGTCCGCTACCCGCAGAGCTACCGAGATTCATTGGATAAATTGCGCAACCTGCCTCTTGTTACTCCTAGTGGTGCTCGGATCGCACTGGCTGATGTCGCCGATATCCGCTTTGAAGATGGCCCGCCGATGATCAAAACCGAAAATGCCCGCCCCAACGGCTGGGTCTTTATCGACATTGATGGTCGCGATCTCGGATCTTATGTGGAGGATGCCCAGCAAGTGGTTGCCGAGCAACTTGAACTGCCCGCAGGGTATTCGCTGGTGTGGTCAGGCCAATACGAGTACATGGAGCGGGCCAAGGCCCGACTGACTGTGGTGGTACCGGCGACTATCGCCATCATCATGCTGTTGTTGTACTTGAGCTTCCGCCGTGCTGGAGAAGTCATAATCATCATGGGTACCCTGCCTTTGGCGATGGTCGGTGGGGTATGGTTGATGGAATGGCTGGGCTACAACTTCTCGATTGCCGTCGGTGTCGGTTTCATTGCCCTTGCCGGAGTGGCGGTAGAAATCGGGGTCATCATGCTGGTTTATCTCAATCAGGCCTGGAAGTACCAGCTAGAAGAAGCCGAGCACACCAGCAAGCCATTGACGCTTTTTTCACTCAACAAGGCCATTCAGGAAGGGGCGGGACTGCGGGTGCGGCCAATCATGATGACCGTCTCCACCGTCATCATCGGCCTTATCCCTATTATGTACGGCTCAGGGACTGGCTCGGAAGTCATGCAACGTATTGCCGCACCCATGATTGGCGGTATGTCCTCGGCGCTGTTACTCACGCTTGTGGTATTACCTGCCTCCTTCCAGCTTTGGAAACGCTTTAGCTACAAACTCACGCAATAACGACAAACACAATTCCCGGTGCCCTGCACCGGGTAAGGAACTATGATGATAATAAAAACCACCTTATCACTGGCTCTAATATTGGCGACTCCCTTGAGTTTTGCCGCTGGGGACCACGCTCATCATCACGAAGGGCACGGTAATATGTCTGGCCACGGCGCAATGGCCTCAGCCGTTGGTATGCCTGCACCAGTCACTCAAGCGAGCCAAACCTATCAAGTGGTACTGACCGACGATATGAAAATGCAATTCGAGCCAAACTTATCCATCCAACAAGGTGATGTGGTGCGGTTTGTTATCACCAACCAAGGCCAGATCCCCCATGAGTTTTCCATCGGCAGTCTCGACGAACAAGCCAAGCATCGCGAAATGATGCGGGCAATGCCGGATATGGAGCACCATGACGGAACCACTCTCACCTTAGCACCAGGTGAAACCGCAGAAATGGGATGGCACTTCATGGGCCAGAACTTTGTTGAGTTTTCTTGCAACATAGCAGGCCACTCCGAGGCCGGCATGAAGCGTAATACAATTTTGAAATAACGAGATGGAACATACGATGAAATACCTACTACCTGCACTTCTACTCTCTTTAAGCAGCGCACAAGCGCTAGCAAATACAGATGCACAAGCTTTCAGTAAGCTGTCACCGCAAGCGGCACTGAAACAATCCCATCAGTGGCACCGGACTGGCGAGGCAACCGTGAGAATCATGCCTGACGCTATCTATGCAGAGTTTGCTGACGGCTCAAAAGCGACGGTCCCCATTGAAGAAGAGTTTCTACTCTCTATAGCCCCGTTCGAGAACGTGACCCATGGCTGTACCTTCCATGTTCCAACTGGCTGCCAAGGAGAAATGGTCAACAAAGCCATGACGGTGGAAATTACCGATACCCAAACCAATGAAGTGGTTCAATCTGGCATGGTAAAAACCCAGAAAGACGGTTTTATTGATTTCTGGATGCCGAAAAATGGTAACTACCAGTTCACCTTCACCTACCAAGGCAAAACAGCTACGGAAGTACTGAGCACCAAAGGTAACAGCCGCACCTGTATCACCACTATGCAGCTAATCTAAAAAGCGTCATCACGCTATAGCCTCTCCCCTGCAGACCATAACTCTGCAGGGTGTTTTTCTATGTGCCACGCATTCCCTCGTCTCTCAATATACTTTGACTTTCAAACTATATGATCACAGAATACCTTGACCATCAAAATATATAATTATCAAACAAAATAGCTTGTACCAATCAGGGGAACACTCATGCACCGTTCTAATTTGCAACAATGGCAGCATAGCCATGACTTTGTTTCAATCAACCATAAAGGGGAACAGCGGACGCGGTGGGTGCTAGGGTTGACAGTCGTGACTATGGTGGCGGAGATCACCGCAGGTACACTCTTTGGCTCGATGGCGTTATTGGCCGATGGTTGGCACATGGGGACCCACGCAGCCGCTTTCCTCATTACCCTGTTTGCCTACCGCTATGCCCGCAAACACACCAACAATCCAACGTTCTCGTTCGGAACAGGCAAAGTCAGTGTGCTCGGAGGGTTCACTAGTGCCATCGCACTTGGCCTTGTTGCCTTACTGATGTTGGTTGAATCTTTAGATCGCCTGCTTAATCCACAAACCATACAATTCAATGAAGCCATTCTTGTGGCTGTGATCGGTTTATTAGTCAATATCGTCAGCGTATTCTTGTTGCACGGTAGCCACCATGATGATCATGGTCACCATGAACATAGCCATAACCACGGGCATAGTCATGGTCACGATCATAACCTCCGCGCAGCCTATTTCCATGTATTGGCAGATGCCCTGACATCTCTATTGGCCATCGTTGCCCTGTTGTTTGGTAAATACCTTGGCTACGACTGGCTCGACGCCATCATGGGCATGGTCGGTGCGGTGATCATTACTCGCTGGGCATGGGGCTTGATGAAGCAAACCAGCCCAATCTTGCTTGATGGCAGTATTGACCATGAATACCAACAAAAAATTGTCGACACACTTGAAAGTAATGCCGATAACAAAGTCAGTGATATCCATATCTGGAAAATCAGCGCCGACCATTATGCTGCGATGATTTCGCTGGTGACCCACCAACCCAAAGCAGCCAACGAATACAAGCAATTACTGAAAGAGTTCGATAAACTTAGTCATCTCACGATAGAGGTCAACCCGTGCCAAACGGCACACTGACAACGAGACAGAAATGAAAGACATTGAACAGTTGAACCACACCATCATTGAATTCTACGAAAAGCTCTCTTCTTGGGAGCAATCCGTTGTCCGTGGCAAGGGCTTCTCCCTGCCACAGATTCATGTCGTTGAAATTCTAGGTGCACATGGTGCAATGAGGATGAAGGAGTTGGCGGATAAAATTGGCGTGACGACCGGTACCCTGACTGTTCAGGTCGATAAAATGGTCAAGCTGGGTCTTCTGGTGCGCCGCCCGCATGAATCAGATCGTCGATCGATTCTCGTTGAGCTAACTGGAGAAGGAGAGGAGCTGTATCACGAGCACGATCAGCTTCATCTCAGCCTGACGCAAGACATCACCGCAAAGCTCAGTACTGAAGAGCGGCAACAACTGCTTGCTAGCCTGGCCAAAATGAACCAAGAGTTCTAATACCAATCTGGATAAGTCGTTGATCAAGTATTTGCACTGGAAAAATCGTTGTTATCAAAGCAGATATTGCAGTAACTAGTGGCTCTAATTACAAAATATCTAACGCAGAGAACATCGATTTTAACCAGCAAGACTGAGCAAATATTTATGTAGGTTGGTATAAACGTTACGATCCTATCAACGCCAGCTATCCACCCGATACAGGTACGGACCCGTACCTGTTATTGTCTTCTTTAGCGTTGTGTTTAATACGCTATAGCGTTAAGCCGTTTCTAACACTTTCACAATCAGACCATCGTCGACTTGCTGCAACGCTTCAAGCAACTGTTCAGTATCCACTTCGGTAGGCACATCAACTTGCAACTCGGCAAAGAATAAAGCCTGGCCAAGATCAGGGACACCTATACGGTGGTTTTCAATCTTCACGATACCGATGCCTATATTATCCAAAATACGGGTAATATCATTGACGATACCCGGACGATCACTCGACTCGACCTTCAAAGTTAGATGGTCGGTTTTGATTTCACCAACCTCCGCCGCTTCTATGATCCGGATATCTAATTCTTGCTGGGCTTGGAAAAGCTCTCTTAGCTGACCCGCAGATTGTGCTGGAATATCAATCTTCAAAATCCCGACAACTTGGTTATCCAGCCTGTTAATCTTACTGATCAGCCACTTGCCACCAAGTTCGTGAGTCTTGGCTGCTAATTTATTGATAAGTTGAGGATGATCTGTTCCCGCCAATGTTACGGTTAATTGAGTATTCATACGCGCTTCCCCTCTACAATCCAGCCAGAAACACGCTGGCTATATAGTCAGATTAGCAAGCAACTGGGCAACGTGCCGTGACCAGGCTCCATTCTGGTTATGAAAACCATTGTTTCCCCCATACTGAATTCACAAATCCATGCAAAAGAGCCAGTTACTAAAGTAACTGGCTCATAAGGGCTGTGGATCTTTCAAGCTGATTTAAGGTTTCAGCTATTGGTACGATATTTATGCAAAATATCACCCAACTGACGCGAGGTATCCGCCAAGCTGGTGCTGTTATCAATCGACTGTTCACTCATAGTACGGATCACTTCCGACTGGGAACGGATATCATGCAACTCTGAGGCTATATCATTGGCAACCGTAGTCTGTTGATGTGCCGCCGTCGCAATTTGAGTGCTCATGTCCATCACCTGACGTGCCGATTCGGCAATGTTATCCACGTCGCGGCCGATTTCGGTGATCATCTCACGACTGTGGTGCGACTGCTCAAGCGTCACAGCGGTAATGTTGGAGATACTGTTCGTCTCAAGCTGAAGCTTGTCAATCATAGCCTGAATCTCAACCGTTGCCTGCTGCGTGCGCCCCGCCAGCGTTCTGACTTCATCGGCAACCACAGCAAAGCCACGCCCCTGCTCACCGGCACGGGCCGCTTCTATTGCCGCATTCAGCGCAAGCAAGTTAGTTTGTTCAGAAATAGCATTGATCGTGGTGATCACCGCATTGATTTCTTCGGCCTTCTCATTGAGGCTACCAACAGCACGCGAGGCTTCGTCGGTTTGCTCAGACAGCTGGGTCACTTTGACAATCGCCTGTTGAACATTGCGATTACCCTGCTCGATGCTTTGCATGTCAGCATCCGATTGATCAGAGGTTTGCTGTGCCAAACCAGCGATATCTTTAGCCGACGCTGTCATTTCTTCCATCGCCGTCGCTACTGAATCAAGCGAAGCGTATTGCTGGTTCACTTGTTGGCCTGCACCTTGTGCATCATTACCGAAATTACCTGCCGCAATCTGCAGGTTCTGAGCACTGTGCTTCACCGTATTGACCAGCTCGCTTAAGGTATCCATAGTGCGATCTAATTCAAAACCGATGATACCGAACTCGTCTCGGCCAACGTGGAAACCCAGTCGCGACGTCAAATCACCATCGGCAATACGCCTAGTGGCTTGGTGCATCACCCACAGCGCACCGCCAAGGAAAGTCGCTATCCAGTAACACAGCAAACCAATTGGTAAGAGTGCAGCCAGTGAATAGAAAAAGCGCTGCAAGGCCTGATCTTTTTCTGCCTGGAATGATGTGGACAACGCCTGTGGCAAGCTCGCCATGCCCATTGATGTCACCATCTGCGCCTGCTCTCGGGCTGTTCCGTAGGTATTGCCGGTAAAGTTCACACCTTGTTGTTGCAATAAGTTGCGCTGGGCATCATTGTCCAAACCGGAACCCTGTACTGTTTCGACCATTGCCGCAAGTCTTGCTTCGGTCACCATCAATTGCTGCCGCTCAAGTTGGCTAACGCTTTGGCGGTAATGCAACCCGGCAATCGCCGTGACGACCGTGGCAATCAGTGCAAAGAGCACCCAAAACTTATCGTTGACAGACATCTTGACAAACAGTCTGTCAACGGTACGAAATTCAACCTCTCTCATCCTCGTTCCCTGTAGTTATTATTGGGTTTGGCCATATGGTAACAGCTCAACGTTTGCTGTTGTGATGCAGGATTTATTTTTCAGATAACAGAAGTACACCATTTCACAAAAAGTTGATCTTTATCACAAAAAACCACCAATTTAATGCTTCTAACTAATACCGACATAAAAAAACCGGTCGTTATCACTCTGAATCCCAGAGCGATACCAACCGGTTTTGTATGTTACTTTTCGTCAATAAACGAAGGAAGCTTAGATACCTGCGCGCTTGAACAAACCAGCCATTAATGGTGAATTTGCTTTAACTTGCTTGGATTTAGTCTTGAACTCACGTGCCAGCGACGTATCTTTGATATCGTTGGCAATGTAAATCATTGACTGGTACATATCACCTGCTGTTTTGATACGAGCGCTATCGTTCATTGGGCTAATGATTTTCACCACATCGGTGCCTTTCATGCCGTTTTTAGTAGCGTAATTCTCAACAGAATCCAACAGCTTATCTAAATCATTCACGAAGTCAGAATTTTCAACACCTAACTTCTTAATCTCTTTCAGGTTACGCTTTCGCACCCGATTGATAATAAATGCTGGCTTATTGATCATCTTGTAACCGAAGAAACCGGCAAGAATCAGTAAGGCAACACCACCAGCTACATAACCCCAAATAGAACCCGAAGATTCAGCAACTGGCTGGATCACTTCGGCGGCGGTTGTAACAGATACTGGTACATCAGACATATTGGTAACCTTTCATTTCTCTGGAACAGAACAACAGTGACATTATGCACTCCAGCAACAAAGAACTATGCGTTTTATCAATATTTGTTGCAAATAGGGTGACCGACTTCAAGCTTTGGTAATTAAACTGGCGAGCATATCGTGCCACAAAGCATAATCTTTCACAAAAAATCAGTTCTGGCATTCAATAAAGATGCAGTAGGCTTCACCGTTAGCTGCTCAAAACGCTATAGATCAATGGTCAGCCATTTCAGAGGCAGGCCTGTCTTCTGAGAATACAACCACACTCATGCCCGGTGTAAATATTTATTGATATAGGTCTCAATTTCACTCCCCCCGACTATATGCAATGAGAAGTAGTTGTTATTTTAATAATTCAAAATATTGAAGATTAAATCAAAGTGATATGAAAACGCATTATATCAGTAAGGAAGGGGCTGCTATCATCAACATTGCCCGCTATCTAATGTCAACGGTAGTCTATGACCGACTGCGTACTATTGATGCCCTATCTGAAGATATTGGGGTTTCTGTTGGTTTCGTCCAAAAAGCACTAACCACGATTGAACAACAAGAAGCTGTAGAGCTATCAAGACAAGGGCGAAACGGTACATTTATTGCCAAACTCGACTACCGGGCCCTGGCAAAACTGGCTGGCTTCTCTCATGTTGTCTGTGCCATGCCACTGCCTTACACCAAGCACTATGAAGGGCTCGCCAGTGGACTAAAACAGCAAATCGGAGATCTCCCTCTGTATTTTGCCCACATGCGTGGTGCTGGCGTCAGAGCTGAATGCCTATTGGAAGGCTCCCATGATATTGCCATTATGTCCAAGTTAGCGGCACAAACCTATTCCGGAGGTTTTGTCACTGCCATCGACTTAGGACAGTATTCTTACTCCCATTCCCACAGGCTGATCTTTCGCCAAGGGGAATATAACAAAATAGAACATGTTGGTGTTGACCCGGACTCACCGGACCAGAAGTTGCTGACTCAATCAGCTTTTCAAGACAAGCCTGTTACGATTGTAGAAATCAACTATACAGACAGCATGAATCTGTTACTCAATGGTGACATTGATGCCGTAGTATGGCTGCCGGAAGCTATTGACATGGAAAAATACGGCTTGGCAGAGAGGCCACTGGATCATATAGAACAATGTAAATTGGCTTCTGAAGCCGTCATGCTGGTGAGTGGCGAGAACCCCCACATCACCACTCTGCTCAGAAAGCTGATTAATATTCCCGCTTTACTTGAACATCAGCAGCAAGTGGTGCGGGGCGACATCACCCCGAATTACTAATTACGGATCAGGAGAGAACAATGAAGGAACGTCTCACTCTGCTGCAACAAACTAAAGTGATCAGCGATGAAGCCTGCCAAGCAACGGAAATAGCTATCGGCCTTATCAGCCAGCATCTCGCCATTACACCGGATAATGCTCAGTTCCAAATGGCTATGACCCACTTTGCCAGAGCTTATGACCGAATTAAAAATGGAATCACGGTGGCTGAAGGGCTAGATCCGGACATCCTTGACGAGATCCTCACGGATGATACATACGAGCCGATTCAAGCCCTCAATGAGGCCATCATCCTCCAGACTGGCCTCATTGATGTTCCAGCCTCAGAAAATTCGTTTTTCATCAGTAATTTGTTCGCCATTTATCATGCTTGTCTGGCGAAGGAGGAGGCATGTTAATTGATGCGGATGGCTATACCTATTGCCATGAACATTTACACATTGATTTATCCACTCAAAAAGGTGATATCGACTGCCGACTGGATCAATACGCGCTGATTAAAGCGGAGATGGATGCACTTGTTGAACGAGGCGTTTATAACATCATTGAAGTAACAAATTCCTTTATGGGAAGAAATCCTCAATTTATTGAAAATTTAATATCCGACACAGGTATAAACATTCTCCTATCCACTGGATATTACATAGAGGGATTTTTTCCGCCCGAGCTGTATTCCAAATCAGCAAAAAGCATCAGCCAGGAAATGACCCGTGAAATCGTCGTGGGCATAGAAGGAAGCTCGCTCAAAGCCAGTGTCATTGGTGAAATAGGCAGCAGCCAAAGTACTTTTACGGACATTGAAAAAAAAGTATTTGAAGCCGCCGCAATGACACACTTTGAAACCGGCCGCCCTATTTCGACCCACCAATCAATGAGCACCATGGGTCGCCAGCAGATTGAGTTGCTAAATCGTTTTGGCGTCGACATGCAAAGCGTCACTATCGGCCACTGCGATCTGAAAGACAACCTTGACGATATTTTGTGGTTGCTGGATCAAGGCTGCTTTGTTCAATTCGACACTATTGGTAAGAACGCCTATTACCCGGATAGTCGCCGGATCGCCATGCTCAAAGCCCTATCAGAGCGCGGAAGGTTAAACCAAGTCATGCTGTCGATGGATATTACCCGTCGGTCACACTTACAACAAAACGGTGGGCTCGGTTTCTGTTATTTGGTTGATACGTTTATTCCTCTACTGCTTGAAAACGGCATCAGCCAAACCGAAATCGACACCATGATGAGACATAACCCTAACCAACTTTTCCAATAACAAACAGAACAATAAAAGGTCAAATTATGAAAAAAATCGGAATTGCCGGCTTACAACGAGAGCAAATAAAAGCGCAAATTGAACAAACCCTGCCGGGTCAGTTTGAATGCCACATCCTTAACGATATGGAAGCCGCCATGAAAGTAAAAAGTGGTGAGCTCGACTATTACATCGGTTGCTGCAATACCGGCGCGGGTGCTGCACTGTCACTCGCCATTGCTATCATTGGCTTTGCCCAAAGCTGCACGATTGCTAAACCCGCTATTCAAGCCAAGCAACATGAAATAGAGCAGTTTGTGAGTGAGGGAAGAGTCGCTTTCGGCCTCTCGGTTGAGCATGTCGAACACGCTGTCCCCATGTTAATCAATACACTCGCAAGCAGGTAAATAGTTATGGATATGATAAACATTGGGCTGGTTGCCCTACTCTGTGCCATGACGGCATTTATTGCCAATCTTAGTGCATCAGTATTTCATGATGGAATCCGCCCTATTCTGCCCCAGCTCGTAGAGGGCAATATGACCCGCCGAGACGCTGGCTCTGTCGCTTTCGGCCTGTCTATTGGCTTCGTCGCATCAGTGGGGATTTCATTTACATTATCAACCGGACTACTCAACCCTTGGCTGCTATTTCTACCAACCGATATCCTCGGCGTCATGATCGCCAGCCGGTGGCTCGCCGCCCTTGCTGGTGGGCTGTGGGGGATATTAGTCGTGACCTCACTCAGTGGCGTTAACGCAGTCCTTACCGGCTTACCCATAGACGCCCTCGGTGCGTTAGGCGAACTCGGTACCCCGGTCATGACCGCGTTTGCTTTGTTCCCGCTACTGGCGATTTTCTATCAATTCGGATGGAAAGCCGGGGCTGTTGCTGCAGCTGTTGTCCTTCTCTCTCGCCTACTCACCATCCAGTTTACGTCTATTTATCCAGAGTCCATCCAAATTTTTGTCGGTATGCTGATGTTAATTGGTACAGCGATTCAAAAAGACATGGCAGATAAACGGAACGGCATTACCCCTCCGGATATGTCTGGCATGCATAGTTTATTTGACGAACGTACCAAGCGGATAATGAAGCACTTACCGCTGCTGGCTGCAACAGGGGCACTTGTTTCCATTGTTGCTAACGCCGGTATATTCGCCGGCTCAGAGGTCTCTATCTATGCTCTGGCCGATGTCTATAAGATGACAGATCCCATTGAAAAGCAAGCAGCAATGCAGCAAGTTGCCCTCTCTGAATTTATGAGGGGTATCGGCTTTGTTCCGCTCATCGCAACCACTGCGCTCGCAACCGGCGTGTATGGCGTAGTCGGTATGACATTTGTATTTGTCGTGGGTTACCTATCACCGAATATCCCTGTCGCCGCAGTGCTGGGTGCTCTTACTATCTGCGTGGAAATTTTCGTGCTGCGTAAAATCGGCCACTTCCTCGAACGCTTCCCTTCCATCCGCAATGCCTCGGACAACATCCGAAACTCCATGAATACACTGATGGAATTCTCGTTGCTGATTGGCGGAGTACTTGCCGTCATGAAGATGGGCTCAACAACCGGGCTGACGATTTTCACCATGCTGTTCTTCCTGAATGAAGTCATGGGACGTCCGATACTGAAAATCGCCGCACCTGCCGTCGCCGCCATTCTAACGGGTGTCGTACTCAATGTGCTTTATGTCTTCGGCTTGTTTGCTGTCTAACTGACAGACTAAAGAGCCAGCTCCACATCAATACCTGTAATTGTCTACATACAAAACATGTGGACTGGCTCTGTTCATCTTTAGAAAGGGATTTATATGTTTCTAAAAGCATTACAAATACAAAACCCGGCACTGATTGATAGTGCTATTGCGCTATTGCAAAGCGGTGCCATCCTACCCGATACCTATGTCGTTGATGTTGACCAGTTCACTGAAAATGCCCAACTCATCAAAGCCAAGGCAGATCAATACGGGGTCAAACTGTATGGTATGACAAAGCAACTTGGCCGAAACCCCTTGCTCGCGAAAATTCTGGTCGATGAATTAGGTTACGACGGTATCGTTTGCGTTGACTATAAAGAAGCCCGCCAACTCCATCTAGCCGGTGTCAGAATCAGCCATATCGGCCATCTTGTACAGCCACCTAGCCATTACATTCCCTACATTGTCTCAACGATTCAGCCCGATGTGATCACTGTCTACTCACTGGATAAAGCCAGAGAGATCTCAGCTGCCGCAGTTAAGGCCAAGCGCCATCAAGGCATCCTTCTGAAATTCTTCCATGCCTCCGATTGTTTGTATACCAATCAGGAAGCTGGTTTTCCCATCGAGTCGCTCGAGACAGTCTGTCATGACATCGCAGCCATGCCGAACCTACAGATCTCCGGGCTGACCCATTTCCCTTGTTTTCTATATAACCCAGCCACTCAGAGCACAGATCCAACCCACAACCTCGACACGTTGCTAGATGCCAAGGCACACGCTGAACGACTTGGTTATCAAATATCTCAGCTCAATATGCCTTCTGCCACCAGCTGCCACACACTCGGCAAAATACAACAATTCGAAGGCACACATGGTGAGCCCGGCCATGCACTGACTGGCACCATCCCGGCCAATCAAGATGCTAGCCAGCCAGAAAAGGTAGCATTAGCTTATGCGACGGAAGTGTCCCACCAGTTCGGAGGCACCAGTTACTGCTATGGCGGCGGCTACTATCGCCGCGGCCAATTAGACCATGCGCTGGTCAGACATACCCATCAAGGCTCAGTGCAAGACACCTTGGTCGGTGTACATAATGACGATGAAGCCAGCATCGATTACCACCTACAGCTCGAGCACCTCTTCCCGGTCGGCACTCCCGTCATCATGGCGTTCCGAACCCAGATTTTTGTTACCCGCAGTGACGTCGCACTGGTCACGGGGATCTCAAACAACCAGCCGGCATTACTGGGCTTATACGACGCGCAGGGAAACGAGGTGAAGCATGGCTAAATTTGTTGTCGTCGTACTCGATGGCTTTGGAGTCGGTGAGATGCCTGATGTCACAGACACTCGGCCACAGGACTGCGGCGCCAATACCGCCGTTAAGCTTCTGGATCATTTTCCACTTAAAAGGCTACCCACTTTGGAACAGCTGGGGCTGATCAACATAACCGGTTTGACGCGATCTGTCATGCAGCCCTCCCCTTGCGCCAACTGGGGTACAGCCAAACTAGCCCATTACGGATGCGATACTTTCATGGGGCATCAAGAGATCATGGGCACGCTTCCCAAACCACCGATGATCAAGCCCTTCCAGGAATCAATCGATAGCATCGAGCACGCCTTGAAACAAGAAGGCTACCCGACAGAACGCATAACCCGGGGTCCACTGCAATTACTGATGGTAAAAGGATGTGTGGTTATTGGTGACAACCTAGAAGCGGATCTAGGCCAAGTGTATAACTTGACAGCAAATTTCAACCAGATCAGTTTTGACGAAGTCAAGCAGATCGCCATGGTGGTTCGCGGAGCGAATGCCGTCAGCCGCAATATCGCTTTTGGCGGTTTTATCCCATCAATGGATCGCGTCTTTAGTGCCATCGAAACGAAAACAGACCAACAAGGCAAGCTAGCCTATATCGGCGTGAATGCCCCCGATTCCGGCGCCTATGACGAAGGTTTTCAGGTTGTACACATGGGCTTTGGTGTCGACGCTCATACCCAAACGCCACATCAACTCGCCAAGGTCGGGGTACCGACCTACCTGTATGGCAAGGTCGCCGATATTGTCCTAAATGAATCCGGCACCTCATACACATCAGTGGTCGATACCGACCAAATTTTCTCCCTGCTACTGCACGATCTCGACCAGCGACAGGGATTCTTCTGCGCCAATATCCAAGAAACCGATTTATCCGGACATCTACAGGATCCCAAACGCTACTGGCAAGTGCTAGAAAAAGCCGATCGCGGACTGGCTGCGACCATCGATACCCTCAACCCCGGCGATGTTTTGATTGTCATGGCTGACCATGGCAACGACCCCTTTATTGGCCATACCAAGCATACCCGTGAGCAGGTTCCCTTAATGCTTTTTAGCCCCGGAGTCGCCGGGATCCCAATAGGGTACCGAGACACCCTTGCTGATATCGGTACCAGCGCAGCGGCATTTTTCGGCGCGAGTCCCCCCGAGTCGGGGCGTCCGTTGCAGGTACTACGCAAACTCGAACAGGAGCGGCACTCCTTCCAATTAAATGCCAAAAATAAATTAATCCAATAACTTACAGGAAAGACAACAATGTGCAAATGTCGTCATTACCTTGCTTGAACCTTATGCCAAAGGAGATAAGAAGAAAATTGTATTGCACAATACCGATGTAAACCTGCTGTCTGCGTCAAATTTCACCGGCGATCAAGTCACCTTCAATGGCAACGTGTATGAAGCCAAGTGGTGGACATCTGGTAACCAACCTGATCAAGGGGGTCCTTGGAAAATCGTGGGCAATTGCTAATGTCTACGGTTTTTCCGCTTATTTATCGGCGGTAATCCAGATCGTCCCCGTCGCCACTCAATGCTCTTTGTCGTGGTGGGATATAAAAATAGGGGCAACCGCCCCTATAAAAGGCCTATTTTATTGAGAATACCCGACAGTCCATTTTATGTCGCTTAACCATAGGAGTAAGGCCTGCGGCTTTGGCTATCGCAATACCTGCGGCACAGTCCCAAAAACTGATATGGTTTTGCACATAGCGGTCTAACCGACCTAAGGCGGTAAATGCACACTCGACTGCACAGCACCCCAGTGATACCAGGGTATATCCTTCATGCTCAAGCTGAGATTCCATTTCTTGTCTTTCAGTCTCAGGCCAAATAGCGTTGCGTCCTACTGCTGCTAACCGTGGGATCGTCTCACCCCGATTGACGATATCACCATTAAGTCTTACCTCTATGGACTCTCCACCAACAAGCGTCTCATTCAGACCCGGCATGGCAATCACACCAATAACTGGCTCACCATCCACTACCCAGGCAATGGATACCGCCCAGTACGGGTGTCCGCGAAGGTAATTTGTAGTGCCATCAATGGGATCGATGATCCAATAGGCACTGCACTCATCCCCGCCATTTTCTTCGCCAATAATGGCTTCTCCCGGAAAAGAATCAGCTATCAAACGCCTCGCCAGGACCTCAGTCTCCAGATCAACTTCCGACGCAAAATCCCGTAGACTTTTAGTCGTAATTTCAACACGTTGTTGGTTTTGTTTCTCGATTGCAAACTGGCCTAACGCCGCTGCTATTTTTTCAATTTTTACTATTCGTTGTTGATGCATGCTAATTAATCAATGTTTGTTTTTATCCATACCGTAATGGTTGGCTAAGAATGTAATAATCGACGCAATAATCATCATCAATACAATGTAAACGAGTGAAATTGCAGTTTGTTCATCCCCGACAGCCGTCGTGGCGTTCATCAACGCGATACCCAATGGCAGGTTATCAACGTTATACAGCATAACAGAGAGGTTATAGTCACTCAGCGATGACTTGAATGATAGCGCACCAACCAAAATGATAACTGGTGCCATCAGTGGTAGCGTGACCTTAAAGAAGCTATACAGTGGTGATGCCCCCAAAGACTTCGCCGCATCGTCTAGATTCGGATCCATTGAACGTAAACCCGCTCCCAGCATCCTTACCATGAACGGCAGGCCGCTGATGGTCATAGCAATAGGCAGTATCCAATATGAGCCAACTAAAACATTACCGAAAATCAGAGCCTTAGGTGCGTCATAGGCAACGATAAAACCGATGGCAATCATGGTTGATGGCATAAACCACGGTAAGTACAGAATGTACTCCAGCCCTTTTGCGAACACGTTTTTATATTTGTGAATAAGGTTCGTGCAGATAACAGCAAAAATAAGGCCAGCCAGCGTCGAAATACTGCTCAAGTTAACACTGTTCAAAAATGGCTTAAACGCATGTCCACCACTTAATACCGTTTTATAGTTTTCAAGGGTAAACCTCGTTGGGAACGTTTCTGTCAGAATACTTTCACTTGGTGCAAAGGAGAAAATAATCACCAGCGCCACCGGTGCGATATATACAATAAACAACGTGTAGGCGATGATGTGTACCGTGATATTGGCAATTTTGGAGGGTATTTCTACCTTCTGTAGCCGCTCTGTGGTTTTTGAAATTGAGTAATAAGTCCCTTTATCCTCAATACGTCGCATCAAAACCAGCAATACAAGTGAAACCAGACCAAGCAACAAAGCTAACAGTGCCGCCATATCAGCACGACCGATTTGCGACAGAAGCAAGATGATCGAGTTCACCATATGGAAATCCTTGCCCCCCAGGATCTCTGGTGCAGCAAAAGACGACAGCGAACTAAGTAATGTCAGCAATGTTACTGCAAATAAGGTCGGACTCAGTACTGGTAATACTATCTTAATAAAGGTAGGGATAACGCCCATCCCCAGACTACGCGCTGCCTGAACTACAGAGAAATCGATTTTCTTAATTGCAGCCCTCAAGAACAGAATATGCATCGTTGTCATTGAGAAGGTATGCACGAATAAAACGGCATACTCCCCACGGAACCAGTGACGATTCATATCAGGGAATACATCTACGAGCAATTTGGTGATAATACCTGTTGATGAATAGATGAAGTTATACCCGGTCACCAAGGCTACCGATGAATAAATCAAAGGGGTCATAAAGGCAAACTTGAGTATTGTTGCCCCCCGAACTTTGAAAAAGTCGATCACCGCCACCTGAAAAATGCCGACAATGTTGACCGTAATGATGGTGTAAAGAGAAATTCGCAGTGTGTTTATAACACTATCGTTTACCCGCTTAGAGTTCCAGAGACGCATTAACGCACTGGTGGAGAATTCACCATTTTTGTAAAAAGAGGTAGAAAAAATCTCATATACCGGATAGATCAACAATGCGGAAAGAACCCATACAATACAGGCAGATAAAAGCCACAACGACAGTTTCCTGGCTTGTTTGTCTGACATCATCTGGACTCACCTATTACGATAATGTCTTCAAGGTCAAACCCGGCATAAACCATATCGAATGGCTTGATCTTTACGGCCATATGGCTGGGGATAACACACGAAAGATTGCTGAAACCGACTTTTATCTCATAACCAGTTGTCATGCCTTTATAAACAATATCATTCACCTTCGCTAAAAATGAATATTGGTGACTATTACTCGCCTGAATGCTGTCGTGATACACAGAAATCCTTTCAGGCCGAATGAACATCTGCCGGTGCTCTTCTATATTAGCGAGTGTTTTTATTTCCTGGGTAACCTCATGAGACTCGCCGATAAAGTCACACACAAAAGCGGTTTGTGGTTGAGCGTACAGCTCTTCAGGTGCCCCCACTTGCTCAATGTTGCCAGCATTCAGAAGAGCAATACGGTCAGACATTGACATAGCTTCTTCCTGATCATGCGTAACAAAAATCGTTGTGAAACCGAGCTCCTTTTGTAACCGCTTGATCTCGTTGCGCATAACAATACGCAATTTAGCATCCAGATTAGACAGAGGTTCATCCATCAACAGAATACGCGGACTCATAATCAATGAACGGGCAACGGCTACGCGCTGCTGTTGTCCACCGGAAAGCTCGGTTGGTTTTTTGTTAGCTTGCTCGGCGATACCCACCAGTTTAAGCATATGGTTGACACGCTCAACCATATCGACCTTGTTTAGTTTTTTGACTTTCAGCCCAAATGCAACATTGTCAAAAACGGTTAGGTGCGGAAACAGGGCATAGTTCTGAAAAACAATGCCAATGCCTCGTTCCTCAACAGACAACTTAGTCACATCCTTGCCATCAACAAGGATCTTGCCCTTTGATGGATTAAGAAAGCCAGCAAGTAATTTCAGAATGGTTGATTTACCACAACCAGATGCGCCTAGCAGAGTAAAAAACTCATTCTCTTTTATGGTCAGGTTCAGGTTATCAATAACGGTTTTGTCGCCGTATTTGACGCCAATATTTTGTAGTTCAATCATAATTTTAATCAGAGCAGGGGCCCGTTCCGGGCTTCTAAAAAGAAAGGGGTTACAGTACGTCTAGCTGAATATTTTCCAGCCAGGTATTTTGGTGTTCAGTGACAAATTCCCAGTCTATATTCTGCACATCAAACATGTTTGCATACTTTTGGATGTTTCGGTTTGAACGCTTTATCGCCTCCGGATGAGCCGGGGTTTGGTTAAAGCGGTTTGCATATTTAGCCATAAATTCTGGCGAACCGAACCAGTCAATAAATCTCTGTGCAGTTTCGATATTATCCGTACCTTTTACAATACCGATACCTTCAGCAACGATAGGCGTACCTTCAATAGGGTTAACATAATTCATTTTAATGCGATTGCTGTTGGCATTGCTCATCACGCCACCAAGCCAGTTAAGAACAATCGGTGTTTCCCCTGTCGCCACATGTCTCCAATATTCAGTGCCCTCTGACATAGGATTAACGTTATCAAACAGGTCACGCATATAATCCCAGGCTTTGTCATCAATCTGGCCTTCTTCGGTCTTAAACTGATGGATCATGCCAGACAAATAAACCCGCGTTGTCTGAGCCGATAAATTACCAATAGAGAATTTATCTGCGTACTCAGGATTAACCAGATCAAGCCATGATTTAGGTGCTTGTTCTTCCGTCATATGCTCGCTGTTGTATGCCATAACAACAGGGGTTTGCCAGAACATATGGAAGTAACCATCCTTATCTTTATATGCCTCTGGTAGGCCTTCTTCCCATGAAGGAGTGTATTGATCTAAGAGGCCATGCTGTTTTAATGAGTACATTCCTGTCTGAGTTAACCCCATTACGACATCGGCTTGGCGGTTATTTCGCTCTGCAACCAGACGATCATGCAATTCACCACCACCTCCAGACAGATAGCGCAGATCGATACCTAGCGCCCGGTAAGCCTCTTTGGCAATAAAGTCACCACGAGCGCCGGCGGCTTGAGGAGAGTAGATGATTAGAGAGTCCGCCAGTACGTGAGTTGATGCAAAAGCCATTAATGCAGCAAATGTAAATTTTGTTCTTGCCATAATTTTTACCTACCCATAATTGGAAATTGCGGGGAGTATATTGAGTTTGTATTACAACTAAATTACACGGTGTAATTTAACTGAGACAGTAAAGCCCTGCATATCACCAGACACGCAAGGCTTTGTTATGAAGGAAGTTAAGCGAATATATTACGGTGAATAGGTAGCCACGCTGTCCCTATTTTTCCCATTTCCGAACCGACAACACAAATCGTAGGCAAAGGCCCCGGAAAGTAGTTTGCTTCTGTAGTTCTTAGCTTTTGAGCATGTTTTTCAGCTTTATGAGCCAGGATCGTGGTGATTTCAGCAGGAAGAAGTCCCCCGAGAATAATTCGCGTAGTATCAAATATCCTGGCAACATTTAAAATAGCTTCACCTAATTGCTTGGCTGCGCGTTCAATCCATACATGAATAGCAAGGTTATCCGCTCCAAACGACTCCAATTCAGAAAAGTCTTTTACATCTATCTCATTTTCTTGCAGGTGCCGGAACAAGTCTTGACCCGTCGGTCGGTCTTTGTCATAAGGAAATAACGCACCAAACTGGCCAGCGTTTCCGTGTTTACCAGTATAAAGATTGCCATCAATGAAAATTCCGCCACCCAGTCCATATCCAACATGCAAAAGACAAAAATCCTGCCAGCTAGGGTGAGCTTGCTTCACCCCTATAGCAGCACTGGTTGCGTCATTTTCTATCCAACACGGGTAATTTAGTCTCTCTGCAAATTCAGTATCGATATCGCAATTCACAAGCAGAGGAAATAATTCATGTTGAAGTAATCGTCGTGGTTTTGTTGAAAAATTACCCGGCACGGCAATCCCGTATCCTAGTATATCGTCACCGTCGCAGCCTGCGGCTTCAATGAGTTTATTCGTAAGCTCGTTAACCGTATCACAGATACTAGTGACCGATGCTTCGGGGATTGGAAGCGTCTCAAATCCAACCTCTTCACCAACCAAATTCGTCATCATTAACGTGACCTGATTTTGTGAAAATTGAACACCAAAAGAATAGGCGCCCATTGGATTTAAAGTTAACAAAATTGATGGCTGCCCTCTTGAGCCGTAAACTCTGCCGGTTTCTGAAATAAAGCCATCATTAATTAGCCCTTTGACAATTCTGGTGACTGACGCAGCGGTCAATCCTGAAGGTTTTGTTAGTTCAATACGTGAAACAGGCTGATGCAAAGCAATTAGCCTCAATAGCACTTTTTCATTATCACTAAGGTTTGATTTCAAGTTCTGTACCTTCCATGTTTTTCGCTAATTCTAATCAATTTATTGTTCCTGCAAACCATTTATCAGCAATAAAGCACAATTAACTTAATTTACGTAAAGTAATTATATTGTCACATACAGCTCCCATAATGCGTGTCCTGTCGAAAGAGAGTCACTTCTTCCAATACAAAACTTAATGAAATTAATGGATTAGGCAATTTACAAGATGATAAAAAAAATAGCGGTGTGCTCATTGTGTTTAGTATCAAGTGTTGCAAATGCAGCGTGGGTTCACAGTAACGATTCTTCTCGTTTATGGTTAGGTGGCCGTGCAGAAACCATCATGACATCCAGAGACAGTTCAAAATACGATAACTCTAAGCAAGAAGTTTACTCTTCCTGGAGAGACTCAACTCGCCTGAGACTAAGGGTGCTCGGTGAGCATTTCATCGATTATCAAACCCGGGCTTTTGGTAGCTATGAATTTGAAATGCATGCCAAAAATGACAGCTCACGGGTTCGTCAAACTTATGTTGGCATAAAACGGGATCAGCTTGGTTCGGTTTCCTTCGGCAAACAAGAAACGGCATTAAAAAAGCTGAGCAGATTCACTTATTATGGTTCATCTTTTGCCGGTAATGACGCTGTATACCTAGTACATGGAGCATCTGACCGTCTTGACAGAAACAGCTTTGTTCATGCTGAGTTAGGTCGTTTTGATATTTACGCCGATTACACTGTGAATGAACACGCGAACAGTAACACCTACAGTGCTACCACTATTTATACTCATCCGCTTGGTTTGAAATTCGGCGCGAATTTTCTCTCCGGTGAGTGGCAAGGCGACAGCATTTACCAGTATTCAGCTGGTGTAAATTATGATGTAGAGTCTTACGAAGTTGGTGCTCTTTATACGGGTGGTAAAGATCACAATGATACAGATAAGGGCGGATTAGAAGTTGCTGCCCGGTATCGGCTCAATTTAAGTGACAGCCGTGTTACTTTAGCGCTGATCTACAACAAATTAGATGAAGCAGAAAAATACGGTCCTGCTGAAAATCAACTCGAGTGGCTCGCCAGCGAAATAGAATACCGCATTGGAAAAGTTCGTGCGTACGGTGGCTATCAGTTTGACTTCAGTGATGCCAACGACGATGGAGTTCGTCTTGGCTTGCGCTATGACTTTTAATGGATAAACCTATAATGAAAACACTAATACCTTTAGGCCTGTTACTGGCTTTATTTTCATCGCTTGGATTCGCTAACACAATGAAAAAAGAAGAAATTAAAATCATATCTTACAACGTTGAATTTGGCGCAAAATCAACGCCTGAACAAATGGGTGAGTACTTAAAAGCGCATAATGCTGACATTATCACCTTTAGTGAAGTTCCCAACAGGGGTTGGACTGAACGTGTGGGTGACATTGTAGGAATGAAATATGCCTATGTGGGGGAGATCTCTTCTGCTCACCACCGAAATAAATACAAATCTATTTTAAGTCGTACTCCTCTTTCAAACTCAAGTGAAATTTTGTTAGATGCTCCTGGCAGATGGAATCCAGCCTCGGCAGTGCGTTCTGAGACAAAAATAAATGGAAACAGCGTTGCGATTTATTCTTTACATGTTGCGCAATCATCCGGTGAAGGTCACACGACTCAACTGATTAATGAGTCACTCAAAAACGACCCTGCCGATTTCGTCCTGGTTGCAGGAGACTTCAACAACAACCTTGGCTCACATGAATTAAATTATGTAGAAACCGCTGGATACAAAGCCACATGGCAAGATTTAGACATCGATTTTCGCACTGCTACATCTGTCGTTTCGAGAGAAATAGAAAATCGTCATGGCATCATTGACCACATTTTTTATCGTAATAATGGAAAAATGAAAGCTATCGACGGTGGCATTATGTATACAAGCATCCACACGGCACTATCAGACCACCATGCTATCTGGGCGACTCTTACTGTAACGGAGTAATTATTAAGACTTACTGAAATGATGGTATTTCAGTAAGTCCCTCAGATACATACGTATTAAAGTCATCATTTGATTACATTACGCAATTATATTTAATAGGATTTATTTATGCTTAAGCGTACCGTACCTTTGTGTATTCTTTCAACGTTGCTACTTGTGGGCTGTAATCTTGTATCTTCCAATGACCCATTAACTCCTGACACACCAGAGATACCAGATACTCCCGACTATGACCTAAACTATGGTCTGATTTTTCATCAAGATTTCGAAGGTGACATAACAAGCTATGACTGGTTAGTCGGTACACCTTCTGCCAGTGAGGGGATCGCTAACTCTCAGTCAGCTCTTCTTGATGGCAACAGTGTACTGAGAATGGTGAGTTGGGAAGATGAGGACACTAAAGACATTTACTCAACAGGCAATAAAACCATTTCTTTTTGGTACCGATTTGATGACATAAATTTCAATGGTGATGGAAAAGATGATAAAGAACAATACATTATTACGCTAGATAGAGAAGAGCAATTAAATAGCTATGGGTATATCCTGCGTTTAAAGGGGGGTAACCTCACAAGTTATCAAAAAGACGCGTACACCATTAATTTTAATGACTCTGGATCGTTACCAAATGACGGCGAATGGAATCATTTCGCTTTAGTTCAGTCCGATGAATATGTAACCGTATATCACAATGGCAACAGCGAACCATGGCTAGATGAAGAAGTCTCGGGCACGTCTCTTATACAATCAGCGGATCTATACATCGGAGCTTTCAACTATGATATGGATGAAGGTACAGCACGACTTGGTTTTAAAGGGGCAATAGATGAATTTCGCGTTTATGATCGAGCCCTCACTGCTCAAGAAATTAATTACATGATCGAACAAGCTAATCAATAAACTTATTAAAGACTAACTCGTCGTCTACCCTGCCCCATCATTTATGATCTTATTTTAATGAAAATAAGATCATTTTAACCATTCTGGTTGAGTATGGCTCGACTGCCATTACCCGATTCATTTTTGCACTGACGAGCTTAAAAAGATCCTTTCCTCAGGAATGTTTTAGCTGACAATGGCACATGATGTACCTCACCCGTTTTGTTGTTAAGCCACAACAAAATAGCTTATGCATGCTATCATGGCAATGATGCATGGCATTAAGAGAAATACGAAAAATACCAGCCTGATAAGTGTATAAAATCATTGAGTTAAAGGACTATTTGCAACATAATTTCACATAGCCTTGCAATAAATAACTTCATCGCTGGACGGTTTTCAATAGTTCGTGTTGTTAGTTAACAACATCTCTCGATTGTCTTTTATGTATGGCACTAGGTTAAGCGACCGAAAGTTGTAGTTCGGCTACTGTTACATAGTTTTGGACATAATGTGTTAGTTAGTTTGCTAACTCTAACGAAAGTTAAATTAAAACACATATTATACAATGACTTATACAGGTTGTGAGTTCAATATAAGTTTACTCCCTCATTTCATATTCTAGCAATACAGAAGGATTATCATGCGTAACACACCTCTTTCCATAATTAGATCTGCTGTAGGCGGTACCTTTTCCATAGTTAGGTTTGTTATCGGTGGTGCCATGCGCATTATGGGAGCCTATCTGCTCGCTATGTGTGTTCTTGAGGTATATAACAATTATCAGAACCTGGACATTAAGTTGCTTGCATCGTTTACCTTAACTGGAATTATCCTTGTGTGGCTTGCTCCAGATTAACGCCATGAATAAATCGAATTTCAGGCGTAACACCTCTTTAATTTTGGTCACCGGTATTCTCATTTTTCGCATTGTCACTTCCTTACAACCATCTGATGTATAGCAAGGATACTGAGCCATTGATTTAAAAGAGAAAAAGCAGGGATTCCGGCGATTACGATCATAGCTTCCCGAGTTAGGTAAAAATGGCCGGATAATCCCGGAATCAGTGGGACAATACTCAGGAACATGCAACTAAACATTGAAATACAAATTAACACTTTGATTTATTAGGTTGTTACTCAGTAAATGCTATGCTCCCTCCCCTTTAACAATCGAGAATAAAAATGAAAAACGTATTAGTTGCTTCGGTCATTGCGGCAACGATGTTCACCGGTCAAGTATTAGCAAATGGTTGTGTTGGCTCCTACGTTGGCCCACTAGTGATTGACGCAGAGCGTGGACATAATGGGATGGTCGAAACCACCGTTCAACAAAATGGGCAGGTAGCAATTGTATTGACTGGTAGTGACAGAGTTATCGACTACCACTTAGATTCAAGCAGCTCAAATATGAGAGCAGAGATTAGTCAAGATGGTAAATCTCTTATTATCTCTTTAGGAAGTTGGACAAACTCGCTTGTCGCGACCGTTCAGACTGAACGCGGAAGACTGCACATGGTCAATATCTTCACTGACAAAACCGATGGAATACCATTTGGTTCTAAAATCATTTTTGAAAACTAATCACATGAAAAAAGCATTACTCGCCTCCTGCTTGATACTGCTCACTGGGTGTTTCGATGACAAGGATGAAGATAAATCTTGGCGACTGAATACCAAGGAGATCACCGAAATCATTGAGTTTCGCAATGGTGTTTCCATTCATGGCTACCTGCAAAATAAAGCCACCGTACGCTGGAACACCGAACACCCCGTACCACTTTACTTTGTATCGCAAACAGAGGGCAAGGTACCTGCCAATGTAAGCGAAGCGATTGATTTAATTCATTCGGCTATTGGGTTTAAGGTGTTTAGCGTGCCGCAAGTCCTCTATCACCCATTGAGTGACTATCGTGACGACGTATTGAACATTTCCAACAACCAATTTGATGAGCATTTTTACGCCACGCATGAAATCGACTTTGGCGTGGTGATTGGTCATGATACTCAGTTCTCATTGCTCAGTGAGGGGCAAAATGATTATTGTGTCGGTACCTCGAACCAGCCTTTTTCAAGCCAGCTTCTGACCTATTTCGCGCCTGACACCCATTATTATCAAGAGGATCAGGTTATTTGGGTGCATGTGGGGCATCCAAGATGCAACCAAGCTAACCTCACACCGGAGGTGATCGCAAATGAGTTGCTACGTAGCCTAGGTTTACCAAGAGAGTTTCTCGTTGGAGATTGGTGGTTGACCGAGTTTTCTGGACCAGCACAACAGTTAATTCGCACTCTGTATAACAATCCAGCAGGAACACCGTTTAGTGAGCTCAAGTAATCATCTATCACAGGTCCACCATCTGTGTTGCCTGCTTATCACTACTGATAAGATTAACTAAAGTTTTTGGGACATAAACGTACTAGAGCTGTTCACGCTGGCACACCTCAGGACACTTTAAAGTTAGTGATTTTCTAATTGAGTAGATAGCGGATTAGGTGTCCTTGGTTCGCTAGCGGACGAGATTCATTGAACGCGTTTGAAACAACAAACACCAGATGTATCCTGCTTAACCTGACACTCTTTCACGAGCCTCAGTTTTAACTCTATACGAGCGCGGCGAAGTCGCGCTTTTGTTGCTGGCAACGTCAGGCCATGCGCATTGGCGTACTCAACTTGGGTGAGGCCATTCAGGTCGCACATTTCGATTATATGTCGATCGTTATCCGATAGTTTGGGCAAAATGCGCGGCAAACACGTTTGTAATTGAGTCATTACCGGTAATGACGTTTCGGCGGCCTGGTGCTCGCCTATATCTTCCAACGCTATCCTTTTACGCAACCGATCAATAAAGTGATTCTTAGTCATCTTAAACAGCCAAGCTTTGCCATCCGTTAATGAACAAAACCGCTTGCTGTTACTCATTGCTTTAAGAAACACCTCTTGAATAATATCTTCTGTTTCATGCTGGCTGTTTGTTTGCTTCAACAACCAGCTGTACAAGATCGCCTCTGTTTCATCCCATGCTTTCATTAAGCACTTCATCATCTTACCCTTCAAAAAAGACAAGAGTGCTGCCCACTATAGTGAACAACGCGGGCCGCACCTCAATAAAGCTATGCAAGCATAGCACGTACTTGTTCTTCCGTTGGTACAGACCCTGTATGTTGAATTATACCGTTCACTCCGACTCCCGGGGTACTCATTACCCCGGCTTTCATGATGTCTTCTAAACTCGAGATCTTCTCAACCACAACATCTTGGCCGAGATCTTTTGCCACCTTAGCAAAACGTTCCGCAGTGACCGCACAGTTATTACACCCTGGACCATATACTTGAATTGTTTTCATCTTCATCTCCACGAATAGAATCAGTGATAAGAATTAAACAGCCACCCCACAACAGAGATAGCAACAAATAAGTAACCGGCAATTAAGCCGAGTAAGCGATATTGCATCACCTGCTTGAGCATCATAAATTCAGGCAGACTCACTGCCACGGCTCCCATGCAGAACGCTAAGGTCGTCCCTAAAGGCATACCTTTTTGAATGAGAGAAGCCATAATTGGCACCACCCCAGAAGCATTGGTGTAGATTGGAATCGCACTTAAGGTGGCCATAGGTACGGTCCACCATTGACCATCCGACAAGTTCTGCTCAAACCATTGCGCCGGTACAAAACCATGAATAAACGCACCAATCCCAACGCCAATAATTACCCACTTCCAAATACGTTTAACAATGGTGCTCGTTTCATTCACTGAAAAGGCATGGCGCTGGTGATGTGTCAGTGCTGGAGCCGTGGGGCTAGCAACTTGATTACAATTAGATTGGATATCGCTCATCTCATCTTCGAGATAAGCTTTGGCAAGAAACGGCTGCAGCCAACGGTGAGCTTTGAATAAATCCACAATGACGCCAGCCAAAATGCCCAAAAGCATACCAATAATGATGTACATCACTGTGAATTTCAGCCCCAAAATGCTGCCAAGCATGATCACCACAACCTCATTAATTAATGGTGAAGTGATCAAGAAAGCAACGGTAATACCGATGGGAATACGGGCAGTGACAAAGCCCATGAATAAAGGAATAGAGCTACAAGAACAAAATGGTGTAATCGCTCCAAACATGGATCCTAAAACGTAACCAACACCACGATTCTTGACACTCAAGTAATCACGAACTTTCTCAACGTTCAAGCTCGCCCTTAGATACGAAATAACATAAATAAGAACAATCAATAACACGAGAATTTTACTGGTATCTTCAATAAAGAAATGAACCCCGATACCTACCGAAGTATCAGGTGCTAGCCCCATGATTGAGTAGCTCAACCAATCGGCAAAATGAGTAAATACATCCAACATTGATGTGCCCTTTAAATGTATATCTATTTACAACACGTATGGGCGTTCAAAAGGATGCATTTTATTTTAAAAGAGTTAAGCGCCAAAAGATTTCGCTGCACCACCGTATCCGCCCCATGATTCCACGGGGCGATTATTAATGAGAGAAGTTCCAAGGAAGTAGAGAGTCGATATCCGGCTCA